>NZ_JBIVSV010000013.1:41854-313533 GCF_044756385.1 Streptomyces sp. NPDC091972 | reverse complement strand
CCCGCGGAGCGGGTACCACATCGCTGCGCGATGTGCAAGCGAACACCCGTGCTGCGCACGGGTGTTGCGCTCCCGCTCCGCGTGAGCGCTGGCGGATGGCTGCGCCACCCGCGTCACCTTGCTTGCTGCGCAAGCAAGGTGACGGTCCGTCCGCTGCGCTCCCGGACCAGCGAGTCCTGCCCCGCTGGCCAGGCTTCCGCTTCGCTCCAGTCTGGCCGGCGGGTCCGCTGCGCTCCCCCGCCTGACGGTCCTTCCGGCTGCGCCTCCAGAACCGTTGGGGCCTGCTAGCGCGGGCCGGGCTGGCTACTGAGGTGGGGGGGCTCGTACGTGTCGGAATTTAGTGAAGTGGCTGCCTCAGATTGATGCAGCATGTACCATTAGTGAAAAAAGGAGACACCCCTTAGGCCTTTAAGGCCCTCGTATTCCGAAGCCAGGGCATCTAGGGCATAATTCAGGCATGGATTTTCGAATCGAGTGGCCTGCGCCCATGGACAAGTCTGACTGGGCGATGCAGGAGATGAAGGGATGGATCGGTGGCGTGACCGTCGTGTGGGACGGTGGCACCCGCGTCTTCGAGGTCTACGACCCAGTTCGACTTGCACAGACAGTAGCTTTGGAGATCGAGCAGATCGGGCGCTTCATGGCTAGGGACCTACTGGTGGTCTCAAGCGTTACACGCGAGAACATCGAAACAGTCATATCGGCAATCGCGGACGGGGGCTTTTCCGCTTAGATACGCGCAGTGAGAGGCGCCGAAGCCGTCGTCTCACTGGCCCTGCCCGGGAAGCCCGGGCCAAGCCAACTGGCCTCGATACCGTCCCCCTTCACCCGGCGGCGTGCAGCGCAGCAGTCCCCGCGGGGCGGGCAGATCGGTACAGGCGCTGACAGCCGGTCTGTCGTCAATACCGTTTTCTCCAGGGTGGCGCGGATGCAGGTTATGGGTGGTGCCAGCTCCCCCCATAAAGGTGTGTAGAGCCTTCCGAAGGTGAGAGAATCGTTGATGCAAATTCGAGAGGCGTGGCTCTCTCGCGTATCTAAAGGGGGTGGGGAATGAGCAGGGTTTCACTTAAGGAACATCAGATCGGCCAGATTTTGGCTTTCCGTAACTGGGTCGGGTTCCCTGCTAGATCATCTGTTCCCCCGCAGGGTGCCCGGGGCACGATCGTGTCAGCGACCGGCTCAGGCAAGACGATCACGGCCGCCGCGTGCGCGCTGGAGTCGTTCACGGGCGGTCGGATCCTCGTCACGGTCCCGACCCTGGACCTGCTCGTGCAGACCGCCCAGGCGTGGCGTCTGGTGGGTCACCGGGCCCCGATGGTCGCGGTGTGCTCGCTGGAGAACGATGCAGTGCTGAACGAGCTGGGGGTACGCACCACCACGAACCCGATCCAGCTCGCTCTGTGGGCCGGGAGGGGGCCCGTGGTCGTGTTCGCCACGTACGCCTCCCTGGTGGACCGTGAGGACATCGACGCACCGGACGGTCAGCGGAAGGTTCGCGGGCCGCTGGAGGCCGCTCTGGCGGGCGGAGAACGGCTCTACGGCCAGCGCATGGCGGGGTTCGACCTCGCGATCGTGGATGAGGCGCACGGAACCGCTGGTGATCTTGGGCGGCCGTGGGCGGCGATCCATGACAACGCCCGCATCCCGGCGGACTTCCGGCTCTACCTGACCGCCACGCCGCGCATCCTCGCCGCGGCCCGCCCGCAGAAGGGCGCGGAGGCCCAGGAGTTGGAGATTGCGTCCATGGCCGACGACCCGAACGGGACGTTCGGCGCGTGGCTCGCCGAGCTCGGGCTGTCGGAGGCGATCGAGCGGGAGATCCTCGCTGGGTTCGAGATCGACGTGTTGGAGATCCGCGACCCCTCCCCCGTTCTTGGGGAGTCGGAGGAGGCGCAGCGTGGTCGGCGCTTGGCGCTCCTGCAGGCCGCGCTCCTGGAGCACGCCGCCGCGTACAACCTGCGTACGGTCATGACGTTCCACCAGAAGGTCGAGGAAGCCGCTGCGTTCGCGGAGAAGCTGCCGGAGACTGCTGCCGAGTTGTACGTCAACGATGCCTCAGACGAGGACCTGGCCGCCGCCGGCGAGCTGTCGAAGTCTTCGATCGACGCGGAGTTCTACGAGCTGGAGGCCGGCCGCCATGTCCCGCCGGACCGGGTGTGGTCGGCGTGGCTGTGCGGTGAACACCTCGTGGCCGAGCGGCGAGAGGTGCTGCGGCAGTTCGCCAACGGCATCGACGCGGTCGGCCGCCGGGTGCACCGCGCCTTCCTCGCCAGCGTTCGCGTGCTCGGGGAGGGTGTGGACATCACCGGCGAGCGGGGCGTGGAAGCCGTTTGCTTCGCCGACGCCCGCGGCTCGCAGGTGGAGATCGTGCAGAACATCGGCCGTGCACTCAGGCTGAACCGCGATGGCAGCACGAAGGTCGCGCGGATCATCGTGCCGGTGTTCCTAGAGCCCAGCGAGGATCGGGCCGACATGGTCGCCTCTGCCAGTTTCAAGCCGCTTGTGGCCGTCCTCCAGGGCCTGCGCTCGCACGATGAGCGCCTGGTCGAGCAGCTCGCCTCCCGCGCCCTCAGCAGCGGAAAGCGCAAGGTTCATGTTCGGCGCGACGAGGACGGGCGGATCGTCGAGGCCGGCGGCGAGGTTGGCGGGGACCAGGAGCAGGACGACAATGACGGTGCGGTGGAGGCTGCCCTGCTGCACTTCTCCTCTCCCCGCGACGCGTCGACCATCGCGGCTTTCCTGCGCACCCGCGTCTACCGGCCGGAGAGCCTGGTGTGGCTCGAGGGCTACCAGGCCCTGCTGCGCTGGCGCAAGGAGAACATGATCACCGGCCTCTACGCCGTGCCCTACGACGTCGAGGTCGAAGTCGGGGCGACCAAGGCGTTTCCGCTGGGCCGGTGGGTGCACCAGCAGCGCAAGGCGCTGCGGGCGGGTGAGCTGGAGGACCGGCGCAAGGTCCTCCTGGACGCGCCGGAGGCCGGGATGGTGTGGGAGCCGGGTGAGGAGGCGTGGGAGGCCAAGCTCGCCGCGCTGCGGTCGTACCGGCGGGCCACCGGGCACCTCGCGCCGCGGCAGGACGCGGTGTGGGGCGAGGGCGAGGCGATGGTGCCCATCGGGCAGCATATGGCCAACCTCCGGCGGAAGGGCGCGAAGAACGGCCTGGGCAAGGACCCGGAGCGGGCGGCACAGCGCGTGAAGCAGCTGGCTGCAATCGACGCGGACTGGGACTGCCCGTGGCCGCTGGACTGGCAGCGGCACTACCGCGTCCTCGCGGATCTGGTTGACGCCGACGGCAGCCTGCCGGCCATCGAACCCGGAGTACTGTTCGAGGGCGACGACCTGGGCAAGTGGCTGAAACGGCAGAAGAATCCGGGCGCCTGGAAGCTGCTGTCGAGCGAGCAGCAGGAACGACTGTCCGCGTTGGGCGTACAGCCGCTTGAGGCGCCGTCTCCCGCCCCGGCGGCCACGCCTACGGGTCCGGGCAAGGCGCAGCGGGCGTTCCAGCGTGGCCTGGCGGCGCTCACGCAATGGGTCGAACGGGAAGGTGCAGGCCGACCCGTGCCACGTGGACACACCGAACACATCACGGTCGATAGGGAGACCGAACCGGTCGGTGTGAAGCTCGGCGTATGGCTCTCGAACACCCGTGCCAGGCGCGACAGGCTCAGCGCCGAACAGCTCGCCGCCCTCCGAGAACTGGGCGTGGAATGGGCGTAGACGAAGAGGGTGATGCATGGGAAACCGTGAAGAATCGCAAGATGAAGAGCAGCCGAAGCGCGGATTACAACGGATCCCATGGGTCAACATTGCAACCATGATCACGGTGATCATTGGTATCGGGAGCCTGGCGTTCACGGGCATTGCTACGTACTACGGGGCGGAAGTATCAAAGGATCAACTGGATCAGTCACGCGAAGACGCTGACCGGGAAACCCGGAACCAAGCCATGCGTGTGACCTACTGGGTCGATGCGGCAAGCAAACATCCAGGCGTGCATCTGATGAATAGGTCACCTGATCCCGTGTCCCGCGTGTCGCTAGCCTTCACCGCATCTTTGAGCGCGGAGCAAGGCCTCGTCTTCCCGATCTGGCTGAGTGAGCTTCCCCCATGCTCCGAACTGGTGATCTACAAAGAGTCGATGCGCTACCAAGATCGCGTTTCGTGGGATCGAGCACGTTGGTATTCCCCTGTGGCTGCAGATGTTGGCGGCCCCAAGTTCATGTCTTCACAGAAGCTGCCTGCCAGCGCGTTGATTACGGGAGTCAGTTTCGTGAGTTTCGCGGACCGCGACGGCCAGGACTGGAAACGAGAATCCGGCGTCCTGAGCATGGACGAGCCATCTGCCGTAGGGGGATTTACAGCGAAAGCATCGCCGAAGAACTGGCTCGGGCACGTCACACAGATCGACATGAAGTCTGCACCATTGTGTGGCGATTCAACGGGCTAAGGCACTCACTGAGCCTTTTCCAACCTCACGCTGACGCGTGGTGAAGGACAAGAACGGCCTGGACGATCGCGGTGATGCGGTTGGTGCTGCAGCGGAGCTTCCGCAGAAGGCGCCAGCCCTTCAGAGTGGCCATGGCCTGCTCGCCGAGGCAGCGGATCTTGGCGTGCATGCTGTTGTGCCGACGCTGCCACCGCTTGAGGCGACGGCCTCGGAACGGGACGCGGACGGGGTGGCCGGCTCCCTGGTACGCCTTGTCCGCCCACCACTTCAGCTCGGCCGCGGCGAGCGCGTCGATGATCCCGTGGGGCCGTGCGGCGGTCCGTCGTGAACGGACCCACGCAGGGCGGGTGACGTCCACAGCAGCCGTCCGAACGAATCGGTGAGGACCTGGACGTTCATGCCATGGCGCTTGTGTTTCCCTCAGTAGTACGCGGTGTCGGCGGCGATCTGGTCGATCGGCAGGAGGGTGCCGTCCAGGATCACGAACGCCTTGGTCCGAATGGTATTCATCGCCTCGGTCAGGGTCGGGGCGAGACTTCGGCGGGCTCGACGTCCTGGCCGGCGACCAGGGCCAGGATGCCCACCGCGTTCGCGGCTTTCTCGCCGAGTTGCTGGTCGGGCAGGTGGCATGTCCGCGAACATCTCAGCCGGGAACAACTCGCCACGGTGCTCGGCCAGGAACGCGACACTCTCCGCCGGGATCAGTTCCCGGCAGGTCTCCCACACGTCCGGACCGACGGTCTCACCGACCCATTCGCCCATCGCCACACAACGAGTCTGGCCCTGCTGCTGACGCGGCAGGGCCAGAACTCAAGATCTTCATGAGCCTTCTAGGACGAGTTTCCGCCCGTCAGCACCCGTTGTTCGCCCGCCGGAATCGCGCACGGTGTGCCGCCCGCGTTGGTGAGGCCTTCCGGGCTGAGGGACCAGGTCGAGATCTGGCCGCCGGAGTAGCCGCTGTGGATAGTGTTGTTGAAGAAGCGGTCGTGGTACGAGGCGCACTGCCGGGAGATCTTGTTGTCGATCGCGCACTGCGTGTCGCAGAACTCGCCACGATAGTACGACGCCCGCCCCGCGCGCGTGATGTCGTTGTACTCAATCGAGTTGTAGTTGCTCATGTTCCGTGACTTCACCACATAGCCGCTGACGTAGGAGAACTTGTTCCGCACCACCTGGTTGTTCGAGCTGAAGTGCGTGATGTACAGGCCGTGGATGTTCCCCTGATACGGGGCGGCGTTCTCGATGTTGATGAAGTGGCTGTTCTCCACCCGGTTGTTGGACGAGTTCGTGAGGACGATACCGCCGTAGCCGAAGGTGGAGCCGCCGCTCCACTCGCTGCCCAGGTTGCGGAACTGCATCCCAAAGAACGTGTTGTGGTTCAGGCCCTTACTGCCTCGCACCTGGAGTGGCGGGTTGTAGTTCTCGTCGGTGACGTCACGCTCGGAGTCGCCGTAGACCGAGACGCCGCCCGCTGAGTAGTACTCCACCCGCAGATAGCGGAAGTCGAGATTGCTGTCGCCGCCGCCGTACAGCGGGTCGCCGGTGTCCCTGGGCAGCCGCGGCTGCAGCCAGAAGCCGGCACAGTACGCCGTGCCGCATGTGGCGTTCTTGAAGAGCGGCAGCCCGCCCGCCGGGACCCCCTGCCCTGGCACGTAGTCGATCGGCATGAACGACACCTTGTGCCCGGGCACGTAGAAGCGCCACTCGTGGAACGGCGGCGCAATGTAGGTGCCCTGCTTGATGCGCACCTCGACGTCGGTGGTCGGCTTCTGTTGCTGCAGCACCTGCTGCACCCGCGGCAGCGTGGCCACCGCCTTGCCGGAGCTTAGCCCGTCGTTGGCGTCCGAACCGCCGGCGCCCGCGGGCGCCATGTAAACCGTGAAGGCGGCCGCCTCCGCAGCGGCCGGGGCTGCCTTCACCGTCGTGACCGTACCGGCAACCAGCAGCACGGCCGCGCCGAGCCCGGCCAGAATGCCGCGGGGGATTCTGGTACGTCTCTCCCGAATACCCATGATCACCTTCCTTGTAGGGTGATGCGCAGCGTCTTCGTCTCTCCGGCCGTCCCGGTCACATCGACCGTGAAGGTCAGCGGATTGAGCGAGCCGACCGTGAGCCTATTGCAAGCTGACGGCGTTGACCCCGAGTTGGACGGTCCTGCGCAACGACGAAGCTCCTGGTAGATGGGTCCTCGACCAAGATCACCCGTGTCCGCCAGGAGCTTCGCGTGCTTGTTTACCCATCGTCAATAGATCTGTCCAGCCGCACGCTGCGGTTCCTGACCGGGCAACTGACAGCCAGGCGGAGGGAGATCGGCACGCGGTGGCGGCGGCTTCCCGCAGCGCGACAGGCTCTGCTGGCCCTGGCCCACCTGCGGTGCGGTGACACCTACGCACAGCTCGCGGCCGGTTTCGCCATCGGGATCGCGACCGCCTTCCGCTACATACGCGAGGCCGTCGACATCCTGGCCACCCTCGCCCCGTCCCTGGCCGAGGCGATGAATGCAATCCGGGCGAAGGCGTTCGTCATCCTCGACGGCACCCTGCTGCCGATCGACCGGATTGCCGCCGACACCCCGTACCACTCCGGGAAACACAAGCGCCACGGCATGAACGTCCAGGTCCTCACCGACCCGTTCGGACGACTGCTCTGGGCCTCGCCCGCGCTGCCCGGCTCCACTCACGACCTCACCGCCGCGCGACAGCACGGGATCATCGAAGCCCTCGCTGAAGCGGGACTCAAATGCTGGGCTGACAAGGCGTATCAAGGTGCCGGCGGAACCGTCCGAGTCCCGTTGGGGCCGCCGTCTCAAGCGATGGAAGCGCCGCCACAACACCACCCACGCCAAGATCCGCTGCCTCGGCGAGCAGGCCATGGCCACCCTCAAGGGCTGGCGGCTCCTGCACAAGCTCCGCTGCAGCACCAACCACATCACCGACGTGGTGAAGGCCGTCCTCGTCCTTCACCACCACGCGTCAGCCTGAGGTTGGAAAGAGCTCACTGGCTCGGCAAAGCCTGGAGCAGCAGCAAGGGCTCGAACCCAGAAGGCGGTTCGGGCCCTTGTTGCTGGGCGATCTACAGGTCGAACTCGAGGTGCTCGATGTCCGTGAACCGGACCTCCTCCAGGCTTCCGGCCCGGCGGCCGCCGTCCTGGAAGTACACCTCCTTGAGCGCTTCGGCAGCGATCTGCTGGAGCTCCAAGTCGGTGGCGCCCTGCTGTTGGGCGTTGAAGAGGCGGGCGGCGTAGCGGGGCGGCAGGGCGACGGTCAGGTGGCGGAGGCGGTCTTCGTCGGTCGTGCCGATCGGTGCGGTGTAGCCGATGCGGGCGCGGGTGTCGAGGACGATGCCGTCGGTGGTCGCCGCCTTCTGCCGGGCCTGGGCGCGGATCTGCGGCTGCCAGCGCTTGTTCACCTCCCGCTCCAGGCGGGCGGCGAGGTCCGGGCGGGGCTTTTTGATCTGGTCTTTGACGTACCGTTCGACGGTGCGCTGGGAGATGCGCAGCATCTGGGCGACGGCCTTGGTGCTCTTGAGCTGCTTGACCAGGTAGCGCATCTGCGCGGGCGCGCTCTTGGGGGCTGGGCGGGTGAACGCCTTCTGCACCGCGGCGTCCAGGCCGTTGCCGAACAGGCTCATCGCGTTCTACCTACTCTCCGGTGTCCTGGTCGGTGACGGTGCCGTCCTTGATGTACCGGGCGAGGTTGAGCTGCGGGGCGTTGAACTGCTCGCGTACGCCCTCGCCCCACAGCACGCTCTGGGTGCCCTCGTGCTTGACCAGCCCGGGGTTGACTCCGAGTTTGAAGCCGCCGGGCAGCGGCTTGCCGTCCCGGTAGGGCAGGAAGTCCAGTGGGGAGGGTCCGTCGGAGGCGTAGACGGCGCAGTCCGAGAGGATGGCTACCGGGTACTGGCCGGTGAAGGCGGCGTGTTTGACGATCTTGCGGTGCATGTTGATGCGGGTGCGGGAGATGACGGCGGCGCGGATGTCGGGGCGCCAGGTGGGCCGGGCGAGGGCCCGCCAGGGCTGCCCGGGCTTCCAGCCCTCCCCGCGCGGGCGTTCGCGCAGCTTGCCGATGCCGCCCTTCACGGTCGCCTTGATCGCGGACACCACGATCGCCAGCTGGGGGTCACGCTGCCGGTAGCCGTCCATCGCCGCGAGGAAGTCGGCCGGGGGCAGGTCTGCGTGCACGCCGAGGTCGGCCATCGTGGCGAGGTAGGCGTCGCGCAGCCGGTTGTACCAGGCGTCCAGGTAGCGGCCGTTGTCGTGGCGGACGTACGCCTCGATCGGGCGGACGTCGTAGCCGAGCTCCATCGCGTACGCCACGGTCGGTGTCGCGTACCAGGCCGGACCTGTCGGTCGTTGGCCCTTCGGTGTGAACGGGCTCGGCAGCAGCTCGTCGTCCAGGTCCGCCCACTTGTCCTTGGCGACCTTTACGCGGGACAGGTCGACGTGGGAGAGGTCGACCAGCCAGGAGCCGGGCAGTTTCGGATCGAAGGCGGGGTTCTTGACGTGCGTCGGCGCGCCCAGGCCGACGTTCAGGCCGTTCGCGCCGGCCGCGAAGGCCATGTTCACGTCGATGCCCACCAGGTGGGGGCGCAGGCATTCGGCGTCGGTGAGCGGGCGCGCCCAGTCGTACGCCTCCTCCACCAGGACCTCCGCCGGGGTGCGCTGATGGAAACGCGGCAGATCGGCGAGGAGCGGGTGCCCGTCGGGGGCCTCGCACGGCGCGCAGTCCACCGGATCCTTGCCCAGCGAGCCGGGATTGTGCTCGGAATGCCGCCTGCCGTCCGCGTCCGGTTCGGAGGCGCGGGTCGGCGGGTGCAGCGCGGTCATCAGCTCCAGGCCTGTGACGGCGGTGGAGCCGCGCGGTGTCATCACCCGGGCCGCATAGGTGCCCAGGAG
This sequence comes from Streptomyces sp. NPDC091972, assembly GCF_044756385.1. Taxonomy (NCBI): domain Bacteria; kingdom Bacillati; phylum Actinomycetota; class Actinomycetes; order Kitasatosporales; family Streptomycetaceae; genus Streptomyces; species Streptomyces sp. NPDC091972. The sequence goes on along the minus strand of NZ_JBIVSV010000013.1, from coordinate 304,192 downwards.
CCGTGCGAGGTCGGCCGGCGGAAGCTGGGCGGCGTCGGCCCAGTGCCGGGCATCGAGCGCATCCCACGACGGGATGCACAGCTGCACGCAGGATCGCTGCGAGCCCTGCGCGGGGCGGTAGATCCTCGCCCACGGCCCGAAGCCGCGCTTGGTCAGCTGCCAGTTGGCGCGCGTCAGCTGCTTGATGACCTTGTGGCCCTCCGGGATCCGGCCGGCCAGGCGCTCCTCCTTGGTGAACGTGGTGGGCAGGCCGTAGCGCTGCAGCGCGGACGGGGTGAGGACGATCAGGGGGTCGGCGTCCTTGCCCGGGCCGGCCAGCTTCGGCTGCCCGAGCTTCGCCTCCCGCAGCGTCCACTCCACCAGCGCGGGAAGCGACTTGGCGGGCACGTCCAGGACCAGGCCGCCGGTGCAGTACGCCAACGCCTGGCCGTCGGCGTCGACGACCGCCAGCGGGCCGTTGACGAAACGCGGATCGGTGCCGGCCTCCGTCATGGCTGCGGGGGCAGCCTTCCGGGCTGGACGGCGCGACGACGGCCCGGTCGTGGCCGCCGGACGCGGTGCAGCGGCAGGTCCGGCCAAGCGGCGTGCAGTGGGCACTGGTTCCGCGGTCGGGTTTGGGGGTGCGGTGCGGGCTGGGGCCGGTTCAGCTGCCGGTGGCGCGGGAGTGGCAAGGGCAGGTGTTGGAGGGGGCGCCGTGTCCTGAGGGGGCACCGGGGCGCCTGCGGGGTAGAGCTGGGCGAGCTGCTTGAGCATGCGGGCGTAGGCGTCGCGCTCCGGCGGCCGCGGTTCGGTCTTGCCGGCCTCCCAGCCGCTGACCGTCGCCCGCCGCACCTGCAGCGCGGCGGCCACCTCGTCCAGCGTCAGGCCGTGCGCCTGGCGCAGCCGTTTGCGTTCCGCCGGCGGCGGCAACGGGGAACGGGACGCGATGAGCGCGTCGACCGCGTCGAACAGCTCGGACATGCAGCACCTCCAGCCCCGACCCTAGCGTGAAGCGCACGAATCGCGTACGAAACACGTACTAAACGCGTACGGATGGCGTAAATAGTGTTCGGGTTGCGCGGTTGTTCCCGGAAGGGCGTCCGCGGGCCTGGGGTACTGCGGGTTCTTTCGCCGAGGGTCCGCAGTGGTGGCCTGGCTAGGCCTGAACCGGCCGGGCAGAGGGGCTCGGTATGGGAGATCCGGGAGAGCAGGCGGCCGCCGTGCACCAGCCATCGCGGAGGCGGCCCGTTCGGGGGCGGGCATGGGCGAGATCGTCGAGGGACTCGAGGGCGCGTTGCTGACCCGTCCCGTGCCTACGCGGGATGCCGCTGTGCGTTTCCTGCTCAGGGCGGAGAAGGGCGCCACGAAGAACGTGGCCGTCCTCCTGGGGGATCTGCCAGCGCACGGTACAGCGGTGGGTCACCGCCCGGCCGCACATGCGTCGCCGTCCCCGTGCTGTGCGTGCGGGGGGTGATCGAGGAGGCTGTCAGGGCACGGCGGCAGCCCCGGGGGCGCGCCCGTCGGCGGGCCCGGGCCGAGACCGGCGGATTCGTCTCCCGCACCAGGGCGCGGGGTTCGGTTTCGCCGCTCCGGCAAGATCGTCGGACGATCCGCGAGTACGGCTGATCACCCAGTGCCTGTCGGGAGAAGCGGCCCGCGAGCTGTTCGCCGCCCGGGACGCCGGCGGGGGCGAGCAACAGCCGATGGTGGTCCTCGCCCGCGCTTTGGGACATGCCTGCTTGTGGGACCAAGGTATGCGTGCCGGCGGGCTCGCCATCGCCTTCGCCGATGCGGAGGTCGCCGAGTTCTCCCTCGGCTGACCCGGCACCGGGTTCGGGCACACGGCGAGGGCGGGATCTGGTGCCGTGTCAGCATCCCGTCGCAGTGCAGTGCAGTGCTGTGCTTTCTTGCGTTCGCGCCAGTCCCCCTGGATACGAGCGGTACGCTGGCCGACGGGCGGCTGAGCATCCGAGGAACCCCCTGCCGCCCGGCTCTCCGTGCCCGAACAGCGGCCTGCCGAATCGGCCCTTCCCGCCCGGTCAGTGTCAGCGCATGCGAGCCTGGGTTCGGTGGCCGCGCACGGGCGGCCAGCCGGGGATCACAGGTCCGCGATGTCGAGGGTGACCTTGGACAGGGGGCAGCTCACGCACGTCAGGACATAGCCGTCGGCTTGCTGCTGGGGCGTGAGGCAGCTCGACGCGTTCTGCGTGACGTGTCCGCTGCAAAGTCGCACCATGCAGTCGCCGCAGTTCCCGACCGTGCAGGAGTACGGCATCGGCAGCCCCGCGGCGAGTCCCGCGTCGAGCAGTGTCTGGCCGGGCTCGACCACCACCGTGGCGACGGTGTGCCCGTCCTCCTCAACGGTCATCTCCCGCGGCACCGTCACCGCGGTCGCGGTGCCCGCTCCCCTGGCGAAGCGCTCCTGGTGCACCAGCTCGGCCGGGACTCCCAGCCCGGCCAGGACGCCCTGAACGGCGTCCATCAGCGGTTCGGGACCGCAGGTGTAGTAGTGCGCGTCGCTGGCCGGGGCCAGGGAGGTGATCCAGCGTCGTATCCCGTCCGCGTCGAGGCGCCCGTCGCGGCGGGTCAGGACGTGGGTGACCGAGAGCCGGCCGGGATGGTCCTTCGCCAGCCGGGTCAGCTCGCCGGCGAAGATGATCTCGTCCGTGCTGCGGCTGCTGTAGAGCAGCGCGATCCGGTCGCGGCCCGACCGGTCGGCGAGCCGGGTGCGGATCATGCTCATCATCGGTGTCACGCCGCTGCCCGCCGCGACGAGCACGATCTCGTCCGGGGGCTGTGTCTGGGTGTGGAAGGACCCCGACGGGCCGCGCACCGCCAGGCGGTCCCCGGCCCGCAGACTCCGGTGCACGTGGGTGGAGAACCGGCCGCCGTCGATGTGCTTGACGGTCACCTCCAGCCGGGACGCCCCGGGTGCCGACGAGGCCGAATAGGCCCGTCGTACCGGGCGTCCGTCGATGTCGGCAACGAGGGTGAAGAACTGGCCGGGCCGGAAGTCGAACGCTCCCGGGTTCGGGCCGGCGTCCTCAAGCACGAGGGTGACAGCGGTCGGTGTCTGCCTGCGCACTTCCGCGACGCGCACCTCGCGCAGCGGGCTCCCCGCCCCTGCGTCCCTCGCCCCACCGCCGTCGCCAGCACGTCGGCGCAGGAGGCCACGGCGCCGCCCCTGCTTGCCGGGCTCGACGTCCTCGTAGCCTTCCTTCCGCAGCCCTGAGCGGTACAGACGGTGTGTCGCCAGCCGGAGCAGCCCGGGCACCCCCGGGATCGCCCCGAGGAGCTTCAGCAGGAAGGCAGGCGGACCGTCCTGGGCATTGGCCGAACCGGCGGCGAGATGTTCTCCCGCGAGCGCTATCAGATCCGGCGCCGTGCTCCGGTCGAGGTGCGCGCCGGGGATCCACAGCCGTGAGCGGGCCACGGCGTCGTTGCCGGTCACCTCGGCGTGCTCGACGTCGATGAGCAGCGCCAGGTGCGGGGGCGTCCCGCGCAGCGCCATCGTCTCCAACAGCGCGGGATCGTCGGTGATCGCGCCGCGACCGCGGACATGCAGCACACCGCTGCGGCCCGGTACGAGCGCGGCGAACGAGAGCCTGTCGTCCTGCAGCAGGTTGTGGAGCGTGTCGGCGCGTTTGTTGCCCTTGCGGTCGGGGATGACGAGCGTGCGGCTGTCCAGGATCCGCGCCACCGTCTGCCGATCCCCGCGAGGACTGGTGTCACTGCCACCGGACGAGTCCCACGTGGACAGGGCGAGGAACGGGGCTGCGGTCAGGAACTCGACGACGCCGGGTCGGCACAGGGGGCCGTCCCCCGCGATCTCGGCGGCCGGCCCGGCCGGGGCGGGCGGCTGCCACAGGCGGGACCGCAGGACGGCCTGGGCGCAGTGCACGTACGCCTCCTCCACGTCGACGGTCGTCTGCGCGCCCTTGCGCGCGGCCACCGAACCGTTGACGCGCAGGATCTCCCCGACGCCCGGCAGCAGGAAGAAGAACGAGACCGGACCGTGCGGGTCGCCGGCCTCCGCCAGACAGAACGAGATCCGCGCAGGCGAGTGGACGTGTACGAACCCCGGTGTGCCGCCGATGAAGGTCGTTCTGCTGGTGCCGTCCGCGTCCCGGTAGCCGAAGGCCGCGATCGGGCACAGGGCGAGGACGGTCCGGCAGCCCTCGTCCAGGGCACTGATCTGCTTGAGCATGACCGCCGACGCCGGGCGGCCGACGCTGGCCTCGACCTCGTCCACCGTCGTCAGCCGGCCCGCGGTGTTCCACGGGTTTTCTGGTTGCACAAGGATTCCTTTCAGCCGGGGGTGACCGGCCCCGGCGTCAAGAGCGACCGGCCCGGACGCCAGTAGCGACCGGCCCGGACGCCAGTAGCCGAAGAACGAGATGTCCCGCTCGGGCACGCCACGGTCGTAGCCCCGATGCCGCCGCATCGCCGCGGCCGGCCGGGACTTGCCCGCGGCCCATGGGGGGAAGCGGCCGGACGGCCGCTGTGCAGAAGCGACCGGAGGGCAGCTGTATAGAGGCGGCCGGACGGCAGCCACGCGCGGCGCACCGCGACCAGCGCGACGGCGGCGGACCGCAGACCTTCGCCGTCGCGGCTCAACCCGTGGATGCGGACACCGGCGGGCGCCTCGACGGACCTGATGCCGGCCGCAGCCGCCCCTTCCAGGCAGACCTCCATGGCCCATCAGGGCGGTGTTCCGCCGAAGATCGAGATGGCGGGCAGCGCGGTCATCTCGCCGGCCGGCAGCCGCCCCTTCGCGTGCTCCGGCAGCCAGCCCACGGTGCCGATACCGAAGATCCCTGCCCGGTCACCCGGCTCGGCCCGGCGCGCCGAGGACGACATGGGTGGGTCACCCTGCACGGCGAACTCGATGTCGATCTCGCCGTCCGCGGGCCGCGCGCCAGCCAGACCGTCAGGCTGCGGACCCACGGGCGCACCGACTGCGGCGGCAGCATCGGCTGGGCGATCCAAGCCTCGTTCGAGACGGCCGGCATCCGCAACGCTGGCTGCCCCCCGCGGGGGAAGAACAGGCGAACCGCCCGGTCGTTGGTTGCCGGCGACGACCAGGTCCCGCAGGGCCGGGCCGCCCAGGGTGACGCACGCGTGCCCGGTGTCAGGAACTCACGGCGGCGCACCTCCAGCGTGATCAACGTGCGGGACCCGGGCAGACACACCCCGAGGATCACGGCGGCGCACTTCCCCGCCCACACACATCCGACACGGCCCTGTTTTTGCAGGTCATGGCACTATTGTGAGTAATAACTCAGCTCTTTGGCTACTCGCTTTTCATGCCCTGAGGAGGCCCCCGGATGCCGTCGGCCGACCGCCGTCTTCAGCCACGTCGCACACCCCGTCAGGTGCGCGCGGAACTCACCCGCGACCGCGTCCTCACCGCGGCTGCTCACGTTTTCGCCGAGCACGGCTACGCCGCGGGCACCACCAACCGCATCGCCGAGCGTGCCCGTGTCTCGATCGGCTCGCTCTACCAGTACTTCCCGAACAAGGACGCCATCCTCGCCGAGCTGATGGTGCGGCACATCGACCGCGGCCGATGGACACAGGCCGACCAACTCGACCTGTCCGCCGGAAGTTTGCAGGCGACGGTCCGAGCACTGGTCCGCGATGCGATCGACAACCACCGCGACGACCCGCAGCTGCTGCGGATCATGTTCGAACAGGCGCCGCTCTCGCAGGAACTGCGCGACACGATCACCCGGCACGAAAGCAAACGCGTCGACCAGGTGCGCGACCTCCTCGCCCGCCACCGTGACGTCCACGTACAAGACCTCGACACCGCGGCCCAGTTGTGTGTGTTCACCGTGGAGACGAACACGCACAAGCTCATGGCCTACCCGCACACCACCCCCGTCGAGACGTTCGAGAACGAACTGGTGGCCATGCTCACCCGCTATCTGCGCGGCGATCAGTAGCCGATCACACGCAGCGCCGCCGAAACCAACGGGAGAGCCACGGCGGTCGGGGCGACAAGCAGCCGTTGCCGGGACCCCACGCTCTTCAGCGCACCCGCCGCACGGGAACCCGTACCTCTCGCTCCCTGGACGGCTGTTGCCATACGAGATCCGGATATACGGGGCGATCAGGAATCCACGAACTCGTACGCTTCCGACCGCACGGCGCAGAAGACCCGCCGCCAGGAACAGGGACCCCAGCACGCCGAAGCACAACTCATCACGCTCGGAGCTCTGGTTCTGCCTGCCGGGTGCAACCCGGCCGGCAGGCTTCGGAAGGCCCTGGCCACTGCCGACGCCCGCAACGTACGCCACCACAGCACGCACCGCTTCTGCGGACAGGTCCCGCGTGGTGCCGCTTCGTTGACGAGGCGCCAGCAGAGCAGGGATGACTAGGGATGACTGACGTGTGCCAACAGTGAGCCTTTTTCGACCTCACTTTGAGCTGGTCAGATGAAGAGTGAGGACGGCCTGGGCGAGGCTGGTGATCCGGGTGGCCGAGCACCGTAGTTTGCGAAGGAGCCGCCAGGACTTGAGGGTGGCGACAGCCTCCTCGACGAGGGCCCGGATCGTCGTGTGGGACCGGTTCACCGGCTGCCGGCCTGCGGAAAGGGTCTCCCACCGTCCCCAGCACGGCATGCGGACCGTGCCGCCGGCGCCTCGGTAACCCTTGTCGGCCCAGCACCGGATGCCAGCTTCGACCGGAGCGTCGACAATCCCGTGTGCGCGGGCCGCGCGCATGTCGTGGACGGTGCCGGGCAGGGCCGGTGATGCCCATCACAGTCGGCCGAAGCGGTCGGCAATGACCTGCACGTTCATTCCGTGCTTCTTGTGTTTGCCCAAGCACAACGGCCGGTCCGCAGCCATGCCGTCGGTCGGCAGGAGGGTGCCGTCCAGGATCAGGTACGCCTGCACCGACACGGTCCGCACCGCGTCGGTGAAGGCTGGCGGCGAGAGCGGCCAGGAGTGCGACCGCTTCAATGACACAGCGGCAGGCCGTCGTGGTGCCGACGCCGAACCCGGCCGCGCGCTGGCATACGTGTGCCCCGTCCGCAGACGGGCGAGGGTGAGCAGGGCTTGGCGGCCGGCGGCCAGACGCCGCCACCGGGAGCCGATCGCACGGTGATGCTGCCGCAACCGCTGCGTGAGGAAGCAAAGGGCAGAGCTGGACACGTCGACACCCAACACGTCAACGCCCGACGCGCAGACAAGCACGTGAAGCCTCTGGTGGAGACGGTTCTCTTGGCCGAAAACCCATCCACCAGGGGCTTCACCACGTTGTCAGCCAACTGACGCACTCCACAGGCAGGTTGGAAAAGGCTCACTTCCGGAAGGGAAGAAGTCATCGGGCGAGGGTGATTGATCTGCCCTGTGCATCCGGCGAACCGGGCGCTCCCAAAAGCTCGTTGTACCGGGGGCGCTGCGGGTGCCGGAACGGCCGGATCCCCTGCCCGCCCGGTGGCGGATCGAATCTCCCGCCGCTGACTTTCGGCGTACGCCGAAACCGATTGTCGCCGCAACGCGGCCCCGGTGAGACTGCTCGGCAGGCCCGGCCCACCCGGCCGGACCACCACCGACAGAGACGGGGAACTCACCATGTGGACCTCGCGTTCACTGCGGTTGCTCGGCGCGGCGGCCGGCGGCCTGTCGCCCAGCGCACCGGACGCGGCCCACCCGGCCGCCGCGGGCCACGGCATGGGCGACAGTCCCGACGGGCGGATGTCCCGCCCTGCGCCGGTGTGCGGCGGCAACGTCCCCGACCCTACGAAGCGGTACTGAGCCATGGTCCGATGGAGCAGATGGCGTTCCGTGGCAGTGCTGTGTGCCGTGGTCATGGCCGTGATGACCGCCCTGCTCAGCCCCTCGGCCACCGCGGCAACGAACGCGGCGACGGACGCGGCGTCGTCCGCGCCACGAGAGGCGACCGGTGTCACCGTGCCGGCCGGTGTGACGGCGGGAGTCGCCGTCTTCGACCGGCAGACCGCCACCTTCACCGAGCAGCTGAACCCGGACATGCCGTTCCGGTCGGCCTCCGTGGTCAAACTGCTGATCGCGCTGGAACTACCTCTGGAACCGCGGCCCGGACTACCAGATCTCGTCCGGTGACCAGGCCAAGTGGAACTCCATGCTGCGCAGCAGCGACGACGACGCGGCCAGCGCATTCTGGGTGCGCAACGGCGGGGGCTCGATCGTCACCCGGATGGCCCGTGAGCTGTCCCTCTCCAGCAACACGACCCCGCCGCCGGCCGACCAGGACGGCATATGGGGCTACACGGCCTTGACGGCCGCGGACACGGTGAAGATCTACCGTTACCTGCTGGACACGGCACCCACCCGCGTCCGCGAACTGATCATGGGCAATCTGAAGCAGTCCACACGCTGCTCCGCCACCGACCACTTCGACCAGCACTTCGGTATCGCGGGCGCCTTCGACAAGCCGTGGGCCGTGAAACAGGGCTGGTCGGGCTTCGGCGACATCGAGCAAGGCACGTGCCGCCCCGCCACATCGGCCCTCAACGGCAAGGCAGCCACGGTCGACCTGACGAAACCGGCGCTGCACACGACCGGGACGGTGGGCTCCGGTGACCGCTCCATCGTGGCCGTGTACACCCTGCACGACGTCGGCACCCCGTACGGCAAGGCCTACACCGACCTGGGCAGGCTGACCCGTTCGCTGAACGTTCCCGGTGGCGTACGACCGGCGGGCACGTGGTTCGGCACCTGGAGCTTCGGTGTCAACGTCCGCCCCGAGCCCAACACCACCCGCGACCCGCTCCTCCAGCTCCCCGCCGGGGTCGAGGTGCTGGCCGGCTGCCAGACACGAGGACAGACCGTCTCGGTCCCGCCCTACACCAACGACTGGTGGGCCTACCTGCCTCAGTACCAGGGCTACGTCAGCAACATCTACATAAGCAGCCCGGACAACCAACTGCCCGGCGTCACACCGTGCTGAGCAGCACATCACCATGCTGCCAAAGGCCTGCGCGAAGAGCCCGACACGCACCCGGCACCTCCGGCCCAACTCGAAAACCAATTCAGAAAAGGACAGGCGGATGACCAGGACCAGGAAATACCTCTCCCTCTGGATGACAGCCCTCGCCCTGACGGCGGGCGGTATGACCGCCGCTCCCTCGGCCAGCGCCGCTGCCAGCGCCGAGTGCGGAGTCCGGGCCAGCGACGGCCGGCTGTGGTGCGGAAACTCAGCCCCCGCCATACTGCGCTCCGGCGCCTACCACGAAGCCAACATCACCGGACAGCTCTACTCCACCTTCAGCTGGTTCGACTGCTGGACCTACGGCGGACTGCACGGCGGCGGCAACACCACCTGGTACCACACCAAGGGCGACTGGACCGCTCCCGGCTACGACGGATGGGGCTACGTCCCCGCAGACTGGGTCAACACACCCTCCTCCTTCGACGCCGACCCGAGCGCACGCGGCCTACGCCACTGCTGAAAACAACACCGCCGAAAACAGCCCCGCCGAGAGCGGCACGCCCACGCCGGACCACTCCCCGATACCGCCGGCCTCCTCCACAAGACCGACGACAACGTCGCCGCAGCGCCCCACGTCAGCGCCCCAATCCCTCCCGCCAACAGCGCCCGACAGAACAGATCCAGAGTCCCCCGGAGACAACCAGCCCACGAGGCAAGAGGCAAAACACCCCTTCAGACGCAGAACAAGAACCAGCAACAGGCAGTAGCACCTACCCAAGACTGTGCTGACCGACGTGGGCCCGGTGCTGATAACTGTGCCACGCGACCACAAAGGCTCCTTCGAACCGAAGATCGTCAAGAAGCGGCAGAAGCCCTGACCGGCGTCAACGCGAAGTCCGCGCCACCGTCGCCAACGAGGACCTTGACCGCCACCTTGCGGTCGACCCGTGCATCGTGCGCCTTCCAGACCTGACCGAAGCCGCGCGCGCCGATCGGCTGAATCAACCGATAGCGGCCGTCCTACACGGCCCCTGCCTGCACGACGTCGGGAGATAGGCACTCGGTGGCGACGGCTGACGGTCGGTCGTCAAGCCCTGCTCGCCTTGGCCCACCTGCGGTGCGGCGACACCTACTCACAGCTCGCGGCCGGGTTCGGTATCGGAATCGCCACCGTGTACCGCTACATACGCAGGGCGATCGACGTCCTGGCCGCGCTCGCGCCCATGCACAACGAGGCAATGGCGACGGCCCGTTCGAAGGCGTACGTGATCCTGGACGGCACCGTGCTGGCAATCGACCAGATCGCCGCCGACCGGCCCTACTACTCCAGCAGGCAGCGGCACCACGGCATGAACGTGCACGGCGCTGAGCCTCGCGAGCCGGGCGACGGTCCCGAGCATCTGGCCGGTCAGTGCGCCGCAGGGGGCGAGCACGGTGACGACAGCGTCCGCGTTCTCGCAGGCGGCGGCCAGGACGGTGTCGCCCAGGACATCGCCCTGTATGTAGGTGGCGCCGGGAGTCGGGTCCGCCGCACGGTCCGGCTCAACGCGGTCGCAACATAGCCATAACGGTGATGCGAGCCATGAGCTGTCACTCCTGTGTGCGGTTCGGTGCCGGTCGGCAGGGGCGCGCCGGTGCGTGGCGCGCCCCTGCCGTGTCCTGGACGGGACCGGCCCCGCCAGCATCGAGAACCGGATCAGCGACCTGCGCGCGGCCACCCGAGAGCAGGCCCTGCACGCCTTCCTGCGCGACGTTCCCGTCCTCGCGACCCCGGAGGAACCGGCTACGCGGGCGGCTATATAGCGGCTGCCCCCGCCCCCGCGGGGCAGGACGGCCCTTCAGCGCCCATGTAACGCCCCGTCCAGGACCCCGGCAGCAGAGTTCCCCCTGGGACCTGAGCCGGGGCACGGGACCCGCGCGGTGGTGGTCCGCTGGGTGTGGCGGTCTCTTCGGGAGTCACGCTGGCTTCGGGAGCCTTTCGGTGACTCATCGGAAGGTCAACAGCGATGAGATTCGATGTCGCACGGATGCATGAACGACCGGCGAATGCCTTGCCGCGCTCGCCGTCAGTCGTGCCGGGCGAGTTTGACCGCGGACACGAGCAAGATCACGGATAGCACGGGGATGAGTACCAGCTCGGGGAACACCCCGAGCAGCAGCCCGCCCAGTGCCGCCCCGGCGATCGAGCCCGCGATCATGACCAGGGCGAAGCGTCGATTGGCACCCAGCACGGCGAAACTGCCGTCACGGCTGTAGCGGGCGAAAGCCACCAGCATCGTCGGCAGCGACACCAGCAAGGAGAGACTGCCCGCGGCCTTGATGTGCAGACCGAACAGCAGCACGATCGTCGGGATCAGCAGCTCCCCGCCGGCCACGCCCATAATGGCCGCGACCACCCCAATACCGAAGCCTGCTACCACCCCGATCGGCACCTGCGCCCACAACGGCAGCGCAAGCGTCCCCACGGTGCTGAGGTGCGTGGCCAGCAACGCCGTGGCCATGAGCACCATCAGGGCGGCCAGCACCTTGTAGAGGGTGGAGCTGCGCATCCGCACCGCCCACGTCGCCCCCGCCCACGCGCCCAGCAGACTCCCGGCCAGCAGGTTGACCGCGACCGACCAGTGCGCGGCTACCTCGCCGGCGGACACCGCCGCCAGACGGGCAGGCAGCGCGACCAGCACCACGACCAGGCTCATCGCCTTGTTCAAGATGACTGCGGACAGCGCGGCGAACCCGAACAAGCCGATCAGCAACGGCAGACGGAACTCCGCGCCACCCAACCCGATCATCCCGCCCAGCACACCGATGGCCGCTCCCGCACCGAACACCACCGGTATCGAGTGAGCGGACCGGAGTGGGGCAAGTTCCTGGTCAGGAGTCATGGCGTGCATCCTCGCCGCTAAGGCCCCCTGACCGCTACAACATCACTCCACCGTCACGGGCAGGGACGGGCGCACCATGAGGCCCCACCGGGATGAGCCCGCGACACACCTCCGCCACAAGCCCAACCCCAACCCCAACCCCACCAAGGAAACAATCCGGTCAGCGTCGGAGCCGTCGGAGCCGAGGTGGTCGAAGCCTTTGAGGTCGGGCGACAGTTCCTGCGCGCAGCCGCACAGCCGGGTGCCGGGATGCTCCGCCGCCTCCAGGGCCTGGCCCAGGTCCAGGACGGGTGCGCCGGTCGGGGCCGGGTGTGTGCAGGACGGAGCGGGCCGGCCCGCGCTCCTGGCGCAGTTTCTGCAGCACCCATCCAGACGGGCAGCGCTCTCCGAGGACCTCGCGGGCTGTCGACCGCGGTGTCCTCTCCAGGCGTTCGGTGTCGACCTGGTCGCAGTCGACGCCGTCGACCGGCCGCACATGCACGGGGGCGCGCACCCACACCCGGTACTCCCCCGTCTCCACACCCCCGTTCTCGCTGTTGAAATATGCGGGCAGCCCGACCTGGTAGAGCCGGCCCGTGGACGTCTGCTGCCGCTTGCGCAACCGCGCGACGACTTCCTGGCCGGGGGTGCCGAGCAGGGATTCGGCGGGCAGCACGAGACGGACCGGCACAGCGGCCGGCGTCGAGACGGAGTCAAAGGGCGAGGCCACCGCACCACCGGAGGCGGGCCGTCCTCGCGATGCGCAACGCACGGCCACCGGCGTCCCGGGCAGGCCTGTGACCGGCCTTGGACGGACACCCGTGGCCGGAGAAACAGCCCCATGCCACGAAGGACCAGGGCCGTACGCTCGCCAGTCAAGCCAGCCGTCAGCCGAACAACCCGCCATTGCTCGACGTCGATCACCAGCCGCCCACCAGGCAGCTGCGCGGCCTGGAGACCAACAGCCGCCGAAGGGAAGGCCGGCGCACACCGTGGCCTTGGACGGGTCCATGGTCGAGGGCGCTACCGGAGCCGGCGGGGGCGTAAGCATCCGTGTCAGGGAGCGTCGGGCGCCGACTCGGGTGGTGCCGGTTCCACAAGCTGCCGCGCGCCCTCGGCACGTCCTCTGCCCGTCACTGCCCATGAGAATCTTGGTCCGTCTGAAGCCCCCCACGCATGTCAGATCAGTTCGAGCAACCGCAGGTCAGCCGCGTACTTTTCGATCAACTGCGGCTCCACATGCGGGATTTCTCCATCCGCGAGCCCTGCTTTCCGCACCGCCTCCGTGAACCGCACCGCCGGGATCGCCGAACCGTTCAACGGCTCGTCGGGCCGACGGACGGTGTGCAGCAACGGCAGCAACGAGTACTGCCGCCGTTCCTCCGGCAGAGCACGCAGAGCCGTCTCGAAGCGGGCGAACCACTCGTCGTAGTCGGCGATACGACTGACCGGGTGCCCGGCGGCGATCAGCCAGTCCACGAAGGTGTCCAGCGAGACACCGTCGTCGTGCGGGTTGACCATGTTGAACGTCCGGTAACCGGTGGCGCCTGCGCCGCCGAGCGTGTTGACGGTCTCGGCGACGAAGTCTCCCGGCAGTCCGTCGTAGTGGGCCCGCGCCCGCTCGCCGTCGGCATCAGGGCAGTAGAACGACGACGGCGCGATCCCGGTGGTCAGGATGCTGAACAGCAGCCGCGTGAACATGTCGGGGACGTTCAACTGGCCTGCGTACCTGCGGTGGGCCAGGATCATGTCGGAGCGCAGAACGGTGACGGGGAGTCCATACAGCTCGTGCGCGCGGCGCAGCAGTACCTCGCCGGCCCACTTGCTGGTCGCGTACCCGGATGCGTATCCGTCGGTCAGCGCGCGGAGGCTGCTCGCCTCGCGGATGTCGGCGCTCTCGTCGAGCCTGGCCGGATCGAGACCGCCTGCCACGGCGACCGTGGAGAGGTAGGTGAACGGTTTGACCTTGCCGGTCAGTGCCAGCCGGATCAGTTCGGCGGTGCCGACGACGTTCGGGCCGAAGAGCTGTTCGTAGGGCAGGACGTGGTTGACGAGCGCCGCGGGGTGGAAGACGGCGTCGACGTCCATGGCGAGCCGCTTCCAGGTGTCCTCCTCGAGCCCGAGCCGCTCCGCGCTGATGTCGCCGGCCAGCACCTCAAGATGTCGATCCGCCAACTCCTGATAACGGGAGAGAAGCTGCTGGTCACCGCTGTCGAATGCGGCGTCCAGCCGACGGCGGGCGTCGGCGTCGTCGCGGCCTCGTATTACGCAGATCAGCCGGCCGCCGGTCGCCGACAGGCGCTCCAGCCAGTCCAGGCACATGAACCGGCCGAGGTAGCCGTTGGCGCCGGTCAGCAACACGGTGTGCGGGACGACGCCGGATCTCGGGCGGGCACTGCCCAGGGCCGTGACGTCAAGGAACTTCTCCAGCGTCAGCTCGTCCGCGCGCACCTCGGCGGCATCCGCGCCATGCACCGACACGGACGACGGACGCCCGGCAGCGCCGGCGCGGGCCGCCTCGATGTGGTCCGCGACCGCCCGAAGGTCATTGCCGGCGCTGAGCAACACCCCGACCGGAACCTCCACGGCGAAGGCGTCCCGCAGCAGTTGCGAGAAGGACAACGCCGACAGCGAGTCGACCCCGAGATCGGTGAAGCGTGCAGTGGGCCGCAACTCGGAGGCGGGGCAGCCGAGCAGCGCGCTCGCCGCTGCGCGGATCGCCTCGAACACCGGCTGATCCGGGCCCGCCGCACCCAGCGCGCGCAGTGCCTTCTCCCGGCCGCTCACCAACTCCTCGTACAACGTCTCCAGTTGATCACCGTAACGGTCCCTCAGGCTGGGGCGCAGGTTCTTGCGGACCTCCGAGAGGAGTCCGTTCGCCGTGCTGAACGGCTCGGTCTCGACGAGGAAGTCGCGCGGGATCTCGTACGGCTCCAACTCGGCGTACCGGGCGATCTCTTGAAGGGATGCGGCAAGCAGGGGCTTGAGCTCCTTGACACCACCGACCTGCGCGAGGGCGTCCTCGGTGGGGACGATGACCGCGAGGAGATGCGCGCGCTCGCTGTTGCCGTGGACGTAGATCTGCCGGATCAGGGGGCTGGTGGCGAAGGTGGTCTCCAGATGGGAGACGGTGACGAACTCGCCCTGGGCCAGTTTGAGTACGTTGTTGCGGCGGTCGAGGTAGACCAAGTGGTCCGGGGCGGTCTCGGCCATGATGTCGCCGGTGTGGTAAAAACCGTCCGTGTCAAAGACCGAAGCTGTCACGTCCGGCCGCTTGTAGTAGCCGGGGGTGATCGTCTCTGCGCGGATCAGGAGTTCACCGCGCGGATGCGGCACGTCCGACGTGTAGTAGCCGAGTTCGGGGACGTCGGCCAGTTTGTACTCGATGACCGGGGGCCGCTCGACCCGCCCGTCGATCAGGATGGGGCCTGTCTCGGTCGAGCCGAAGACGTCCCGCAGCGTCAGCTTCAGGCAGGACTCCACGAACCGCTTCAGCTCCGCCGCGATCGGCGCGCTGCCGCAGAGGACGTCACGCACCCGGCCGCCGACGAACTCCTCCCGCAGCTCCGCCTTGACGGCCTTGTCGGCCGCGTCGGGGTCTGCGAACTCCCCGGCCCTGCGCGCTGATCGGCTCTGGTACTCCTGGAGGAGCATGTCGCAGATCCTCGGCACCAGCAGCAGTTGGGTCGGACGGGCCTCGCGCATGTCGTCGAACAGGGTCGACATGTCGCTGAGTCCTGTGAAGTACACCGTGCCGCCCTGGACCAGCGTCATGTACAGCGACGCTCGCCCCGCGATGTGGCTCATCGGCAAGTAGCCCATGGTGACCGGCGACGCGTCGTCCTTCGGCGCGAACCAGCCCGCCCACAGGCTCTGGACCATGCTGTCCGTGTAGATCGCGCCCTTGGGTGCGCCCGTGCTGCCGGAAGTGTAGGTCAGCAGCCGCGTCGGGTTGCCCTCCGCAGCCTCGGGCGTGACCGGAGCCGGCAGGGTCCGGCCGCGCGTGATGACGGCGCTCAGCGCCTCGACGGCCGTGTCCCCGGCGTCCGCTAGCCGCACGCGGGCGGCCTCGAACCGTTCCCGCTCCTCGTCGGCCTCCGGGTGGAAGTCGAACACGACAAGGCGTGGCCGCGACGGCGCGGAGAGTGCCAACTCGACGGCGTTGTCAATGGATTCAATGGTAGTTGCGAGAACGCGCGGCGCGGACTCCGCGACGATTGGCTTCAACTTGTCCAGCGAAGAGCTGTATGGGAGTGGCACCGAGACTGCGCCGGCTCGCAGGCATGCCAGGTCGAGCACCGTGTAGTCGACGCTGGTGAACCCGTAGACGGCGACGAAGTCACCTTCGCCCACCGGGCGTTCTGCGTCCGCTGCCCACTCGGCCGCTACCGCGCCGGCTCGCTCCCACAGCTCGGTGTAGGTGACGGTCGTGTAGTGCCGCAGCAACCGCAGCTCGGTCCGGCCAGTCGCCGCGTCGGTCACCGACTCGCGGGCCCGCTCACCTAGGGCGGGGCGGTTGGCGTACCCCTCCATCACTGCGGTGACAGCCCGCGGCAGACCGGTGGTGTGGTCGCGCACGGTAGCCAAGATCGCGGGAGAGACCGAGCCGTTGGATACAGGTGTCAATGACACCGAATTCACCGACTTTCATAGACTGTGGGTTTATCAATGGCATGGCCGACCCGGGGTGGCATTCGGGTTACGGGTGGAGCGGTATGTGGGATCTGCCGGTCACCGCCCCCATGGGGGCAAGCCGCTTCCTCCTGATCGGATGCCTTCGCACGCTCAACAACTCCACCGCGTGCGCGGCCAGCACCGGCCTTGCCGCACGTGCCTACGCGACCAACGCTTCGGCCGCCTCCTGCGTGCTCCCATCTGTCTCTGGCGTGCGCTGTCCTCCAGCCTGGAAAGGTTTGCCGCGCCAAGCGGCATGTTCTGCCTCGTTTCTAACGTGTGTGTTCGAAGGTAGCCACGGCCTGGCGATCCCCCCTTGGGGAGCGCCCTGGCGCCGGGGAGGTGCTACTGCTGGCGTCACATCCGCCCTGAAGGAGGTCTTCGACGCCCACCAGGTTCGGCGTGAGGGCAGCGCCTCGCCCCCGGCTGCGGATGGCCCCAAGGCGAGAAGGAGAGCGGCGAGCTGCCGCAAATTCTGGAGGTCTATGGCCGGCCCCGCAGCCCTGCCACCCAAGTCGGTCCTCGGACGGCTGGGCGATCAACCGACCCGGGGCCCGCGCGACGACCTCGCAGATGAGCGTGATCATCTCGATCCAGGTGACCGAGTTGTCCCCACCGGGCACCGACCGGACCGGAGTGTCGGGGTCGTCGACATCGAAGTGGGTCCGCCCGGGCGTGTGGAGTTCAGTGAGGAGTTCCCGTAGGGGGCACCACTCAGCCCGGATCCACCGGCTTGCTGCCGTTGGATGGTTCACCAAGAAACGAAGAAGTGCCTTGCGATTTGCGATGATGAGGTTTTTCCAGGACCACATCAGGCACGATCGACAAGGCACTTCCGAGATGCGATCTTCCCATGCCGCGGCGGCGGTCTCATCCGCGTTCGATGACCCGAACGTGTCGCGTACGGCGGGATGGAGCCGGTGGTCATGCTGGCCGAGCGGTGCGGTCTGCCCAAGCTGGCCGGGAAAATGGACCCTAGTACGGCTGAAGGGGTTGCACTATCCGTTGTGTGCTTCGAGCTCGGTCGCCAGCGTCTGTTGGGTGGCCGCCCACGACGCCAAGAGCGCCAAATTGTCAGCGGTCGGTGTGCCCGCGGGTGCGGTGTAGATGTTGAGGTGCAGGCCGGGTTCGGCGGGCAGTTCCAGGGACTCGACGTCCAAGTCGAGCTGGCCCACGGCCGGATGGTGCATACGCTTACGGCCGGACCGGTGCAGCCTCACGTCCTGAGATGCCCACCGCTGCCGAAATAGCTCACTGCACGTTGACAGTTCGCCGATCAGCGCGATCAGCTCCTCGTCGTGCGGATTGCGGCCGGCTTCCATGCGCAGCTTCGCAGCCACGGCACCGGCGACTTGGTCGTAATCGGCAAAAAAATCTCTGGCCGCCTCGGGCTTCAGATAGACGAACCGCGCTGTGTTCGCAGGCCGTCGCGAATCGGCCAGCACCGGTGAATACAGCGCGCGAGCGAGTTGATTCATGGCGAGCACGTCATAACGGCCGTTACCGATCCAGGCCGGCGCATCGGAGATCGCGTCGAGCACCTGCTGCAGCGTCGAGCGCACCGCCACGGCAGGCATGCGCCGGCGTGGGCTGCGGGGCACCCTCGATTGGCGCGCGAGGTGGAACAGGTGGTCGCGCTCGGCCTCGTCGAGTTGCAGGGCAGAAGCCAACGCGTCGAGCACTCCGTCGGAGGCACCGGCGAGGCTGCCGCGCTCCATGCGTACGTAGTAGTCGACCGATACCCCCGCGAGCAGGGCGACCTCCTCGCGGCGCAGACCTTTGACCCGGCGGTTGCCGCCGTAAGCGGGCAGGCCCGCCTGCTCGGGTGCGATGCGGGCGCGACGCGAGCTGAGAAACTCCCGGATCTCGGTGCGTGGATCCATCGTGGCCATCCCCCTACCATAGGCCCGTTCAGCCGTACTAGTCAGTGGCCCATGACGGGGGGAGTACCCGTTGCAGTCGTCGCGGTGCCGCCATCTACCGGGATGATGGCGCCCGTGAGGTAGGACCCAGCCCGGCTGGCGAGAAACACAGCGGCACCCGCCATGTCGTCGTCGCGGCCGAGCCGGCGCAGTGGGGCCGCCGCCGCGATCTTGTCGCCGATGGCATCGAGCGTGGCCCCCATCATCTGAGACGGGAAGACTCCCGGTGCTACCGCGTTCACCGTGACGTGCTGTGGACCCAGCTCCCGGGCAAGCACTCTGGTGAGCTGATGGAGAGCCGCTTTGCTGCTGGCGTACGAGTAGGTGGGCGCCTGAGCGACGTGGATGGCGGCGATACTGCCGATGTTGATGATCCGTGCCGGGTCATCGGCGGTTCCCGCCCTGCGAAGTGCGGGAAGCAGTGCCTGCACCAGCCAGAACGGCGACTTGAGGTTGAGGTCGAGCACTGCATCCCAGGCCTCGTCCGGGAACGTCTCCAGCGGCTCGCTACGCATCGCTCCCGCGTTGTTGACGAGGATGTCCAGGCGTTCCGAGTCGGCCATGACGAGATCAGCGAGGCGCTGGCACTCGTCGTGCCTGGACAGGTCGGCGGGAATTGCTTGGACGTCGCCGAATTCGGATAGCAGCTGCTGTGCTTCCGCGCACGTGTCCGCATTACGTGAGCTGATGACGACGCGGGCGCCCGCCTGGAGAAGGCCGCGCGCAATCATCATCCCAATGCCCTTGGTGCCGCCAGTGACAAGTGCGTACTTCCCGCTCAGATCGAAAAGTTCCGTGTGCGTGGTGAATTGGTTGTCCGTCATTGGTGTCCGTTCCTTCTGTCGTGTCAGAACGCGCCGACACGGTCGCGCATTCGGGGCGGCAGCTGAATTGAGCTGATGGAGGTAAAGCTGCAGTGCGTGTCCATGGAGTGCGCTCGGCGCTTTCGAGTAACGCCAGGTTGACAGGCGTTGTGGACATCTGGGAGACCCTGGTGATACAGGTACTGTCAGACCCCCCTTCCTGGTGCGCTGAGTCCGGATCACCCCGGCTTGATGCCGGTGGGTGGTTCACCAAGAAACGAAGAAATGCCTTGCGATTTGCGATGATGGGGTCGGCGCCCGCGGCCATGCCGCCCACCAACGACATCAGTTTCGCCGCTGGGAAGGCGCCGGTGCCGTCCTTCGAGGCGGGCAGCCGGACGGGCTCGCCGACCAGCTTGGGCAGACCGCACCGCTCGGCCAGCCGGACCACCGGCTCCAGCCCGCCGTACGCGATCAGGTTCGGGGCATCGAACGCGGATGAGACCGCCGCCGCGGCATGGGAAGATCGCATCTCGGAAGTGCCTTGTCGATCGTGCCTGATGTGGTCCTAGAAAAACCCATCGACGACATGGACCGGCTGCGGCACGGTGCGATGGGCCGCCTGTTCTCCGGAGTGCGGGCCCCGTCCACGCCGGGGTCGTTCCTGCGCTCCTTCACCCACGGGCATGTGAAGCAATTGCACGCCGTGGCCCGCCGGTTCCTGCACGAACCGGCCCGTCACACCCCGCTGCCGCCCTGTACGGACCAGGCCGCATATGTGGACATCGACGACACCATCCGCCGCACCCACGGCTACGCCAAACAGGGCGCCGGCTACGGATACAGCAAGGGCAAGGGCCTGAATGCACTGCTCGGCGTCGTCTCCACACCCCTGTCCGCCCCCGTGATCGCCGCCACCAGGCTGCGCAAGGGACCCTCGAACTCCGCGCGCGGGGCGGCAGCGTTCGTCGCTGAGACCATCCGCACCGCACGCGCCTGCGGCGCCAACGGCCTGCTGGTGCTGCGGGCGGACTCCGCGTTCTACAGCGCCGACGTCATCAACGCCTGCCGGGCCCTGGATGCCCGCTTCTCCATCACCATGCGGATGAACGCCTCCGTCAAAGCCACCATCGCCCGCATCGACGAAGACGCCTGGACACCGATCAAATATCCCCAAGCGGTCTGGGACGAGGAGGGCCAGTGCTGGATCTCCGACGCCGAGATAGCCGAGATCCGCTACACCGCTTTCACTTCCAAGCCGAAGAAACAGCAGGTCACCGCCCGACTGGTCACGCGCCGCGTCAAGCGCCTGAGCGCCGGCACCGTCCCCGCCGGGCAGGGCACGCTCTTCGATACCTGGCGCTACCACGCCGCGTTCACCGACTCCCCGCTCGCCTTGAGGGATGCCGAGCGTGATCACCGCCGGCACGCTGTCGTCGAGCAGGTGATCGCCGATGTCAAGAACAGCGGCTTCGCCCACACGCCGTCCGGTCATTTCCAGGCCAACGCCACGTGGCTCGCCCTCGCGGCCCTGGCACACAACCTGACTCGCGCCGCCGACGCCCTGGCCCCCGCGTTCCATGCCAGGGCGACCACCGCCACCATCCGTGACCGCCTGATCAACGTGCCCGCCCGCCTGGCCCGCTCCGCCCGCCGCCTCACCCTGCACCTGCCCGAGCGCTGGCCGTGGAGCGAGGACTTCACCCAACTGTTCAGCACGGTGCATGCACCGCCGGCCCTCTGACGCTCCCTGACCGACCTGCCCGAAAGGGCCCGAGACCTGTGGACAGAGGGGAAGAGCTGGGCAGACCAGCGGCCACCCCATGCCCGAATCCGCAACTCAGCCCCAACACGGCCTGCACGACCCCGAAACGATCAACTGGGAATCAAGCCGGTGCATCCGGGCTCAGACGGCCCGAAAGACCCACCGCACCGATGGGATCATTCACCGGTCTGACCGGCACTCGGTCACCTGTGCGGTGGTTTCCCGCACGACCTGCCGCAGCCAACGGTGGGCGGGGTCGCTGTCAACGCGGGGGTGCCAGGCGATGCCGTAGGGGAAGGACGGGAGCTCCTCGGGGGCCGCAGCGACGCGGTAGGCGGGGTCGTCGCCGTACGCCAGGGCCGCGCGCCGCGGGAGCGTGGCGATGAGTTCGGTGCCGGACACGGCGGCCGCCGCCGCAGAGAAGTACGGTACGCGCAGGCCCGTGGCGCGGCGTAGCCCGTGCTCGTCCAGGCGGCGTTCAACCATGGTTTGGCCGCCGGCGAGGACGGTGATGACGACGTGCGGGTACGCGGTGAAGTCGTCCAGGGTCAGTCTCTCGGCGGTGACAGGGTGGTCGTGGGACAGCAGGCAGACGAAGTCCTCCTCGAACAACGTCGCCCAGCGCAGGGAACGGGGCGCCACGACGCCGGAGATGACCAGATCCGCGCGGCCCTGCTCGACATCGACGAAGGACTCGTCCCCCAGGGGTGCCACGTCCAGTGATATGCCGGGCGCCTCACGGAAGAAGCGGCGGAAGAGTGTCGGGCCGAGCAGGGATGTGGCGTAGTCGGTGCAGTGGATGCGGAAATGACCGTTCGCCGTCGCGGGGTCGAAGGCGTCGCCGCGTAGCAGCGTCTCCAGTCGTGGCAGGAGGTCGGCGAGTTCCGACTGGATCTGCTGACCGCGCGGGGTCGGCTCGTATCCGCGTTGCGTGCGCACCAGGAGTTCGTCGCCGAACGTTTCCCTGAGCCGTTGCAGGACTCGGCTCATCGCCGACTGGCTCAGATGGAAACGGTCGGCGGCGCGTGTCACGTGTCTCTCTTCGAGCAGAACCGCCAGCGCTTCGAGCAGATTCAGATCCGCGTTCCGAAGATGCGTCATAGACATACCTTACGCCGAATTCATGCAGATCAAGCATCAAGGTTCTGGATCCGACCTCACACGTGATCATGCATCCGATGCATAAGAGACATTCTCATTCTGCGTTGGACGAATGGCCGCGTCGACGTCAGGCTCATTCCCATCTCGCCGTATCGGGGTAGACGAGGAGTTGTTGACCCATGGCACAGCACAGGAGGCGCGACGTACTGAAGTCGGGGGGCGCCGCAGCGGCCGCTGTGATGGTCCCCTTCGGGGCAACCGAACCGGCCGCCGCGGCGCCGGACGCTTCGCAGGCGGCACAGCCCCGGGCGATCTCCGACCTCACACTGTCGGTGAACGGGACCCGGTACCGTCTTCCGGGGGTCGAGGCCCGGGTCACCCTGCTCGACGCGTTGCGCGAGCACGCCGGGCTCACTGGTACCAAGAAGGGCTGCGACCGGGGCGAGTGCGGCGCCTGCACGGTGCTCGTCGACGGGCGGCGCGTCAAGTCGTGCCTGACTCTGGCCGTGATGCAGGAGGGCCGCTCCATCGCCACCATCGAAGGACTTGCCCGAAGCGAGGAACTGCACCCCGTTCAGGAGGCGTTCGTCCGCCGGGACGCCTTCCAGTGCGGCATCTGCACACCAGGTCAGATCATGTCGACGGTGGCCTGCATCGAGGAGGGCCATACCGGCTCCGAGGACGAGATCCGGGAGTGGATGAGCGGCAACCTGTGCCGATGCAGCTGCTACCCGAACATCGTGGACGCGGTGGCCGACGCGGCGAAGGTGATGCGGCGATGAGGGACTTCGCCTACGCCCGCGCAAGCCGGGCCGAGGAAGCCGTGCAGCTTGTCGCCCGCCGCGCCGATGCGGCTTTCGTCGCCGGCGGCACGGATCTGCTGAACCTCATGAAGGACGGCGCCGAGGACCACGACCTGGTCATCGACATCAACCACCTGCCGCTCGCCGGCATCGAGGAGTCCGAGGGCAGGCTGCGCATCGGTGCCTTGGCCAGGATGGCCGACGTGGCTCTGCACCCAGTGGTGCGCAGGCGGCTGCCCGTGCTGTCCCAGGCGCTGCTCGCCGGCGCTTCCCCGCAGATCCGCCACATGGCCTCGATCGGCGGCAACCTCCTCCAGCGCACCCGCTGCTGGTACTTCCGGGGCAAGGACTTCGCCTGCAACAAGCGCGAGCCGGGAACCGGCTGTGCCGCACAGGAGGGCCGCAGCCGCTGGCACGCCATCCTCGGCGGCAGCGACCACTGCATCGCCGTCCACCCCTCCGACCTCGCGGTTGCCCTGCGTGTCCTGGATGCCACGGTCCACACCCTCGGCCCGGGCGGCACCCGGACCATTGCCATGGCCGACTTCCACCTGGAGCCCGGCCACACCCCGCACCTCGAGAACGCCCTGCGGCACGGCGAGCTCATCACCGCCGTCGAGGTGCCGCTGCCGGCACCGGACGCCCGTCAGCGTTACCTGAAGCTGCGGGACCGCGCCGCCTTCGAGTTCGCTGTCGTCTCCGTCGCCGTCGTGCTGCGCATGAACGGTCGAACCGTCGATGAGGCCCGCCTCGCCTTCGGCGGCATCGCCACCCGCCCCTGGCACTCACCCGAGGCAGAAGCCGCTCTGCGGGGCAAACCACTGACAGAGCGGAACATCGCGGCGGCCGGACGCCTCCTGGTCCAGGACGCCCAGCCGCGCGAGGACAACAAGTTCAAGGTCGAGCTGGTACAGCGTGCGCTCCAGGACGTACTCGGCCGTTTCAGCGGAGGTTCCCGATGAGCACCGACGTCGTCGGCCGCCCCCTGTCCCGCGTCGAGGCTCGACTCAAGGTGACAGGTGGGGCCGAGTACACCACCGACGTACGACTTCCCCGCCTGGTCCATGCCTTCATGGCGATGAGCACCGTCTCCCGCGGCCGGATCACCCGGATCGACACCCGCGCCGCCGAAGCCGTGCGCGGCGTCATCACCGTCTATACGCACGAGACCATGCCGCGTCTGCGGCAACCCACCTACCGGCCCTTCTTCAAGCCGTTCATCCCGATACAGACCCCGGACATCCACCACGCAGGCCAGCCCATCGCCTTCGTCGTCGCCCAGACCTTGGAGCAGGCGCAGCGAGCGGCAGAACTGATCGAAGTCGACTACGAGGAATCGGGCGATGCGCAAGGCGAGTTGGCCATGGGGGATGTGTTCCTGCCGCCCGACGGACCGGACGGCCCCAACACGTACAAGCGTGGTGACGTGGCGGCCGGCATGACGCAGGCGGACGTCCGGGTCAGGGCCGAGTACACCATCCCCATGCACCACCACAACCCGATCGAGCCCCACGCCACCACGGCCGTGTGGGAGGGCTCAAAGGTGACGGTGTACGAGACCACGCAGGGTCTGGGCAACACCCAGCACGTCGTCAGCGAGGCCCTGCAGGTCCCGCTCGCCGACGTCCGCATCGTCTGCCGCTACCTCGGCGGCGGGTTCGGCTCCAAGGGCCCTGTCTGGCCGCACACCGTGCTGACCTGCGCCGCTGCCCGTGCGTTGGGCCGCCCCGTCAAGCTCGTGCTGTCCCGTGCACACATGTACACCTCCAACGGCCACCGCGCGCAGACCCATCAGACGATCGAGCTCGGCGCCCACCACGACGGTCGGATCACCGCGCTGGACCACGTCATCACCCAGCAGATCACCCGCGACGACGTCGTGCAGTTCAACAGCAGCGAGCCGATCCGCATGCTGTACGACATCCCCAACCTGTCCAACGAGCAGCATGCCGTGCGACTGGACCTGCCCACCCAGAGCTTCATGCGCTCCCCGGAAGCGTGCACCAGCCACGCCCAGGAAGCGGCGCTCGACGAACTCGCCCACGCCCTGACCATGGACCCGGTCGAGCTGCGAAAACGCAACTGGAGCAGCCGGAACATGGAGAACGGTCAGGAATGGGGCAGTAACCACCTGCGCGAATGCTACGACCGCGCCGCGTCGATGTTCGGCTGGTCCCGGCGCGACCCGCGCCCCGGCTCCATGCGCGACGGCGATGAACGCGTCGGCTGGGGCATGGCCACGTCCGCCCACACCGCCGGCGGCCGGCCTGGTTCCGGCGCCCGTATGACCATCGGTACCGATGGCAAGGTGCTCGTGCAGGTCGGCACCCAGGACATCGGCACCGGCACATACACGATCATGACGCAGATCGCCGGTGAGGTCCTCGGGATGCCCCTCTCCGACATCACGTTCGAACTCGGGGACAGTTCCTTCCCGCAGAGCTACACCTCCGGCGCCTCCACCACCGCACCCGGCGTCGGCAGCGCCGTCAACCGCGTGTGCACCGCCGCACGCAAGGCCGTCATCGACCTGGCCGTCGCCCAACCCGGCTCGCCCCTGCGCGGCGTTCCCGCCGACCGCGTGGACACCGTGGACGGCTACCTGTACGACACGGCCAACCGCCGCTCCCGAGTCAGCTACCGCTCGGTCGTCGGCCACGGCGGTAAGCCCCTCGACTTCACGGTGGAACCCACCAACACACCGCTCGGCTACTCGGTCGGCGCCGTCTTCGTCGAGGTCCGCGTCGACCCGCTGCTAGGCCGGGTCCGGGTTACCCGCGTGGTCGGCTGCTACGACCCGGGCACCGTGCTCAACCGCAAGACCGCCCGCAGCCAGGTCCTCGGCGGCGTGATCTGGGGCATCGGCTTCACCCTCTTCGAACACACCCTCGTCGACCCCGCGACGGCCAGGATCGTCAACCCGAACCTGTCGGGCTACCTGATGCCCGTCAACGCGGACATCCCCGACATCCAAGTGCAGTTCATCGACAGACCCGATCCGGCCAGCGACGCCCTCGGAGCCCGCGGCTTCGGCGAAACCCCGATGACCGGCGTCACCGCGGCCATCGCCAATGCCGTCTTCCACGCCACCGGCAAACGCGTGCGCAACCTGCCCATCACCCAGGACAAACTGCTGTGACCGGCCACAACGACATCTGGAACGCCCTGTACGAGGCATGGTCGACCGGCGAGACCTCGGGGTTGGCCACCGTCGTGCGAACCTTCGGCTCGGCCCCACGACCCGTCGGCTCGTCGATGCTGGTCACCGCTAAGGGGCGTGTGGTGGGCTCCGTGTCGGGCGGCTGCGTCGAGGGCGACGTCCTCGAGCGAGCCCGCGAGACGATCCTGGACGGCAGGCCTCAGCGGACGACGTACGGCATCAGCGATGACGACGCCTTCGGCGTGGGCCTGACCTGCGGCGGCACCCTGGAGGTCTTCGTCGAACCCATCGACACCCGCACCTTCCCCGAACTGGCCGAGGTGATTGAGTCCGCGCGGGCCGGCATCCCCGTAGCCGTCGCCACCGTGCTGGACCATCCCCGGCCGGAGGCCGTCGGCGCCCACGTGGTCGTGCGCGCCGACGGCCACTACGGCAGCCTGCACCCGTCGGACACCCCGCCCGGCCTCATGGACGGCGCGCGGGAACTGCTCCGGAAGGGCGACAGCGGAGTGCTCGTCCACGACGCCGAGGCCGTGCGAGTCTTCGTCCGCCCGCTGGTGCCGCCACCGCGGATGCTGCTCTTCGGCGCCGGCGACTTCGCCGCGGCGCTCGCCGCGATCGGCCGGACCATGGACTACCGGGTCACGGTCTGCGATGCCCGGCCAATGTTCACCACGGCTGACCGCTTCCCGGACGCCGACGAAGTCGTCGCGGCTCGGCCGGACCAATACCTGGCCCAGGAAGCGGCTTCCGGACGGGTCGACACGCGAACGGTCATCGTGTCCTTCAGCCATGACCTCAAGTTCGACATCCCGTTGTTGGAGACGGCACTGGAGCTCGATGTGGCCTATGTGGGCGCCATGGGCTCACGGCGTACGCACGTGCACCGCGCCCAGGCACTGCGCGAGGCCGGCGTGCGCGCGCACGCTCTGACCCGGCTGTACTCCCCCGTCGGCCTCGACCTAGGCGGCCGCTCCCCCGCGGAGACGGCCGTCTCGATCGCCGCCGAGATCATCGCGACCCGGTACGGCGGCCGAGGGGAACCACTGTCCCACCGCGCCGGCCCGGTCCACGCTCTGCGCGCGGCGGGATGACCACGCTGGTCGACAGTCGAGGCCAAACCCGCCACCGATCTGCTGGTGCTCGTACCATTCCAAGCCCTCAGGGGAAGCGCAGAGCAAGGACGAGTCCGCCCTCGGCGCCCGGTTGCGCCGTCAGCGTGGCGTGGTGGGCCTCGGCAATGGAAGCGGCGATGGATAGTCCCAGGCCGTGGCCGGTCGTGGCGGTTCGGTCCGTGTCGAGGCGACGGAAGGGCTCGAACAGGCCGGGGATCAGTTCGGCAGGCACGCGGACGCCGGTGTTGGTCACCGTCAGGGTGGCGACGTCGAGTCGCACGCGGACGTAGCCACCGGGGTGGTTGTACTGGATGGCGTTGCGCATCAGGTTCGTCAGCAGGTGGCGCAGCAGGACGGCGTCGCCGCGAACCACCAGTGGGGTGTACGCGCTGAGGTCGATGTGCACGCCGCGGGCCGCTGCCTGTGGGGTGAGTTCTGCCGTCACGAGCCGCGCGGTGGCCGTGAGGTCCACGCTCTCGGTCTCGTCCAGACCGCGGTCGCTACGTGCCAGCAGCAGCAGCGCGTTGATGAGTTGTTCGGCTTCGCGGTTGGTGGTGAGCAGATCCTCGCGGACGTCGGCGAGGCTCTTGGGGAGGGGGTCGGCGAGGCCGACCTGGAGGGTGGTGCGCTGGGCGGCCAGGGGGGTCTTGAGCTCGTGGGACGCGTTGGCGACGAAGCGGCGCTGGCTCTCGAAGGCTCGCTCCAGCCGGTCCAGCATGGTGTCGAAGGTGTCGGCGAGGCGGTGGAGCTCGTCGTTGGGGCCGGTGAGCGCCAGGCGCTGATGCAGGTTCTGTTCGCTGATGCGGCGGGCGGCTTCGGTCATGGAGGCGACGGGACGCAATGCCCGTCCCGCGAGCCACCAGCCCAGCAGTCCCGCAAGCAACGCCATCACGAGGATTGCGACGGCGGACCAGAGGACCATCTGACGCAGCGCTGTGTCCTGGACGGCCTGCACGGTTTGGTCGATCTTCTGGATCAGGGCGACGCCGCTCGTGTCTGGAGTCGTGCCTTCCGGCCGAGTGGGGTGCACGGGCTCGGAGGGCGTCGCAGGGCCGCTCGGCGCATCGCCGTACTTGACCGACAATCCCTGGACCTGCTGGGCCGTTCCGTAGCGCGCGAGCAGCACCACGAAGGCGAGCAGGGCTATGCCGGAGAGCAGGAAGAGTCCGGAGATGGCCGCTGCCAGGCGGGCGCGGAAGGGCAGCCTGCGCAACAACGCCCGCCAGTTCATTCGCACAGCCGGTACCCCTCTCCCTTGTCGGCGGCGATCAAGCCGGGGTCGCTGAGTTTGGCTCGCAGCCTGCTGACTGTGGCGCGGACCGCGCTGGTGCGCGGGTCGAGGTGCTCGTCCCAGACAGTGCGGACGAGTTCGTCGTGCGGCACAGGCGCACCACCGGCGGCGAGCAGCCGGCGCAGGACCCCGTACTCCTTCGGGGTGAGCTCCAGCAGGTGGCCGTCCACGGACACCTCGCGCCGCGCCTCGTCCAGCGAGATGCTCCCGAAGCGCAGCACAGTGGGGGACGGCTTGTGCGCGCGACGGCTCAAAGCACGTACACGTGCCACGAGTTCGGGGAACTCGAAGGGCTTGGCGAGGTAGTCGTCGGCGCCGAGCGTGGTGAGGCCATAGATCTTGTCCATGAGCTCGCCAGCCGCGGTCAGCATCAGGATGCGCGGAGGGTCGTCGCGTTCTCGTAGTCGTCTGCACACCTCGTCCCCGGTCATGACCGGCATGTCCCGGTCGAGGATCAGCACGTCGTAGGCGGTGAGCAGACACATCCGCTCGGCTTCGTAGCCGGTGGCGGCGACGTCGACCGCCATCGCCTGCCGGCGCAGACCGGTGGCGATCGTGCGGGCGAGAACACGGTGGTCCTCGGCTACCAGAACTCTCATGCCCCCATAAGACCAAGTTCACGATTGCAGCCGGATAAGAAGTCATCTCATGTGTCGAGTCCGCGGTAGCAGACGAGGGTCCAGGCGATGCCGGTGAAGGCAAGGAAGTGGTCGGCCTTGCGTTCGTACCGTCGGTGGAGGCGTCGGCAGCCGGCGAGCCACGACATCGTGCGTTCTGGTCCGGCGGTGGCGGCCCAGTCGAGTCGAGGATTCGATGCCTTTGCGGGCGATACGGTGCCGGATGCGGCGCCCACGTAACCATCGCCGCAGGTGGTCGCAGTCGTATCCCTTGACGGCGTGGAGCTTTGCCGGTCTGTGCCGCCGACGTCCGCGCCGTGAGCGGATCGGCGGTATCCCCTTGACCAGCCGGATCAGCGCCTGGCTGTGGTGCAGGTTCGCCCCGGAGATCCCGACGGCCAGCAGCAGACCGGTCCGCTCGGTGATCAGGCGGAACTTTGAGCCGTACGTGCCTCGATCGACAGGATTCGGGCCTGTCAGCTCCCCCTTTTCAAGGCCCGCATGTTCACCGAGTCGATCGCACAGCGGGACCACTCCAACTCGCCGCACGAGCCGAGTTCGTCAAGGACCAGGCGGGCGAGTTTTGGCCCACACGCGGGCCTT
Source organism: Streptomyces sp. NPDC091972 (assembly GCF_044756385.1). Classification (NCBI taxonomy): domain Bacteria; kingdom Bacillati; phylum Actinomycetota; class Actinomycetes; order Kitasatosporales; family Streptomycetaceae; genus Streptomyces; species Streptomyces sp. NPDC091972. The sequence continues at coordinate 274,576 of NZ_JBIVSV010000013.1, read as the reverse complement.
CGTCCACTCGGTGAATCGTCGGTGGCCGTCGCACCCGATGGCCCCAACGACGCGGACGGCAACTGCTGCCACGTGCAGCCCGGCGTCCGGTGGTGGCAGGGATCGTTGAGCGGCTGGTGCCGGACGAGTTGTGCAGCTTACCCAGCCACATGAGATGACTTCTCAAGAGATGGCGCAGTGAATTGCGAACCAGCCGGTGCAATGGGCCACGGAGCGCAGTCGGCGCCCTCGACCCAAGACCAGGGCCAGGCGCGTCCTTATGCCGCTGTAACACGCTTATCCTGCTGCAAAGAGCGGACTGCTTGTGTCTGCGCCATGAACTTCGTCAAGCGCGCCGGAATGAGCCTTGGTGCCAGAAAGTCCAAGACCGCCGCCCTCCTGGCGATCTTCACGGTCATCTGCACCCTGCTCTTCGGCGGTTTCCTGCTGCAGTCCGCCGCCGCCCACCACCAAGCCGACGCGCAACGCACCATCGGCGTCGACGTCACGGTCAAGCAGAAGGGCCTCACCTCGGCCCTGGCCGACCGGCTCGGCGCCTCAGACATCGTGAACCGCTACACCCCGCAGCTTCCGATACGTGCCGCGGGGCATGGGTTCTCGCCCCTGACATCGAAAGCGTCGAAGCCTGGCGGCGAAACCAGGGACAAGGATCCGGGCCCGCTGGCGGTGAACGGCGTCCGTGACTCGGGCATGCTGCTGCCCTTCTCGTACGGTTCGATGAAGATCGTGGCGGGGCGAGGCATCACCCCCGAGGACAGGGGCCAAGGCGTCGCGCTGATCGAGCAGCGCCTGGCCGACGAGAACCACCTCGAGGTCGGCGAGACCGTCCAGGTGCGGTCGGCTGACGGCGAGCGCACCGCGGCCCTGACGATCGTCGGCGTCTTCCAGGACCCGACGCAAAATCCCACGGGGTGGACGCCGCCGCACGAGCTTCCCGGCAACGCGCTGTACGTACCGATGGACACGGCGCAGGATCTCGGTACCCGTGGCGCAACGGTCAGCGAGGCGGTGTACAGAATCGGCTCACCGGACCAGGCCGAGCATCTGCACGCCGCCGCCGAGCGGCTGCTGGGCGCGGGCAGCTTCGACTTCCGCGTCAACGACAAGGCGTACCAGGACCAGGTCCGCCCGATCCAGCAGGTCGGCACGTTCGCGCGACTGATCGTCTGGGTGATCGCTCTGGCCAGCGCGCTGATCCTCGGCCTCATCGTGACACTGCAGATTCGTGAGCGACGCGCCGAGCTGGGGGTCCTGCTCGCGATGGGCGAGAAGAAGTGGAAACTCATCGGCCAGCATGCCGTGGAGGTGGCGGCCGCAGCCCTGCCCGCCGTCGCGCTCGCTTCTCTGGCCGGCCCACTTGCAGGGCAGCCCGCGGGGGACGCACTCCTCGGCCGACAGGACGACAAACCGCCCTCGGCGGCCCCTGCGCCGCACTCCGAGATCGTCCCGCTCACGGTACGCGTCGAACCGGCCACCGTCGTCAACGTCGCCGGCATCGGCCTCGGGATCTCCCTGGTCTCCACCGTCATCCCGGGCATCGGAATTCTCCGCCTGCACCCCCGCTCCATCCTCCTCGACACCGAATAGTCCCGCCCGGCACAACCGCAACTGCCAGAAAGCCAAACGCCATGAACTTCGTCAAACGCGCGGGGCTCAGCCTGTGGGGCCGCAAGGGCCGCACCCTGATCACCCTCGCCACATTCCTCGTCATCACCGTGATGGTGCTGGCCGGCATCCTGATCAGCGACGCGACGGCGCAGGCCGAACAGGACGCCAAGCGCTCCGTGGGAGCCGAGGTCAACCTCACCATGGACATGGACCAGTTGGTCGGTGGCGGCGGTATGCAGGCTCCACGTATCGACGCCGCGACCGTCGACAGACTCGGAGCTCTGCCCCAGGTACAGAAGTACACCTACTCGATGTGGGACCGCGCCATCCTCAAGGGCAAGTACACGCTGGTCGGCGGCGGACCGATCGATCCCATGGGCCCCGGCGGAACCGTGGGCACAGGCGTCCTCGACACCTCGCTGCTCCCCGACTTCCGCAGCGGCAAGTTCACCCTCCTGTCCGGTGAGCACCTCACGGCCGCCGACAAGGACAGTGAGCAACTCCTGATCGAGGAACGGCTGGCCAAGCAGAACGGCCTCAAGGTCGGCGACAAGATCCCCCTGACAGGTAACGACGAGAAGACCACGGCCGACTTCACCGTGGCCGGCATCTACCGCGACCCGCGCCCCAGCACCGAACCCGACCCCCAGTACGAAATCAACCCTGCCAACATGCTGTACGGAGCGGTGGGCGGCCTCTCCGCACTGGGCTCCGACGGGAACGGTCCGCTGCAGGTCGGCAAGGCGACCTTCCTCCTCAAGGACGCCGACGCACAGGCCGCGTTCAAGGACGAGGCGAAGCGAGTCACGGGCTCGGCGCTCGACGGCTTCAAGCTGGACGCCAACGACAAAGCCATCCAGCAGATGACGGGCCCGCTCAAGAGCATCCGCTCCACCGCCACCCTCGCCATGTGGCTCATGGGCACCGCCGGCGCGGCCGTCCTGGCCCTCCTGGTCAACCTCGCCGTCAAGCAGCGCCGCACCGAGTACGGCGTCCTGCTGGCCATGGGCGAGAAGAAGAGCAACCTCATCGCCCAACAAGCCCTGGAGACCGTCCTCGTCGCGGCCGTGGCCATCGGCCTGAGTTCCATGTTCGCCCCGAGTCTCACCCAGAGCGCCACCCAGGCGCTGCTCGGCCAGGAGGCCACCGCCGCCCAGAACAAGCTCGACTCCTGGCAGGCCCCACCGCCCGGCAGCACCGGCCTCGGCGAGGGCACCGACTGGGACGACAAGCCTGTCGAGAACGCCGATCCCATCGGCAAGATCGCCGTGTCGCTCGACCCGGCAGACCTCGCCACCGTCGGTGGCATCGGCCTCGGCATCGGCCTGCTCGCCACCGCCATCCCGGCCAGCGCCGTACTGCGCCTGAACCCCCGCACCATCCTCACGAAGGACAAGTGAACCCACCATGACCGCCGCCACCGCCGCGCCGCCAGTCCTGCGACTCAACGACGTCAGCCACACCTACTCCAGCCAGCGCCGCAGGACCACGGTGCTCAAGAACATCGACTACGCCTTCGAACGCGGCACCTTCTACACCATCCTGGGCCCCTCGGGCAGCGGCAAGACCACCCTGCTCAGCCTCGCCAGCGGCCTCGACACCCCCACCCGAGGCACCATCAGCTTCGACGGGCGTGACCTCACCGAAATCGGCCTCGGCCGATACCGCAACCAGCACGCCGCCACGATCTTCCAGCAGTACAACCTCCTCACCTACATGACCGCCCTGCAGAACGTCACCACCGCCATGGAGATCACCGGCGCCAAACCCGCCACAGGCAGCCGCCGGGCCTTCGCATTGCACCTGCTCGAACAGTTCGGTCTCGACAAGGCGACAGTCACCCGCAACGTGCTCCAGCTCTCCGGCGGCCAGCAGCAGCGCGTCGCCATCGCCCGCGCCATCGCCTGCGACGTCGACATCCTCTTCGCCGACGAACCCACCGGAAACCTCGACGAGGACACCGCCCAGGGCATCATCGACACCTTCCGCGCACTCGCTCACGAGCAGGGCACGTGCGTGGTCGTCGTGACCCACTCCCAGCAACTGGCCGCCCAGTCCGACCGGATTCTCAACCTGCGCAAGGGCAAGCTCACGGAGCAGGTGAACACCCGATGAGGACACGTGCGTTGCTGGTGGCGCCCGCTCCAGTACTGCTTTGGTCCTGAACGTCTGCATCCGCGGCTCGGGCGACTCCCCGAGTGCCGAAGGCCAAGCGACGGCACCGCAGAAACGGCCGACCAGCGGTGTGCGGGACGGTAACGGGCCAGCACCCGACCTCCCGGACGGCTGGCCGGAGCCATAAACCAGTACGCGGCCTGCCTGAAAGGTCGTTTCTTCCTGTTGGTTCATCCCGGAATCTGCTGTTTGGCCTGCGGAATCGGGGTCGCGCCAGGAGATGGCGTTCTCGCTGGTGAGACGGCGGGCCATGGGGTCTGCCTTAGCGATATGCACCAACCATGGCTTCGGAGCGGGCGGTCCGGGTCTCGTAGTCGCCAGCCAGGCGGCGGTGAAGCATGAGCCATCCGTAGGTCCGCTCGACCACCCATCGCTTCGGGACCGGGGTGAACCCCCTGGTCCCGGGTTTGCGTAAGACGGAGGCGGTCGCCGACGAGCTCGGGGTCGACCAGTACCTCGCGGACGGCTGGAGGCGGCCTTTCCGCATATCGACGTACTCGCCAATAACGCGGGGGCGTGTTTGGAGATCCGGCCAAGACCGTGGACGGGCTCGAGATGACCTTCCAGATCAACCATCTGGCGCCGTTCCTGCTGACCCGCCTGCTGATGGACAGCCTGCTGACCTCGGGCGCCTCGGTGATCCAGACCTCCAGTGTCGGTGCGCGGATGGCTTCCAGGATCGACACCGAGGATCTGAACCTCGACCGGCATCTCGGTCCGATCTGCGTCTACGGCATCGCCAAGCTGGAGAACATCCTGTTTACCGGGGAACTGCACCGGCGTTACCAGGCCCAGGGTCTGTCCGCGGCGGCTTTCCAGCCGGGCGATGTGACCTCGAGCTTCGGTGCCGGATCCGAGAGCCGACTGATACAGGGGCCTCGCCACCAACCCCTTGAGCCGGGTCATGCTGATCTCTTCGGAGGGTGCGGAGCAGCCGACGTGCCTCGCCGAAGGGCGGTCGGGCGCCGACTGGGTCCGGAATCTACGACGAGAAGAAGAAGCCGGCACGTACCAACAAGCAGGCCGATGCCGATCTGGCACGCCGTCTGTGGGAACGCTCGGAGGATCTGCTGGGCTGAGGGCTGTTGTGCGGCATCTCCATGCTCGACCTCCGTGACGTCCACCCCGTTGCCGGACTGGCTGGAGCAGCTCACGGATACCGGCCTCCCGGCTCGGCCGGCCTAGCCCAGAAGCGGATCATGGCCGCCCGCGCGGCGTGCAGCCGCTCCGCCGACGCATCGTCCTCATGGCGATGCTCCGCAACCGCTGTCCGTGACGGAGTGTCACCGGCGCGCGGTGGCATGCATCTGCTGCACGAGAATCTTGCCGGACCACGAGAGCCAGTTGTCAAAGCGCGTGCGCACACCACCGAGGTTCAGACGGCGCCGTGAGGCCGGCAACCGGTGAAGGGGGGATTGACGATCCGTGGATGTCGAGACGTGCGTGCGGTAGAAATGAGCGCCTGAGGAGGCACACGCGGTGACGCAGGACGCATGGTGACCCGATCAGACGGACTGACGGAATTCCTCCGGCGTTGCAGGGAGCCGTCATCGAGCTCTGCGAGACACTGTGGAAGATTGCGCCCGCATCGCGCCCGTCGGCGATCCGGTCGTCTGTAGCGGCCCGTCTTGCAACTTGGCTACCAATGGCTCGTCGCCCCCGCCATGCACCGGCTCTTTACTTCCTACGACCGTCCGTTCCTCACCCGCATATCCGTCTCAGGATGCCCCAATGTCAGGCGGCCTGTTGGCCACTTTCACCATCGCGCCCCGGTTTCCGGCGAAAGGCAATCAGCTTCCATGAACGGTGCAGAGACTGTCCTGCGCACATTGCTCAACAATGGCGTGGACGTTTGCTTCGCGAACCCTGGCACATCCGAGATGCAGTTCGTCGCAGCCCTCGACGACCATCGGGCCATGCGCGGCGTCCTGTGCCTTTTCGAAGGGGTGGCGACCGGGGCCGCCGACGGCTACGCCCGTATGTCCGGTCGGCCTGCTGCGACGCTGCTCCACCTCGGCCCCGGTCTGGCCAACGGTCTGGCGAACCTCCACAACGCCCGTCGCGCCCACGCTCCGGTGGTCAACATCGTTGGAGACCACGCCCACTCGCACAAACGACTCGACTCCCCTCTGGAGTCCGACATCGATGCCGTCGCCGCGACAGTCTCCAGCTGGGTGCGCAGGCCGACGACCTCGTCGGACATCGGCCGAGACACCGCCGAGGCCGTGGCGGCAGCGCTGAGCGCCGGGGCGGCCGGCGCCCCGGACCGCTCTCACACCGGCACCTCCGGCGCGATCTCGACACTCATCATGGCGGCCGACCTGTCCTGGGAAGAGGGCACCCCGCCCGCGCCGCACCTCCCGCCCGCGCCGCTGCGGTCCGTACCCCGCGCCGACTTGGACGCCATCGCCGCCGTGATCGCCGGACCGGAGCCCGTCGCCCTTCTGATCGACGGTGCCGGACTGAGCGAGCCCGGCCTGCAGGCTGCCACCCGGATACAGAAAGCCACGGGAGCCGCCGTCTTCTGCCCCACCTGGCCTGCCCGAATACGGCGCGGTGCGGGCATCCCTGCGATCGAGCCCCTGGGTTACCGGGCCGAAGCCGTCAGCCAGCAACTCGCCGGCACCAAGAATCTGGTTCTGGTCGGAGCCCGGGAACCAGTGGCTTCGTTCGCCTATCCGGGCCGTCCGGGCCTCCTGACCCCGCCGGGAACGAACGTGCATCACTTCGTGCCGGACTCGGGTTTCGATGTCGTTGAAGCGCTGACCGACCTAGCAGACATCGTCGCGCCGGGCTCTCTCGCGACGCTGCCCGTCACGGACCCTCTGCCGGACATCGTGGATGAGCCGCTGCGCACTGAAAACTGGGCACAGATCATCGGCGCCCTGCTTCCCCACGAAGCCATAATTGTCGACGAGTCCATCACCGAGGGGATGAACACCCTCGTGCCGGCGACCGCCAACTCCGCACCGCACGACGCACTCGGGCTGACCGGCCTCGCGATCGGCCAAGGCATCCCCGTGGCAGTCGGGGCGGCCATTGCCCGTCCTGAGCGGCCGGTCGTCTGCCTGCAGGCCGACGGGAGCGCGCTCTACACCATTTCCGGACTCTGGACTCAGGCCCGCGAGAACCTCAACGTGACCACCGTCCTGCTCAACAACCGCTCCTACGCCGTCCTCCGCGCCGAACTGGACCGGGTCGGCGGCAACCAGGCGGGACCGGCCGCCAACGCTCTCTTCGACCTGAGCCGACCCGACATCGACTTCACCGCCGTGGCCACTGGCATGGGCGTGACCGCCACCCGCGCCACCAGCACGACCGAGCTCGCCGAACAGTTCTCCACCGCCCTGGCCGCGCCCGGACCCCATCTCATCGAAGCGGTCCTTCAGCCCGTCTGAAAGAACGCAGTCAAGGACGTGTTGGCGCCCGGGCACGGCCACGACGGGGAGTGCATTCGTATGAACTGGCGCTCGATCACTTGTACGCGGGCAACGGCGCGGGCCGGGTCCTTCCTGGTTGCCGAAGGCCCGCTCGCTCCGTCCTGTCGACTGCCCTCCTTTCCCTTTTGCGGCATGTCGGCGAGCCCACGACGGTGGGGTCGGCCGACAGCAGCCAGTCCCTGTCACCGCCGCTCGCAGACTTCACGCTCACGCAGACTCCGCCTCGGTGGCTGCCCGGCTACCTTCCTTCGGCGCCCAGCTGGCGCAAGAGACCGCGGTTGTCGGTGCGCACCCACTCCTCGATGAGGCGTCCCCGGTCGTCGAAGCGGAATATGTTGATCAGGTCGAACACGATGCGCTTGCCGTTGGGCGGCAGCGGGCCGACCGGTGACTGTGTGAACTCGCGGGCGAAGGTGCCCTCGATCCATGTCTGGCAGGCCAGGTGGTCACCTTCGGCCACCACGATGCCGCGTCGGATCGTTCGGTCGTCGAAAGCCTGGCGCACGGAGCCGAAATAGGCGGTGAGCCCGGCGAAATCGGACTCGAAGCCGTCCGGCCCGTGAAAGCGGAACTTCTCCTTATCGAAGTACGTCGCGGCTTCGACCGGATCTTCGCCCGACACCTCCAGTTCGCCCGCCCGGATCAGCCGTGCCACCAATTCATTTCGAGTAAATCGCTGTGTCATGTCGCCAGCCTGCCCCCGTCCAGCCATGCAGTCCAACAATGATTTCGCACCATTTCCATGACAAACACGCATGCTACGCTCGCGGGCATGGTCGAGTTCACCCTTGCGGGTCTCCGCGTCGTCCACCAGGTCGCCGCCGCGGGGTCGTTCACTCGGGCCGCCGAGATACTCGGCTACACGCAGTCAGCGATCTCCCGCCAGGTCGCCGCCATGGAAGCAGCAGCCGGAGCGCCGATCTTCGACCGCAGACGACGAGGTGTGGCCCTCACCCCGGCAGGCCAGGTGCTTGTCCGGCGCGCGGCGGAAATCCTCGCTGACCTGGCGGCGACCGAACTGGAACTCGCCGGCTTGCGCGACCGGCTGGCGGGTCGCCTCACGATCGGCGCCTACCCCACTGCGGCCATGGCGTTGGTCCCGCGAGCGATGGCACAGGTGACCTCTGGCCATCCGGGTCTCGCCGTGGTTCTGGAGGAGGCCTCGACGCCCGCTCTGCTCCGGCGGCTCCGGACGGGCCGACTGGACGTGGCGGTGATCGGGGTCGGCCACGGCCTGCCGGATTACGACCTGAGCGAACTGACACAGACCACAGTGCTCCAAGGTGACCTTCTGGTGGCCTGTGCGGACACGCACCGGTTCGCGGGCCGCTCTGGCATCACCGTGCTGGACCTCGCCCAGGAGCACTGGATCGCCGGCGACGGGACGGCGGGCGAGCCGCAGTTCGGAGCCTGGCCCACCCTGTCGAACCCTCACATCGCCGCCACTGCGCGCAGCTGGTCGACACGCCTCGGCCTGGTCGCGGCCGGCCTGGGTGTCACGGTCATCCCCGACCTGGCCCTACCAGCCCTGCCGAAGGGTGTACGGGCCGTGGCCGTCACCGACAGCTCCTGGCCCGGACGCGCTACCGTCGCCGTGACCAGGCCCCACCCTTCCGCCCAGGACCAGGCGGTGGTGACAGCCCTGCGGCATCAGGCCGCCTGTCTCGGATGACTCCGCCCCAGGAACCCTGGAGGGTCCCTGGGGCAACCCTTGGACTCGCCTAACAAACGATCTTGTCTGTGCCGGCGGAGGACGGACGCGAGGTGGAAGGCGGCCTGGTAGCGGTTGGCGTGAGGCGGGGCTCGGGGCAGGCGCCGGCTGTAGGGGGATGGCCTGCTCGCGGCCGTGGATGCCGTCCGTGCATCGCAGGAGCGAGAAGCCAAGGAGGATGACGGTGGAGAGTCCGGGTGGACGGAGACGTCGCTGAGCGCCAGATCCCGCAATGGAGTCTCGTCCCGGACCTGAATCGCCGTCCGGCCGTGGACCTGCTCGCGTTGCCAGCAGTTTCGGGGGGCCGAACAACGGCCGGGCGCGCTGTTGAACGCACCTGCGAACTCGCAGACGGTGCCTAAGGCGTGCTCGGGGATCCTCTGAGTGTTCCGCCGCAGAGCATCGTGTGCCTGGCTCATCCACTGACGTCCGGTCTGTCTTCGGACCTTCCGCAGGCGGTGTGCTTAAGGGCGGATCGTCAGGCCCTGAATAACACGGTCCACTGTCGTGACAATCGAACGCACCGGACTGCACCGCTGCCTGGTCGGCGGGCCGTTGATCACACGAGAACCGAGCGCTACCAGCTACCAGACGTGCGGGGGCGGGGATGACAACGGAACAGTTCGCTGTACGCCCTTGCCTTGCGGTCTGAGTACATTTCGACGAAAGGGGCCACCGACATGACCAACACCAGTGAGACGGACCTGCCCGACAACTGGGGCCGATGGGGAGCGGACGACGAACTCGGCACCCTCAACCTGATCACCGACGAGGTGCGCGCCAGGGCCGCCGCGGAGGCGCAGACCGGCCAGTGGGTGTCACTGGCACAGCCGATCACACCGAGCGCGATGTTCTTCAGCCCCTTCTCACCCGAGACGGTCGACGCATCGCCGGTGCAGCAGATGGTGTCCCACACCGGTGGACCAGTGGCAGCCGATCTGACGGTGGTCCACAGCCACCACTGGAAGTCGACGCACCTCGACGCGCTCGCACACTGGTCGACCGACGGCCAGGTCTATCCGGGCCGAGCCAGGGAGCAGGTCGTCACCCCCGTCGGGATCACGCACGCATCGACGGCTGCTTTCGCCGCCGGGATAGTGACACGTGGGGTCCTGCTCGATCTGGCCGTCGACGGCCCCCTTCCCCCCGGCTACGCGGTGACGTCACACGACTTCGAACAGGCCGAGAAGCGGCAGGGAGTGCAGGTGAGCTCCGGGGACGCACTGGTGGTCCGGCTCGGCTGGACAGGACGCGCGCCTCACGACACACCGAGCCCGGGAATCAGCATGGACGCAGTGCGGTGGATGCACCGCCGAGGGGTTGCCATCGTTGCCCCCGACAGGGGTGACGCGCATCCTCCGCTGAACCCGGACGAGCCCTCGCCGCTGCACGCGGTAGCGCTCGGCCGGATGGCGATGCCTCTGATCGACGTGCCCCAATTGGATGACCTCACGGCGTTGTGCGCACGGCTGAAGCGTTACAGCTTCCTGCTCACCGTCGCCCCGCCCCGCATCCACGGCCTGACCGGCGTGCCGGTCAACCCCATCGCGATGTTCTGACCGAACCGCCCCCAGCGCCCTCCGAGATCCTCGGACACTCCCCCCTACCAGGGCAGGGGATCACGGCAGGGCTGTCGGCTGCTGAAGAGCTGGGTGACCACGGCCGGGTGGCGACCGTTGCCTCCTGCGTGGCCGTACCAATGAGCGTTCAAAGGTAGCCGCGGTGTCTGCTAAAGGGTGTTGCACAAGGCTGCGGCCAGGGCATCTTCTTGGTACGGCCACAGTGTTACGTGCTGAGCGGGTGTGGGTGGAGACGTTCGCCGGGTTGCGCATGGGGCGGTTCGAGAAGCTGCTGCGCGTGGCGCGCGAGCGGCGCCGAGACGGCCCCGGTGGTGGTCCGCCGTGGTGTCTTCCGCTGGCCGAGCGGGTGCTGATGGTGGCCGTGTATACCGCCAGAACCTCACCATGCGGCGGCTCGCTCCGCTCCTCGGCTGCTCACCTGCCACAGGTGAGCGACGCTAGTCCAGAGCGAGCAACTCCGCCTTCCTGCCGACAGTTCCCGTCACATGAAGTCGACGCACTACGGCGAGCGCGGCGATCTACGGCTGAAGGGTCAGACCTGGTTCGCGCCACCGTCGGCGTAGAAGTTCGCGCCGGTGACGTAGCTGCTCTGCTGCGAGGCCAGGAAGGCCACGACTGCGGCGGCCTCTTCGGGCGTGCCCATGCGGCCGCTGGGAACGGCTGTGGCCACATGCTCCTTGATGGCCTCGAAGGTCTCCTCGTCACCGAAGGTGGTGGCGATTCCGGGAGTCTCGATCCATGCGGGAGAGACCACGTTGACCCGGATGCCGCGGCCTTTGAACTCGACGGACCACGTCCGTGCGAAGGACCGGACGGCTGCCTTCGACGCTGCGTACGCGCCGAACGCCTCCGTTCCACGGTCAGCGGCCGTCGAACCGACAAGGACGATCGACGCTCCCTCGTTGAGCAGCGGCAATGCCTTCTGCACGGTGAACAGAGTGCCTCGGACATTGACCGCGAAAGTCTGGTCGAAATGCTCCTCGGTGGTTTGTTCCAGCGTCACGAACGAGCCGATCGCCGCGTTGGCCACGAGCACGTCCAGCTTCCGGCCTCGTGCCCGAACGGTGCCGTAGAGCCGGTCCAGGTCCTCCGCCTTTCCGATGTCACTGACGACTGCGGTGGTCCGGTCGGTGCCGATGATTTTGACAGCGTCCTCCAGCTGGGCCTGGCGTCGCCCGGTGATGAACACGTACGCACCCTCGTCCGCCAGTCGTAAGGCCGTGGCCAGACCGATACCGGTGCTGCCTCCGGTGACGACGGCCGTCTTGCCTTCAAGCTGTCCCATGGGGATCTCCGTAACCGAGCCCTCCCCGACCTGGCCGTCGGTTCCGCTGACCATGTCCGGCCAAGCGTCCGGGCCACCGTGACCGGCCACGGATCAGCTGGTCATGACCTCGCTGCGGACTGGTGTGCTCAACCGTCAACAGGCCGCCGGCCAGCACAGACATGAGGTTGAAAAAGGCTCACTATCTCGATGCCGTTCCGTTCAACATCAATACTGCGAGAGAGCGAGGATGCCATCCATAAGAAAGGGTCCACATTACTTTACGTATCGTCCGGCCGTGGCTGGCGAGATCGGCCCCGGGGCGGCGACCCTCGCGCCGGATCGCAGAGGGCGCCCAGCACCGCGGCGCCGACGAGCAGCCGTCCAAGCGCCAGCGAGCAGAGCGAGTGCTCCTCGCCGACGCGGCGGATCGACACGAACGCCGAGGCCCAGAGCTGCTCCGACGCCGGGACCCTGCCTTCATGCGCGCACCGCAGAAGATCACCCGACGAGGAACTCTGCTCGATTCCCCCGCTCCGCGATCGATCGAGGTGCGACTTCTGAGCTAGATCCCGAGGGGGGTGCTGATTGTTCCGGTTCCTGGCAGGAGGGCGAATGTTCTTCGCGTTCATCGGGGGCGCCTGCGGCGCGACGTGCACCATCGCGGAACTGCCGCGGCGAGACTCCTACGACACGGCGAAACGCCGTGCTGAACGCGCTCTCTGATTCGTATCCGGTAGCGAAGGCCAGATCGGAGATTGAATGCGTGTCACGGCGAAGCGCGTCACGGGCGAGGCTCATCCTCCACTGGATGAGGTATTCCAGGGGCGCGACGCCGACCTCCTTCTTGAACTTGGCTGCGAAAGCGGATCGGGAAAGATGGCTGATGGCCGCGAGCTCACGAAGGGTCCAGCGGTGAGCCACATCGGCATGCATGGCACGCAGCGCTGCGCCGATTCCGTCATGGCTGAGCGCTCCCAGCCAGCCGGCGGGCTGATCGGTCTGTGCGACGTGCGCCCTGAGCACCTGAACGAACATGATCTGTGCCAGATGGTCCAGGACGAGGGATCGCCCGACAGCTCTGCTCTCGACCTCCATCCCCAACAGTTCGGTGATGTAGGCGACTTGGCGCATCAGGGGATTCGTCGCCGGCAAGTGCACAAGAGGAGGAAGGATCTCCAGCAGAAGTGGAGCGTTGGCCTCGTCGAACCATAGAGACGCCATGCACACGTAGTTGGTCTCGTCGGCCTCAGCGCCGATCCGCGCGACGCCCCGCGAGGCCTTCTCCAACAATTCGCGACCGGGTCGAGGCGTTGCGGTGGGCGAAGTGGCGAGTACGTGAGGGCCGGGAGACCTCAGGAGGAAGAAGTCGCCCTCCTTCAGGTACAGGGGCTCACATCCCTCCACAACCAGCCAGCACCCACCGCGCACCGCGCATCCGATCTTGACAAATTCGAAGGCGTCGAACTGCACCGCCCAAGGCGCCGCGGCATGAAGACCCGGGTGCGCTTCGGTCCGAGGCCGCAAGAGGCCAATCCTGTCGGCCACGGGATCGGAGGGCGCCAAGGCGCTGGACGATCGATGAAGAATCATGGACGACATGTTATGGATCGTAGCATCGGGCTGGGCAACGCTGGTGAGACCAGCAAGGTGCTGGCCTCACCACCAAGCGAGGAACCATGTCAGACACCGACCTCCGCGCCTTCTACACGCGCTACATCGAGACCCTCAACGCCCACGACTTCGCCGGCGTTCGTGAGTTCCTCAGTGACGACCTCACGTACTTCGGCGACGCCGTTACCGCAGATCTGATCGTTTCGGCGCTCACTGAGCTGGGGAACACCGTGCCGGACCTGCACTGGGAGATCCAGGAACTTTCCGTGGACGGCGACCACCTGGCCGCACGGCTGCTGAATACCGGCACACCCGCCAAGGAGTGGCTGAGTGTGGCGCCCTCCGGCGCCTCCTTCGAAATCGTCGAGTTCGCCGTCTACCACATCCGTGACGGCCGGTTCGTGCACATGACGAACGTCCACGACGCAGAGGCCCTGCGCCGTCAGCTGGCTGCGTAAAACAGAACGGCCACACGAGGAAAACGGCGGCCCCGCTCCGTGGTCGTGGACTGCGGAGTGGGTGAACGAGCCCGATCACCGCCAACGGCTGCGGCCTCGGTCGGTGCCGGGGAGGGCGAGTTGCTGTCTATCCCCCGCCGCGGCACCACCCGGTGGACGCCGTGGCCGCGTTGACGCTCGCTTGCGACCTCCTTCGACGTCGTAGCCGCGCCGGGCAACGGCTCACGCGAAGGCGGTGCCGAGCGCCGAGCCAGACGACGGTGCCGATGGCGCTCCGGGAGCTGACGTCCGGCCTGCGGCAGCATCCTCGCCGTGATAACTGCCGGCCAGAGTATTCAGGGCCCGTAGCCGCTGAGGCGCCGGCCCGGTCCTCACACATGGATGACGCGGCTGAGGTCCGCGAACGTGGTGAATCGGGCGATCCGGGTCTGCAGCATCATGCGGGATCGGCCTCACGTGACACACCACGCATCGAGACGGTAAAGATGGTCCGGTGCAGGCAAGTGACAACAGAGGCAGCGCATGACGATCGATCGGGCTGGGCTGGCCGCTTTCCTCCGACGGCGACGGGCAGCACTACAGCCGGAGGACGTCGGACTCGTGCGTGGTGTGCGACGTAGGACCAGTGGGCTGCGGCGAGAGGAGGTGGCCCTGCTGTGCAACATGTCGACCGACTACTACGCGAAGCTCGAGCGTGGGCGCGGACCTCAGCCGTCCGAGCATCTGATCGCTTCCATCGCGCAAGGGCTCGATCTCTCTTTGGATGAGCGCGACTATCTGTTCCGGCTGGCCGGGTTGAACGCACCCGCGCGTGAGCCGGCCGGTCCGCACGTCAGTCCCGGCCTTCTGCGCATCCTGGAGCGTCTGGACGACACGCCCGCCGAAATCATCACCGAACTGGGTGAGACCCTCCACCAGAGCCCGCTGGGTGTGGCCCTGACCGGCGACCGCACTTCTTACCGCGGGCCCGCTCGCAGCATTGGCTACCGGTGGTTCATCGATCCGGCCGCCCGGCAGCTCTACGCCCCTGAGGACCACCCGTTTCTTACGCGCATGTTCGCCTCGGGCCTGCGCCGGATCGCCACGCTACGCGGCCCAAGTTCCCGCGCGGCGCAGTTCGTGAACCTGCTCCTGGCCGAGAGCGAAGAGTTCAGGCAGGTGTGGGAGAAGCACGAAGTCGCCATCCCACCAGTCGTCAAGCGCTTCGTACATCCCGACGTCGGCACACTGGAACTGCACTATCAGGTACTGATAGACCCCGAGTGGTCCCACCATCTGTCCGTCTACACAGCGGTCCCCGGTAGCGAGAGCCACGAGAAGTTGCAGCGGCTCACCGCTATCGCGGATAAGTCGCGGACACATCCCACGCCATGCCGGTGACATAAACGACGGTCGGATTCGGCAGTTGTGCCGAGGAACGCCGACACCGGGGTAATACCGAACAACGTGGAGACGCGCACCAGCGTCAACGCCGCCGACATCGCCACCGGCGCCCGCACCGCCCTTCCCAATACGGGCCGCGCCGTGTCAGCAAGCGCTGGTCCCTAGTGTCGGCCTGATCGCCCGGAGGGGCGCGGACGTCCGGGTGCCCCCGCACGGAGTCCGTCCATGACGATGTCCAGCAGGCGTGTCGCCTGGGGCTGCCAGTCGTCGTGCGGGGCGAGGTGCCACAGGCCGGCGATGGCCAGCATGAAGTCGTCGGCCGTGATGCCGGGGCGGATCGTGCCGGCCTCCTTGCAGGCGTGGAGCAGGAGACCGGCAGCCTCGGTCACCGGGGTGTGGCCTGGGGTCGCCGCCTTGCCGGACGGGGTGCTCAGGGCCTGGCGGATCGCCTCCGCCAGGCCGGCCTTGGTCATCGCGAACCGGGCGAGGTGGTCCATCCACGCCCTGAGCGCGCGGTCGGGTTCCATGGTCTCCAGCAGCTCGGACGCGGAGTCGGCGATCTGCTGTACTCCGTGGCGGTAGAGCTCTAGGACGAGGGTCTCGCGGTTGGGGAAGTTCCGGTAGAACGTGCCCTGTCCGACGCCCGCTTTCTTGGCGATCGTGCTCAGCGGGGTGTCGGCGGCCCGGGACAGCTCGGTGAGGGCCACTTCCAGGATGCGTTCGCGGTTGCGTTGCGCGTCCGAGCGCAGGTGCGGGTCGTTCCTGTGCCGCACGCGTCCTCCTCGCCGGCTTGTGTCCGAAAGCGGCCCTTGAGAACCGGACAGTGTCCACTACGTTCGATCAGAGGTGCTCGATCAGCTTGTCGAGGGTGATGGGCACGTCGCGCACCCGGATCCCGGTGGCATGGTAGACAGCGTTCCCGATCGCGGCCGCCGAGCCCACCGTGCCGATCTCCCCGAGCCCGCGGGCGCCGAGGCTGCTGGTCCCGACCTCCTCAGCGCCGTCGCCCAGCGGCCCGGTGAGAACAGGGTCAGGCCGACCGAGCAGGTGCACGTCGATGTCGGGGACGTCGGCGTTCACGGGCACGAGATAGTCGGCGAATGTGCTGGACGCCAGGCGCCCGGTGTCGAGCTCCAGCGGGTTCTCCTCCAGCAGGGCGTGCCCGATACCGAAGATGACACCGCCGACGAGCTGGCTCCGGGCGGCCCGTGCGTTGATGACGCGGCCGACGTCCGCGACCGTGGTGAACCGGGTGACCTGGGTCTCGCCGGTGAACCGGTTGACCCGCACCTCGCAGAAGTGGGCGCCGAAGCTGTGGTGCACATACCCCGGGTCGGCGTCGCCGGCTGACTCGGCGAGGGCCGTGATGCCTCGTGAGTCGACGGCGGCCAGCAGGCGGCCGAAGGTCATCGACCGCCCTTGACCGTGCAGGACGCCGCGCTCGTAGCGCAGGTCGTCGGTGTTCGCTCCGTGCCACGGCGACCTGTCGTCGGTGACGGCGAGCCGCTTGAGCTCGTTGATCGCGTCGCGGGCGGCGTTCACAATCAACGGCACGGTGGCGTGCGTGGCACTGGATCCAGCGGCGGGCGCACCCTGCGGCAGCACGGTGTCGCCGATCTCGGGCGTCACTCGCGTCAGAGGAATCCCGAGGGCGTCCGCGCCGGAGATCCCCACCATGGTCGCCCCGCCGGTGCCGAAATCCGAGATCCCGGTCGAGACCACGGCGGTGTCGTCGTCGAGCAACCGGACCCGCACGCTCGCGGCCCGGCGGTGCGCCGGGTAGATGGCAGTGGCCATGCCGGTGCCGTACAGCCACTGCCCGTCGACGCGTGAGCGGGGCTTGGCGCTGCGGGCCGACCAGCCGAATCGCCGCGCGCCGACGCGGTAGCACTCCTCGAGGTGCTTGCTCGACCACGGCAAGCCTGTGGAAGGGCTCTTGGTGGCGTAGTTGCGCAGCCGCAGCTCCACAGGGTCGACGCCGGTGGCGACGGCCAGCTCGTCCATCGCCGTCTCCAGGGCGAAGGAGCCGGGTGCCTCGTTGGGGCCGCGCATCGCCCGGCTGCCGGGGATGTCGAGGGTGGCCAGCTGTGCATCGACGTGCAGGTTCGGAGTGCGGTAGAGCGCGTCCGTGGTGGCGTGCGCCGGAGTCATGGGGAAGGTGACGGTGGTCGGGCGCTCGGAGACGCTCTGGTGGCTGACGGCATTGAGGACGCCGTCGCGGGAGGCGCCCAGACGGACGGTCTGCGCGAGTTGCGGCCGGTGGCCGGTGAGGGTGAACATCTGCTCGCGGGTGAGGACGAGCCGGACCGGGCGGCCGATCTCCCGGGCCGCCGCGGCGGCGAGCGGCGTGTCGCTCCACAGGATGACGCGGGCGCCGAACGCGCCGCCCACGTACTTCGTGATCAGCCGGACGTTCTGTGGCGGGACGCCGAGCCGCTGGGCCGTCCCGACGGCGTACGCCGAGGGAACCTGCGCGCCGGCGTAGATGGTGACCTGGTCACCTTTCCAGACGGCGAGGACGGCGTGGGGCTCCATCGCCGCGTGGTGTTGCATCTGCTGGTGGAACTCGGCCTCCACGACGACGTCGCTGGCGGCGAGCGCGGCGTCGATCGAGGAGACACCGGGCGCCAGGATGTTGAGGCTGCTGGGTGAACCGCTGATGGTAGGGCCGGCCGGAACGTGGGGCTCGTCCGCGATCGAGGTGCGCGGTGGCCGGGTCTCGTAGGTCGCGGTGACCCTCGCGGCAGCGTCGCGTGCCTGCTCGGGCGTCTCGGCGACGACCATCGCGATGGCCTGGCCGTGGAAGTGGACCTCCGCGTCACGCAGCGGGACGTAGTTCTCGACGAAGCCGGCGAGCGGGCCGGTGATGGGATACAGGCCCAAGCGAGGGTCTGGCGCGGCATAGACACGCAGGACACCGGGTGAGGCCAGCGCGGCCGCCGTGTCGATGCCGGTGAGGGTGCCTCGCCCGATGGTGCTGGTGACGAGATGGGCGTGTGCGAGGTCGGCGGCGCGGTAGTCACCTGAGTACTCGGCCGCGCCGGTGACTTTCAGCTTGCCGTCGACGCGCTCGGTCTCGCGTCCGACTGGGGAACGGGACATCGTGAATCCTTCAACTGCTGATTGCGAGTGTGCCGGTCGACGGGGCACCGTGGTGGATAGGGACGCCGGTGCTCAGGGGTGCCCCGGAGCCGCCGTACCGGTGGGCGACGACTTCCGCCGCGATCGACAGCGCTGTCTCCTGCGGGGTACGTGCCCCGAGGTCGAGGCCGATGGGCGAGTGCAGTCGATCGAGCTCCCCGCTGGTAAGACCGGCGTCACGGAGCCGGGTCAGGCGTTCCTCGTGGGTCCGGCGGGACCCCATGGCCCCTACGTACGCAACCGGCATGCGCAGCGCGGCTTTAAGGAGCGGCAGGTCGAACTTGGGGTCGTGGGTGAGCACGCACACGACGGTGCGCTGGTCCAGCAGGCCAGCCTCTGCCTGGGACCCGAGATAGCGGTGCGGCCACTCGACGACAACCTCTGCGTCCGGGAATCGTTCCGGGGTGGCGAACGTGGCCCTGGCGTCGCAGACGGTCACCTGGTAGCCGAGGAATGAGCCGAGCCGGGCCAGCGCGGCTGCGTGATCGATTGCGCCGAAGACCAGCATCCGAGGCGGTGGGGAGCTGCTCTCCACCAGCAAGGTCATCGGCTCCCGGCAGTAGCTGTCGGCCACCCCGAGTTCGAGCGTGCCGGTCCGCCCGGCGTGCAAGGCACCGGTGGTCTGTGCCTCGGCGACCTGGTCGAGCAGTTCGTCCCCGAGCGTTCCTGAGAGGGATCCCCCGGGCCGCACGACGATGGCCCGGCCGAGGTGGATCTCCGGGCCGCGCACGATCGTGGCCACGGCCACCGCCCGGCCGCCTGCGGCATCGGCCAAGGCCGATTCGAGCCATGGCTCGGTAGTCGGATCGTGGTGGCGCAGAAACAGCTCGATGGTGCCACCGCAGGTCAGACCCACGACGAATGCGTCGGCGTCGCTGTACCCGAACCGCAGGGTCCGGGCGTGGTGGTCCCCGGCCAACATGCCTTGGCACGTGTCGTGGACCGCGGCGTCGACGCACCCGCCCGACACGTTGCCCAGCACAGTGCCGTCCGCGTCCACTACCAGAGACGAGCCGGGCTGCCGCGGAGCGCTGCCGGCAACGCTCGTGACGGTGGCAGCTACGAACGGGATCCCGCGACGGACACGTTCGACCAGGTCAGCGGCGATCTCAAGCATGTGCGCCACCAGATCCGGAACCGCCTGCCCCGACGGAGTGAGGCCGTACTGGGCCATGCCGTCCGCTCACCGGTTCTCCTGCAGTTCGGTCAGGGCCCGTACCAGGGTGCGACGCAGCAGCGCGGGCTTGAACCGGTTGTGTTCCCGTGGGCGGGCGCCGTCCGCGGCGCCGGCGGCGGCCGCCTCGAACGTCGCGGAGGTGGCGGGCCGGCCCGTCAGGGCGCGTTCGACGGCCGTCAGCCTCCACGGCCTGGTCCCCACTCCGCCCACGGCGATGCGGGCGTTCACGATGGTGCGCCCGCGCAGTTGCAGCGCGACGGCGGCCGAGGTGAGGGCGAACTCGTACGACTGCCGGTCGCGGATCTTCAGGTACAGCGAGTGCGCCGCCCAGGGCGAGCGGGGCACGGTGATCCCGGTGATGAGCTCGTTCGGCCGCAGCACGTTCTCGACCTCGGGGGTGGCACCGGGCAGGGTGTAGAACGTCTCCAGGGGTACGGTGCGCGTGCCGCGCGCCGAGGCCAGGTGGACGATCGCGCTCAACGCCACCAGCGGGACGGCGAGGTCGCTGGGATGGGTGGCGATGCACGCGTCGCTGGTGCCCAGCACGGCGTGGCCGCGGTTGATCCCTTCCAGGGCTGAGCAGCCGCTGCCCGGCTCACGCTTGTTGCACGGGGTCGTGACGTCGCGGAAGTAACCGCACCGCGTGCGCTGCAGCAGGTTGCCGCCGATGCTCGCCATGTTGCGCAGCTGGGCCGAGGCACTCAGCTCCAGCGCCTGCGCGACCATCGGGTAGTGCTTGCGTACGGCGGGCGCGGCGGCCACGTCACTCATTCGTTCGAGCGCACCGATGTGCAGACCCTGATGGTCCAGGGTGATGCCGTCCAGTGGCAGCCGGTTGATGTCCACGACACGGTCGGGCGACATCACCTCGAGCTTCATGAGGTCCACCAGGGTGGTGCCACCGGCCAGGAACGCGGTGCCGGGCTTGGCGTTGCGCACCGCCTCGCGGACCGAGCGCGCCTGGGCGTAGATGTAGGGCCGCATCAGCGCATCACCTGCTGCGCGTCCCGGATGGCGTCGACGATGCGGGGGTAGGCGCTGCACCGGCAGATGTTGCCCGACATGCGCTCACGTATCTCGTTGTCCGAGCGGGCGGGTCCTTCATTGTCGACCATGGCAACTGCGGACATGATCTGTCCGGGGGTGCAGAAGCCGCACTGCAGACCGTCGTGGTCGACGAAGGCCTGCTGCATGGGGTGCAGCCGGTCGCCGTCGGCCAGCCCTTCGATCGTGGTGACCTGGTGGCCGCTCGTCGTGGCGGCCAGCGTGAGGCACGACAGCACGCGTCGGCCGTCGATGTGCACAGTGCAGGCGCCGCACTGTCCCCGGTCGCAGCCCTTCTTGGTGCCTTTGAGGTCGAGCCGCTCGCGGAGTGTGTCCAGCAGGGTGGCTCGCGGGTCCACCCGCAGGGTGACCGGATCGCCGTTGACGGCGGTTCGTACCGTCACCGGCGTCACGCCGTCGACGGTGGCTACGGGGGCGGCTTCTGCCGTCTCGGCCTGTCCGGTAAGCAGCGGCGCCACGGTGACGGCGGCCAGGCTCCCCCCTACGAAGTTGCGTCGGGACACACCTGAACCGGCGCCTCCCACGTCGTTCTGATCATTCATCAATGCCTCCTGGCTGATGGCAAGTTCGGGCAGGGGAAGGCCGGCGCCGCGTCCATTCGTGTGGCCTTCGGGTCGAGCGCTGCTCCAAGGCTGGCCGCCGGGAGCGGGATCATCCAGGCTCTGTCGATCCCAGGCTCGGGTCGGGCTGAAGGGGCTGAAGCGGGCATCGATCCGGGACCCGGCATGAAGCGGGTTCGGCCGTGGGTGACACACCGAGCGTCGGGACGGTGGAAGCGATTCAGGGCAGGCCGGTAACGACAACCGAGGTGGTACCGAACAACCTGGCGACGCGCGCCGGCCGGAGATGTAAGACCTGCGTCAGGTCCGCCGTCCATTCGGCCCGTAGCGCCTGACAGCGAGCGAGAATCATCGCGAAGACCGGAAGAAAGGATCACGTGACATTGCGCCGGCCGACACGGTCCGGGTTGGGGCGTGCCGACTATGCCGCCGCCGCCCGGCTGCCGGACCCTGGAACTTCGGACGGTCGAAGTAGGTCTTCGGGGCGTCGGTTCAGTGCAGTGTCTGTGCGCCGATCACGGACAGGACCTGCAGTTTCTCGTAGCTCTCCGTGCCTGGGACGGCGGTGTAGACCATCAGGGAGTGGGCCTGGTCCGGATCGATCAGGCGCTGGCAGTTCAACTCCAGGGCACCGACTTCGGGGTGAACGAAGTGCTTGACTTCGCGCGGGCGGATCCCGATTTCGTGGTCATCCCACACCCGCCGGAACTCTTCGCTGGAGTCCAGGAGCAGATCCGCCAGATAGGCGGCTCGGGAGTCGGGACCGCGGAGGGCGATGATGGCGCGCAGGCCTGCGGCATACATACGGGTCATGAACGCGTGCTGCTCCGGAGCGTACAGGTCCCGGGCACTCGGGTCGGTGAACCACCGGTAGCCGCTGCTGCGAGCAGGACCCGTGTACTGCGTCGTGTCGCCGGTGAGGGCGACGCCCATCGGTGTCTGCCGCAAGGTCTCCCCGAGTTCGGTGACGATCTCCGCAGGCGTGTCCTGTAGCCGGTCCAGAACACGCAGCAACCCCGGGCTGATGTGCTCGCTGGAGCTGTCACGCGGCGGCGGATTGTGTCCGGCCAGCCGGAACAGATGGTCACGCTCGTCTATGGACAGGTGGAGCCCTTGGGCTATCGCCGCGAGCATCTGCAGTGACGGCTGCGGACCACGCTCGCGCTCCAGACGGGAGTAATAGTCGGCCGACATGTTGCACAGCGTCGCCACCTCCTCCCGCCGTAGCCCGCTGGTTCTGCGGCGCTGCCCCCGAGGCATTCCGACGTCCTCCGGCTGTAGCGCCTCACGTCGGTTACGGAGAAAGCCCGCCAGCCCTGCGCGATCGATCACGACGCTCCCCCTTCTGAGAGTTCTGCCGCGTTCCAACATGTGCTGCTTCACTTCTATCGCCCGTGCAATCGCGTATCCACGGCTTGTCGATCCCCCCTTACGACGCGCGTCGCCGCGTCAGGGCCTGGTCCACGGCCCTTCCCGGGCGGGCCGGAGTCGGCGTTGCCGACGGGCCTTGCGGGTCACCGGTCCACGTGAGCTGTCGGGGAAGCGAACCTGTGTGACCTCCTGGGAGACCTGCCGCATGTGTTCGGCATAGTCGGTGCCGCACGGCGGACGGAGCACCGCAGCAGGCAATCCGGGGCGTGAAGCCACTGGCCCGCGCCGCGGGTCATCACCGCACGAGGCGTTCGATCAGCGTCTGCCAGGCGTCACCGAGGAAGCCGTTGATCTCCGACGCAGTCCCAGCATCGGGCGTCGGACGCGACAGGACCAGCAGGAGGGGCCCTTCCAAGGCCGCGGTGAGCTGCACCACCACGCCCTCCAAGTTCGGCATCGGCGCACATTGGCGCAGCAGCATCCGGAGATGGAGCTGAGTCAGCGATGCGTCGCCGACCAGGGCGGGCTCGTCGCGGTCGATAGCGGCTCGCGCGATCGCATGGTGGTCCACGAGGAAGGCCACACGGGCGCGGCCGTAGGCGACAAGGCGCTCCACGGGATCGGCTCCGGGCCCCAGCGGCGGCGGTCCGGACAGCACCCTCTCCTGGAACTGCCGCTCGTCCGCGTCCAGCAGCGCCTGGAAGATACCTGCCCGTGTACCGAAGCGACGGAAGACGGTGCCCTTGCCGAGGCCGGCGCGTTCGGCCAGGCCGTCCATCGTGACCTTCGGTACACCGTGTTCCTCGATCATCTCGCGGGCGGTGCGCAGCAGATGCTCACGGTTGCGCACCGCATCGGCGCGCTCGCCGCGCGGCTTACCGAAAGGCACTACTGAGAAGTCCACGGGTCCAATCTACAAGCAGCAACACCAAACGGGGTAAAGTCCGTTTAGGCTGTGCTGGAAGCGCGAACTCTCGGGGACCCTCCCGACGTCGCACCCGCATGCACGCCCACAGCCCGTTAGAGAGATGGCCAACTATGAACTTGTTCCGACTCGACGCCAGCATCCTTCCCGGCGCATCCGCCAGTGCCGAGATAGCCGACATCGCTCAGGCCGAGTGGACCGCCGCCCACCCCGACGGCACGGTGACCCGGCGCCGCCTCGGCACCGACTCCCTGCCCGCTGACGCCTGGTCCCTCGCCACGGTGGCCGGCTTCACGCCCGAGACGGATCGCACAGCAGCCCAGCGCGAAGCACTGGCCCTGGCCTCGGCCCTGGCCGAAGAAGTGCAGGGTGCAGATGCCGCAATCCTGGCCGTGCCGCTGTACAACTACGGCATCTCCCAGCACTTCAAGACCTGGGTGGACCTCGTCATTGCGGGCGCCGGACCCACCACGCCGCTGCTGAAAGGCACCCCGACAGTGCTGGTGACTGCGCTGGGAGGCGGCTACGGGCCAGGCACTCCGCGTGAAGGCTGGGACCACTCCACCCCGTACCTGGAGCGGGTCCTCGACGACATCTGGGGAGCCGATCTCACGGTCATCAAGCGCGAACTCACCCTCGCTGAGACCACTCCCGGCATGGAAAGCCTGCGTGAGCTCGCCCAGCAGCAGCGCTCCGACGCGCTCTCAGCCGCTCGCGAAGCGGGCCGGCGTCTGGCCGGGCGATGACGGCGTGGGGCAGACACACCACTGGTGTCGGCGTACGACCCCTTCTGGTCCTTACACGAAAGCCCCAGTGACTGGGCTGGTCGAACAGCAGGGACGGATTCGAACCGGACCATGAGGCCGAGGCTGCCGGCTTCCTTCACCATGCTCCGCATGGCTGCGTTCAGGATCACGCTTGGCGAGGTAATCGACGCCGGTCGACGGTCACGCAAGTCCCAGGACCTCCATGATCAGCGTTACCTGTTCCCAACCTGGATTGGAGCCATCGTCGGACGTCACCGCTGAGCCCGCAGCAACGGCAGGCCGGGCTCGTCGCGTGTCCGCGTCCTCAGCACCAGTTTGTCCAGCCGCTGCTGTAGCTCCTCGATCATCAGCACGGACAGGTGCGGAAACAACGACCACCGCATATCGGGCCGGCTCTGGCCGCCAGGCACGCACACGCCTGGCGGCCGCGGTCGGCCTCACCGTGGCCCAGTGAACGCTGTTGCGGCTGCTCAGCCCTACCCGAGCCGACGACAGGCGACGTGGAGTTCCTCGGTGTCGACGACTTCGCCTTCGGCAAGGGCCGCCATCACGGCACGGTACTGCTCGACATGGCCACCCGCCGGCCGCTGCACCTCTACAACGGCCGCGAACGTGAGGACCTGGCCGCCTGGCTCCGCGATCACCCCGAGATGAAATCATTTGCCGGGATCACTCCAGCGGCTACGGGGAGGACGCTCGGATCGGGGCGCCGCAGGCCGAGGAGGTCTCGGATCGCTAGGCAGTGTCTTCACATGATCGCCACTGGTGGATCATGGTGTCGTGATACGTCGTCATGAACTGTCCGATGCCGAGCGGGAGTTCGTCCGGCCGTTGCTTCCCATGCCGTTGCGGGGGCGGAAGCGGCTGGTGACCGCCGGGTCCTGAACGGGATCGTGTGGAAGTTCCGGACCGGGTCGGCCTGGCGGGATGTGCCCGAGCGTTACGGGCCGTGGGCCATGCTGCATACGCGTTTTCGCAGGTGGGCGGCGGACGGGACGTTCGAACGTATGCTGCGGGCTGCTCAGGCGAAGGCGGACGCGGCGGGCGACATCGAGTGGCTGATGTCGGTCGATTCCACGGTCGTCCGGGCCCATCAGCATGCGGCGGGGGGGGCCGGGAAAGGGGGCTCCGCGACCCGGCTCTCGGCCGGTCCAGGAGCGGTCTGACCAGCAAGATTCACCTGGTCTGCGACGGCCGGGGCCGGCCTCTCGGCTTCGTCGTGACGGGCGGCAACGCCAACGACTGCACCCGGTTCACCGCCGTGATGGAACAGATCCGGGTGCCCCGGATCGGACCGGGACGGCCCCACGTCCGGCCCGATCACGTCCTGGGCGACAAGGGCTACAACTCGAAGGCGATCCACACCTGGCTCCGCCACCGCGGCATCGCCCACACGATCCAGTCCTACGAAGCAGCCGTCACCCTCGCATCACTCCTGATGTGGGCTGATGTTTCGTGACAAGCTCAGTGGCCGTCGCTGACAGCCGTGCCCCTACCTGGCGGGCCCACTCAGCCGGACACCGCGTCCAGGAGGCCGTAGAGGACCTGATAGGTGACGAAGGACGCGGGGATCGCCACAGCGAGGCTCAGGCCGCGTTCCTTCCAGGTGCGCCCCAACAGCAGCGGAAGACCGCAGGCGAGAGCGACGCACACCATTGCCTGCGGTAGGTACCCCAGGCCGAGCCAGTAGTGGAGGCCTTCACTGCCGAAGAGGCCGCCGAGTGCGCCGAGCGCCACGTAACGCCGCCAGGGCCGCGTAGCGCGTCTCGACCACGCGCCCGCGACGCCGAACAACGGCCCCGCGACGCATGCCATGGAGAGCCAGAGCAACGGAAAGGTGAGCGAGCCCATGCCGCCCCGCCCGAACTCGGCGTACCCGTAGTAGCCGACGACGAGCCCGACCTCCGCCAAGGCTCCGGCTGCCGCCGGACCACGATGGCCTTCGGTGCGGTGCGCGAAGGCGACGCCCGCGGCGAACGCGAACATCGTCCACACCGCACCGGAGTTCGCCAAGTTGTTCCACGCCCCGGGCAGCCAGCCCTGCGCCAGGTTCGTCAGGATGCCCCCGACGAGCCCTGCGCCGAGGCACAGAACAGCCGCGCCCGGGGCGTTCTTCAAGCGCAGGCGAGGGGAAGCGATCGAATCGGTAGCAGACACGAGCCCCACTATACATAGTGTTTATACACCTGGCGTATAGACGCAGTTCATAGCTGGACGTCGGCTATCGCCCCGGCGATTGACACCACCCACCGAGATCCGGGTAGCCGGACACACAACCAGCCAACTGGCGACGAGGCCAAGGGTCTCGGGATCGGCGGGCTCGCACAGTAGGCGACGATAGGCGAGCAGAATCCCAAGCGTTCCGACGAAGCGGCCGTCACCCTCGCCTCACTCCTGATGCGGGCGTGACATTTGACGACAGACCCCAGGGCCTGTGGGTTGACTTGCGTCAGGCGTCGAGAAGACGGTCGACGCCAGGCAACTGGCAACTCGGCCGTCCCGGCGGGGAATCAACCGTTCCGCGGCATCTGCGGTACCACCGGGTCGGGCACGGACACGCACCCGACCGGGGACCGAAGCCTCCTTCGGTTCACGGGTCACCGCGTGGATCAGGACCCACCCCGAGCATCCGCGGGGACGAGAACGCTGGCAAGCTGCACCCGCGGCATGAGCGGGATCCGCGAACCACTCCGGCCGCGGCCTTCGCGGCCGCAGTGAGTGCGGAGATACGTGGAGACTACGGACCGGGGCACGGAAGTGGAGGGGTCGGTCGCGGGTCGGAGCCGAAGAACACGTCGGGCCGCTCCGAGTCGCCAGTGCCGGCGGGCCGCGCCGTGGACCCTTCACCCGACGCGCCGGGGCCGACCGGCACCGCCGAGTGGGGAGAAGGAAGGGCAGAAGGCCTGGCGCCCCACCGCCCGTCCGAGCTCTCATCGGACCGCGTCAGGCTGGGCCGCCGGGCCTGTCGAGCCGCTACAGCGGGTTCGGTCGCCGCCCACCGGGCGGTGTAGGGGCCTGGGCCCTCCTGCTGGAGGAGGACGACCGGGCGGCCGTCGTCGGGTCCGGCCGTCCAGGGGGTGCCATCCGGACTCAGCACGGTCAGGTTCAGCCTCAGGACGTGTGCCGCGATCGCGAGCGTCAGCCAGTCCGAGGCACGGGGCCCGGATCCGGTGCGCAGGGCGTGGACGATGTCTTCCTCCGAGCCGCCCGAGACGAGCGGTGGCACCGTCCCCTCCGGCCCGGTCAGATCGGCGATGGCCGGCCACAGCCGGCGCTCTTCCCGCGGCCTGCGCAGATCGGCGGCGAGCGCGCCCGCCAGTCCGTTCCGCAGCTCTTCCGGCCCGGCCGGCCGGCTGTGCCCTGCGAGTTGACCGCTCTCGCCCGGCGCGACGGCGGTCAGCGCGTGTGCCAGTTCGTCCCCCATGGCGAGGACGTGCACCCGTTCCAGCCCCAGCTCGGCCAACCGCGCTTCCTGGGAGGGAGGCGGCTGCTCGGCGGAGAAGGGCGTCTCCTCCGCCGGGAGCCGGGCGGGCACGGGAACTTCCAGGAGCGTGGTGGTGGTCGGGGGCACAGGTATGGTCTCCCCCGGCTCCCGGGACTCGCTCGCGGTGGCGGACTGCGCTCGCACGGTGTCCGGCAGGGAGTTCATGCCCTCCCGACTGGTCGTCTCGGTGACCGGCGGTGCCGGGCGGAGGAGCGGGCCAAGGGTGGCGTCGTCTTCCAGACCGTCGGCCAGCGTGCCGGTGCTCTTGTCCACCGGCAGCGCCCCGTAGAGACCGCCCGGCACTTTGATCCGTACAGTCCCGTGCGGCCCGTTGACCACGGCGGTAACGTCGAAGCGGTAGGCCCGGTAGGAACGCTTGCCCTCCGCGTTGCGCTCGTCGGTATCGCCCAGGGCGGCGCTTCGGCTCTCGCTGTCGTCCCAGTTCTTCATGTCGACCGGCAGACTTTCGAGCATCTGCTGATCGTTGACCGGACCGCCGGCGTCCGGACCGGCCGCGATCCGCCAGCCGCTGTCCCGATGGGTCTCGTGCGTGGGTTCCACATCGGCCTGGTGGTACCTGCGCTGCTTGAGCAGTACGCCTTCCGGGGGGCCCAGGATCTCGGCGCCGTCCAGCTCCAAGCCCACAATGGCCGACTGGTCGCCGAGCGGGACCGCGTACGAGTGCGTCAGCAGTTCCCTGATGCGCGGGCGCATCACCGTGCCCGTGGTGCGGTGGCGGTAATGCACCCCCGCGGTGGTGGTGAGGTCCAGGCCGGCTATCTCCGGCACCGCGCCCACCTGCGGGGAGGGCACAGTCCGGTGGCGTACTGCGGTCAGCTTGGCCCAGCGCCCGATCGATCCGGCGGCGGGCACCGTCCACGGATGGAGGTTGTCGACGAACGCGTCCGGCAACGCGGGAGCCGGCGGATTCTGCGAGCTGTGCCCCAGCCAGGTGACCTGGGTCTCACGCGGCGCGGTGAGGCCGTACGGCCACTGCTGCGGGCTCCCGCCCTCGATGGTGAGGTGGCGGGGGACGAGCAGTCGTACGTCGCCGTCGACGAGCTGGTCCGGGCGGTCCCCGGAGTCATGCCAGGTGAAGACCGACGGCGTGCCCTTGAGGCCTTCCGGCCGGGAGAACAGGCGGGCCACCGATAGCGCACCCCGTGCGGGTGTGGTGAGCACCTCCGGCAGTTCGGTGGTCGTACCCATCTCGACGCGGATGGTGATGCCGTGTTCGAACTCCTCGGAAGTGTCCTGGGCGGTGGCCCGGTAGATTCCGACCCTCCTCTCAGCCTCCTCGTCCTTCGTTCCCTTGGACGCGGAGTACTCGACTCCGGCCTCGAACCCGCCGTGCCCCTTCTCGTCACCGGCACGGGCCCGGACATCGACACCGATCTCGTGTTCCCGGCCGGAATCGCGGCTCTGGGACTCCTCGTCGACCGCCTCGCCGCGCAGCGTGAGCTTGATCTCGTCACGGGGGCGCTGCCCATGCGGGCGGTCGAGCCTGATCGCCGTGACGTTCACCCACAGATACCGGGTGATGCCCCACGGACCGGGCACGGGGAACCAGCGCAGAACACCCTCAGTAGTCAGCGCGTGCCATTCGCTCTGCAACGCCTCGGCGGAGTAGACCGCTTTCAGCGACCGCTGGAGCAGGTTGGGCCGAGGCCCCGTGGCTTCCTCGCCCTCGCCACGGACAATTCCCCTGGCACGCAGCCGGTCGTTGATCGTCTTCAGGACGTCGACCCGCAAGACTTCGGGGTGCGCGATCCCAGAGAGCAGACCGGTATCCAGATAGGTCCGGGTCACCTCGGCCACCGGAACCTGGTCCGGCTCCGCGGACCGGTCCGTTGCCGAGGTCTGCCTCGGCTCCGGTCCAGCGGCCGTGCCGGTCGCGGGAGGAAGGATGTCGGACATCCGTCGCTCGGGGACGAGGAGATCGAGGGCCTCGCTCGCACGCAGATACCGGGTGGTCTCGGTGAGCTCGTCGCCGCGCCAGCGGACGTAGGTCAGTTCGAAGACCGGGTCCGTACGCAGCGTGTGCACGGAACCCCCGTAGGTGGTCCGGGTGATATCGATCCGGCCGTCGCTCTCGGCCGCCCCCTTACCCCAGTTCCAGGCCGCCGAGGCGTGGCCGAGAACCGTCAGCCGACCTCCGGGGCCAGCGCGGTGGTCACCGACTCGCGCCTCGGAGCCGAACCGCAGCTGGGGGCCGAGGGTGCCCGTCACGCCCGCACTCCACTCGCCCTCCTGCTCGGATTCGTAAGCGGTGTTGCCCTTGACGTACTGCTCGACCTCCGTCTCCGTGTCGGCCCCGAGGTCGTTGACGTTGTCCACGAGGACCCGCAGGCGCAGCGCCTGCTTGTACTTGCCGTCCGCAGGCAGTTCCTTCTCGTATCCGCCCTGACCGACCTCCTCGCCGAAGTGAGAGGCGAGGACCATGGGATGGGCCAAGTCGCGGATCTCCTGGGGCCAGTCCGCGGGGTTGTCGAGCCAGGCGTCGATCAGGCTCTGCCGCTCCGCCGGGTTCCGTTCCCCGGCGTACAGCCGCTCGGCATACATACGGGCGCCGAGCTGGGCCAGCTCGGGCATGAGGTGGAAGACGGGGTAGATCCCCTGAGCCCCACTGGTGAAGTCCAGCCGCCGGCCGATCTCGGTCGGCACAATTCCCACGACCGTGTGCCCAGCCGCCTGTGCCTGCTCCGGCGTGACCGGCGTGGCGGGCACGTGCTCATGTGGGACGACGATCCGGGCGACGAAGGGATTGCGCCCGCTCAGGAACCGGCGCTTGTTGAGCCAGTTCGGCTTGAACCGGTTCTTCTTCTCGGGTGTGACCATCCAGTTCACGGCCATCAGATAGCGGTGCTCGTCGACCCGCTTACCGGTCTCGGTCCGGCGGTAGCTGCCGACGGCGCCGCCGTACTTGCGGCTCTTTTCGCTGGAGGTGCTGACGACACCTCGCACAGAACCGAACTGCATGCGAATGGGCGGGGTGGTGACGTGCAGCTTCCCGAGCGAGAGCTCGTACTCGGGGATGGCCAGACGGGCTCCACCACCGAAGGTGGCAGTCACCCTCCAGCCCTTGCCGCGCTCACCGGCCGTGGTGGCCCCGGTCGCGGCCCGGGTGTTGACCTTCATGGAGAAGTCACCCTCCGGGTGGCTGCCCTCGGTGACGGGGTCGGTCAGCGGGCTGGGCTCCTCGATCCGGTTGCCCCACCTCGCCTTCGCGGAGACCTTGTAGCGGCGTCCGCCGACCTGAATGGTGCGGTGGATCCCGAGGAGCGCCTGGGGCAGGTCTCCTTCGAGGGCCGGGCGGCCGTAGAAGGCCGCCAGGTCCCGGTCGGCCTGGGCCCAGGCGCTCTTCTTCGCTTTATCGGCACCGACGTCCAGGACGTGCAGCCGCTCGATGGCGTCCCGCAGGTCCCTCTGGAGGGTCTCGGCGCCCGGCAGAGCGATCGGCACGCCGAAACCGAGGCCACGGCGGGAGGCGGGCGCGAGCGGCTCCCGCGGGTGAGGGGTGAGCCACCCCTGGGCACGCTCCACGTCGATCCGGAACCGGAACCGCGGCCTGGTCTCCGGCAGCCTCGACACCCTCCTCGACGGGGGGATGGCGAACACGCGGTGCCGTGGAGCATCCGGGCCGCCGACCGCCGGTCGCAGATCGGCGGTCCACCCCGAGCCGACGGTACGCCGCACGAAGTGCGCCGCTTCCCGCCGCGGGACACTGAGTTCACCCTCAGTGGTGACTTGCACCGGTGCGATCCTGTGCGTGCTGGATTCCAAGGTCACTTCCAGGCGCAGCCCGGCCCGGTAGCGAGACTGCTGCGCGAAGTCGTTGAGCACCGTATGGCTCGTATGCGAGGAGTTCAGCGAATGGCCGGCGCCGCGGTTCACCCCGGCCTTGATGGCGACCGCCGGGGCCAGGCCCGACAGCTGGGCGGGCAGCTCGTTCTCGGCGTGGGGGGAAGTTCCCCCGTTCGCGCCGACTCCGGCGGTGTTGTAACCGAAGCCGAATCCCGCGTCCGACCCCCCCTTGCTGTCACGGGTGCTGCCCTCCCCCACACCGATGTCGTCGCGGGTACCGACCTTGCTGTCCCCGAGATACTGGAGGCTGTCGATCTCCCTACGGATCCGCAGGTGCCCCCGGAACTTCCCCAACAAGGACCCGCTGACCTCGATGCCGTTGGAGGAGTCACCACCGGCCCACCACGGATAGCGACTGCGGGCCGTCGACTCGGTCAGGAACCCCTGGGCCCGGTCCATCTTCGCCTGTGCCAGGATCTTCTTGACGGCCGAGGCAGGCAGCCCGGCGGCAAGCATGTTCCGGTGCAGCCCGGCGATGACGGGCGTGAGGTCGATCGCCTGCAGCAGCTCACGGGCCTGGGAGGGGCGGGAAACCCGCTGATACCGAGGGCGTTCGGCCTCGGGGGCACGGTAGTCGGGCCGGTGCCCTTCCTCGCCGGCGTAGACGGTGGGAATGTCGACATGGATCCGGTCCGGCACGGTGACCTGATGGAAAACTGTGGGAGTGGCGTCCGCACCGTCGACGAACACCTTCATCTGAAGACCGGCGCTGAAGCGAGTGAGGTCGCTGATGAACGGCTTGCGGCCGGCCAGGATGGTACGCGCCCAGCCGCTGTCCTTGGACTTGGAAGAACTCACGTAGATCTGGGGGGCGGATACCGCGGCTACGGACGCGGCAACGCTCGTCCCCAGGTTGATGAGGGTGAGCAGGGTCGATTCTATTCCTTTTGTGACCTCGTGTCCGGCCCGTCCTCCGGTGGCGGTGGAAGCGAAGCCGACCGGGTACTCGTTGACCTCCCCCCTGGTCCGGGGCACCTCCGTCAGATCCCGCATTACCGGGCGCAGCCACACCAGCCGGCCGTTCACGGCCAGCGTGCGCCCGGCCGCGAGGATGTCGTCCCACTGTTTCGGCTCGGAGGTGAGCAGCAGAGCGCTGATCACACTCCGGATGCCCGAACGCAGCGCGATGTGCGGACCGGGACCGGTCAGGTCCAGGCGTGAACTGATCTCCTCCGCCCAGAAATCCGCCTGCTCCCGCCGGAAGTCGATGGCCTCGGTGGAACGGGCGACGATGGCCTGGCCCATCGCGCCATGGGCGAGGTACCACGGAGAGGGATCACGCGTCTCAGCAACCGGTGTGGAAGGCGCGGCCCCGGTGGGTCCCGGATCGGGATCGTGATGGGCATCCGGCGGGGACACCTCCCCTTCGGGAGAGGTCACCACAATCGCCGCAACCCCGTCGGTCCGCGGCGGCACGGCGTCGGGTTCCGAGGTCACCGCGTCCGTGCCCTGCTCGTCCCTCATCTCCCGGGCCGTTGGCGGGTGTATGGCGGTCTCCCGAGCCGGAGGGGGCGCCAGAGCGCTGGCCGCGCCCGGGGCGGAGACTTCGCTGGTCTCCGCGACCTGGGCCGGAGGTGTCCGGGTGACCGAGGTTCCGGAGGAGGTACCAGCCCGCTTTGAATCCGGCGTGCTCTGCCGCGGTTCGGAGCCGAAGAACACGGCGGGGCGCGCCGAGTCGCCGGAAAGAGCTCCAGCCGGCCTCGCCGGACTCCCTCCGGTGCGTGCGCCGACGTCTGCCGGCGCCGTCGAGGACGACACCGTCGCAGCGGCACGCGCGGGGGTGCCGGGAGGCGTACTGCTGTCAGCGGACGTCGTGCCCCAGCTGTGACCTGAGGTACCCGCGAGCCGCGACCCGTCGGACCGTCGAGCCCCCCGGGCCTGCGCGGCGGGTTCGGTGGCCGCCCATCGCCCGGTGTGCGGGGCGGGGTCCTCCTGCTGGACAAGGGCCACCGGCCGACCAGTCTCAGGGCCGGTCGTCCAGAAGGAGCCGTCCGGCATCAGCACAGTCAGACGCAGCCCCAGGACGGGTGCGGCCACGGCCAGAGTGAGCCAGTCCGCGGCCTCAGTCCCTGATCCGGTCCGCAGAGCACGGACGGCCTCGTCCGCGGAACCGCCGAAAGCAGTCACGAGCGGAGCTTCCGACGGCCCTGCCTGTCCTGCCACCGCAGACCATAGCCGTTGTTCGCCTGGCGGCAGTCCCAGGTCGGCGACGAGCGCGTCGGCGAGGGCGGTGCGCAGCTCCTCTGGACCGGCGGGGCGGCTGTGCCCCGCCAGTCGGCCACCCTCACCCGGCGCGACAGCGGTCAGCGCGTGCGCCAGCACGTCCCCGCCCGACGGCACATACACCGGCGTCAGTCCCCGCTCGGCCAGTCGCTCCTCCTGAGAAAGCGGCCCCTGCCCGGCGGCGGGAGCCTGCGCCGCGACGGCTGCGGCGGGGCGCATCGTCTCCTCCGTCTGCCCCGCACCACGAGCCGGTGGCGCGAAGAGAACGTCCGCCGACTCCCAGGACTCACCCGACCCAGTGGAAGGACCGGCCGATGCCGCTGTGCCGCGGGTAACGGTCACCTGGGCGAAGGGGGACTGATGGCGCAGCCGCATCGGCACACCCCACACTGTGGTCATCCACCCCCTCTGGTTCTCGTCGTACCAGGGGGTCAGCGGGGACACCTCCACGACGAGCGGCACATATCCGTGCCTGCCCGCGTTCCGCTCATTGATCGCTTCGATATTGCGCCGCAGCGCTTCCGACTGGCTGTTGCCCCTCATCTCGTTGTCCGTGATGATCGTCGCCGTGCTGTGCGCACCCAGCACATGCTCAAGCGAGGCTGCCAGGCCCTGAGACGTGGCATCCTGCGCCCACGGACCAGGATGCGGAACGGTCACATCCGTGTACGGCACATGCCGGCCGAAGCGGGTGATCGAGCCTCGCACCAACGACAACTCGCGCGATCCCGTCCGCCTCTGCACGCTTTGCTGGAACGGGGCTTGCATCACCGGATCGAAAGCACTGAGGTTGCCCCGCATTTCATACAGCCCGGTAAGAAGCCGGACGTCATCCCGGCCCGCCCCGCCGTCCACGGCAGCCACGACCGTGTTGCGCATCCTGTCCAGCGCGTCGTTGAACGGCGTGTAGTCCTCCGTCCCACGCAACCGACGACGCTGAACCGACGGCAACTGCCGATACCACGACGCTCCCTCGACCTGAGACCAGTGCATCTCCTCGGCCTCACCCGCAGCATCGAACGTGATCAGCGTGGGCCCCGGCGACCGCCGCTCGGACCGTGACCTGGAACCACCCGACGGAGGAGCAAACAGAATCGGCTCACCAACCGGGGACTCACCTGGTTCACGCTTGTAGGCAGTCTGGCGGTCCGGTGACGGAGGCAGCACCTTCGCTTCGACCTCTTCCAGGGCCTGACCCGCCGGCCCGCCCTCGGCTTGGTCCCACAATTGCCGGAAGCCCGTGAGGACGTAGGGGTTGTCCCTGCTGCCGAGACTCGAGGGCCGGCCGGGGCCGTAGAGCCTGCGCAGCAGCGGCAGCAGCGCCGGATCGTGCTGCTCCACCCAGTCAGACCCGTTGTTCCGGGAGCGGCGCCGCGAGTTGGATTCCTTGCCGGTGTTCGCACCGAGATAAGCATTGCTGAGCTGTGCGAAATACTCGTGGGCGTTGCTGGACGAGTACTCGTCCGGCCATTGAGCAGGCGGGTCGGCGGCAACCTTCGCCTCGTACACGTCGCGGATCAACTGCCGGTCTTCGGCGCTCAGCACTGACTCGATCGCATGTGCCCACTCATGACGGGCAATGGAATACCCGTCGTCGTAGAAGTCGTCACCGATCACGTCGGTGCTCTCACCCAGCAGGTTCTCCTCACCCACACCGACCAGACCACGGCGGCGATCGAAGAGTCCCCGTGCGACGTCCAACGACCGGCCCGCTCCGGAATGGTGGCGGGCTCTGAGCCCGGCGAACTCCTCAAGCGACGTCAGCGGCCGGTTACGGGGCACCACGACGAGACGACGGCCCTCGGTCAGCAACGCCACCGCGATCTGCGGATCGGCGAGCATGCTCGCGACCAGGGCCTCCGCCTCCGCCCGGGACGCCTCGGGCTGTTCCACTCCGTCAGGAACGACGACCAGCAACCGCGCCGCCGCCGCCGTGAAGTCCTCCACGGACAAGCCGGCACGCAACTGCTCCACGAATGCCCGGTCAGCAGCCAGGAGTTCCCGGTCCCTCCACGGCAGCGACACCAGCTCCCGTGCCCGCGCGTCCGCGTCCATCGCGACGAGCCCGGCCGCCTTCACGACGGGAGCCGGCGGGACAGGAGTGGGTGAGGACGCACGGGGAGAGACAAGGACGGGTTCCGCCGGCACCGTGCTGCCGTCCGGTCGTACTGACGGGGCCGTCGTGGCGGGCGGTGCCAACAGGAAGTCGGGCTGGGCGGGGGCGAGGGGCCGGCCGACCGGCGGCAGGCCGCGATCCAGCCTTGCCCCGTTGTAGAGGTTGAGGGAGAGGACCGCCAGGGTGTCGCTGTCGCGCTCGATGGTCTGGGGAGACTGCTCTATCGACGCGTAGCTCCGCGCCTCCATCCTCACGACGGCAGGAACGATGAGCGCCCGACCTCGGCGGTCGGGGTTGGCATCCAGTGTGGGGAAGTCGGTGCGGATTCCCAGTGCCTCGTACTGGCTCACAACGCGTTCCGGACTGTGCAGGAGCAAGTTGTCGAGGTACTGGCCGGCCGTCGCGCGCAGCGGGCCGCGTGACATGGTCAGTGGCAGGTCGATGACGTCCCTGCCGACGGCCTCGGCGAAGCGGGCGCGGATGCGCCGCGCCTGATGCTCAAGGTACGTGCGCGGCCCCTCACCAAGGCTGCTCCGCAGGGCCGCGAGCGAATCGCGGGAGGCCACCGCTGTGAGGTCCTTCGGTCGCACTGTCTGGAGCGTTGCTCCGCGCACAGTGGCGGCGACCTGGGTGAACGCGAGCGCGGCCGCACCTTCCAGTTCGGCGGCGTCCCACGGGTTCACGGCATCGGCCCAGTCCGGATATTGGCTGAGCCAGCGTGCGAAGTCCTGACGGGCCCAGGCACCGAATGCAAGGCCGGTGCCCGCATCCGTATGAGCGATCTGCACGGGTGGGGACTCACGCCGCATACGGCCCCTGACGTGTTCGATGAAGGCCACGAGTCCCGAGGCCGGAGCCGTCGCCGTGTGATGCACCAGCGTCGCGTATCCGGCGTCGTTGTTCCTGACCGGCAGGTCCTCCGCGAGAGGATCCACCGCATACCCAGCCGATTCGGGGAAGATCTGCCCGATTCTCGCTCCCGGCCTCGCGTACCGGAGCCGGGATATCACGTCGTGGAAGGCCGCCAGCACATCAGCCCGCTCGGCCCGGCCGTCCGGCCGTCCTCGCACCAGGCCACGAGCCGGCTTCGTGACGATCTCAAGGACCGGCACTCCCCCAGCCCTGTCCAACGTGATCGCCAGAAGCCCGGGCAACTCCACGATGTCGCCGAACTCCTCGACCTCCGCGTCACGAGGCAACTCCACCCGGTACCGGTGCAGCTCGACCTCGAACCCACTGGCCGGACCGAACCCCTCCACCTCGACCGCAACCTGAGCGGCAGGGGCCATCGGCGCCATAACAGACGGCTCGCCTCGCCGCGACGAAGGCCCAGGCTGCGCGGAATAGCCCCCACGCACAGCAGTACTCCCGGGAACACGCTGCTCCACCCTGTCACGGACGGAAACACGCTGCTGCTCCCCCCTGTCACGCCCAGAACGCTGCTGCTCCACCCTGTCACGAACGGAAACACGCGGAGGAGCAAACTGTTCCATCCTGTCGCGAACCGCCGCCTCCAGACGCGAAACAGCACCCCACCGCCTGCTCCCCGGCCCCTTGTCGCTCTGCCACTCCGTCACGCTGACCAGCACACGCCGCAAATCCTCAAGCCCTGGATTGCGCGGCAACCGTTCCACCGCCCGGTCAATGGCACGCAACGCGGAAGAACGACGCGACCCACCACTCGCCGAGATCTCCGACCAGTCACGAATCGGATCCAGCCCCACCCCACGAGCCGGTGGCGCGAAGAGAACGTCCTGCCCTTCGGACTCCGACCCCAGCCGATCCCCTTCCCCAGCAGAGCCCGGCGCCGGGGACGAGGAGGATTGCGGAAGCTCTTCCGAGGACCCGGGCAGCACGGTCACCGGCGAGGCCGGCAGTTGCTCGGCGTCCGGTTGCGACCGCCCGTCGACGGCCTCGGGCTCCGGGTGGGGCTGCGGCTGCACAGCGGGCCGAGCGGCGATCTCGGGTCCCCTGACGAGCGAGCCCAGCAAAGCCGTCGCCGGCAGGTGCCCAGCGCGCAAGTGCTCTGCGGCGACGAGTTCCACGACGTCCTCGGGCCGCGACACGACACCCAAGGGGTTCTCATCCGGGGCGACGTGCCGAATACGGCCCAGCACCGCGCTTGCGGCCCAGAGCATCGACTCCTCCCGGCGCTCCGGTGACACACCCGGATCCGCGAGCCGCGCCCGGACGGCATCGATATCGAAACGCGCCCTGCCCGGGTGACGGTGATTGGGGGAAGAGGCGTCCGGAACAGGAGAGATGCCAGTTGTGGGCGCCGTGTCTGTGTCCCGGCTGGGGGCCGGAACCTCGTCGCCCTCCTGGTGTCCCCTGGTACGCCCGCCCGCCTCAAGGCCGGCGCCGGGGTCCACTGCGGGCGGCGCCGTGCCGACCGGCTCGGACGAGGTGGAGTCCTCCACCCTCGGCATGGCAATCGGGCCAGCACTGCCCCTGTCCGGCGTCGTGGCGGCTTCGGGAGACACAGGCGTGTCGTCTGAGGGAGGGGAGGGGGGCACGATGTGGTCCGTCATCCCCGGGGTACGTACGGGGGTGCCGTCCCCAGTCTCCCTGACAGGGCCGTTCCCCGCCGCGGGCGCGCCGAGCCGGTCACCATCCGGAGTGCCGGCCGAGTGGGTGACGGTGTCGTCTGTCGACGACGGCCGCGTCGACCCGGCCTTGGAATGAGCGGCCTTCTCAGATGGCCGCGCCTTGTCGGGCGAGGACCGAGGGACGTTGTCCCCGGCCGTCATGCCGGAGCCGCGGTGCCCCGACGAGACGACGGGTTCCGCGACGGGCCGGTCCAAGGCGGGCCGCTGTGCGGTGGCGGAGCCGTCATCACGGCGCGCATTCGCGAGTTGGACATCCGGCTTGCTGGCCTCAGCCGGGGACAAGTCGCGCCCTTCCTCACGGCCGGCCGGACCCTGCCCCGATTCGTCGGGGCTGAGGTTCCTGGCACGGTTGCCGGAAGACTGCGAGATGGGGGACGACGACGGACGGGCATCGTCTCCGCCGGACCGGGCGCTCCTCTGGCCGGAGGGTTGGTCGCCCGCAGAGTGAGCCGTGGTGTAAAGGACACTGTCGGTGCCGGTGTCGGCGCGCAGGTTACCCCCGCCGACACCCGACCCCTGGCCGTCCGAAACGGAAGGGCTCGCCGACCTCACACCAGACTTGGAGCCAACCCCCGCCCCACGCGACGGAGCACCGTCGAACTCGGCGCGCGTGTGATGCGTGCTGGCCTGCGAGCCGCTCATCCGCTGCGTCGACTCGGGCTCCGACAACGCGGTCCTGGGCGGCGCCACCTCCGACCCAGGCGCCGTAGACGTGGCGGACTTGGCCTCCGGCAACGCAGTCTCAGGCGCTTCGTCCGGCCGCGGTGAAGTGGGGGCCGACGTGGACTCCTCCGTTCCCTGGTCCGACTTCGGCCTTGTCGTCTCCGAGGACTGCTCCTTGGTGGGCGAGGACGAACGGCCGTCCTCCGCGCCAGGTCGAGTGCCGATCCGGCGGGCGGCACCCCTGCCACCTTCAAGGCGATCGCCCATGGAGGGTGTCTCGACCTGCGTGGTACTGCTATTGCCGCGGTTGGTGCGAAGGTTGCCGCCGCCGACACCCGAACCCGTGTCACCGTCGGGCGACCTACCGGGAAGGTCAGCGATCCCAGCGGGTCGGTCATAACCAGGACGCGAACCCCCCGACGACTTTCCACCCGAACCCGAGGTCTCGGCAGACGGTTCATCCGCAAGGTCCTTCATCCCGCCAATGCGGTCATTACCAGGCCCCTGCCCTCTGTTCGACTCTCGGCGCGGGTTGACGGCCGGATCCGAACCACCCGGACCTCCAGACCTGGGCGACTCCCCCGCCGAACCCTGCCCGGAATCCAATCCCCGAACCGGCTGCTCGACCCGCTGCCCATCCCCCAACCGACGCCCAGGACCAGCCATGGGACCCGAACCACCCGAACCACCAGACCGGGGCGACTCCCCCACCGAACCCTGCCCGGAATCCAACCCCCGAACCGGCACCTCGACCCGCTGCCCATCCCCCAACCGACGACCCGGACCAGCCATGGGACCCGAACCACCAGACCTGGGCGACTCCCCCACCGAACCCTGCCCGGAATCCAACCCCCGAACCGGCTGCTCGACCCGACCATCCCCCAATCGACGACCCGGACCAGCCATGGGACCCGAACCACCAGACCCCACCGAACCCGCCCTGGAATCCGACCCCCCAACCGGCACCTCGACCCGCTGCCCATCCCCCAACCGACGACCCGGACCAGCCAAAGGATCCGAACCGCTCGAACCACCAGACCTGGGCGACTCCCCCACCGAACCCGCCCTGTTCCCCTGTGTCCCATGCGGGTTGTTCTGCGGACCGCCCAGGTAATCAACCGAGTTGTCATACCGGCGGGAGCCGACGGGCGTGCCGGACGGGCGGTTGTCGGACCTGGCCGGGCCGCCTGCCTCATGGGCCGGACCGCCAGCACGGACTCCCGGGACGACCGGGGAACCGTCAGGACGCACGTTGCCCCTCAGGTCCGTAGGCCCGCCATCCACAGACCCACTAGGACGCCCATCCACCGGCTTCGGCGTGGGAGCACCGGGAGTCGGCCGGCCGCCGTCCGGGGCGAGCTCGGGCTTGGGGGCCGGAGTGGGGGAGCCGTTCCCTGACACCCTCCCCTGCGCGGGAACCGGGGTGGGGGACGACGAGGAGGAGCCGCCGGGGTTCGTCGCCCGGGCGGGCATACCGAGGTCGCCCAAACGTCCGTTGCCTGGACCACTGTTGGTGGGGTGGCTGGTCGAGACACCGTCCCTGCCGCCGGGCGGAGGGGAAGCCAGCGAGCCGTCTCCCCTGCCCAGGCCGTCAGGGGTGGGCAGGGAGAGGCCGCCGTCGGGCGTCCGGGACAGAGGCGGAACCGTCCCATCGCCACCATCGGGCATGGGTCTGGCGCTGGACGGGGTGACACCGGGGGGCGTGGACGCCGGGGCGCCGCCACCAGGGGTGGGCTTGGGGACGAAAGAGCGCCCAGCACCGCCGTAATGCCAACCCATCATGCCGCCGCCGTGCGCGCCGAAGCCCGCCCCGACGATCGCACTGATGGCTACGGTCCAGGTCACGTTGAAGTCGGCACCCGCGAGTTCGGCGCCCAGGGCGCCGAGACCGACGTCGAAGCCCACCTCGGCCCCGGCACCGACGATGGCGCCTCCGGCGGCACCGGCGATGGCGCCGCCCACGGTGCCGAGCCGGCTCCCGATCGCGGTCACGATGGGGATGAGCCTGGCCAGCAGCGAACCGACGATCGCCATCACCCGTGCGAGGATCGGCCCCAGGCCGATGAGGACGAGCCCGAAGATGGTGCCCAGGATGTCCGCCCACATGGCGGCGTTGAGCTGCTCCGCGTACTCCTCGGCCGCCTTGTGCAACTCGTCGGCGTAGCGGTTGATCGTCTGCCCGATCGTCCACGCCTTCTCGGCGGCGGCGTCGAAGGTCAGGCCGAGCCCTTCCTCCCATGCCCGGCGAGCCTCAGCTCCCGCCACTCCGGTCATGCCGATCCCGTCCACGTGGCCGTTGACGGCGGCTCGGCGCTCGTGAAGAACGTCACCGAGCTGGATCCAGGCGTTGCCCAGGGCGTACATCTCCTCGACCTTGATGTCGCCGAGTACGGAATCCGCGTCTTCCATGGTGGGGCCGCCCTCCCTGGGCGTGATGTGTTCGACGGTCGCCTGACTGGTGCCGTACTGGGTGGTCTGTGGCGGTAGCTAGGTTCGCGCTACGGGTTGTGCTGGTGTCGTGGGCGGATCCTCGGCGCGGGATCCGCCGGCACCGGCGGCGGACAGCTCTGCCGACTTCTCAGCCAGCGCGTCCCGCTCGTCCATGGCTACCTGGACGAGGGTGGGCTCGTGGCCCCGCCGGACCAGCGTCCCGCGACCGGGTTGACGGCGGTGCGCGCGCTGCTCGTTGATGAGGACCCCTTCGCGGTGGTCGCCGGACAGCAGCAGGCCACCGGAGCCCATCTCCTTGAGCCTGCTGAGCAGCGGGTCCGACAGCAGGGCCCGGGCGGCGCCACCGACCCGCCGGGCCAGTACGAGGTGGAAGCCCAGCTCGTCCGCCTGTTGGATGAACTCGGCCAGCGGAGCCAGCGGGCCGCGTCCCATGCTGCCCGCCGCAAGGTCGTAGTCGTCCACGACCACATACAGCTCGGGGCCTTCCCACCAGCCGCGCTCGGCGAGCTGGGTGGGGGTGATGTCGGCCGGAGGCATCCGGGAGCGCAGGGTCTCGGCGAGGGCCGCGACCTGTCCGGCGACCAGGTCGGAGTTGCCGCCGCGGGCGCCGATGTACTCGTCGGCCACCACGCCCAGCAGACTGTGCCGGTAGTCGACGATCATGAACCGTAGCTCGTGGGCGGTGTGGCGGGCGGCAAGACCGCGCATCCAGGCGCGCAGGAACGTGGTCTTGCCGGATCCCGAGTCGCCGAAGACTGCGAAGTGCGGGTCGTTCGAGGTCAGATCGAGTCCGACGGGGGCCAGGTCGGCCTCGCGCAGCGCGACGGGTACCTCGCGCTCGCCGAGGGCCGCGCCGTGGCTCTCCCAGCGTTCGGCGGGCGTCGGCGCCCCGGCCGCGGACAACTC
This sequence comes from Streptomyces sp. NPDC091972, assembly GCF_044756385.1. Taxonomy (NCBI): domain Bacteria; kingdom Bacillati; phylum Actinomycetota; class Actinomycetes; order Kitasatosporales; family Streptomycetaceae; genus Streptomyces; species Streptomyces sp. NPDC091972. The sequence goes on along the minus strand of NZ_JBIVSV010000013.1, from coordinate 232,021 downwards.
GCGGACGGTGATCCGGTCGGGCAGTACGCGCAACGCCGGGGCCGCGGCCCGCGGCCAGCTCTCCGCGATCCTGGACACCAGCCGGCGTTCGGCGTCGGCGATCCCGTCCATGTTGTCCACGCCGTCCAGCCGGGGCAGCGCGATGTGGTGGGTGAGTCCGGGTGAGGCCAGCCCTCTGCCGGGAACGCTCGGGCCCAGGGCACGGGCGGCGGGTCGGCTGATCTCCGACTCGGAGGGGTCGTTGAGCCACAGTTCGAGGCGGCCCGGGATGTTGTCGCGCAGGCCGACACGAATTTCCGCCCATCGGTTGGCGGTCAGCCACAAGTGGACTCCGACACCGAGGCCGCGGACGGCGATCTCGGTGAGGGTGGTCACGGCGCTGTCGTCGGAGGTGTGCAGAGCGGCCCAGTTGTCGACGACCAGCACGATGTCCGCGGCCCGCACGCCCTCGGGCAGGTCGCCCTCGGAACGGCGGGTGCGCAGTTCGGCCGCCGTCTGGATGTGCAGGTCTCGGAACATCCGCTCGCGTGCGGTGACCAGGCTTCCGACCTCGGCCAGCACCCTGCGCACCCGCTCCTCGTCGCGGCGGCCCGCGATGCCGGCGACATGGGGTGCGTCGCTCAGTCCGTGCAGCGATCCGCCCCCCATGTCGATGGCGTAGAACTGCAGTTCTTCGGGGGTGTGGGTGAGCATGGCGCTGAGCATCGCGGTGCGCAGGAAGGTCGACTTGCCGCTCTGCGGGGCGCCCACCAGCGCGATATGCCCTTGGCGTCCCGTCAGATCAGCTGTGAGGGGGATCTGTTCCTGGCGCGAGGGCACGTCGATCACGCCGATCGGGAACACGAGCCGGCCCGTGTAGGGCCACAGGGGGCAGCGCAGGCCCAGCTCCGGGTCGACCTCCGGCTCGCCGAGCAGCGAGCTGAGGGCGAAGTGCGCGGGCAGTGGCGGCAGCCACACCTGGTGGCCCGGGACGTCCTTGTTCACGAGGCGCTCGACTGCGATCTGCAGTTCGGTCGCACCCGCGTCCGGGGTCCACTCCCGGCGGCTCGCCTCGTTCTCCTCGGGTGCGAGCGGGGCGAGGTCTCCGTGTACGGCGAAGGGAACCGGTTCGGCGGCCGCGGCAGCGGCGTCGGAGTCCTGTTCGCGGTAGGGCGCCGACACATGTGCGACGCGGAAGCGCTCGTAGACCGACTCGTCGACCTTCAGATAGGCGGAGCCCGGGATGGCGGGCAGGGTGTAGGCGTCGGGCGTTCCGAGGACGGCACGGGACTCGGCGGCGCTGAAGGTCCGCAGGCAGATCCGGTAGGACAGGTGGGACTCCAGGCCCCGCAGCCTGCCTTCTTCAAGGCGCTGGGTGGCCAGCAGCAGGTGCATGCCGAGGGAGCGCCCGACCCGGCCGATCTGGACGAACAGGTCGATGAAGTCCGGTCGTTGGGAGAGGAGTTCGCCGAACTCGTCGACGATGATGAACAGGTAGGGCAGGGGGTTCAGCGGTTTGCCGTTGACGTCGGTGCCGCCGGCGGCCTGACGGAGCTGGTACTCGCGCACGGAGTCGACGTTCCCGGCCTCCCGCAGCATGCGCTGCCGGCGCTGCTGTTCGCCCTGCAGGGCCTTGCGCATCCGGTCCACCAGCGCGAGGTCGTCGGCGAGGTTGGTGATCAGACCGGATACGTGCGGAAGTTCGGTGACGCCCGCGAAGGTGGCGCCTCCCTTGAAGTCGACGAGGACGAAGGCCAGGTGCTCCGGCGCGTGCACCATGGCCATGCCGGTGACGAGGGTGCGCAGCAGTTCGCTCTTGCCGGACCCGGTGGCGCCGACGACCAGCCCGTGCGGGCCGATGCCGCCCTGTGCCGACTCCTTGAGGTCGAGGTGTAGCGGTTCGCCGGTGCCGGTCACTCCGATGGGGACGCTGAGCAGGTCTTTCGCGTCGGGGTTGCGCCGCCCGGCGGCCGGGTCGAAGGCCGCCATGTCCGCGAAACCGAGCATCCCCGAGAGGGAGACGTCCTCGGCGAGGACCTGTTCGCGTTCGCCGGACAGCCTCAGTGGCGCCAGCGCACGTGCGGTGGCCGCCAGGACGGCGGGCGCCGGCTCGTCGGCGGCGCCGTTCTCGATCGCCGCGTACAGGCCCGGCATGCGTCCCTCAAGGACGAGTCCACCGCGTGCGTCCGTGCGGGCGCGGACGTCGACCCGGCCCGGTTCGGATGCCTCCTCCTCCACGAGGCACACCACGTGCACCCCCAGGTCGGGTCCCGCCTCGGTGAACAGGTCGGCCAGGAGCGCAGAACGGGCCCAAGAGGCCCCGGGCTCGTAGTCGTCCAGGATGACGACCAGGTGGCGGCGGGGGCCGCTGTCACGCTGGGTGATGAGGCGGCCGTTGCGTTCGGCGCGGGCTGCGACTGCTTCGTCGAAGGCGGCACGCAGTTGATCGTGGATTCCGGCGAGGTCGTCGGCGAGCAGGGGGACGACCTCCTGCTCGCGGAACTGTGCCCGCGGGTCGGGGTCATGGGTGTGCGGTAGCCACTTCGCCCAGTCCCAGGCGGAGTTGCCGCCGGTGACGACCGCGACCCGCACGTCGTCGGGGGCATGCAGCACCGAGAGCTGCAGCAGCAGGTTCTGGGCCAGCTCACGGGTGCGCAAGCGCGGCCCCAGCAGACTGACCACGCCGGACGACCGCAGGTCCAGCCAGGCGGCCTGACCGTCCACCGTGCTGTACGCCTCGACGAGTTCGCGGGCGGCGTGCTGGCACTCGATGTCGACCTCGATGGTCGGATCGCTTTGCTCCGGGACGCGCAGCGCGTCGGCCAGCGTCACCGTACCGGTGCCGACCCGCAACTGGAGGAAGTCACTGTCACCGGGGCGGCGTTCCCACACCCGGCGCCGCCGGGTGGCTATCGCCCACAGTCGCTCGGGGTGCGGATGCCGCCAGGCATCGGCGGCCTGCTGGCCCACCCTGCTCAGTTGAGCCCGCTTGCGGACACCGGCCAGGTACTCCAGGTACCGCTCCCGCTGCCGGAACTGGTTGCGGCGCCGGCTGCTCCGCAACTGCATCCGCACACCGATGGTGATGCCCACGGATACCACGACGAAGGCGAACCCCAGCAGGATCATCCATGCCCTGCCGTAGGCCACCATGTACGCGGCCATGCTGACGCTGGACAACAGCGGCAGGAGCAGCATCAGCCATCCGGCCGCGCCCTGCGGCTGGGGCCGCTGGGGCGGTGAGGCCAGCTTCGTCATGCCTTCCGGCAGAGGTGGGGGCGCCATCCGGACGGGGCGGTGGAACGGGATTCGACTCACAGTGACTGCCTAGTTGCATCTCGGGGTGTGGGACACAGGCGGGTGGGAGAAGGCCGTGATCAGTCGGGGAAGGTCATGGTGACCGCTGTTCGGTTGGTGTCGGTGACCTCTTCAGGGTCACCGCTGCCCGTCGCGGTCAGGTTGGTGAGGAACTCGGTGAAGATCTTGGTGACGCCCTTTTCTGCCACGCTGAAGTTGCCCCAGGCCATGCCGACTCCGTCCGCCAGCGCGGGCAGGACCCCCCGGGAGGGGTCCTCCTCGGTGCCGAACAGCTCGGTCATGACCCGCGTCCATTCGTTCTGCACCTCCTCGGCGTCCGAGGCCGCCTGCCCCTGCCACGCCACGCGCAGCGCGCTCAGAGTGGTGTAGATGGTGCTGATGCGCTCGGCGACGGACTTGGAGAGTTCGACCAGGGCCCTGGACGTGACGTTCAGGCCGGCCGGGGACATATCGATGACGGAAATGTCGTAGTTGGCGGTTTCGCTGTCAGCCATGACCCACCTTCCTCTGGTCACAATCCGGCGATCTTGGCGGTATGGGGTGATTCACTCAATGAGGCCAAAAGACAATCACACTGACAATTCATCACATAAGTGGTTAGCCTGGCATCGGTTCTTCGGGGCCGTCGCCCCGCGGGCCGCCCGGCATGCCGCGTCGCCCGCACACCGGGCCGGAAAGTCGACGCGTCAGAGACCAAGGAGACACCGTGACCGAACCGATCAACTCGAAGTACGACGAAACACCGCTTCCTGACCCGGAGATAGTGGACGAGGACGGCGACGGAGCCGCCGACCCCTCGGAGGACAACGGCAAGGACCTCAGCCACCTGGTACCGGATACAGAGGTCGTCTGGGCCGTACCGCCCTCCTTCAACATCGATCCGACGGACCTGACGGAGAGCGGGGACGGACCACCGTCGGAGGAGATCACCGAACCCTCCGGGGATCTGAGGGTCGACCTCGGCGCGCTGCGCACCGCGGAGCAGTCGATGCTCACCGAGGCACGCGGCGCGGTGGACAAGTACGAGGAGGTCCGCGCCCTGGTCGCAGCCGTCAAGGACACCGTCTTCGGACAGGGCGCCAAGGACGCGTACGAGAGAAGGGGAGACAACAGCAACTCGATGGCGTACGACCCGCAGCAGGGCAAGTCCGTTGCCAACCCGTTCGCCAAGACCGGCGAGACGTTCGCGGCCGAGATGAACCCGGCCATGGAACGCGCGCTGCTCGAAGTCGGCGCCACGATCGAGAAACTGGGCGAATACATCGCGCTGCTCAACCACTCGGGACAGGTCTACGCGGAGGCCGACCGCAAGTCCCGCTTTCCCGCTCCTCCGCCAAAGGCCTGAACGGGCGGGCCGTGCCGCCCCGTTCTGCAGGTGCTGAACGGGGCGGTCGTGCGCCGTGCCACGCCGGCACGCCGCATGCTGGACGGCGCGCGGCGTGCCGGGCGCACCGTGAGGCCGCTCAGCCATCCGCCGGCCCGTCGGTGACGTTGCTGTAGTTCGTGCCCTCCGCGTCGTGGTAGTTCGAGTACGTGGCTTCCATCCGGCGGAGGATGTCCTCCATCAGTGCTTCGAGATCGTGCTGGCACGACAGGAACCAGGACTTGATGTCGTCGAACGTGGCGTAGGACGGACTGTTCCACGAGGTGCCGATGTCGTTCATCTTGGCGGCGATTGACGCCATGCCGGTCGTGATCTCCGCCGACTCCCGCCTCACAGCCCCGATCGCCTCCTTCAGCGCCGCGAGGTGCACGAGCCAGTCCTGCGTGCTTTGTTCTGCCATCTGGGAGACACCTGTCTTTCACCCGGTCGGAAGTCTTCTGGCGTCCTGCCGCTTTGCCCTGCTCAGAGGGCCTCTTCCGGGGGGAGGTCCACGGGCAGGAGCGTGGTGAGCAGTTCCTCGTCGGCCGATGCGAGATCGACGGCGCCCAAGCCGAGTTCGGCCACGCGTTGCGCGTGCCTCTCGGTCATCCGCTGGAAGACCTGCCGGGCGCTGCGTCCGTTGCCGAACTGTTCGCCGCGCGGCAGCGTCTCGAAGTAGTCGTGCAGCGCGGCGATGGTCTGCGGCGCAAAGGTGTACTGGTGGCTGTCGGCCTGGTGCTCGACGATGCGCACCAGATCGGACGAGGAGTAGTCGTCGAAGTGCAGGGTGCGGGTGAAGCGTGAGGCCAGGCCGGCGTTGGACTCCAGCAGCCGTTTCATCTCGTTCGGATAGCCGGCGACGATGACGACCACCTCGTCACGGTGGTCCTCCATCAGTTTCACGAGCGTCGAGATGACCTCCGAGCCGAAGTCGGTGAATTGGCCCTGCGGCGCGAGGGAGTACGCCTCGTCGATGAAGAGCACCCCGCCCAGAGCGCGCCGGAAGACGGCGGTCGTCTTGGGCGCGGTGTGCCCGACGTACTCCCCGACCAGGTCCCCCCGGTCAGCCTCGACCAGGTGACCGCGGCTGAGCAGACCGAGCGCCGCCAGGAAGCCGCCGTAAAGGCGGGCCACCGTGGTCTTGCCTGTGCCAGGGTTCCCCGCGAAGACCAGGTGCCTGCTCAGCGGCGGCGGCGCGAGCCCGGCGTCCTGGCGGGCCTTCACCATCTGCATCAGTCTCGTGAGCGTGACCACATCGTGTTTGACACCTTCAAGACCGACCAGCCGGTCGAGTTCGGCGCGGAGTTCCTCCAACTTCGCCGCGGCAGCCTCGGGGTCCTGTTCGCCCTCCCCCGCGATGCCGCTGGCGGCCATCGCCCCGCGGACATCGGGCACTTGAGTGCCTCCCTGCTCAGCGGGCGGGGGCGGCAAGGTCGGAAGGACCGGATCGACCGCATCCTCGACATGACAGTCCCGCGCGTACACCTCCGCCTCCTCGTCCCGCAGCAGGTCCGTCTCGGTGCCGTCCACGACGCATCGGCGCAGCACGAACCTGGAACGGGCACCGGCGTAGACGGCAGGGAGACGGCTCCCGGTGAAGTGACAGTCGTCGTAGCGGCCTTCGCCCCCGTCCCCGACGTAGAGCGCATTCTTCGCCGCGGACTCGACCGTGAGGCCGTGGACCGCGGGACGGGCGGACGCGTACACGACGACACCGCTGCCCCGGGACTCGCGCACCGCTCCGCCCTCCACGCGGACTGTGCTGTCCTCCTCCAGGAGCAGGCCTGTGGTGGCTCCGGTGATCGTCACGTTCTCCAGCAGGGCGCCCGTACCCCGGCCGACCCGGACACCGGCCTCGCCGACGGAGGTGACGGCGCAGTGAGACAACAGGGGCCGGTGGGTGGTGGTCAGGCGTACGCCGTCGCGGTCGCCTTCGATCCGGCAGTCGCGCAGGGCCGCGTCGCCGCCCTCCACGCACAGCCCCGTCAGCTCGATGTCGGTCAGCTCGCAGCGCTCCGCCAGCAGTTCGGCCCGTTCGGTGACACGGGCGCCGTATTCGGGGGTGCCCCCGATCGCGCAGTCCTGTACCTCCACCCGCGCCGAACCGCCCAGATGCACGACCGTGTAGGCGGTATCCCGCACCGTGCACCCGGTCAGTGAGACCCAAGCCTCGCCCGTCGCGTAGAGCCCGTTGGCACCGGTGCGGGCGAAGGTGGAGTCGCGCGCGGTGGCGTTCCCGGTCGCGCTGACGACGAGCGCCGTGTCCGTACAGTCCACGGCCCTCACCGAGACCAGTTCCGCGACGGCCTCTCCTCTGACCAGCACCGCGGCACCGGTGGTGCGGTGCACGTGGCAACGGTCCAGCACGACCGAGCTTTGGTCCTCCACCAGTACACCGGAACGTCCGGTGCGGAAGATCTCACAGTCACGCAACCGCACACCCTGGGCTCGGTCAGCGGAGCGGGCTGCAGCATCGGCAGAAAAGGAGACCGCCACCGGGTTCTGGTCCTCCCCGGTCGGACCGGTGCCCCACCGCCGGCGGCGCTGCGGGCCCGGGGTGCGGCCCGCCGTGCCGCGTACCCAGACCCCCAGGCCGGCCGCCTCGTACAAGCGGCACTCACTCAGTGCCGCGGAGGCGTGTCCGTCCACAAGGACAGCGGTGGCGCCGCTGCCGCGTATCTCGCAGCGGGTCAGAGCCGCGTGCGCGCCGGCGGTCACGACGATGCCGCATCCAGCAACACCGTCCACGAGCGCGTCGGTCAGTTCGAGAGCCGCCTCGTCCTCGACGACCACGCCGTCCCCTGCGCAGCCGCCGACCGTCAGAGCCTCCAGCGTGGTGCGGCTGGTGCCTGTCAGACGCACCGCCATGTCCTCGGTCTGCCGCACCGAGCAGCCGCTCAGCAACGGAGCCGCCCCGGCGGCGACCTCGACGCGACCGCCGGTGATCTCGCAGTCCCGCAGCACCGGTTCACCGCCGCGCAGCAGCACCGCGGCCTCCCGGGGCGCGGGGGAGACGAGGGTGAAGCCGCGCAGCTCGGCGCGGCCCGCGTGCACGGTGACGGCCGGGCCGCGCGGCGCGACCACCCGTACGGTGCCCTTGGCGACCAGGACGATGTCCTTGTCCAGCACCAGCCCCTCGGTGTACGTCCCGGCCTGCACGGTGATCACCCCGCCCGGCCTGGCGTCCCTGACGGCCGCGCCGATGGAGCGGTGCGCGCCCCAACTGCCCGGTGCGACACGCTGCGCGACCGGCTTCAGCTCACGCATGGTCCACCGGTCCGGCCCTCGGTCACAGGTCACTGCCCAGGCCGGTCAGCCAGCCGAAGAGACCGAAGACACCGGCGGTCAGCGGCAGGGCGGCGACGACGAGAGCGGTGACGACGGCCCCGGGCCAGGCGGGCCGCTCCGGCTCGATGGGACGCAGGGCCGCACCGAAGGCGAGGAACAGCCCGCAGCCCACCAGGACGGCACCCGCCGCGAACGCGGTCAGCGCTCCCGCGCTGGGCGAGTCGAAGAGGTATTCGGGCGCTCGTACGGCCAGCGCGAGCAGCCCCAGCACTCCGGCGGACAGCAGCGGGATCACGCTCGACAGCACGCGCACCGATCCCGCCTGGAGCAGCAGCCCGACGCTGACGCAGGCCACCAGGGACAGGGCGTACGCGTCCCGCGAGGTGGTCAGGGTGAGCAGAGCGGCCGTGAGGATGGTCGCGGTGACAATGCTGAGGAAGGTGAGCAGCCCATTGGTCCGGTGGACGACGGCGGCGACCTCTTCGCTGCTCAGGGCCGGGGCGCCGGTGTCCGGACCGTCGGGCACGAGCACCGCGATCTGGCTGGTGATCCGGGGCAGCAGCCCTGTCAGCACGAACAGCACCAGGGCCACCGCCGCCGCCGAGCTGGTCAGACTCGCGTCCGACACGACCAGCGGCACCACAAACAACGCGGTCACCAGGGTCAGAGTCTGGAGTAGCACCGTGGCAAGAGCAGGGAAGGCGACCAGTCCGGCGAACGCACCGACCACCGCGGTTCCCACCACCAGGAACGGCGTGGCCACCGGGCTGTGGACCGGCGCTCCCAGGCCGGCGCAGGACAGCAGCGGACAGGCGGCCAGCGCGAGCAGCTGGCGCACCGGACGGGGCAGCGGCCAATTCTTGCGCTCGGAGTACCAAGCGAGCAACGCCGAGCACAGCGCGGCCAGCACGAAGAACAACACCGCCACGCCCGCGATCCGATGCGCGCCGAGCCAGGCTGCCGAGATCACCATGACCGCCAGACCCGCACCGAGAACGCTCTGGGCACGCCGGCGGGCGCTCCACAGGCCGCCGTCGTCACGGGCGTTCGCGATCTGTTCGTCAAGGTCGGTGACGGTCAGCTCGCTCAGCTCCGCGGCCCGCTGGTCGCGCAGGTACAAGGTGGCACCGTCCACGATGCCTGCTCCCGACAGCGTGTCGCCGGGGGCCATCGGGGAACCTGCCGACGGCGCGAGTGTCCAGACCGGAGGCATGCCCTCGGACTCGGGCTGGCCGCACAGGGTGGCGAGTCGCGGGACGTATTCAGCGATCGGGGCCTGGGCTGGGAGTGCCAGGTCGACCTGCCTGCGGTCGCCGACCACGGTAACCCGGCAGCGTTCATCGGGCACAGATGTTTCCTTCGGTGTTCAGAAAGGGGAGGCGCAAAGAGACGGGGTGAGAAATGCGGTGCGTCATCGCCGCCAGGTGGACACGTTCGCCCACTCGGCGTCACTGTAGTTGTTCCAGTTGACATTCATGGCGTGGGCAATACGGCCGAGCACGCCGTCCTCTCCGAAAAGGCCGTTGGCCGCCAGGTCCCACCCGTTCTGCATGTCCTGATAGTAGGTAGCGGCCTCGCTCTCCCTCCACGCGTCGGCCAGCGGCGACAACTTGTTTTTCAACAGCTGAAGTTCTGTGGTGATCTCTCCGGATCTGGCGTTGATGGCGCTGCCCGCCGCTTCAAGGCCTTCGCCTACGTAGATCGGTGTGCCGTCTATGTTTGCCATGAATCACTCCTCGAACGCGCCCGGTCCTGCGGAAGAACGCGCAGATGAATCGGCTGGATACGCGGATGGATCAGCTGAAGTTTGTGCCTATCGGGGACTTCGGAACGTCCTCGCCCAACTGGGTGAGGTTGTTCAGGTTCTGCTGTTCGGAGTCCTTGTAGTTCACGTAGCTGCCCTGAAGTCCTTTGGAGATTCCGTCCAGGGCGTCGTTGAGCATGCGAGCGTAAACGTCGTACTTAGCCATCAGGTTCTGGAACTCGGAGTGGGCTATGCCCTGCCAGCTCTGCTCAAGGCTGGTCACATAGAGCTTCAGATCAGCCAGTTGCGCGGCGATCTCCGTCGCCGTGGTAGCCGTATTGGTGGAGGCATCGGCCAGGTACTCCGGTGTCACCCGGTACGTCACACCACCGACGCTCACGGAAGGCTCGACAGCCATGGGTGGAATCCTTCCTTCTCGATCGTTGTCCCGTAGTCAAACATCGCCGTGCCGATGATCGGACCGAGTGAGCAATACCTGAGCATCTTCTGAACACAACAGAGGGGCGTGCCCAATCCGCCGAGTTCGCGCCTTCGCGACGCCACCGCCCGGGCCCCATTGGCCACAAAGCTCGAGCCCGAACTCGTGGATGTGCCCGTGCAGCCCCTGTGCGGCGGTTTTCGGCGAGTTGACGCGCACACGAGCGATGAAGGGCCGGTCAACTGAGGAGTAGGGCGGCAACGGTACGGACGCGGCCTGGGAGGACCTGGACCCCACAGCCCTTGCGGCCTTCAATCGTCGTCGAGATGCGGACTTAGAGGACCCTGGACAACACCTCGCGCGTGGCCCGGGATGAGATCTTCGGGCCTATCGCCGTACTGCTGCCGTTCCAGGACGCCGAAGAGGCGGTGCGCATCGCCAACGACACCGTCTACGGCCTGGCCGCCGCCGTGTTCACCAAAGACCTCAGCCGCGCACATACCATGGCCGACCGTCTCCAGGCCGGAACGGTGTGGGTCAACACCGTCAACCAGATGAGCAGCGGGCCGCTGCCCTTCGGCGGGTTCAAACAGTCCGGCATCGGCAGGGAGCACGGAACCGACGTCCTCGACGCCTACACCGAGACCAAAGCCGTGGTCGTCAACCTCTGAGCCCGGAACCGCGGCCGGCCCCGCGATGCCACGCTCGCAAATCAGCGCCACTGCGTTCCGGCCCGCGACCGCCCTGGCGGACCGACCGCGGGTTGGAACCCGGGGCGGCTGAGCGCCAGATTCACACTGGGCTCAGCCTCAGCCGCCACATCCTCCTTGACCTGCACCTGTCCCACTTCGAGCGGCCGAGCTGCGCTGCTTGGTGTCGGCGTACACCGGAGCGGTAGGCACCGAGCTCGCGGTAGGTCAGGCGGTCGTGCAGGACCTACCAGGTCGCGATCGGGCGCTTGTACATGACCGCGACCATGGCTCGCCTGCCGCCCGGACGGGCTTGCACGCAGCCGCGGCACTGCGGCACCTGAAGGACAGTCCCGCGGTATGCACTCAGCGCTGCATGTCGATGACGTATTTGCCGCGCACGCCGCCTGCTTCGAGGCGGCGATGCGCTTCCGCGATGTCGGCCATGGGGAAGACGGTGTCCACTACGGGGCGGACGCTTCCCTTCTCGGCCAGGCCGGTGAGTTCGGCGATCCGCCCGGCGGACGGGTTGTTACTGAACGCTTTGACCCGGTGAGGGGTGAGGGCGGCCCGCAGCCCAATGGTGGCCATGGACGTGAAGGGACGGTCGCGGTCGAAGGCCAGCGCGACCATGCGGCCCCTGCGGGTGAGCCGTGCCCGGTAGGCGTCCAGGTTCGTGCCCACAACGTCGAGGATCACATCGAAACGGTCGAGATCCTCCGGCCGGGTCGTGCGGTAGTCCAGGGCCTCGTCGGCGCCCAGTTCTACGATCCAGCCGAGGTTGCGGGCACCGGCGAGCGCGGTGACATGGGCGCCAAGGGCCTTGCCCCATTGCACCGCAACGCTTCCCACCCCTCCCGTGGCTCCCCGGACCAGGAGCCGGTCACCGCTGACGAGGCCAGCCTTCTCGGTCAGGGCGGTCACAGCGGTGGTGCCCGACGTCGGTAGCGCGGCGGCTTCCAGCAGAGTCAGGTTCTCCGGGGCCCGGGCCAGCCGCTGCTCGGGAACGGCAACGTAGTCGGCGACGGCACCGAAGACGAGGCGCGGCATCAATCCCCACACCCGGTCTCCCACGCGCCAGTCGCGCACCCCGGCACCCAGTCCTGCGACGCGGCCCGTGAAGTCACCGCCGACGCCACGAGGAAGACGGGTCCGGCTCACAACACGAAGTCGGCCCTCGCGGAAGGCGATCTCCCCGGCGTCCACGCTTGCGGCGTGCACCTCGACGAGGACCTGTCCTGGCGCGGGCCGAGGCGTGGGCACGTCGGCGACGCGCAGCACTTCAGGACCGCCGAAACGGTCGTACCGGATGGCTCGCATGGTTCTCTCCCGTGCGTCGGGTCCTGGATGGGCCGGCAACTGGGGTGACACCCCAGTTGGACCGTGTTCTCTAGTCCGCCTCACCACAGAGGACATGGTCTTGGCTGCTCGGTTGTCCGAGCCGCTCGGCGATGTGTGCCCGCATAGTCTCGGTGCGCTCGGGGGCGGCCACTTCCAAGAGCATGTCGACAAGGTCGGAAGCCAGTGGCCGTGCCTGGCACAGAGGCAGGTGCATCCAGGCCTGGGCGGCGTTCTGCGCTGCCACTTGGGTGCGTCGCCTGCCCGGTCCGAGCCGGTCGTACCAGGCGAGGGCGAGCCCGATCCAGGAGGCGGTGGCGATGGCGTACTCGCCACTCAAGTAGGCCAGATCCGCGCGGAATTGCGCTGCCTCGAGGGTCGCGGCCGCCGCGTCGCCCTGCTCTGCGCTGAGCTGCTGCAGGATGGCATCGGCAGCCGGTATGGCCCGGTCGAAGTCGTGGACCCGGCCGGCGGCCTGGGCGGCGGTGAGCTGGTCGATGAGACTGCCCGCTTGTTGCTGCGGCTCGGTTGCCACGCGTTGGGGCGCCACAGCGGACGCGGTTGTGGGGGTCTGGGTGGTGCCGTCGGGCATGACGCGCATGTCGAACCGTGAGCCGGTGCGGTCGTCCTGGACCTGGACGAGCGCTGGGAGGCCGCTGCCGACTGCTTCGATATGGAGGATCTGGATGACGGCCTGGGAGGGGTCGACCTCGTCGGGAACGACGTGCGGTTCGCTGTCGATACTGAGTTGGCCGTCGCGGGTGATGTGAACCTGGTGGCGGGTGCTGGTGTTCATGGTGTGGGGCTGCAGCAGGTTGCTGCCGACCATCCTCCTCGAGTATGCAGAGGTCATCTCAATCGGTGAGTCTTCGGCGCCGGACGAAGGCGCAGGCGATGGCGGTGAAGGCCAGGAAGTTTTCGGCCTCGCGTGAAGGCCGACCGTCGTACGCCGCCAGGGAATTGGCACCGCCGGCGAACGAACCGCCCTGGATCCACACCTGTGCCGGGAGTCCGCTTGCCTTGGGGTCGGGCGTCCATACGTTGAGGTCGAGACACTCCTCCCCCTCGGTCTCCACCTCGGGGAAGAGTCGCCGGAAGGCAGGCGGGTAGTCCCTTCAGTACCGCCGGCCCCATGCGTGCCACGTCGCGGACGTCCTGCCACTCCTGCGCAACATTTCCATCAAGTGTTGATCGATCAGATGAGACGGCCGGAGCTGATGACGGCCCGGCGCCGCGGATCGATCAGGTGGGAGATGTCTGCGAGCGGGTCGGCGTCCAGGAGCAGTGCGTCGGCAACAGCGCCCACCGTAACGGTGCCCATGACATCCCGCTTCCCGATCCTTTCCGCGGCGCGACCGGTGGCCGTGGTGATGATCTCGGACAGGGGCAGCCCGGCCTTGGCGAACAGCTGCAACTCACGCAGCAGGGCACTGCCGGGCGAGGGCACGCCCGTCGCGATGTCACTTCCCGCGACGAGCTTGACACCGGCCTCATGGAAGAGGGGCAGCGTGCGCATGGCGTAGTCGAACCGGGTCTGCGATTCGTCGATCGGGTGGTGTGGGAACGGCATGCCCCAAAAGGGCCGAGCCGCGATCGCGGCCGCGTCCTCGGCCGAGGAGATCCCGTCAGCGACGAGTTCGTCCAGGTAGGCGGCGTCCCCGCTGCGGCCCAACTGCTCCCAGGTGACAAGCGTTGGGCAGTAAAGGGTTCCCGTCTCGGCCAGCAGGGAGGCGATCTGTTCCGCTTCGCTCGCATCGGCGGGATCCTCCGGGATGAAGGAGTGCTCGATGCAGTCGGCTCCGGCTGCGACCGCCTCCCGCAGATCCGTGCCTGTTGCCACATGGACCAGTACCTTCTTGCCCGCGCCGTGCGCGACCTGGATGATCGCCTCGAGCACGGCCAGGGCAACCCGCTCACCGCCTCTGGGCTTTCCGTCAAAGACGCACTTGACGAAGTCGACCTGATCGAGCAGTTTCTCGACCTGCCGATGTGCCTCGTCGACATCGCCCACGCCGACGGCCATGGAACGCTCGCCATGGAACGACAGGGGCCAGCCTCCGACACTGGTGAAGACCGGTCCGGCGAAGAACAACGATGCCGCGGTGCCCCCGGCCCGGCCGGCCTCACGGACCGTGCGGCCCTGCGTGACCGATCCCCCGAGATCACACACCGACGTGATGCCGGAGTGCAGGTAGTCGGTCAGGACCCCCTGGAGGTATGGCAGCCGCTCGGCTTGCGGCACATGCATGGCGAACCCCATGAGGTGAGTGTGGCTCTCCCACAGACCTGGCAGCAGGTAGCCGCCGCGTCCGTCCAGAACCACTTCGCCGTCGTCGCCGCCCGGCGCCCTGGCGGTGTCCGCGCCGGACGGACGGATGTCCTCGAATCGCCCGTCGGCGATGCGGACGTCCATCGCGGGCAGGCCGGCACCGCCCGTGCCGTCGATGACGGTCACGTTCTTGATGATCACGTTCGGTTCCCTTCGATGATGTCGATCGAGGACTGTGCTCGTCGGCGAGATAACGGAGGCCAGGTGAGCCGTGGGAAGAGGCACGGCGCGCTGACGAGTTCACCGGCGTCGAAATCGGCGCCGGCGAGGCGAGCGACGTTCTCGTCGCTCAGCAAGTGCCTTCTGGTGGCCGCAAGTTCGGGCAGGGGAGGGCCGGCGCCGCGACCGTCCGTGTGGCCGCCGCCCAGGCGAGCGCTGCTCCAAGGCTGGCCACCGTGAGCAGGATCATCCAGGCTCTGTCGAGCCCAGGCTGAGGTCGCGTTGAAGGGGCTGGAGGGACCCCGGACCGTCGCGCGACTTCAGTACCTCCTTGGCCGCAGTGACGGCCTTCTCAGCGTGTCGAGGTCGAGCGGAGCCGGTCCGAGCGACGGCCCGGCCGGGAAGTGCTCCTCACTCACTCCAGCACTCGGAGAACGACCGGGCGGCCAGGGTGTCGGGATGGTCGGCCCCAGAAGGCGTCCGGGCGCCGTCCGCCGCCCCGGCCGGTCGCCCGACGTGGTGGCCGCCGGGCCGCACACAGGTCGACGGGACCGAACACCGAGGCCACCGCTACAGCAGTTTGTCGAGGGTGATGGGGAGCTTGCGTACCCGGATGCCGGTGGCGTTGAAGACGGCGTTGCCGACGGCGGCGGCCGAGCCGACGGTGCCGATCTCTCCGAGACCGCGGGCGCCGAGGCTTCGGGTCCCAACCTCCCCACCATCCTCGCCGAGCGGCCCGGTGAGGTGCGGGTCGGGCCGGTCGAGGAGGTGTACGTCGATGTCGGGGATGTCGGCGTTCACGGGTACCAGGTAGTCGGCAAGGGTGCTGGCCGCCAGCCGCCCCGTGTCGCGTTCGAGGTGGTTCTCCTCCAGCAGGGCGCCCGAGATGCCGAAGATGACACCGCCGACGATCTGACTTCGGGCGGCCCGGGCGTTGATGATGCGCCCGGCATCCACGACGGTGGTGAACCGGGTGACGCGGATCTCGCTGGTGAACCGGTTGACCCGAACCTCGCAGAAGTGCGCGCCGAAAGTATGGTACGTGTACCCGGAGGGAGCGCCGGCGGGCTTGGAGGCGGTGGCGTCCACGCCCCGCGACCCAATGGCCCTGAGCAGCTCGCCGAAGGTCATCGAGCGATCGTTCCCGTGCAGTCGGCCCTGCCTGTAGCGCAGGTCCTTGGCGTTCGCCCCGTGCCACGGCGAGCCGGAATGGGTCACCGCGAGCTGCTTGAGCGCGTCGATCGTGTCACGGGCGGCGGCCACGACGGCCGGGACCGTGCTCTGCGTGGCGCCGGAGCCCACGGCGGGTGCGCCCGGAGGCAGCGCCGAGTCACCGATCTCGGAGGTCACCCGCCCAAGCGAGAGCCCCAGGGCGTCGGCGCCGGCGACCGCCACCATCGTCCACGCGCCGGTGCCCAGGTCCGAGGTCCCGGTCGACACCACTGCGGTGTCATCGTCGAGCAGCCGGATCCTGACGCTCGCGGCCTGGCGGTCCGCCGGGTACGCCGCGCTGGACATTCCGGTGCCGAACAGCCACTCCCCCTCGACGCGCGCGCGGGGGGTGGCACTGCGGGCCGACCAGCCGAAGCGTCGTGCGCCGTCGCGATAGCACTCGTCGAGGTGCTTGCTCGACCACGGTCGGCCCGTGGAGGGGCTGACGGTGGCGTAATTGCGCAGTCGCAGCTCGACGGGGTCGACACCGGCGGCGAAGGCCAGTTCGTCCATCGCCGTCTCGAGGGCGAATGCCCCGGGGGCCTCGTTGGGCGCGCGCATCGCCCAACTGCTCGGCATGTCAAGGATGACCTGCTGCGGGTTGATGCGCAGGTTGGGTGTGTTGTAGAGCGTGTCCGAGGTGGAGTGGCCCGGGAGCATGTTCCAGCCACCAGCGGCCGGCCTCTCGGCGACGCTCTCGTGGCTGATGGCATTGAGAACTCCGTTGCGGGAGGCGCCCAGCCTGACCGTCTGGGTGAGGTGCGGGCGGTGGCCGACCAGGGTGAACATCTGCTCCCTGGTGAGAGTGAGCTTGACGGGACGGCCAAGCTCCCGGGAAGCAGCGGCCGCGACCGGCGCCTCGCTCCACACAATGACGCGGGCCCCGAAACCGCCGCCGACGTACCTACCGACCAGCCGCACCTGCTGTGGGGGGACGCCGAGCCGCTGGGCCAGCAGGATGGTGAACGGCGTCGGCATCTGCGCGCCGGCGTGGACGGTCACCCGGTCACCGTCCCACTCGGCGAGGACGGTGTGCGGTTCCATCGCGGCGTGGTGCTGCACCGGCTGCTCGAAATCGGCCTCCACGACGATGGCGCTGGCGGCGAGCGCCTCGTCGATCGACTTGACGCCGGGGGCGAGAACCGTGACGCTGCTCGGCTCCCCGCTGGACGTGGGGCCGGACGGCTCGCGAGGGCCGTCCGCGAGGGAGGCGCGCGGTGGCGTCGCGTCGTAGGTGACGGTGATCAGCGCCGCGGCGTCGCGAGCCTGCTCGACACTCTCGGCAACGACCATGGCGATGATCTGGCCGTGGTAACGAACGGTCGTGTCCTGCAAGGGGATGTAGTTCTCGCCGAAGAAACTGAACTCGGGTGCGAGCGGGTACAGCCGCAGGCGCCCGTCCCCCGCGACATACACGCGCAGCACTCCGGGAGCGGCCAGCGCGGCTGCGGTGTCGATGGAGCGGATCGTGCCCTTCGCAACTGTGCTGGTGACGACGTGGGCGTAGGACATGTTGGTGGCCGAGTAGTCACCTGAATACCGTGCGGCCCCGGTGACCTTCAATCGCCCGTCGACGCGGGCGACTTCACGCCCGACTGGAGAGACGCTCATCCTGACTCCTGACTCCTGACTCCTACTGCTGGGAACGGCGCCCGCCGGCGGGACGCCGGGGCGATGGATGGACATCGCGGTGCGCAGAGCTGCCCCGGTGCCGCCGTGACGCGCGGGTCGACCCGCAGCGCGTGCCGGCCATCGCGTTGACCGTGGCCCGTACTGCCACGAGCCTGTGGCCTGCGCAGCCACGGCCGGCGCGGCGTCCGTCACGGTCGCCATCAGCGGTGTCGCGGCAGTTGCGGCGACGGCACCGGCGCCGAGGAACCCTCGACGAGACACGCCCGCCCGACCCTGGCCCTCCTCATCGTCTGGGACATGCGCTTCTCCTGGTTGTGCGCCGGAAGGCACCTCGACGGCCGGCGAACTTCGGTACGACCGAGCGCTTGAGGTGCTATTCCCAGGTTCACCAAGAAGGCCGACGGCTGCCAGGACTTGCCGATCCGAGGTTGGGCGATCCGGGCGTACCTTGACCCGGCCGGGGCCGGGCTTCAATACCTACGGCGCCGAGTACGCCGCGCTCACCGAACCTCTCGCCGCGCTCGAAGCCCAGAGGATCTCGCGGCGCCTGGCGCTTTGCCCCACTCATCCGCGCCACGAGCTGCCTTCGTGGGTGACAGTGGAGTGGCTGTGGACCAGTGACGGGCAGCAGTTGGCTCGTAGCTCTGTTTGCCCGGGACGGCTGTGTGGACGAGCGGGGGAATGCGCTTGGCCCGGATCGATGAACTGCTCACAGTCCAGTACGCAACGCCCAGCGGGGTCCGGCGCAACCTGTCGGCGAGTTCGGTGATGCTCTGCGCGGGCGCGTCCTGCTGGCCTTCGAGGATACGCAGCAGGCCGGGGGTTGATGTGCTCACCGACTCCGCCCACGCCGGGGGGCATTGTGCCCGGCCAACCGGAACACGTGGTCGCGCTCGACGAGCGAGAGGCGGAGTCCTTGCGCGATCGAGGCGCTCATAACGGCGGGAGCCCACGCTCTCGTTCCAGGCGGGCGTAGGAGTCGGTCGACATGTGGCAGACCGCCGCCGTCTCCCCTGCGCAGCCGCCGGTCCTGCGGCGCTGCCCACGCGAAGGGAGCGGCGTCCTCCCGTCGCATCGACTCCCGGCGGCCTCCGGAGGAACCTCGCGAGGCCGGTCCGATCGATCACCATGGGTTCCTTGCCTTTTCCCCCTCAGTAACGCCTCGTTCTTCCCGCGCACGCGCACGCGCCCGCGGAGCCGCGGCTGGCCGGTCCACCGCTCAGAGGATCGGATCGGCCATCAGTGGACTGGCGAGTCCTGGATCCGCGGCCGACGGCGGCTCAGCATGAACGCACAAGCCGACCGCGGCTGACTCGTCGCTGAACGAAAGAGACATCTGATGGCTCGGAACATCGACATCACCATCCCCGACCTGTCCGGGAAGCTCGCCCTCGTCACCGGGGCGAGCGACGGGCTCGGGTTCATCATGGCCTCCCGCCTCGCCCAAGCGGGCGCGGAGGTGCTCATGCCGGTCCGTAACTCCACCAAGGGCGAGCAGGCCGCCGAACGGATCCGTGGCCTCGTCCCGGGCGCGCGCGTCACCACCCGGGCTCTGGACCTGGCCTCGCTCAACTCCGTGACCGCCCTCACCAAGCAGCTCGTGGGCGAGGGCCGCCCGATCAACCTGCTCATCAACAACGCCGGCGTGATGCAACCCCCGAGCCGCCTGACCACCCAGGACGGGTTCGAGCTGCAGTTCGGTACCAACCACCTCGGCCACTTCGCCCTCACTCTGGGCCTGCTGCCCCTGCTCATCGAGGGCAGGGCCCGAGTCACCCATCAGACCAGCATCGCCGCCCGCAGCGGCGCGATCAACTGGGACGACCTCAACTGGGAGCGCGACTACGACGTCACGAAGGCCTACCGCCAGTCCAAGATCGCCGTCGGCCTGTTCTCCCGCGAACTCGACCTCCGCAGCGCCGCGGCCGGCTGGGGCATCACCAGCAACCTCTCCCACCCCGGCGTCTCCCCCACCAACCTCCTCTCCGCCCAGCCCGGCATAGGACGGCAGAAGGACACCGGCGCCGTCCGGATGATCCGCGTGCTCTCCCGCGTCGGCGTCGTCGGCACCCCTGCCACCGCCGCCCTCCCGGCACTACTGGCCGCCACCAGCGCCGACGCGCGGGGCGGCCAGTTCTACGGCCCCAGCCGAGCCGACGTCGGCGGCGCCCCCTCCGAGCAGATGCTGTGGCCCCCGCTGCGCGACATGAACGGGGCCCACCGGCTCTGGGAGGCGTCCGAGCGGCTGATCGGTGCGCGGTTTTCCGCCTGACGTCCCGGCACCACCGCCATCGACGGCACCGACACCATCGCCTGGCTCGTCCGGCACATGGCGCGAGTGAAGGACGACCAGATCGCCGACGTCACCGGCGCCGAGTAGGTGTGGACGGCCGCGGGCCCCCTCAATGCGTTCGGTCTGACGTTCCTGCCCGGTGCGTCACGGGGTACGGGCACGGGCCGAAGGAGGTGGCGGCGCTGCGCGGCCTCGGCCGCGAGGCGCTGAACAGCTACTACGGTGCCGCGCGAGGACAAGTAACGCTCAGCATCACGCGCGGAGCGTCGACCCATTCCTCGACGTCGGTTTCCAGGCCCCTCACCTCTGTCGTGACTGCCCTGTACTGGACCGCTTCTACCATCCCGACGTCCGGTGGGTCACATACCCCGTCCGGCATCATGCCGCGGCCTCGGGTCGACGCCCTCTCCAGCTCCTTCAGGTCGACCTCAGCCTGGGATCGACAGAGCCTGGATGATCCGGGTCCCGGTGGCCAGCCTTGGAGCAGCGCTCGACCCGGAAGCCACACGGACGGTCGCGGCGCCGGCCTTGCCCTGCCCGAACTTGCGACCAGCCAGGAGGCACTCGATACGCGCAACATGGCCGACGAGACAGAGCGCTTCGGCCGCGGAACGGTTCGGGCGGTCAAGACCGCCCTCCCTGCGAGGGCGACCGATCGCCGGCAGTGCACAAGATTGGAAGATTCGGAAGTACCCATGCCCATGTCTGCCGACTCCCATGGAAGCGTGCTGGCCGCAATGCGGAGAGAGTCCTTCACCGGGCGCGCCGCCGAACTGCGGCTGCTACGGGGGCTGATGCGCAAAGAGGCCCGGGGTTGCTTCGTGGTGTGGCTGCACGGCATGGGGGGTGTCGGCAAGAGCACCCTGATGCTCCGGTTCGCAGACGAGGCGCGGACTCAGGGCACGGCCGTACGCACGATCGACATGCGCTACACGGATGCGACACCGGATGCTTTCCGGGCAGCGCTGGAGGCGCAGGGACCGCCGGAAGAGGCGCAGTTGCTGCTGATCGATTCCGCGGAGTCGCTGGGTCCGCTGGAGTGGTGGCTGCGCGAGGAGTTCCTGCCCCGTATGCCCACGCACCTGCTTGTCCTGGTGGGCTCGCGCCGGCCCCCGGAGACCGAGTGGCGTACCGACCCGCAGTGGTGGCACGCACTGCGCAGCGTGCGGCTTTCGGGCATGGACGATGCCGAGGCGCTCCTGCTCCTGCGCAACCGGGAGGTGCCGGAGTCCTCGGCGGCCGACATCGTACGGGCCGCGCACGGACTGCCACTCGCGCTGGCGCTCTTCGCCGACGCCAGGGAAGCATCCACGGGTACAGCCGGGCCGGGCGGCGAGCGCGAGCTGTACGACTCGCCCGACCTGGCACGGGAGCTGCTGAGGCGGCTGCTGCGGGAGACTCCGTCCCCGGCCAGGACCGACGCGCTCCGGGTACTGGCCCTGGCTCGGGTCACCACCGAGGAACTGGTGCGGCGCACCCTGGAGGTGCCCGTGGCGGAGGCCCAGGTGCTGTTCGCCTGGTTGCACGGACTGTCGTTCGTGGACAGCACCGCCGCCGGTCTCTTACCGCACGAGCTGGTGCGAGAAGCCCTGCTGGTCGATCTGCGCTGGCGCGATCCGGAGAAGTACGAGGTTCTGTTCCGACGGCTGCACGCGCATCTGGCCGAACGGCTGACGCAGCGCACGCGTGGCCGTTGGGAGTTCGGTGCCGGCCTCGCCCACCTCGGAAGGACGAGTTCCGTCGTCCGCGAGGCGGCGGACTGGAGCGCTGCGGACCGTTTCCGGTTACGGTCCGCACTCTCGAAGGACCTGCACCCGGTGCTGGCTGCCATAGAGGAGGAGCACGGTGTCGCAGCCGGCCGTCTCGCCCGGCAGTGGTGGGACCGACAGCCCTCGGCGTTCGTCGTCGCTGAGGACGACCGCGGTGGCTTCGTCGGCACACTCGTGGCGCCATGTCTGGAACCGGGTGTCACGAACGTGCCCGACGATCCGGTCGCGCATGCCGCGCTCGACCACGTGAAGGGCCGGTCGTCATCGCTGCGCCGCACGGAACGACTGCTTCTGGGCCGTTGGAGCACCGGCAACGCGGTGGCGACGTGCTTCGCCCTCACCACCTTGTGGGCAACCACGCCGGGTATCGCGGTGAGCTGGACTTGCGCGGCACGGGAGCAGGAGGAACTGTCGCGGCTCCTCAGTCTGTACGACCAGCAGCCCGGGGAGACGGTCACCTGCACGGGCGGTGAGCCGATCCTCTCGTACGTGCGGGACTGGCGCACCATGCCATTCGCCCACTGGGCGGAGAAACTGAGCACCCGGCTGCTGGCCGACGAGCCCGCGGTGGCCTCCGCTCCGGCCGCCGAGCCGGTGACACCCGCTGTGATGACGTGGCCGGAGTTCGTGAGTGCCGTCAAGTACGCCTACCAGAAGGTCTCGGAGCCGGAGCAACTGGCCCACAGCGCGCTTCTGCGCACCCGGCTGGTGACGTCCGATGCCGGCCCCGCCGAGCTGCGCCAGGTACTCACGGAGACTGTGGCGCAGTTGCGGGCTCAGCCCGGCCGACGGCAGTTGGCCGACATCCTGGAGATCACCTATCTGAGCGGGCCACGCAGCCAACAGGCCGCGGCCAACCGGGCGGCGCTTTCCTTCAGCACCTACCGGCGCCGACTGTCCGCCTCGCTGGTGACGGCGGCGGAATTGCTGCGGGAGCGCGAGCTGTACGGTCCGGCGCCGGTATGAGCCGTATCCGGCCCGCCCCGCGCACGGGCGGCGGTGTTCGTGTCCCGGCTCCGGCCTTGCGCGCTCCCCCCGGTGCCCGGCTGCCCGGAACGGGATCCGAGGGCCGCGTCCCGGGCGGAAACGGAGCGGACCGCACGGACCGCTTCGGCACACCCACTGTTGATTCTCTGCGAGTTGGGAACAGCGTTGACTGAAATCGACCAGGACGAAACGAAACGGCGGCAACGGGCGCGGTTCGCCGACGCACTGACGACCAGTGCCCAGCAGCCGGGAGAGCGCTCCCGCATGGGGACCCGGGTCGCCGGCGCGGTGGCCGTGCTGGCACTCGCCGCGGGCGCCACCCTGGGGATGGGCGCGTGGCGCAGTTACCAGGCTGGCGAGGAGAAGCAGCAGGCGGAACTGTCGACCGAGCAGGCCGCGGCGGCCCACGGGAAGCTCACCGGTTCCCCGTCACCGTCCGCCGAACCGAAGGTGACGAAGAAGGAGACAATGACGGAGCCCGGCACGAGCGTCGAGCCGCGGGTGCCCGACCCCGTCGTCGTTCCCTCGGCCTCTCCGACGAAGAAGCGAACCGAGACGCGGGTGGAGGACACGGCCAAGGCCGAGCTGCGGAAGCTGACGGCCGCCTCTCGCACGGTACTGCTGAAGAACGTGGTCACGGGGTTGTGTGCCGATATCCCGTTCTACGGCGCGGGCAAGAAGGGCGAGGTCGTCAACCAGTACCACTGCGACGGCACCGACAAGGACAACCAGCGGTGGAGGATGACGTCCCCCCGTCCTGACGCAGGCCCTGGCGGCACCGATCTCGTGCAGTTCGCCAATCTGAAGGACGGCCTGTGCTTCGACCTGCCGACCCGTGGGGCACAGCCTTCGGGGACTGGGCTCTCAGAGGCCCACTGCACCGGAACCATGGGCGACAACCAGCTGTGGTGGTTCGATCCGGCCGGGGACGGCAGTGTCATGATCCGCAATTACGCCAGCAACCACCTGTGCCTCATGGTCGCCGGAGCGGGCGCCGAGAAGAAGCAGCCGGACCAGCGGCTGGTGATCGGCTCGTGCGGTTCACGGGACGACGGCCGCTGGCGACTGATCGAATGACTCCGGCCGACGGACACAGTTGGGGTGACCGCTCCAAGGCTTGGCGGGCACTAACTGTGGTCCGTTAGATCTGTTCTGCGGGAGCAGGCGGTCGACGCCGGCTGCTGCTTCGGGGCGTCCCGCCAAGCCGCTCGCGCTGTGCCCCCAGGCGCCGTGGCCCGACCAAGCTCAACGCGAACAAGGCTACGGCTTCGATCACATACAGAGCTGACTGCGCCACCGGCAGATCGTGCCGCGCATCGCACGCCGTGGGAAGGAAACCTCCGGGCGCCTCGGCCGGCATGACTGGATGAGTGCGGTATTGGACCGTACCGGCACGCATGCGGCGCAGGGCCCCGACCTGGGGCCGGAGGGCCGGGTGTTTATGACGAAGTCGGTGGACACATGCGCGATGGAGGCGACGGCCAGTGGTCCTGTGGTGGCGCGTGCGGCGGAGTCCTCGTTCGGCTGCCTCATCAGCGCGTTCGCGTCGGCGCCGCGTTGCGTCGGCGAGAACCTCAGCGCGGCGGTCAGGGCATCACGGTCTCCTCCTCACCGCTGCAGAGCGCCAGCTCTGCAAACCGGGACGACCGTGCCGCCGCTGTTACGGAGGTCGATCGCCAGCAGAACGACATCGAGGGCGGCCTCGTCCCCCTAGCGGGCGGTGTGGGCGTCGAAACCTCGGCTTGTTCTGCGAGGTGTCTCACTGGCCATCTCTCTCGACGGCACTCCGTCCACCGCTTCCCCGGAGGTCTCCTTGAACGACGCACGACGATCACAATCTCCCTCCTGTGACCGCCTGCGCGGTCACGTGGCCAGAGCGCCTCTGCGCCTCGTGCTTAGGACCTACTGGGGCGGCATGTATGTCGCGTCACTGTTCTGGCCCCGTCGTGCCGAGCGCGGTGAGTCACCCGACCGTCGGATCGGCGAGCGGCAAGGGCTGTCGCGTAAATGATCTAGGGGCGTCCCGATCGACCAGCGGCGCGGCCCCTCACCCTGTGAGGGTGAGGTTGTGGAGGCGCCGGTCCGTGTCTTCGCGCTACAGCTCTGATACACCTTCGAGGAACACGTCCCTCCTTGCAGCACCCGTAACTGCTGCCGCCACCTGAAGAGAAGGGCCGGACGGGTCGCGGCTTCGTCGCTGGCCGCGACGGCGACGAAGCCACGGCGAGGTCGACGTCACCGTCCACGAGAGCGAGCCGGCACCCGACGACGACAACTGGCAAGCGATCGTGGAGGTCTCGGCACACTCCGCATCCGGTGACCTCATGGTCCGCGGCATGATGACTGGGGCGCCTTCCATATTGCGATGCCGTCCGCCTCTGGCGGCCGGGGATTCTGCGCGCGGTCACTCATCCACATCATGGCCGCGGGTTTTGAACTTCGCCCACGCCGACCAGTGGGTCGCGTTCGGCGTCGGCGGCGAGCTCGTCCTGGGCCACGCGTCCGGGTCGTACACGCTGACGAACAGCTGCACGATGCGCGCCCGCTCAGCGACTTCGGCCGGGCCCGCTCATCGCCCGTGAGGTTCTCGTGGTCGCGGATCATGTGCTGCTGCAGCTCGGCTTCCTCAAGGGCGGCCGCCGCCTCCGGGTGGGTCATGCCGAGGGCCCGTCGGCGGACCGCGCGGCGCCCGACCTTCGCCCAGCCGACCGGCTCACGGGCCGCGGCCGTGTGGTGGGCGGGCCCGCGCGGGCGGCGGTGGGATCGGAATGCGTGGGTGCTCACACAGCCTCCCCAATCGTCGCGGGAACGGTGACAGGAAAACCCGGCTGCCGCGCGGTGGGCGCGGCAGCCGTAGATGAGCCGAAGCCCGGAAGTTGTCACCAGGGGATCCAGAAAGAACCGGTGCACAGGACCGGTCGAAGCAGCTTGGTTGCCACCGGCGAAGCACGCGGCTTGTCACCCATGCCCACTCGGCAGCCGTTGTCACCAGGAGCGAAGATCGACAATCTCCGGATCCCCGACGGCGCTTCCTGCGGCGCCACTTCACCACAACCGCGGCCTGCTCCTGTGCGTCCTACCACTGAGCGCCGTCAGGAGTCGGCCACCCCGGGGGATCAGGACACAAGTCATGCAGAAGCACGCGATCGTCCAGCACATCACACGGTTCTTTTGGCCCTGGCATGGTGCCAGGCGACAGCCACCCACGTCCGCCCGGCGACTGGTGGGGCTCTGGCTGTTCGCCCTTGCCTTCGGGGCCGGGTTCACCGCGCTCGGCTGGGACGATGTCGACGGCAGCTTCCTCATGGCGCTGCTGCTCCTCTTCCATCTCGTCGACGACATCAGCGACGGGGTACGGCACCGCTGGCCTGCCGCACTGGCCGCGGTAGCAGTCCTGTGGGGCGCCACCCGGCTCACCAGCACCGTCCTGCCCGACTCCCTCGACAACGCCTGGGCGCAGAGCATCGCCGCCGCCGTCGGATTCACACTCGGGCTGGCAGTGAGCGCCGCGATCACACGGCTTCCGGAGCGCCGACCACGTAGACCCGCCGACGGGCACGACTCCGGGTTCGGCGGAGCAGACTCAAGGTAAAAACACAGCCACCGATCTCAGTGACGAAAAACCCGCCTCTGGAACACGTATCGCGCTTCGACTCACTTCCCATACTCCAGCCGTAGATCGTGATCATGGATACGGGGGCTGCTCGCCGGTAGCCTGCCTGGGTGGGCGAGATCTGGACCGAAGAGCAGTTGATCGCAGACGGCTTCGAGCGTGTGTACGTCGAGTCGGAGTGGTACGGCGAACCGTTGGCCGGCCTTGCTGACATCGGCGGGAAGCCTCACTACTTCAAGATGTACGGCTACGACCACAGCCATAAAGCCGACGAGTACCAGGTCTGGCCCGCAAGCGAGGCGGTGGCGGAGCTGGAGCGCGAGCAGTGGGCGATCTACGCCAGGTGGTACGAGCGCCAGCAGGCGGGCGAGGTCGGACAGGAGAGCCATCCGGGCCACGGCGGAGTCGACGCCCGCTACGACGAGCTGGAATTGCTGTTGGCGCCGCACCGCTTGGCGCCGGACGGCGCCCGTCGACTCGTATGCGAGATGCGGTTCGTTGCCGGTGTCGACGTTCGCTACCGAGTCGAGGGGCCCGACTACTGGCTTCGATGGCGTCCGAGACCGCCGCAGATCATCGGGTGTTGTGCGGACAACCAATAATCACGCGGCGGTCTCGGACGCTGGTGTAGTGCCCGCCCACTGGCAGGAGGCATTCGAAGGACTGATGAGCCGGATCGCCGGCCGGTTCCCCGAGTTGAACCCCGTCGCCAGGTGCGGCGGTTGGTCTCCTGGCTGCTGTCGGACCTGCCGAGGAAGAACTGCTGGGTCAGGAGAGATTTTCTGCTGTCTCTGCAGAGGACCCGTTCACCGATAGGTGCTGGGCCCGTGACGTGGCTACGCCACCGCTCGGGTGGCCCCGAATCCGCCAGCCGGCGCCGCGCCTCCCACCGCGAGCCCGAGACCCCGCAGAGCCGTCCGCCTGGTGGTGCCAAAAAAGGCCGAGCCGGACGTCACCCCCGCGCCCTACGCTGATCGCGTGACGTTGGTGTGGCTGACAGGCAATTCGGGGGCCGGTAAGTCCACGGTGTGTGAGGTGTTGCGAGCGCGTGGCTACCTGGCGCTCGACGCCGACGGGGACGGCTTCTGCCGTTGGATCGACCGTGCCAACGGAGAGGTCGTGGCAACTCCCCCGGATCCGGTTCCACGGGGCTGGCTGGACCGATACGGCTGGATGATCGTCCGTGAGCGCGTCGAGGCCCTCGCCGAGGAGTCTCGGGGACGCCTCGCGTTCCTGTGCGGCTCGGCGGAGAACGAGCCAGACGTCCTCCATCTCTTCGACCAAATCGTGTGCCTGGTCATCGACGAGAACACCCTGCGCCACCGGCTCGCGACCCGCACCACGAACACATTCGGTCGGCACCCCGAGGAACTCGCGGCAGCACTGAAATGGAACCCCCGCATGCCGGGCCTCTACGAAGGCCTCGGCGCGACGGTGCTCGACGCGTCGAGGCCGCTGAACGAGGTGACGGACAGGGTGATCGAAGCAGCTCAGGGGCCGGCGGGTGCCACGAGGACGCGGTGAACGGCCCGCGCCTCCAACCGGTGAGACGACCCCTGCACGGCGCGCCGTTACTTCTTCACCAGTCCCTTTTCTACGAGGCTTCGTGCGGCAGCGATCACTGCATCGCGTGAGGGGCGCGGCTGCCAACCCAGGACGTGACGGGCCTTCGCATTGGACGGTCGCCTGACGTAACCGAGGTCCGGCAGGATGTGCCGCATCTCCGAGTTGACGAGAGCTCCGGCCCGCACCACGGCGCTCGGAATGACGCGCTTGGGCACGTGCGGAGCTGCCGCGCCGAGGTCAGTCCTGATCCATGCTCCGAGATCCTTCATCGCGATCGCGGGGCCGTTCGCGATCAAGAAGCGCTCGCCTGCGGCTCGTTTCTCGGTCATGGCCAAAATGTGCGCGGCTGCGACGTCGCGTACGTCGACGACCGGAAAGTAGAGGTCGGGGAAGCCGGGAATGTCGCCGTCGAGGATCCTCTTCACCAGCATGTTGGAACCGGAGACATCGTGGCCGAGGGCAGGCCCCATGACGGCCACGGGCAGCATGGTGACGAGCTCCGTCGGCCCTCCTTCGGACCGTACGAATTCCCAGGCAGCACGCTCGGCGAGGGTCTTGCTGGCCCCGTAGGGATCGACTTCTGGGGAGCCGACGACTGTCCAGTCGGCCTCGGTGAAGACGCGGTCGTCGTGTGGATGGCCCCAGCCGACGGCATGGAACGCCGAAGTGAGTACCACGCGTGCGACTCCGGCGTCGCGTGCCGCGCGCAGTACGCGCAAGGTGCCTTCGCGCGCCGGAACGATGAGGTCGTCCGGGTTGTCCACGAGTCCGGGGCGTACTGGCGAAGCGACGTGGAGTACGAAGTCCATGTCGGCAACGGCTGCCGGCCACCCGGCGTCCTCCATCAGGTCGGCCTCCACGAATGTCAGGGCGTCCCCGTTCAGCATTCCGGCGTCGGCCAGGACGGATCGAACGGTGGCCTCGCGGCTCAGGGACCGGATCGTGGCACGGACGAGGTAGCCCTGCTGGAGGAGTTGAAGGATGCAGTGACCGGCGATGAACCCCGAGCCACCAGTGACAAGTACGCGCTTCTGAGTCATGCATCGATCGTTCGGTGAGCCGGGGAGATCAGCCAGTTCCCTGGCTGTCCTGGTAGCGGCAGGGACAGGCTGAGGGGTAAGCGAATGGCTACCCTGGAGATATGGACGATCAACAGAATGCGCTGGGTAACTTTCTACGTGCCCGACGCGACCTCATCACTCCGGAAAGAGTCGGCATTGCCGTGTCTGGTACGCGACGAGTTCCTGGGCTCCGTCGCGAGGAGGTCGCGATGCTTGCGGGCGTCAGTGCCGAGTATTATTTGCGCTTGGAACAGGGTCGCGACCGCAGGCCGTCCACTCAAATCCTTGAATCCATTGCAAATGCTCTTCTGCTGGATGAGGAGGCACGGGATTACCTCGCCGCTCTGGCTACTGACCGGCCTCGCCGCCGTCGGAGCCACTCAGCAGTCAAGGAAACTGTTCCGTCCGGAATCTCGAAGCTCCTTCGCACTCTTGGTAAGCCGGCATTCGTGGAGGGGCGCTATATGGACGTGCTTGCGGCCAACTCGCTTGCCCTCGCGCTCTCTCCGCGGCTCACGGCTGGCGCGAACCGCCTGCGTGATCTTTTTCTCGATCCTGCCGAGCAGGTTCTCTTCTCGGACTGGGAGGGTGCGACCCGGCAATTCATCGCAGGCTTCCGGCAGTCTGTCGGGGCTGATATAAACGACCCCCGGTTCATCGAACTCGTCGGAGAGCTTTCTCTGGCCAGTCCGCGCTTCCGCGCCTTGTGGGCGCGTCAGGATGTGAAAAAGCTCCAGGGCGGGCGTATGCGCTTCGATCACCCGCAAGTGGGTTCGCTGGACCTGAACCATGAAAAGCTGGCAATTCCCGGGACAGGGAACATGATGCTCGTCATCCTGCATCCGGACCCCCAGAGCCAGGACGCTGAGAAGCTCTCGCTCCTGGCCTCGGCGTCCCTCGAATCACCTCACCCCGGGGAGCTGGGCGCCCGATCACGCGAAGCGTGAGAACAGTTCTTGAGAAGTTCCTCCCTCCTCGACGATCCCAGTGACGGCCCGGTCCACCGTGGTATCGGAAGTGATGATGTTCATGACGATCCGCCTATGTGTCATCCGCTCCCGGCCGCAGCGATGTCGTCCAGCCGCGCGAGGCTCCCATTTTGAGCAAACACGCATAGGGAATCCAGCGGGCGCCGGGCCCGGGCGGGGTGCCGGCACCCGTGGCGGTGCGGGGTTCAGAAGCCGGGGAAGAGTGATTGCAGGTCGTCCAAGGTGACGGTTCCCGTGGCCTGGATCTCGTCCGTGCAGCCACGACACCATCCCCGCCGCCAAGACCACGGTCCCGGACACGACGATCCGCTCTCGAGCCACGGACAGCAACGGCGTATCGCATCACGGCCTCACTACAGAGGAGCTACACCCCTCCCGGGTGTAGTTCAAACCGCATGACGTCATCCGCCAAGGCGATCCTCCCCCTGGAGCGGCAACGCTGAAGAAGCTCACTGCGACGGCACTGGCTTTTTGCGGGGCCGACGGGCGTGGAGGACGAACGCCGGGGGCATGTTGCGCCACACGGTCCGACTGATGACGACCTCCTCGAAGCTCTCGACCAGCAGGGCGCGAAAGCGGCGAGCGGCGACGAGGGGAACGGCGTGGGCGTACGTGAAGGCTGTGAACGCGCCTGCAGGGCTGAGCACTTCGGCCGTGTCAGCCATGAGCTGCTGCTGAGTGTCAAGTGGGAAGAGGGCCCAGGGAAGGCCACTGATGACCACGTCCGCTTGATAGATGCCCCGTGCGTACAGCAATTGCCGCAGCTCCCCCACGTCACGCTGGATCACCTCCGCCCTCGGGTGCCAGTGTTGGAGACGCTGAGCGAGAACCGGGTCGATCTCGATGGCCAGGTGACGTCCCCGGCCTGCGAGCCTGCGCTGGATCTCAGCCGTGAACGGGCCGGTACCGGCACCCAGTTCGACCACCACGGGCTCACCGCATTCGGGTATAGGAGCAGAGACTGCCTGGGCCAGGTGGCGCGAGCTGGGTGCTATGGCGCCCATGCGGCCCGGTGCCCGCACCCACCGCCGGAGGAATAGGGCTATATCGTGCGGATCTCCGGACGGCCTGCTAATACCGCCTTGCCGAGCCGAAGAGGGCGCCTTACTAGTGGTCATGGTAGTTGCGCTTCCTGGAGAGCATGACTATGGGGAGAGCCAGCAGGGCCCCGGTGCTGGGACTGCTTCGAAAAATCACGAGCCGGGCTGTGATCAAATTTGTCGGGACAGGCCTAGAGGTTGTCCCGTAACGAGTGGGGGGGTTGGGGCGTTATCTGGTCCTGGGTGGGGTGATCTCAGGGATGATCCGAAGTGGATCGGGCCGTTCGTCGGGTTGAGCCCGACACAGTTCAACTGGCTTGTCGCACTGGTGCGGCGACGTGGTGGTGTCCAGCGTGGCCATCCGTGGCGGCTGCCATTGGAGGACCGGGTGTTGATGGTGGCCACCTACTGGCGTACACACTGACGTTGCGGCAGATGGCACATCTGTTCGGGATCTCGAAGTCGGCCGCGTACCGGATCCTGAGTCATCTGGCTCCCCTGCTGGCGATCTCGCCGGCCCGCCGCGCACGCGAGGACACCGTCCACATCGTCGACGGCACGCTGGTGCCCACCAGGGATCGCAGTGCGGCCGCGTCGAGCAAGAACTGTCGGTACTCGACGAACGTGCAGGTGGTCATCGCTGCCAGCTGCCGGCTGGTGGTGGCCGGCCTTGATCCGCTGCCCGGCAGCCGCAACGACTGCCGGGCCTTCACCGAGTTTGGCGTCGACCGGGTCTGGCCCGGCGTGCCCACCACCGCCGACGGCGGCTACCAGGCCACCGGACTGCTCATCCCGCACCGCAGACAGCGAGGCCAGGACCATCTGAGTCCGCAGCAGGAGGCGGAGAACGCCGTCCACCCTGTCCCGCTTTAAGAACCGGAAAGTCCTGCGGGACTGCCGGCTCAAGGGCAGCGGCGTTCATCACGCCATGCTCGGCGTCGCACGCCTCCACAACATGGCCCTCTCGCACTAACTCAGACCCCATAAGCGTGCTCGACTCGTGCCCGTGCCCGGCGGGACACCTTTTAGCGCGGGGACGTGCAGGGACGTGACGGCCCAGTTCCTCTGTTGGGTTTCTTGGGATGTCTGCCGCGGTCGGCCGGGGCGAACTCAGGCTCGTGTGCCGCGTTCGCCGACTCCCATGAAGGCGTCGTGGCTACGGCTCCTGCGGCGCCCGCAGCGCCCAGAAGGCGGCACCGGGACAGAGGGCACGTCGGTGAAGTCATGGATCCTCGGGTCTTCTCGTGGTCGGTGTCGCTACCAGAGTTTCGAGGCTGAGTGCCTATATCCAGGGCCTCTTGATCCGAGGATGCGCCGGCGCCGGACCGAGACCGTCACTTTGATCCAGGGCGTCGATGTCAGCCGCGGCATCCTGAGGGCGGATGCTCCCCAGCCAGTCGCATATGGCGCTCCCGTAGCGGACCGTCCCTCCGCTTCGAAATCACCCTGGTCGTCGCTCCGATCCCGCAAGTCAGGCACTCCAGGGCCAGCATGCATCTTCTACGCCGACCGCGCAGGCAACGGTGTCACCACAAAGTCCCTACGGCAAGGTTGGCGACCGCTGGCAACGATCGCCGGCGGACCACGGCAGGAACATGGCCTGGTCGCCGTCGGCAGCAAGGTCCACCTCATCGGCGGCATCAGCCCTAGTGAACGTAACTCCTCACGGCCTGCTGGCAGTTGATGACCGTTCCCTGCCGACCCTGCGATCCTCAGAGGGCCCGTTGCACATCGACAGCGGACCCTCCGCCGTACGGCCTCGATGCCGCGCGTCGCCACATCTCAGCAGTGCGCACGGTGTCGCGATGCCGCTGGGGGTCGGGAACCGAGCAGCCAATGAACCAATGCATCCCAGGGACCGCAGCGGCCGTGCCTTCCATCTCCTACGGACCCGCTTCCTAGTCAACGGCCCGTGAGACAGTCGAGCACGGCTGACCGATCGTCACCAAGGAGAAGGCACCATGCGAGCATTGCCCGCCATCATCGGCCGTGACGAGTTCGACGTCCTGGTCGTCAGGACCGACTACCACGACGACCAGGCGTGGCAGGATGTGAAGGCGGCGCTGTTGCAGCCCTGGGGGGACAGGCGGTACGAGGCACACGTCCACTTCGTCGACGACCCGGCCTGGGCAGAAGCCACTGTTGACGAGGCGCTGAATGCAGTCAGCGCCGACGACAACCTGGCCGTTGTCTTCCTCGCCGACCGAACAACCATGCAGGCCGAGAGCCACCCGTTGCAGGCAGTCACCACACTGACGCGAGAGATGTGCGTGGACGACCAGGACTACGAGCAGCTCACCGAGTTCGGCCGTGAGTTCCGCACCGTCCCAGCGGGGGTTCACGATGTCCACGCCAACCTGAGCATCGGAAACCTGGGCTTCGAGGAGTACGCCGCATGGGCTCACGATGACCCCGAAGGGATCTACCGGTCCTTCTGAACAGGGCTCACGCAACTGCGGACAGAGCCCGTCGGGATGGTGGCCTTGCGAGTGCCAGCGCTGTACCGCGGCTGAGACCTACAGGTCGACTCCGGGCTGCGGCACCCCGCGTTCTACATGCTCATGTACGGCACCGTGCAGCCCGGCCGGCGGCCCCCCGCCGCGGACGAGGCGCACGCCCTGCTGGTGAGACTGCTGCGCCGCGCGGCCGAGGCCGGGCGCCTGCGCACTCCGGTGGAGCAGGCGACCGCCGTCGCCCGGCGTCACAGGAGGGCGCCGCCGGAGACCTCGATGCGCTGGGCGGTAACCCAGCGCAGTCCCTCGGAGGCCAGCGTAGCGATGGCATCGCCGATCTCCTCAGGCTCGCCGACGCGGCCGAGCGCGGTCTGTCCGGCCAGAAACTGGCGCATCCCGGCGTCGTCTCGCATCGCTCCGCCGTTGAAGTCGGTGGCGGTCGGCCCCGGGGCTATGGAGTTGACCCGGATGCCGCGCGGTCCGAGTTCTGCGGCGAGGGTGCGGCTCAGGGCTTCGACGGCGGCCTTCGAGGCGGAGTAGACCGAGGTGGCGGGGCTGGTGTGGCGGGTCAGCGACGTCGAGACGTTGATGACCTGGCCGCCCTGCGCCAGCAGCGGCACGAGCGACTGGATGAGGAAGAACGTGCCCCGGACGTTGGTGCCCATCACCGTGTCGAAGTCGTCGGCCGCGACAGTCTCCAGCGGCCCGAAGACGCCCACTCCCGCGTTGTTGACCAGGATGTCGAGCCGCGAAGCACCCCAGCGCTCCAGCTGCGCGCCGAGTTCGGAGGTGAAGGACGCGAAGGAGGAGACGTCGCTGATGTCGAGCCGGAGAACAGCGGCAGTCCCACCCACGGCCTGCACCTGTTCCGCCGTTTTCTCAGCCCCGGCCGAATCGCCTCGATGGGTGACCACGACCCGCACTCCGCGTGTGGCCAGCGCGATGGCCGCACTGCGCCCGAGGCCGCGATTCGCACCGGTCACCAAAGCGATCTTGTCGATTGTCATGAACTTCCTCCACCGTGCGACCTCCAGGACGCGCCCGGGTGCCACAGATCAGAGACGAGTCACTCGACTCGCCTTGCTGGTGCACCGTAAAGGGCCCCCCGAGGCGAGTCAAGTGACTCGCCTCGGGCTACGGCATACTTTCCGCATGGCAGCAGAACTCACCGCGCACCACCGCAGGCTCGCCCACCAGAAGCGCGAGGCGATCACTTCTGCGGCCACAGAACTGTTCTTGGACCGTGGCTACGACGGCACCTCCCTCGCACGGATCGCCGAAGCGGCCGGGGTCTCGAAGTCCACCCTGTTCAAGCAGTTCCCCACCAAGGCGGCCCTTTTCGAGGCCATCGTCACCGAGTCCTGGCAGCGCGACGCCGGCGATACCGCCGCACCGCCACAGGCGGGAGATCTGCGCTCCGGGCTGACAGCCATCGGCCACCGCTACGCCGACTTGATCGGCCAGCCCCGCATGGCAGCCCTCTTCCGCATCGTCATCGCCGAACTGCCTCGTTTCCCAGAACTGGGACGGATGCAGTTCCAGCTCGGCAAACTGCCCTACTTCGCCTCCGTCCAGCACTACTTGGCAACCGAGCATGAGGCGGGCAACGCCGATGTGCCCGACGCCGAGAGCGCCGCGAACCAGTTCCTCGGCATGATCGCCAACTACGTCCTGTGGCCCCGCATGCTGCTGACCGGCTGGAACCCCACAACCTCCGACATCCACAAGGCCGTCGAAGAGGCTGTCAAGACGATGCTCGCCAGATACGCCGCCGACCCGTCGGCATGACCCGAAGCCGGAACCTCGACACTGACGCGGGCGATGGCCACAGACCGCGACGCCTACAGCCTGTCCGGAAGCGCTCCCAGCCCCCTGTTCCCGCCGTCCGGCATTCTCCGCGATCCTGGCGCCCGGCCTTGGTCGTAGGGGTCTGCGTCGGGTTCGGCGAATACCTTTTCCATTTGCTCGGGATCTGCGCTGTGCCGCAGTGCAGATCCCGGACCGTGGGCACCGTGCGCGGGGCCCGTCACCTTCGGTACCGCTGTGCCACTGCCGCGAAGGCGGCCTTGGGTTCCCATTCCATGTCGGGGTAGGTCTGCCCTCGGCGGCCTTCGAGGAGCTTGACGATGGCCGGGCTGGCCCGGTCCAGATCGTCCCTGGGGTCGCCGTCCGGGCGGTGCGGGTAGCCGGGCAAGGAGAACAAGAACACAAAGGCGCTGTCCACGCCCTCTGTCTCGAAGATCTCCAGCAGTTCGCTCAGATATGCGGCCTGGCCGGCCTCGTCGCGCTCGTATATGCCGTTGAGCCGTACAGGGGCCTTGGTCTCTGGATCGTGCTCGACCACTTCCAGCACCCGCCCACCTCGGTCTCCCGCGCCGCGGTAGGCCGCGGTGCCGAACCCGGTGACAGCGAGCGGCTTGGGCCCCTGGGTCAGGGTGCGCACCGCATCACGGAACCGGTCAGCAACCTCGACGGAGCGGATCAGCTCGAACGTCACTATGTCGAAGGGAGTCCAGTCGACCTGCTCGAACTGGATGGACGCGTAGGTGAGTTTGCCCTGGAACCGCTCGCGGACCGTGGTCGCGGCGTCGCGGAGGAATGCGTTGATGCGCACGCCGAGCTCACGCATCGCTTCTGTCCGCCGGTCGGGCCGGCTCATGAGCTGCTCGACCCGCTCCTCGGGGCTCTCTCCGGGCAGGAACCCGCGGTTCATCACGCTCAGCTCGACTCCTGCGACGAACACGACTGTGGCCCCCTGCTGCCGGAGCCGTTCCGCTCGCTCGGCGCAGTCGCGGAAGAGCGTGATGATCTGCTCCGGATCCAGCTCCAGCGGATAAGGCGCGAACCAGATCTCCAGGCCGAGCTCGGCGGCGACGCCGGCGGCTGCCTCCAGTCGGCCCGGGTCGCCGCCGATGATCTGGACCGCGTTGCAGTGCAGGTCGTCGCGGATGATGGCGAGCTCGCGCCGGACTACCGCGAGGTCGAAGCGCTCGCGGGATGTCTGGCCGTGCACGACGAATCCGGTGTCGTAGGTCATTCCTCTTGCTCGCACAGTGACGTCCTGTCTCTCGGTCTCGGTTCGGGACGAGGCTGACAATAAAAATGCGTGCACGCAAGTTTGCGTGTACGCATCTTTGTGTGGAATGCTGGCGTCGTGACGACACCACCACCAGGGCTGCGGGAGCGGAAGAAGCAGGCCACGCGCGAGGCGCTCCGCGAGGCGGCCCTGCGGCTGGCCGTGGAGCGAGGACCGGACCAGGTGCGGGTCGAGGACATCGCCGAGGCAGCCGGGGTCTCGCCGCGTACCTACAACAACTACTTCGCCAGCCGTGAACAGGCGATTGTCTCTGCTGTTACGGCGGACCGGGAGGCGCGGATCGCGGCAGCGGTCGCAGCCCGACCCGCAGAAGTACGCCTGGCTGACGCCGTCACCGAAGCAGTGGTCGAGCAGTACACGAACACCGGTGAGCGTGAACACAAGGCGCTGCTGCTAATCACCACCCGCCCCACGCTGCGCGACGCCTTCCTCGATACCACCGCCGGTATCGAGCCCCCTCTCACGTCGGTGATCGCCGAACGCCTGGGTGATGCCGGGACACAAGCAGCCCGTGTTCTCGCGGCGAGCGTGGCAGCGGCGGTTCGCATCGCGTTGGAAAGCTGGCTCCGGCCGACTGAGAACACAGGTGCCCTCGAGAGTTTCGGCGCCGGAGGATTGGTCGTGCCCTCCGGCTCACTGCCCGACCAACTCCGCGTGGCGCTGGCCCCGCTCGCGCCCGCGTTCGACGCCGCCGAGCGACGAACCCAGCCTTGAAGCCGACTCAACTGGTCTGTGTGGTTCCTGACAGTTCCGCCTGCCTGCACCGGGACGGCTCGCTTGTCCATGACACTGAGGTCGCGCTCAGCCCGTTCTTCCTGAGGTCTCGGGGTAAGCGGGGGCCTGGCACATCCGTCGGCTTGACTCACCGGGCTTCCGATCGCTGGGAGCCTGGCTCCGTTCAGCACTGGCCTTGGTGAGCCAAGTGCGATGCCGTAACCGTCCACTTCGCAGGAACGCCGGCAGCAATTCGCACTCTTGGAACCCGAGGGGAGTTACTCGGACTCTTCCCGTGGCAGCGCGCGGCTGTTGA
Organism: Streptomyces sp. NPDC091972; assembly: GCF_044756385.1. Classification (NCBI taxonomy): domain Bacteria; kingdom Bacillati; phylum Actinomycetota; class Actinomycetes; order Kitasatosporales; family Streptomycetaceae; genus Streptomyces; species Streptomyces sp. NPDC091972. The sequence continues at coordinate 194,633 of NZ_JBIVSV010000013.1, read as the reverse complement.
TCGCGTCGGAGATGGCGTAGGCGGTGCGGACGAAGGATTCCGCCTGCTCCGCTGAGGCGTGCAGCGCGGAGGTCTGCTGCAGGATGCGGCCATGAGCGTGGTCGTCGCCCTGTCCGGGATCCACGCGCTGGCGGCTCACCAGATCCGCACACTGCTGCTGGACCAGGTGCACCTGGCCGAGTGTCGTCTGGGTGGCGGAAATCTCAACCGTCCCCTGGACGAGTACCTCGCCAAGGCGATCACCGACTGCCTCGACCACCAGCGCGGCCGCCGGCCGAACAGCGCCAACCCGCATCTGCGGATCAGCCGGAACACGGCCACCACCACGACGGCAGTCGGCACGTTGTGGCTGGACAAGCTGGTCATACCACTGCCCGTGGGCCTCGACCGGCTGCGGCAGGATCGCATTTTGGAGGAGGCTCTCGCCAGCGGGGCAGATCCTCTTCACCTCGCGCACGTCTTCGCGATCGGCGCCGAGACCAGCCTTCGTTACACAACCGGCGTCTCCCTCTCCGCCACCGAACACGATTCACGCACCCGCTGAACGGGCCGCCCCCTGCCGCACTCCCTGATGGACCGCCACGGCATCATGGCCGGGCAACACAATCGGGTCAGGGGGGAAGCGCATGACGGAGTTCATCGTTCACGACGATCCGGTCGGACGTACTCAGAGCAACTACATCGCCCGCGCCGACCTCGCCCGTTTCGGGCTGGACGGGCAGATGGAGCAGCTCTGGCTCAAGCCTCTCAACGACGGCACGTTCTCCGTCGCCTGCATCCCCTTCCGCGTCTACGGACTGGCCCTGGGAGACCGCGTGCTTCTCTCAGCTGATGACTCGATCAGCGAGGTGGTGGAGTTCTCCCGGCACCGCGTCCTGCGGATGCTTCTCATGCCCAGCCCGGACCCGACACGGTTGACCGGGGCGACCGCTCGCATCAAACATGAGATCGACGCGGCCGGCCTGCTGAGCGAATGGAGCGGGGACCGTCACGTCGCGGTCGACGTTCCGCCCCGGACAACCCCTTCGCAGCTGTTCGAGGTCATGGAACGCGAGGTCGCAGAGGCCGGCGCGTTCTGGGAGTGGGCTGACGCCATGCCTTTCTCCGCCCCAGGCTGATCGACAGCACATGGCAACTGCTCGCAGTCGCAAGAACTGGGCCTTTGGACACCACGAAACGACCCCCGCATCCCTCGGTTCGCAACCCAGGGGCTTCAGATTTCCTGACGTCGCGGAGGTTCGGCATCGAGAGCTTCTCCTGCCGTCCAGGCATCGACGGCACCCATGAGAAGGGCGAGGTCGAGGGCAGATCGGCTGCTTCCGCCGCAACCACTCCACCCCGGCGCCGGAGCGGCTCGCGGCCGCGGACCATCGACGAATGCTTCGCCGTCGAACAGCCGCTGCTCCTGCTCCTGCCGGATGAGCCGTTCGAGGCAGGGCGCGTGTTCACTCACAGGGTCGACCGCTACAGCCAGATCAGCGTCCGCACCATCTGGATGTCCCCGTGCTGGCAGCCCCGCCCCCACGAGGGCTCGCGCCACCCTGTCCTGTCCAAAGCAGCCCTGCCAACGAGATGCGGGGCGCGCTGCTGGGCGCATCCGGCTACGTGCCACTGCCGCTGACCGGCGGCGACTGCTTGGAACTGCTTCCCGTGCGCTTCCATCCGGTCACCGGCCGCGGCGTCCGCATCGACCACCGCACCTACGACCAAGCCCTGCTTCACGAGCACCGTGGGCGGTCCTCCCCCGCCGGCGCGGGCGGCAAGTGACATCCCGCAATCCTGCGCGCCTGACGGGGCAGCCTGGGTGCGCGGCACCCAGGCTGGCCCGGCCTTCCTGAGCGCCTGCTTGGCGGGTGGACTGATGCCGGTGGCCGTCTCCACGGGCTACCTCGTGCACACGAAGGAGATCACTCTCATGCCTGCGTCCACCCCCGCGGAGAAGAAGGTCGTCCTGATCACCGGGGCCAGCAGCGGCATCGGCGAGGCCACGGCCCGACACCTGGCCGCCGCGGGCCACCAGATCATGGCCGGAGCACGTCGCACCGACCGACTGGCAGAGCTGGCCCGACAGGTGAGCGCGACCGACGGCGAACTGGACCACCACACGCTCGACGTCACGCGACGCGACAGCGTCACATCGTTCGTCGACGCAGCCCTCAACCGATACGGCCGCATCGACGCTCTGGTCAACAACGCCGGCGTGATGCCGCTGGCACCGATGGCAGACTGCCGCGTCGACGAGTGGGACCAAATGCTCGACGTCAATGTCCGCGGCACGCTGTACGGCATCGCCGCCGTCCTGCCGACAATGCGTGAACAGGGCAACGGACACATCATCAACATCGCCTCGGTAGCCGGCCACCGCGTCGACCCCACCGCAGCCGTCTACTGCGCCACCAAATACGCAGTCCGCGCCCTCTCAGAAGGACTGCGCCAGGAAAACCGCGACATCCGCGTCACGATCATCAGCCCCGGCTTCACCGAAAGTGAACTGCTGGACCGGGGCGGCGCAGCCGAGGCACAGACGATGGCACGCACCGCCGCACGGCAACTCGCCATCCCAGCGTCCGCCGTCGCCCAGGCCATCAGCTACGCCCTCCACCAGCCGGCCACCGTCGACGTCAACGAGATCGTCATCCGCCCCACCGCCCAGGGCTGACCCCCGACCGGCCAGTGCCCGCTCCACCACCTGCAAACCTGCCTGCGCGCCTCGTCCAGCTGGCATCGGTCAGGTCCGGCACAGTTCGGTCCCCTGCCTCACCGCCACGGCGCCACACGCCAGCAACCCGTCGACTCCCAGGGCCAGTTGCGCACCGGCGGGGCGGGCGGGGCGCAGCCGTCGGGCCCTAGGAGCTGGGTAGACCGGTTGTTCCCGGGGCCGGGCACATCCCTGACGGAGACGCGCAGCAATCCGTTCAGGCCGTCACCGCCCCGTCCTGGGCGAAGTCGGGCAAGTCGGTGGACAGAAGCTCTTCCGCGCCATTGTCGAGGACCCGTTGCATCTCGTTCGAGCGGGGCAGCATGGTCTCTTCGTAGGCGTGGAGGGCGTCGTCGACGGTGTTGTGGTGAGCGAGGGCGAGGGCGAGTTCGCAGGCGTCGAGCATGGCGAGGTTGACGCCGACACCGAGCGGGGGCATGAGGTGGGCGGCGTCGCCGAGCAGGGTGACGGTGGGATTGTGCTCCCAGGTGTGGGGGACGGGCAGAGCGTGGATGGGGCGGTCGACGTAGGGGCCGTCGTTGTCGGTGATCAGGCGGCGCAGGGCTGGTGACCAGTCGCGGTATTCCTGCAGGAGTCGTGCCCGGAGAGCGTCGGTGTCCTGCGTGGTCAGGCCCTGGGCGGTGATCCAGTCGGCGGGGACGCGCTGGATGATGTAGACGCGGATGTGGTTGCCACTGTTGCGCTGGGCGAACAGGCAGCGGTCGCCGTCGGCCGCTGCGGCGCTGCCCTGGCCGACGAGCTCGGCGATTGCGGGGTGCTGGTTGTCGACGTCGTGGAACCAGGCTTCGAGGAAGCTGATGCCGCTGTACTGGGGGGTGGCGTCGGAGACGGCGCGGCGGACCTTGGACCAGGCGCCGTCGGCACCGATGACGAGGTCGGCCTCGATGACGGTGCCGTCGGCGAAGTGCAGGGACCGGGGGCCGTCTGCTGGACCTTCGACGGCCTTTAGGGTGTGTCCCCAGCGCACGGTGCCGGGCTGGAGGGAGTTCAGGAGGAGGTCGCGGAGCTGGCCGCGGTCGATCTCCGGCTTGAAACGTTCGCCTTCTTCGGGGGTGTGGTGGAAGAGGATCCTGCCGTCCGGGTCCAGCTGGCGCATCTCCTGTCCCTCGGGCCGGGACAGACGGAAGAAGTCCTCCAGGAGTCCGGCCGCGCGCAGGGCGATCTGGCCGTTGTCCTCGTGCAGGTCCAGGGTGCCGCCCTGGTTGCGGGCATCGGGCCCGCTCTCCCGGTCGTAGACGGTGGCGGCAATGCCGTGCCGCTGCAGGATGCGGGCGCAGGTCAGGCCGCCGGGGCCGGCTCCGATGATGGCGATGCGTGGTGCGGGGGCGGTGTTCATGATGGGGCTCCGTCCGTGGTGGGTGGGGGCTGTGCTGTCGTACGCCGCGTCGGGCGGCGGGGGTGTGCACGAGGGTGCCGATGAGCGCGAAGGCGCACGCACCGATACCGCGGGGGGCCGAGGGCCTGCATGACGCGCAAGGGCGATCAGCCCGGTCGTCGGTCGGGCGACCCTGCACGGCGCCGATCACACGGTGAACACAGCGATCGACGCCAGATGTACGGGCTTGCCGCCGATCAGGTCGCCGAGTTTGCCCCCCGAGCGGCGTGGTGACCTTGGTGACGAGCGTGCAGGCGGTGGCGACTCAGACGGCGTGCTGCGGACCGCCGAGGTCTCCGAGGTCGCCGACGATCGTGGCATCGCGGTACCGGCGACCCTCGTGCCGAGCAGCGCGCGCATCACGCCGAGCAGTACCCGCCGCACGCCTTCAGCACGGAAGGGCAAAGCGGGGAGGGAAGCAGACGCGGACATGCCTGATCGTTTCCTTTCGGACCTGAGAGAGAAGACAAGGCCGCCGGGTACGCCTCGACGACGGCCACCCCACAAGAGCACACCAGCTCAATAAATGCAACAGTTGCACTTTTGAAGTTGGGCAACCTACCGGTAGGCTCTGGGGCATGCCCGACACCACGCCCTCCCCGCAAGCACCGATGGGACGCCGCGAGCGCAAGAAGGCCGCCACCCGCCAGGCCATCGCCGACGCCGCGCTGCACCTGTTCCTCGCGCGCGGCTACGACGACGTCGGCATCCGTGAGATCGCTGATGCTGCGGATGTGTCCACCACCACCCTGTTCAAGCACTTCCCGGTCAAGGAAGCGCTCGTCTTCGACGAGGACGAGGACAAGGAGGCCCGCCTGCTCGCCGCGGTACGCGAACGCCCCGAAGGCCAGTCGATCCCCGCCGCACTGCGCGACCACGTGCTGAAGCACCGCATGGCCGCAGCCGGCGGCGACCCCCGCTTCACCGCGTTCTTCAACCTCGTGAACTCCACACCGGCCTTGCGCGACTACGAGCAGAACATGTGGCTGCGCCACACCGCCGCCCTGGCCCGGGTCATCGCCGAGGAGAGTGGCCTGCCGGACGACGATCCTGCCTGTACCGCCCTGGCCCACTTCGCCCTCGAAGCACCCCGCACGGCCCGCGGCCACGACGACCCCCGCCGGGCGATCACCCGTGCCTTCGATCTCCTTGAGCACGGCTGGCACACACTCGCCTCCGCGGAATGAACTCTTCGCCTCCCCTGGGACAGCACAGCGCAGGTGGCGCCGACCGCGCATCAGCAATATCGGTGACCGCGCCGAACCAGCCGCGACGATTCTCAGCGGCCTCGCTCGCACGCGGCATCTTCATCAGTCCCGGCCGCCCCCGCAACGGATCGACTGACATGAGCGACACGTTCTGAGTTTTTCCCCATTTTTCAGGCGTGGGCTGTGGGGTTCCGGAATCCTGTCGAGGTACCTCTGAAACCACTGTCAGGAGACCCCAGTGCGCCGCCCGCTCCGGAATGCCTTCGCCGCCCTCATCGCCGCAGCCGGCCTTGTCCTCCCCGTCCTCACCCCCACACCCGCATCGGCCGCCGCGACCACCAGCCGCTTCGCGAACTACCGCTACGGTGACTGCCTGCGCGAGAACTCCGAAACCGGCCTCAAGGGCGACCGCTGCACCACCGGACGGGGCAGCCTCCTGTGGCAGTGGAACGGCCGCCTCAACACCAGCACCACTCTCAAGAACAACTTCTGGGGCCGCTGCCTCGACAGCAATGACCGGGGCGACGTCTACCCCCTGCGCTGTAACGGCGGCTCCTACCAGAAGTGGCGCACCGTCCAGCCCGCCGCCCGCAGCGCCATCATGCTCCAGAGCGTCGGCACGGGCCGCTGCCTCTACCAGCAGGACGACGGCTACTACCGCACTGCCCGCTGTGACCGAGGCGCCCAGAACCAGCGCTTCACCGTCGGCTGAACGGATCTCTCGACCGCTTCAAGACGCCGCCGAGTGGGGCAGCCGTCAGACGCCCAACGTGACGTTGGTGGAACCCGAACTGGTGGTGGAAGTCGGCGTCAAAGCCGCCCGCCACACTTCCGGCCGGTGACGCCACCCCGCGCGCCCGCCCCGGCCTCTCCCCCGCCCGGCGGCACCGCCGCGCTGACGGCGGTGCCGCGCGCCGCCCCGCCCGCCGACGCCTGCGCATCGCACCCACCACCAGCGACGTGATCTTTGATGACGGGGCAGCTGGACCCGCACAATCACCGCATGACCAATACTGTCGAAGCAGCCTGGCACCAGGCCCTGACCACCGCGGGCGAAGCTCGCCCACCGGAGGAATCGCCGCTCTTCGCTCCGTTCGCCGAGCTTGTGCTGGTGGCTCATGCCGAGCCACGGCTTCGTCAGCTCTACCCCTGGACGGGTATGTGGGAGTTGCACTTCAGCAGGTGCACAGAGATCCGCTACACATGGGACATCCCCTACGTGGGCGCGCTGGGAGACGGCCGGTACTACGTCGAAGGGCCGAGCCGAACCAGCCCGCGGATCGCCGAGACGGACAGCGCACAAGCTGCAGTAAAGATGGTCATCGATCGCCTGCCACCGCACTGCGGCCCGGCTTTCATCGGCAATGCAGAGGAACTGGCCGCCTACGAGAGGGCGAAGGGCAGCAGGTAGAAACGGACAGCCGACTTCGCGGAAGCATCTTCGTAAGCGACTGCTCGTCTGCCCAGCCCACGCAGACCGGAGCCGACGGTGATCCGCGCGACCTCGCGACGGGTCAGCGCGTCCAGCTCGGACACCGTGCTCGTGCTCGCGTTCGAGACGAAGCCGCGTCCATCCTCAAGCTGCGCCCGTGCCAGGGGGGATCGGGATCGGCCGGGTCCATGTCGCGGCGCACGGCAGCGAGCAACCCGGTCCTGCATGCGATCGGCCGCAGGTATCCCACGACCTCGTACCGGCCCACCAGCAGCGTGGCTGGAGCAGTCGGCGCCCCGTTGACGCCGCCGACCAACGCCTCGGACGTGGCGCACGAGCGCTGGTGTAGAGACTCGGTGAACCGGCGGAAGGCAGGTGCAGCCCAAAGTGGCCACGAAGACGATCGCGGCCAGCACCTCACGATCCCCTTGACGGCGCTTGGGGGCGGCCTCGCCGCGCCGGGCAAGACCGCACCCTGTGGTGGTCAGCCCAGGTAGCCTTCCACCTCGTCTGCAGGGCGCACGTGCGCCTCCTCGGGATTCTGGCCGAACTCCGACTTGGCACGCCTCTGCCGCAGCAGGTCCCAGCACTGATCGAGCTGCACTTCCACCGCCTTGAGGCGGCTACGCCCCTCCTGATCAAGACCGTGTTCCGTGAGGGACCGGGAGCGCAGCTCATGCTCCTCGGCCACGAGGCCATCGATCGCCTCGAAAATGCTCGTTTCACCTTGTGAGCTCGTCATGTGTTTCCCTTCAGGTCATGCCTGCGGCCAAGTGTGGCACGGGGGGACTCAGCTGCTTCGAGGCACACGTCCGTAGGAATTGTCGGATTTGCGCGAGACGGCCGACTACGGCACACCGCTGAGACCGCCCGCCACTCGGCGTCGAGTGACCGAGCAGGGCAGATCCGGTGGTCCAGGGACGTGGTGAGCAGCCAGACGTCCTCGCCCGAGAGAGACCGGCCATTCCGACGGCACCAGCGTGCATGGGCTGCCCCGTGCGGAGATCAGATGCCGAGGGGACACCGGGGCTGCATGTGCGAAGTCGCGGTCAGGTCCTAGCGGGGACTTTGGGAGCCGCTCAGCCAGGAGACGTAGAACGCCAGGTGGCGCTCCGCAGCGGTGGCCCAGGTGTGGCGGGCGGCGAGTCTGCGGCCCCTCTCCCGGCGCGCGAGGGTGTTGTCCGTGAGCGCGGCGCCGAGTGCAGCGGCCAAGTCCTGGTGGGTGGTCGCGAAACGGGCGGCGCTGTCGAAGACCTCGCGCAGTACGGGAAGATCGCGTACGACCAGCGGAACTCCCGCGGCCAGGGCTTCCATCGCGGCGAGCCCGAAACCCTCCTTGACGGAGGGGAAGGCGAAGGCGGACGCGGCGGCCACCAGGGGCGGCAGCTCGTCCTCGGCGACCTGGCCCAACACGACCGGTTCGACGCCGAGTGCGGCTGCCCGCGCCTCCCAGCGGGCTCGATAGTCGCGGTAGTCGAAGAGGGTCTCGCCGCCCGCGATCACCAGCCGCACGTCCGGGTGTGCGGGGCGCAGCAGGGCGTACGCCTCCAGCAGGTCCAACGAGCCCTTGCGCGGCTCGATGCCGCCGACGGTGAGGACGTAACGGCCCAGGCGGGCGGCCCAGTTCGCGCGGGCGGCCGGATCGGTGGTGGCGAAACGGTTGTAGGCCACTCCGTTGGGGATGACCGCCGCCTCGATGCCCCAGCCGTCGGCCAGTTCCCTGGCGACGGCCGCCGACACGCAGATGTGCGCGTACGGCTCGACGATGGCCCGCTCGTGGCAGGCGGCCAGCTCGGGGGTGGTGAAGTGGTCGATGTGGTGGACCGTGCGGACGCAGCGGCCACCGACCGCGTTGGCGCTGATGCAGTCCTGGGCGTGGACGATGTCGTACGCGGCCGCGAAGGGCTCGAATGCCTCGCCCAGGACGGCTATGGAGCGCAGGATCCGTGCACCGACGGTCTCCTCGGGCGGGCCGTCCGGGAGGGGCACGATCCGCAGCCGCACGGCGGGGTCGACCGGCCGGAAGAAGCCCGCGTCACCGCCGCGGCCCAGCGTCCACACCGTGACGTCCTGCCCGGCCGCGGCGAGCGCCTCGGCGAGGGCCAGGGTGTGGACGACGCCGCCGCGCGGCTTGGTGGAGTAGCTCAGCAGAGCGATCTTCACGACGGGTGCTCCCGGTAGGCGTCGGGGCGGCGTTCGTCGAGGTGGCGCAGGGTACGGCGGGCGCGGTCGATCTCCTCGGCGACGTCGATCTCGGCGACCGCGAGGCCGGCCTTGGACCAGGTGCGGGCGAGGATGTCACCGCCCGGGCCGACCACCTTGGACTGGCCGAGGAAGCGCATGCCGCCCATGGCGCCGGTCTGGTTGGAGGAGGCGAGGACAACCTGGTTCTCGGCGGCGCGGGCCTGGTCGTACAGGTCGAAGAGCTTGGCCTGGCGGTCCTGGGCCATGCGCGGGGCGCGGTTGGTGAGGGACGTGGGCCAGGCGGACAGGCAGGCGAGGATCTCGGCGCCGTCCAACGCCAGCGAACGGGCCGACTCGGGGAAGGTCTTGTCGTAGTCGATGAGCATGCCGATGCGGCCGACCGGGGTGTCGAAGGCGTCGAAACGGTCGCCGGGCGCGTAGGCGGCGACCTCGCCGGCCGGCAGGTGGACCTTGCGGTGACGGCCGAGGACACCGTCGCCGCTGACGCAGACCGCGGCGTTGTAGCGCTCGTCGCCGCCGTCCTCGCAGTAGCCGAGGCAGACCACCATCTCGGCGGCCAGGCGGGCGACTTGGAGGATCAGCGGGTCGTCCGGCTTCAGGGCAGGCGGCAGGGCGTCGGGGTCGGGGTGGCGCAGGTCCGCGAGGTAGCCGCCGAGCGCGGCGTCGGGCAGAACCAGCAGCCCGGCACCGGAGACGCGCGCGTCGTCGATGAGTTTGGCGATACGGGCGAGATCGAACTCCAGGTCGCGGCCGAAGTGGGCGGCCGCGGCCGCGATCCGGATCGTGCTCATGCGCTGACTGCTCCCGTGGATATGTCATAGGTCTCGGGCCGCCGGTCGCGCAGGTGTCCCATCGACCGCCGGGCGGTCTCCAGTGCCTGAGCGACGTCCAGTTCGGTGACGGCGACGCCGGCGGCGACGCCCGTGTCGGCGAGGATCTCGCCGCCGGGGTCGACGACCTTGGCGCTGCCGACGAAGCGTAGCGACCCGAAGGTGCCCGCCTGGTTGGCCGACAGCCACACGATCTGGTTCTCCAGCGCGCGGGCCCGGTCGAAGAGGTCGAAGCGGCGTTTCCAGCGGTCGTTGACGAGGTCGGCGGCCGCGTTCGTACGAGACCCCGGCCAGGCGGAGACACAGACCCCGATCTCGGCGCCGTCGAGCGCGAGCGCACGGGCGGACTCCGGGAACGCCTTGTCGTAGCAGATCATCATGCCGATCCGGCCGACCGGGGTGTCGAAGGCGTGGAAGCGGTCCCCGGAGGCGTAGCTGGCGTCCTCGCTCAGCGGCTGGTGGACCTTGCGGTGGTTGCCGAGGACACCGTCGCCGGTGACGCAGACGACGCTGTTGTAGCGGGCTTCCCCGGCCGCTTCGCAGTATCCGGCGACGACGGTCATCTCCCCGGCCAGGGAAGCCAGTCGGCGGATCTCGGGGCCGTCGAGGGCGAGCGCGGGCGGGCCCTGGTCGAGTTCGGCGGAGTCGTCGAGGCTGAGCAGATACCCGCCGAGGCACGCCTCGGGCAGCGCCAGCAGGCGTACGCCCTCCTCCCGGGCTTCCTTGATCAGCCGTTCCGCGATCTGGAAGTCTTCCTCCAGGTCGCGGCCGAACTCGGCGGCGACGGCGGCCATGCGCAGGGTGGTCATGCGGTCCCCATCCCGGTCACGGTGGACATGACCGCCTCGGTGATCTCTCCGTCGGGCCAGCGCAGCCCGACGCCTTCTCCTTCGGTGAGCTCCCCGCACACCGCACCCGTGGCGGGTCCGGCGGGCAGGGGCGGTGCGCCCGGTTCGTCGGCCGTGAGCATCGCGAAGCCCGGGAAACAGGTGAACCAGTCCCCCATGGTCGCGGCCGCCGGCCTGGGAACGGCGGCCACGTCGAGCACCGCGCGGCAGCCGCTCGCCTCGGCGAGCATCCCGAGGGTGCCGGCGATGCCCGCCATCGACACGTCCTTGGCGGCGGCGGGCCGCGCGGCGGCCACCGCGCCGGTCATGGTGCGCAGTTCGTCCGTACGACGGCGGCTGGTCGAGTCCCACTGGCGGCCGCGGTAGCCCGGGCGCCAGCTTCCGCCGAGGTCCGCGGTGAGCCGTACGGCGTGCCCGGGACGACCGCCGCCGCCCGGCACCGGCCGGTCCGTGCGGCCGAGGGCGGTCACCGACAAGGCGGCCGGGACGCCCAGTTGCGTGTGCCCGCCGAGCACCGGGATGTCGTACGCCTGTGCTGCGCGGGTCAGTCCGGCCAGTACGCGAGCGGCGTGCGCGGCGTCGCGGGCGCCCAGCGCGTCGAGCAGCCCGAGCGGTGTGGCGCCCATCGCGGCGAGGTCGTTGGCGTTCACGAGGACCGCGCACCAGCCCGCCCACTCGGGGTCCCGTTCGACCATGGACGGCACGATCGCGTCGCACGCCGCGATCACGTCGGTGCCGGGCACGGGCGCGCCGTCGTCGCCGACGAAGCCCGAGGGCGTGGCCAGCGCGGTGAGGAGCGGTCCCAGGGAGGACTTCGTGGCCGTCGCGAGGGCGGCGATGCGGCCGATCGGCCAGCGCATCAGGACGTGCGGGGCGCCCGCGACCGTCGTGTCCCGCACCCGCTGCCAGCCGAGCCGCCGGAACAGCACCTCGTTGCGCGCCTGGACGGTCGCGTCGAACCGCAGCACGCCCTCCGCCTCCGCCCGGGCGCAGGCGGCCCGGACGAGCGCGGCGCCGACGCCGTGCGGGCCGCGGGCGCGGCGGGCGACGACGAGGCGCCCGCCCTGCCACCAGCCGAGGTCGGGGCCGTCGTGGAGCGGGCCGAGGCGTACCCCGCCGACCACGGTGCCCTCGGGGTCCTTCGCGACCAGGACGACGGTGCGGGGGTCGGTGTCGTGGTCGTCCAGGTCGTGATGGGCGAAGAGCCCCTGCTCCTGGACGAAGGCAGCGCGGCGCAACTCCCGGTAGGCGGCCATGTCCGCCGTGCCGTCCGCCTCCGCTATGCGGAAGGCGGGTCGGCGGGCGAGCGTGTTGCGGTCGCCGAGCAGGGCCAGGATGTCCTGCGGATCGCCCACGGCCGGCGCGGTGCCGGAGCCGTCGAGGTTCACGGCGCTCACCCGCCCGCGGTCTGCAGCACGCTGCAGGCGCCGCAGGCCGCACAGCCGGCCTTCTGGTCGGCGCCGCTCATCCCGGCGGAGCGCAGCTTCGCGGCGACGCCCTCGGTGACGTACGTCAGGAGTCGCGCACCGGGTGCCCGGACGCCGTCGCGGGCGGCGAGGGTGCCGCTCATCGGGCGGAACGGGACGACGAACGGATACACCCCCCGGTCGATCAACCTGCCCGCCCCGGCGATGAGTTCGTCGGGATCCTCGCCCAGTCCGACGAGGAGGTAGGTGGAGACGCGGTTCGATCCGAAGACGCGGACCGCCTCGTCCCACGCGGCCTCGTACTCGGACAGCGGGACCGTCGACTTGCCGGGCATCCAGCGTCGGCGCACCTGGTCGTCGAGGGACTCGACGTGGATGCCGATGGCGGTGGCCCCGGCGTCGTGCAGGGCGCGGATCCAGGTGAGGTCGCCGGGTGGTTCGCACTGCACCTGGATCGGCAGACCGGGCACGGCTTCCAGCACCGCGAGGACCGACCGTACGAGGTTGCGGGCGCCGCGGTCGGGTCCGGTGGTGGTGCCGGTGGTCATCACCATCTGCCGTATGCCGTCGAGGCGTACGGCGGCCTCGGCGACCTCGGCGAGCTGTGCCGGGGTCTTGGCGGCCACGGTCGCGCCGGAGCGCAGGGACTCCTCGATGGTGCAGAAGCGGCAGCGGTCGGACTCGGCGTAGCGGATGCAGGTCTGCACGACGGTGGTGGCCAGGACGTCCGAGCCGTGCAGGCGGGCGATCTGCTCGTAGCGGATGCCGTCGGACGTGGTGAGGTCGTAGAACCTCGGGCGGCGTACGGGGGTGTAGGTGAGGCCGGTGTCCTCGTCGCCGAGCCACACCTTGCCGTCGCGCACCGAGTAGGGACTGTGGGGGTTGCGTGGGAGCGCGGCGTTGGCACCGTCGACGAGGACGTGTCCGTCGTCGCTGGGTCCTGCGCCGTCCGGCCGCCGCACGGGCGCGTCCGACGCGACGCCGCGCAGGGCGAGTTCGGCACGGGTCATGATCCGCACATCCACCGCCGTACCGCTGTCTCCGGTGCCAACGCTCACGTCGTGCTCCCTACAGCTGGTAGGTGGAGTTGATGATCGCGCCCTTGCGGGCGTAGTGGATGAGCGCGTCCTGGACGTCGAGGGGGTGGGTGGGGATGACGCCCTCGATGAGGTCCTCCTCGCGGGCGCCGTGCAGGGACAGGCCGAAGCGGCAGCAGTACACCTTGCCGCCCTCGGCGATGAACGTCTTGAGCTGGTTGTTGATGTTGTGCTCGCCGGGGAAGGCGGAGTTGCCGGTGGTCGGGAAGCCGCGGGTGGCCAGGCAGTTGAGCGAGCCGGGGCCGTAGAAGTAGATCGCGGTCTCGAAGCCCTTGCGCAGGGCGCGGGTGGCCTGGAGGACGGCGACGAAGGAGACCGAGGACTCGTGGGCGATGCCGTGGACGAGGGTGAAGTAGGTCTCGCCGTCCTCGGCCTGGTAGTCGGGGAAGACCTTGGTGGACCCGTAGATGCTGGTGCCCTCGGGGAGCGAGGGGTGCGGGATCTCGTCGAGGGACTTCTGCTCGACATCGGAGAGTTCGGCGGTGACGACGGATTCGGACATGGCTGTCTCCTTGTGCGTACGGGAAGGGAGGGAGCGGGGAGTCGGTCAGTCGTAGAGCGCGGCGAACGTGTCCCGGAAGACCAGGTCGCCGAGTGCACCGCCGCCGGTGGCTTCGGCGAGGCGGGCGTACTCGCCGGTGAAGTCGCCCCACGGCTGGTCGCTGGCGAAGAGCACCCGGTCGTGGCCGATGCCGCGGCGCTCGATCTCCTGGGCCAGCCAGCGGGGAGTGAAGCCGATGGCCCAGGAGAGGTCGGTGTAGACGCGCTTGCCGGCGCCGATCCAGTCGAAGAACCGGGAGCCGACGAGCTTGATGTGGCCGCTCATCCCGCCGCCGAAGTGCACCAGGTGGACGGGCACCCGGTCGGCGTACCAGTCGACGAGGTGGCCGACCTCGTCGATGTCGGAGGCGGCGCCGGGAGAGGTGTGGACGTGGACGACGAGGCCGTGCCGGGCTGCCTCGGCGAAGATGCGGTCCAGTTGGGGGCGGCAGGCGGGGTCCGTGGGACGTCCGCCCAGCAGGAAGCTCAGCTTCAGGGCCCTGACCCCGGGCTCGCCCGCCAACTGGAGTGCCGCTTCTGTGCGTTGGGCGTCCTCCGGGCGCGGGGACACCCACAGTCCGGCACGGATGCGGTCGTCACTCTGCGCGGCCTCCAGCGCCAGTTCGTTGAAGGAGAAGGCGATCGCGGGGTCCGGGACGCCGTAGTTGGGGATGACCAGGGCCCGCTCGGTGCCCTCCGCGTCCAGGTCGGCGATGAGCTGCTTGACGGTGGCGCGGGCGGTGGTGTCCGGGTTGACGGGAGGGCCGCCGTAGAAGGGGTAGGCGGGCAGGACGCCGATGTGGCGGTGTGCGTCGTGGACCATGGTGTGGTTCCTCAGCCGCGTGGCGTGGTTCGACCGCATGGTGGTGTTCCTCAGCCGATCGGGAGGGCGGAGGCAAGGTCGCTGGGGGCTCCGGTGAGGGTGCCGCACACGTCGGCCAGGCGGCGCGAGGCGTCGATGTGGTCCGCGAGGAACTCGGCGTCCCGCCCGACCGCCTCGAAGCGGCCCGAGCCCCACGAGTACTGCCAGGGCAGCCCGAGGAAGTGCAGGCCGGGCGTGCTGGTGGCGCCGCGCCAGTGCATCGGGTAACCGCGGCCGTCGAAGACGGGTGCCTCGATCCACCGGTGGTCGCGCCGGAAGCCGGTCGACCAGACCACTGAAGTGACACCGGCCGCCTCCAGATCCAGTGCGCGCGGCTGCTCGTCCGGCTCCCACACCGGGACGTATCGGGGCTCGGTCGGGGCGTCGATGCCGCGTGCGGTGATGTGGGCGTCGATGGCGTCCTTGATGCCCTCGGCGACGGCATCGGCGTGGTCGAGGTTCACCTTCAGGTCGTCGGCGAACTCCAGGTCGGTTCCAGTTATCGCGGTGAGCCGCCCGTACAGCCGCATGCCGTCGCGGGCGAAGGCGCGCAGGTCGATGTCGCGGCCGCCGTCGCGCCCGGTGACGTAGTGGTTGACCCGCATGCGCACGGCGCCGGCGTCGCCGAACTCGTCGATGGACTTGTCGTAGTGCCCCATGTCGTCGAGCCAGGCCACGCAGTCGCGGCCGCGGTAGAAGCGCGCCACCCGGGGGGCGCTGCCGACGGCCAGGTGTACCTGGCGCCCGGCCAGATGGAGGTCCTCGGCGATCTGGCAGCCGGACTGGCCGGTGCCGACCACGAGGACGGCGCCCTCGGGGAGCCGGCCGGGGCTGCGGTAGCGGGAGGAGTGGACCTGGGTGATGCCGTCGGGCAGGCGCTGGGCCATCGGCGGCACGGACGGCGTGTGGTAGGGACCGGTGGCGACCACCACCTGCTCGGCGGTGAAGTCCCCGCCGGTGGTGGAGAGTTCGAACACTCCGCTCGGCGAGCGCCGCAGCCGGGTGACCGTCACACCCTCGACCAGCGGCGGCCGGAAGAAGGCGACGTAGTCCTCCAGGTACCGGACGATCTCGTCACGGACCATGAACCCGTCCGGATCGTCGCCTCGGTACGGATAACCGGGCAGCCTGCACTGCCAGTTGGGGGTCACCAGGCAGAAGGAGTCCCAGCGGCGCTCGCGCCACTCGTGCCCGACCCGGTTCGCCTCGATGACGACGTGCTCGACACCGCGCCGGCCGAGGCAGTAGCTCATCGAGAGGCCTGCCTGGCCGCCGCCGACCACTGCCACCGGGATCGGCGCCCCTCCCCCGCCCGTCAGGCTGTGAGGGAGGGCGCCGACCGGTCGTACCGCCGGAGCCGAACTCACCGTGCACTCCCGTCGACGCCGGTCAGGGACTCGACCGTGACCTTGGCGTCGCTGACGGTGGCGTACGCGGCGGCGGTCCGCTCGATCTGCGCGAGCTGGTCGGAGGCCCCGCTGCAGAAGAAGCCGAACTTCTCCTTCACCCGCTCCCCGGCGATGCCGAGTGCCGTGCGGCTGAGTTCGACGAAATCCGCGAGTGCGTACTGACCGCCGGGGACGAAATAGTCCTCGACCACTGTGGAGGGCGAATAGCAGCGCTGCGTCTGCCCATCGGGCCAGCGCACATGAAAATACATCTCGGGCATGACATCCTCCATGCCGGGCGCCGAGGTCTCGACACCTCGCCGCGGTCCGTGGAAACCAACTCCAGCCCTCGGCGATTTCCGAACGAAGTCATCCGGAATAAAGGGGAGTTACCAGCAACTCACGCCGGAAGAACGGACATGCTGCGCCCATCGGCGCGCTCCGTGCATTCCGGCGCGCTCCCATCTTTGCCGTCGTCGAAGTCCCGCAACGTACTACTGGCCTTCGGATTTGGCGTGACTACCTTCGTGTACCGAACGCCTGGCCCGGCGGCAGCGGTGTCACCAGCCCCGAAGGCGCTGTCAGGCCGCTGATCAGAGTCCCGACCCCGACCTTGCCTCAGGCCGAGAGGCTCTTCCTCAGCCGGCCGAGCACCTCCAGGAACGAGTACCTGCGCGCGCTCAGCTTGCGCTCCGCCCGAGGTGCGCGTTCGACGCGGCTCCCCATGCGGTCGTGCAACAGCGAGAGGGCCGGCCCATGGTGCCCGGAGCGGCCATCACCGGGTCGGCGGCCGGCACGTCCCGCTTCCTCGGCCTGACCTCGCGAGCGAGGCCGCCACACCGGCCAGGAGTGCCGGTACATCACCATTCACTATACCCGCGCTTGCAAGTATCAGGCGCCTGCAAGTATTGTTGTTCTCGTCCGGGCAAGCCGCACTTCCCGCCCGGAGGGCTGCCGCCGCGCCCCTTGCACCGTCCGAGGACCCCGCCGGCCGCGACACACAGCCATCCATCCCCCACCGTAGGAAAATGACCCATGAGCACCACCGTGACCCCGCTGACCACAACCGACGCCGAGACCCTCATCGCCGCAGCACGCCGCGCCGCCGACGAGGCTGGAGTCCCCGTCAGCATCACCGTTCTCGACGCCGGGGGGCACCTGCTGGCCTTCCGCCGTGACGAGCGCGCCGTACTCATCTCCGGCGAGACCAGCACCGCCAAGGCCTACACCGCCCTTCAGCTCAACGCCCCCACCGTCGAGGTCGCCGACCTGGTCAAGCCGGAGGGCCCCTTCCACTCGCTGCCCACCGCGCTGAACAAGCCCCTGCTGTTCATCGCGGGCGGAGTGCCCGTCCGCCGCGACGGTCAGCTCGTCGGCGCTCTCGGGCTCGGCGGCGGTGCCCCAGAACAGGACCACGCCTTCGCCCAGACCGCGCTCCAGGCCCTGTGACCCGCGCCGAAGAACACCGACGGCACCCTGAAAGGCCCTCGTGACCGACATCCCGAACGTGACACTCAACAACGGCGTCGTCATGCCCCAGCTCGGCTTCGGCGTCTTCCAGGTTCCCGATGAGGAGACCACCAGGGCCGTCGCCGACGCCCTGGCCGCCGGATACCGCAGCATCGACACCGCCGCGATCTACGGCAACGAGCGGGGCGTCGGCAGGGCCCTCGCCGCCTCCGGTCTCCCCCGCGAGGACCTCTTCATCACGACCAAGCTGTGGAACGACGACCAGGGCAAGGACAATGCCCTCGCCGCGTTCGGCGCGTCCCTGGACAAACTGGGCCTCGAGTACGTCGACCTCTATCTGATCCACTGGCCCGCCCCTGCCCGTGATCGGTACGTGGAGACCTACCAGGTGCTGGAGGAGATCCTGACCAGCGGGCGCACCCGGGCCATCGGCGTCTCGAACTTCCGCGTCCCCGACCTGCGTCGGCTCCAGGAGAGGACCGGAGTCACCCCCGCCGTCAACCAGATCGAGCTACACCCCGCCCTCCAGCAGAACGAACTGCGTGCCTTCCACGCCGAGCACGGCATCGCCACCGAGGCCTGGAGTCCACTGGCCCAGGGCGCGGTCCTCGAGGACGAGCCGATCGTTCGGATCGCTGGATCGCACGGTGTGTCCCCGGCACAGGTGGTGCTGCGCTGGCACCTGCAGACGGGCAATGTCGTGATCCCGAAGTCCGTCACTCCCGAACGGATCCGGCAGAACCTCGACGTCTTCGGCTTCGAGCTGAGCGACGCCGACATGGACGCCATCGCAGGGCTGGACCGCGGGCTGCGCACCGGCCCCGACCCCAGCACCCTGAACTGAACCACCGCCCCGAGCGCCCACCCCGTCCCTCGTGTCACGGGAACAGGCTCTAGGGGGCCTGCCGTCCAGCGGCAGCGATGTACAGCCCCGCACCCGCGACAAGGAGGACCCATCGTGCACATCGACCTTTCCGGCCGCACCGCCCTGGTCACCGGCTCCACCCAGGGCATCGGATACGCCATCGCCGTCGGCCTCGCCCGCGCCGGCGCCCGGGTAGCCGTCAACGGCCGCAGCGCGGAGCGCGTCACAGCCGCGGTGGACCGGGTACGGGTCGACTCCGGAAGCGACGACGTGATCGCTGCCGTAGGCGACCTGACGACTGAAGAGGGCGCTGCGGCCGTGCTGGCGGCCGTCCCCTCGGTCGACATCCTGGTCAACAACCTCGGCATCTTCGGCTCCGCCGCCCCGTTGGAAATCGATGACGCCGAGTGGCGCCGCTATTTCGAGGTGAACGTCCTCTCCGCCATCCGGCTCATCCGCGCCTGTCTGCCCGCCATGACGGCACAGGGCTGGGGCCGCATCCTCAACCTCGCCAGCGACTCGGCCGTGGTCATCCCCGCCGAGATGATCCACTACGGCATGACCAAGACCTCGCTGCTCGCCGTCAGCCGCGGCTTCGCCAAGGAGGCAGCCGGCACGGGCGTGACCGTCAACTCCGTCATCGCCGGCCCGACGCACACCGGCGGCGTCGAAGACTTCGTCCGCGAACTGGTCGGAGAAGAACTTCCCTGGGACGAGGCCCAGCGCGAGTTCATGATCAAGCACCGCCCGCAGTCCCTGATCCAGCGCCTCATCGAGCCGGAGGAGATCGCCCACATGGTCGTCTACCTCGCCTCGCCGTACGCGTCGGCGACCACCGGCGGCGCTCTGCGCGTCGACGGCGGCTACGTCGACTCGATCCTGCCCTGAGCAGATCGGCAACCGCCGGCACCCGGCTCCAGCGCACCGATGCGACCGAGCGTCACCATGCGTTGGACTCGGGCGGATTCGGTACAGGCTCGTCATGGTGGTGTGATGCCCTTCAGTAGCAGCGCCAGCGCACACGGAGTGGAACCGACGCGTCCAGGTCCCCTGCCTGTCACCCTGGGAGTAGGAGACGACGAAAAGCCCGGTGGGTGCTGAGGGGGCGGCAGGGTGAGTCGGCGGGGGTTCTGGGCTGTAGTGCTCGCTGCCTGTGCTGTTCTCGGTTTTGTCGTGGGCGGAGTGGCTCTTGTGCCTCGGTTGCTCTATCCGCCCTTGAGTGCGGCGGACTTGCGTGGTGTCGGAAGTGCACAAGCCCGTATCGAGTTGCAACAGGCTCAGGCCCAGCTGGCCAATGACGCGCGCTCGGCGATGCTTCAGAGTTGTGTCGGGCTGCTGGTGGTCATCGGTGCCGCCGCGACCTGGAGGCAGGTCCAGGTGAGCCGGGAGAGCCAGATCACCGAGCGGTTCACCAGAGCGGTGGACCAGATCGGCAGCCAGGACGTCAATGTCCGTATCGGCGGCATCTACGCCCTGGAGCGCATCGCCAAGAACTCTCCCGCAGACCGCGACCCGATCCAGTTCCTCCTGGGCGCCCTCGTGCGCGGCAGACTGACATGGCTGGTCGGCGCCGCCGACGGGCCCGAGCACCCCACTCCGGCAGTGGATGAGCAACTGCCCGTGATGAACGTCCGCGCTCCGGATGCCCAAGCAGCCATGTGGGTTCTGGAGCGCCGTTCAAGAACCCCGGATGATCCCGAGCTCTACCTGTCACGTGTGGACCTGCGCCGCGTCTCGCTCCGCGGTGCCCGGTTGAGCCGCACCCTGTTCCGCCACTCCAACCTCGCCACGGCCACCCTGACCGGTGCTCAGCTCGATGGCTCCGACTTCACCGATGCCGACCTCCGGGGAGTCCTCCTCGACAACTCGAGCCTCAAGGGCGTGAACCTGAGCCGCGCACATCTCCAGGGAGCGAGTCTGCGGCGGGCCGACCTTCGGGGGGCGGATCTGCGGAGTGCCGATCTCAGCGACGCCACGCTGGACGAGGCTCTGATGACCGGTGCGCAGGCCGACGCGACGACCGTCTGGCCCGCCGGACTCAGCGCCGAAGAACGACGTGGCCTCGGGATCGTCGACGACGGCCAGAGCACGTGACGGCCGCGGAAGGGGCACTCGTCACACAGCGAATTGCACCCGGACGGTCACCCAAGCTGCGGGAACCATCCGGCAGGAGAGTTCGGGCAGGGCCGAACGGCCGCAGGTCGGCGACGCGGACAACGGTGAAGACGCCAGCCGTCGTCAGGGAGACGGTGGACGGCGACGCGATCCTCCGGTGGCCGGCCCACCGAGGTGAGCGCCGCCCCGATCGTCGGTCAACAACTCAGCCTTCCGCTGCCACGGCGACAGCAACGGCTCGATCAGCTACCACAGTTGCTCTCCAAGACCCTCGGCCGATTACCCCACCACACGACCAGAGAAGTCGTCGTACGAGATCTCACTGTTACGGCCGCTTTCCGGAATCGGCCCAGTAGTCCTTGAGCAGCTCGCCGAGCCACGACGGCTGGATCACCTCACCGCGCGACAGGAATTCCTGGAACACCACCACCAGATCGATCACCGGTGTTCCCCGTCACGGTCTCTTCGGAGTGGTCCGGGGGTGGCCGCCGCGCTGACGGTGCCGCCGCCTGACGGCGTCCAGGCGTCGTAGACGATCACTACGGCCGTGACCGCGACAAGGGCCGCCACCGCGGCATGCCACAGCGGCGGCCTCGCACCGTGTCTCCTGCGTCCTCGTGCCATCCTTGTGCCTTCCTCAGGCAGGGCCAGACGTGTGCCTTCCTCTCGGAGACCTCGCGGAGGGGGCCCGGACGACATGAATTCCGGAGCCGATACAGATTCCGAAGCCGATCGGCCATTTTCTGTTGTTCCCGTGAACCTCGGCCGGTCTCCACTACGACAGCCGGACCCCTGCGTGGAGGAACAACCCACATGATCGACAACCATCGAACAGGCCCCGACCCCGGCTTGATCGAGGCCGCCCGCGCGGGTGACGGACCGGCTCTTGATGAGCTGGTGAGCCGTTGTCTGCCGCTGGTCTACAACATCGTCGGCCGGGCCCTGAACGGTCACGCCGACGTCGACGACGTCGTACAGGAGACGCTGTTGCGCATGGTGCGCGGGCTGCCGAAGCTGCGGATTCCGTCCGCCTTCCGGTCCTGGCTGGTGGCCATCACCATCCGGCAGGTACGCACCCGGGAACAGTCTCGGGCCGCGGACCGGGGCCGCAGCACGCACCTGGAGGACGCGGAGACCATCACCGATCCCGCCCTCGACTTCGCCGGGCTGACGATCCTGCGGCTGGGGCTGACCGAGCAGCGCCGTGAGGTCGCCGAGGCGACGCGCTGGCTCGACCCGGACGACCAGGAGCTGCTGTCGCTGTGGTGGCTGGAGGAGACCGGTGCATTGGAACGCGCGGAACTGGCCGGTGCGTTGGGCCTGTCCGACCGCCACGCGGCGGTGCGGGTGCAACGGATGAAGAAGCAGATGGAGATATCGCGGGGTGTCGTGCGAGCGCTGGGCGCCGACGGGCCGCGCTGTGCGGAGCTGGGCCAGATCGCCGCGCCGTGGGACGGCACGCCGAGTCCGCTGTGGCGCAAGCGGTTCGCCCGTCATCTGCGGGGCTGTGGTGTGTGCGAGCGCCGGGAACGGGGACTGCTGCCGATGGAACGGCTGCTGAGCGGGCTGCCGTTGGTGGCCGTGCCGGCCAGTCTCCATCCGGAGCGGGTCCTCGCCCGTGTCCATCTCGCCACGACCCCGTCGGCCTCGGGTACTTCGGGGGCCGAGTACTCGTCGGAGGGCGCTCGTTCCGGCAACGGTGGCAGCCGGGCGGCTCGGCGGGGGCACCGGCGGCGTCCCCGTACGGGCAGGCAGGTGCTGGCCAGGCGGGCCGTCATCGGTGGTTCCGCGGTGGTCGCGGTCGTCGCGGTGGCCGCGCTGGTCGCCGCCCGGCTGACGGCGGGCCCGTCCGCACCGGCAGCGGCGACGGCTCCACCACCGACCCCTGTGGCCGTCACCTCAGCCAGTGCCCCGCCGCCTCCCGCACCGAGCCCTCGTCCCAGCACATCCCCGTCAACGTCGGTGAGGACATCGGCGAAGCCGAGTCCTACGAAGCATTCCTCGGCGCCCGTGCGGATCGCGTCCGGTGCGAAAAAGGGGGTCGGGGTATGGACGTTCAACGGGGTGAGCCAAGCACTCGCCGCGAGCGGTGCGAGCTGGTACTACACCTGGAACACCCAGCACCAGGGGGTGACGACCCCGAGGGCGGCCTCGTTCGTGCCGATGATCTGGGGCGCCGCATCCGTCACCGACGAGGCCCTGGCACAGGCCCGTGCTGCGGGGCCGTACCTGCTGGCCTTCAACGAACCCGACTTCGCACAGCAGTCGAACATGTCCGTCGACCAGGCGCTCCAACTATGGCCGAAGCTGATGGCGGCCGGAAAGGTCCTGGGCAGTCCCGCGGTCGCGACGGGTGCGGCGACACCTGGCGGCTGGCTGGATCGGTTCATGGCCGGGGCCTCCGCGAAGGGGTATCGAGTCGACTTCATCACGCTGCACTGGTACGGCGGTGACTTCCGCACCCCGCAGGCGGTCGAGCAACTGAGGTCGTACCTGACGCAGGTGTACGCGCGCTATCACAAGCCGATCTGGCTGACCGAGTACGCGCTCATCGATTTCTCGCAGGGGACGCGGTTCCCGTCCGCGGCGCAACAGGCGGCGTTCCTCACCGCGTCCACGAACATGCTGGACAGCCTGTCCTATGTGCATCGCTACGCCTGGTTCGGGCTGGGCGCGGACCCGTCGAAGCCGAGCAGCGGGTTGTTCACGGACGGCACAGCGGCCACGGCGGCCGGCCGGGCCTTTCAGGCGGCGCGCTGAGGCGAAGCGAGGGCACCGGCCTGGGTGGCTGCTTTCAAGGCCTCCGTGAGAGCGACCAGGTCGGTGCCTGGCCACAGCTCATGGAGAGGCGGAGCTCACTTGCACAGCTGCGTGATGAACGGGGAGGTCTCACGTTCTCCAGCGGCTGGCGTGGGCAAAGTGAGCATCCATCATCAGAGAATTACAAAGTTTGCGCGACATATTGCGTACTCCTGTTACCGGTGCTTGAGTATGCGTCGCCCGCCACAGCCCCCTTCCCGCCCCCAGCCCAGCGACTGTGCGCGTTCCGTACCCCCACGTCGAAGGGACCAGCACATGCAACGCCCCCCTCACGCTCCCAATGTCAGGAACATGACACGGCAGCGAGCCGGTACGACTCGGCCGGCCAAGCCCACGCTGGCCGCCCTGACATCCGTCGGCGCGGCCGTCGCCCTGGCAGCCAGCACCCTCATCGCCCTCGCCTCCGTGCCCGCCCACGCGGCCGCGGGCGCCACTCTGCCCTTCACCTCCGTCGAGGCCGAGTCCGCCACCACGACCGGCACCAGGATCGGCCCCGACCACACCCAGGGCACGCTCGCCTCGGAGGCGTCCGGACGGCAGGCGGTCCGGCTCGGCTCGGGCCAGCGCGTCGAGTTCACCGTGCCGCGCGCCGCCAACGCCGTGAACGTCGCCTACAGCGTCCCGGACGGCCAGTCGGGCACCCTGAACGTCTACGTCAACGGCACCAGGCTCGCGAAGACGCTGCCGGTGACCTCCAAGTACTCCTACATCGACACCGGTTGGATCCCCGGCGCCAAGACCCACCACTTCTTCGACAACGCCCGCCTCCTGCTGGGCCTAAACGTCCAGGCGGGCGACAGGGTCGCCTTCGAGTCCACCGGCACCCAGGTCACCGTCGACGTGGCCGACTTCGAGCAGGTCGCGGCGGCCGCCGGCCAGCCCGCCGGGTCCGTGTCCGTCACCTCCAAGGGCGCCGACCCCACCGGCAACGGCGACTCCACCCAGGCCTTCCGGGACGCGATCTCCGCCGCCCAGGGCGGAGTGGTGTGGATCCCGCCGGGCGACTACCGGCTCACGTCCGCCCTCGGCGGCGTCCAGAACGTCACCCTCCAGGGCGCCGGGAACTGGCACTCGATCGTGCACTCCTCCCGCTTCATCGACCAGTCGAGTTCCGCCGGAGGCGTCCACATCAAGGACTTCGCGGTCGTCGGCGAGGTCACCGAGCGGGTCGACTCCAACCCGGACAACTTCGTCAACGGCTCTCTGGGCCCGGGGAGCTCGGTCTCCGGGATGTGGCTCCAGCACCTCAAGGTCGGTCTGTGGCTGACGGGCAACAACGACAACCTCGTCGTGGAGAACAGCCGCTTCCTCGACATGACGGCCGACGGCCTCAACCTCAACGGCAACGCCCGGGGCGTGCGCGTCCGGAACAACTTCCTGCGCAACCAGGGCGACGACGCCCTCGCCATGTGGTCGCTCTACGCCCCCGACACCAACAGCAGCTTCAAGAACAACACCATCACCCAGCCGAACCTCGCCAACGGCATCGCGATCTACGGCGGCACCGACATCGCCGTGCGGAACAACCTGGTCTCCGACACCAACGCCCTCGGCAGCGGCATCGCGATCTCCAACCAGAAGTTCCTCGACCCGTTCTTCCCGCTGGCCGGGACCATCACGGTCGACGGCAACACCCTCGTGCGCACCGGCGCCATGAACCCCAACTGGAACCATCCCATGGGGGCGTTGCGCGTCGACTCCTACGACAGCGCGATCAACGCGACCGTCAGCATCACCAACACCACGATCACCGACAGCCCGTACAGCGCCTTCGAGTTCGTGTCCGGCGGGGGACAGGGCTACCCGGTCCGCAACGTCACCGTGGACGGCGCGACCGTGCGCAACACCGGCACGGTCGTCGTGCAGGCGGAGGCCCAGGGCGCCGCGACCTTCCGCAACGTCACAGCCACCTCGGTGGGCTCGGCAGGCGTCTACAACTGCCCGTACCCGGCGAACTCCGGCACCTTCGCCCTCACCGACGGCGGCGGCAACTCCGGCTGGAGCAGCACCTGGTCGGACTGCTCGACCTGGCCGCAGCCGGGGCAGGGCAATCCCGAGCCGGACCCGAACCGCAACCTCGCCAAGGGCCGCCCGGCCACCGCGACCGGCTCCCAGGACGTCTACACCCCCGGCAAGGCCGTCGACGGCGACGCCAACAGCTACTGGGAGTCCAGCAACAACGCGTTCCCCCAGTCCTGGACGGTGGACCTCGGAGCGGCCGAGCCCGTGCGCAGGCTGGTGCTGAAGCTGCCGCCGCAGAGCGCCTGGCAGGCCCGCACCCAGACCGTCACCGTGCTGGGCAGCACCGACGGCAGCACCTACAGCACCGTCGTCGGCGCGCAGGGCTACCGCTTCGACCCGGCGACCGGCAACACGGCCACCGTCACCCTGCCCGGCACCAGTCTGCGGTACCTGCGGCTCTCGGTGACCGCCAACACCGGCTGGCCGGCCGCGCAGTTCAGTGAAGTGGAGGCGTATCGGACCTCGTGACCGGAGCGTCGCGCACGGCCCCGCGCTTGGCCGCCGAACCACCCATGCACAGGGGTCCACGGCCAGTGAAGCGCGGGGCACCCGCTTGCACACATGAGCGCGTTCCTCTGGCAGATAATCTTTCATCCACTCCTTCTCGAGCATGGGGAGGCCGACACCAGTTCGTCTGTCGTAGGTGACGGACGGCGGTCGGTGATCAATGGTCATCAGCCCAGTTCGCCTGCGGCAAGCCGTTCCATCTGCGGGAAGATGTCGGCTGATGCACGTCGTGCTCAAGCCGGTCCGCCGAAACAGCCGACCCGGATCCGCTGCGCGTGTGACCGTTGGCGGCGGCATCCTGGACGGACTGGGCTTTTGCTCGGCCACACGGCACTTGGGCCGGTGATTCGTCCGCGGCACCTGCGTCCACGTCAGCGACCGGGCGGAATCCGGGGCGCATCTGTTGCTGATTCCCCCGGTCATGACGAGTTCGGCGACAGGCTCTGCGTGATCCGCAGTCCCCGCCTGTGTGCACCGCGCTCGTCGAGGCGCCGTCCGGCGGTTCGGGCACCTGCAGGTCGCGGACCGAAGTGGCTGCCTGCGGGCCACGATGGCGGGACGGACCATGTCCGCCCTACCGGCCCGGCTGCAGCGGGAAGTCGCTGGCCTTGGCACCGCATGCGTCAAGCTCGGGCTGACATGAAATCCGTGCTCCTTGAGCGCCCTGGGAACCGGCAGCCGCAACGTTCACAAGCCCTCGCGCAAGCAACCGTCACCACGGACGGGGAATCCGGCCAAGCGCGTTGGGACGCCCAGCCGTCAGTCCTCACGTGCGGAGCAGGACCAACGGGTGACTGTGTCCAGCCGGTCTTTCCTCCTCCGCTTTGCGGCCGTTACCTGCTGCACGCCGAGCCACCAGGCTCCGTACGCCGTCCGCCCGCGGCAGTGATCGCGGCACAGGTCCGCCTTGCATGTCTGACGCTCAGGCGACGTTGGAATGTCGCGCAATTACAAATCTGACGCATAATCTTGCGCTGACTTGTCGGTGGTGGTTGAGTGTGGCCCGCCCCACAACGCATCCGAGCACAGTCGGTGGGGCCTCCTCCACGTCATGCCCGAAGGGGACCCACCCATGAGAGTTGCCCGGTTCCGTCGTACGCGTCGCGCCAGCGCGGTCGCCCTCGTCTCCGCGCTCACCCTGACCGCCCTGGCCGCCTGCGGCACCAGCAGCAGCAGCGACGACGGCGACGGCTCCAAAGGGAACGGAGCGAGCGACCCGTCCGCCCCGCTGGACCCCAAGACGAAGGTGACCATCACCATCGACTGCATGCCTCCGACGGCGAAGGCGGCCGAGCTGAAGGAGTGGAAGGAGGACGTCGCCGAGTTCAACAAGACGTATCCCAACGTCACCATCGAGGGACGTTCCACTCCCGGCCAGTGTCTGGAGCCCGCCCGGTTCACCGCCATGCTGAAGGCCAAGTCGCAACCGGACGTCTTCTACACCTACTTCACCGACCTGGACCAGGTGCTCTCCGAGAACGGCGCCGCCGACATCACCGCCTACGTCAGCGACAAGTCGGTGCCGGCGCTCAAGGACATCGACCCCAACGTGCTCGGCCAGCTCAAGAAGGACGGCAGGCTCTACGGTCTGCCCACCAGCAACTACACGATGGGCCTGCTCATCAATCGCAAGCTGTTCAAGCAGGCCGGCCTCGACCCCGACAG
The DNA here is from genome assembly GCF_044756385.1 of Streptomyces sp. NPDC091972. Classification (NCBI taxonomy): domain Bacteria; kingdom Bacillati; phylum Actinomycetota; class Actinomycetes; order Kitasatosporales; family Streptomycetaceae; genus Streptomyces; species Streptomyces sp. NPDC091972. The sequence goes on along the minus strand of NZ_JBIVSV010000013.1, from coordinate 167,238 downwards.
CCCGCCGCGCACCTGGGACGAGGTCCGTTCCGCCGCCAAGAAGATCGCCGGACTGGGCGACGGCATCGCGGGATTCGGTGAGTACAGTGCCGGAAACACCGGCGGCTGGCACTTCACCGCCCAGCTCTACAGCCGGGGCGGGAACATCGTCGACGCGAGCGGCAAGAAGGCCGCCTTCAACGACACCCTCGGCAAGCAGGTCGCCGAGAACCTCCACGCCATGCGCTGGGAGGACGACAGCATGGGCAAGACCCAGTTGCTGAAGTGGGGCGACCTCCAGAAGCAGATCGCCACCGACAAGCTCGGCATGTACCTCGCCGCCCCGGACGACATCGCGTACATGGTCCAGCAACTCGGCGCCAAGTACGAGAACTTCGGCATGGGTCCGATCCCCGGCGGACAGAGCACCCTCGCCGGCGGCAACAACTACATGATCAAGCAGGGCATCTCCAGCGACAAGATCAAGGCCGCGATCGCCTGGCTGAACTTCAAGAACCTCACCGTCGGCAAGGGCCAGTTCGACTGGGAGCGGACCAAGGCCGACAAGCTCCCGGTCGGTGTGCCGCAGCCCAACTTCTGGCTGAACGAGTCCAAGACCAGGGACGACGCCGCGCGCCAGGCGAACGCCACCATGCCGGTCGCCAACTTCAAGACGTTCATGGACAACCCGGTGCCGGGCAAGGCCGAGCCGCCGAAGGCGCAGGAGATCTACAAGGTCCTCGACAACGTCATGTCCGGCATCCTCACCAACAAGAACGCCGACGTCGACAAGCTGCTTGCCACCGCCGAGTCGCAGGTCAACCAGGTCCTGGCCAACCAGTGACCGGCACGGGCGGGGCGGCCGGAGGGCGGCCCCGCCCGGCAGCAGATCCAGCAGCCCAGCACCGAGGAGCGACGATGTCGGCCCCGAGCCTGACCCCGAGCAAGGCGGGACCCTCCCGCCCTCCCGAGCCGCGCGCGGCGGGCCCATCGACCCGCGGCGGCTCCTTCGCCAACAGCCTCAGGCGCAACCTGACCGCCCACGGCTTCCTCATCGGAGCCGTGCTGTGTTTCCTGGTGTTCTCCTGGTACCCGATGATCCGGGAGTTCCTCCTCGCCTTCCAGAAGACCGAGAGCGGACAGACAACCTGGGTCGGCCTCGACAACCTCGAAACGGTCTTCAACGACCCGGCGTTCTGGCAGGCCTGGCGCAACACGCTCCTGTTCACCGTCCTCGCGCTGATCTTCGGCTTCGCGGTGCCGTTCGTCGCCGCCGTGGTCATCAACGAGTTCCGGCACGGGCAGGGCTACCTCAGGCTGCTCGTCTACCTGCCCGTGATGCTGCCGCCCGTCGCCTCGGTCCTGCTCTTCAAGTACCTCTACGACCCCGGATACGGCCTGCTCAACGAGGTGTTCGGGTTCTTCGGGGTGCCCGCGCAGCAGTGGCTCCAGGATCCCGACCTGTCCATGCTCTCCGTCGTGATCGCAGCGACCTGGATGAACATGGGCGGCGCCACCCTGATCTACCTCGCCGCGCTCCAGGGCGTGCCGGGCGAACTGTACGAGGCGGCGGAACTCGACGGCGCCGGCCTGCTCCGCAAGATCTGGCACATCACCATCCCGCAGACCCGGCTCATCCTCTCGCTGATGCTGCTCATGCAGATCATCGCGACGATGCAGGTCTTCGTCGAACCCTTCCTCCTGACCGGCGGCGCCGGTCCCGAAGGCTCCACGACCACCGTCGTCTACCTGATCTACCAGTACGCGTTCAACTTCAACAACTACGGCGCCGCGGCGGCGCTCGGCCTGCTGCTCCTCGTCCTGCTCGCCGGGTTCTCGGCGCTGTACGTGAAACTCAGCCGCGCCGAGGACAAGTAGGCCAGGGAGCCCACCATGTCGACACGCACACTCATCTCGCCCGCAACCCTCGCCAGGCCGAAGGGCAGGGCGGTGTACTGGACGGTCTTCGCCGTGGTCGTCGCCGGCTTCACCCTGGCCTTCCTCGGACCGCTCTACTGGCTCGTCTCCAGCGGCTTCAAGGACACCCAGGAGGTCATCCAGACCCCGCCCACCCTGGTGCCGAAGAGCTTCACGCCGGACAGCTACAGCCGGGCCTGGGACGTCATGGACCTGTCGTCCCTGCTGTTCAACACCCTGTACTACGCGTTCGGCGCCCTCGCCTTCCAGCTCGTCCTGGACGTGGCGGCCGCCTACTCGCTGTCCAAGCTGCGTCCCGTCCTGGGCAAGGCGATCCTGGGCATGATGCTCGCGACGCTGATGATCCCCGCCACCGTGCTCGTCGTCCCCCAGTACCTGACGGTTCTCGACGTGCCGCTCGTGGAGCGCAACCTGCTGAACTCACCCTGGGTGATCTGGTTGCCGTCCGTCACCAACGCCTTCAACATCTTCCTGCTGAAGCGCTTCTTCGACTCCATACCGCAGGAACTGCTCGACGCCGCCTCCATGGACGGCGCCGGCCCGCTGCGCACCCTGTGGTCCATCGTGCTGCCGATCTCCCGCCCCATCCTGGGCGTGGTGTCGATCTTCGCGGTCGTCGGAGTCTGGAAGGACTTCCTGTGGCCGATGCTCACCCTGCCCGACCCCGCCAAGCAGACCCTGAACGTCGGTATCTACTCCCTGTCCAACGGCGTACCCGTCAACGTACTGATCGCGGCACTGACCATCGCCTCGATACCGACACTGCTGATCTTCCTGGTCTTCCAGCGCAACATCATGAGCGGCCTGACCGCCGGCGGCCTCAAGGGCTGACGGCCACCACCGCGAACCTGGCTCCGCCCCGCCCCCAGAACTCGCCGCCGCCCCGTCACCACCCGCCCCGCAGCGACCGGGGCGGCGGCGAGGCACCTCTTCCTGCCCGAAAGGACCACTCTGTGGCAGCCCCTCACACACCCGGCACCGACCTCTGGTGGCGCGACGCCGTCATCTACCAGGTGTACCCCCGCAGTTTCGCCGACGGCGACGGCGACGGCACCGGTGACCTCGCGGGCGTCCGGGCGAGACTGCCCTACCTCGCCGAACTCGGCGTCGACGCCGTCTGGTTCACCCCGTGGTACGCCTCGCCCCTCGTCGACGGCGGATACGACGTCGCCGACTACCGCACCATCGACCCCGCCTTCGGCACCCTCGCCGAAGCCGAGAAACTGATCGCCGAGGCCGCCGCGGTCGGTATCCGCGTCATCGTCGACATCGTCCCCAACCACGTGTCCGACCAGCACGCCTGGTTCCAGGCGGCCCTGGCCGCCGGCCCCGGCAGCCCGGAGCGCGAGCGGTTCCACTTCCGCCCCGGACGCGGCGCGAACGGGGAACTGCCCCCGAACAACTGGCCCTCCCAGTTCTCGGGCCCCACCTGGACGCGCGTCCCGGACGGCGAGTGGTACCTGCACCTGTTCACCCCCGAGCAGCCCGATCTCAACTGGTCCCACCCCGAGGTCCGCCAGGAGCACGAGGACGTGCTGCGCTTCTGGTTCGAGCGCGGTGTCGCCGGCGTTCGCATCGACTCCGCCGCGCTGCTCGCCAAAGATCCCGCGCTCGCCGACTTCGTGGAGGACGTGGACCCCCACCCGTACATCGACCAGGACGAGCTCCACGACATCTACCGGTCCTGGCGTGCCGTCGCCGACGAGTACGGCGGCGTCTTCGTCGGCGAGGTGTGGCTGCCCGATGCCGAACGCTTCGCCCGCTATCTGCGCCCCGACGAGCTCCACACCGCGTTCAACTTCAACTTCCTCGCCTGCCCCTGGGAGCCGGACCGGCTGCGGCGCACCATCGACAACACCCTCGCCGAACATGCCCCTGTCGGAGCCCCGGCGACCTGGGTGCTGTGCAATCACGACGTCACCCGCACCGTTACCCGCTACGGCCGTGAGGACACCGGGTTCGACTTCGCCGCCAAGCGTTTCGGCACCCCCACGGACCTCGCTCTGGGGACGCGCCGCGCCCGGGCCGCCGCCCTGCTGACCCTGGCCCTGCCCGGTTCGGTCTACCTCTACCAGGGCGAGGAACTGGGGCTGCCCGAGGCCGACATCCCCCTCGACCGCATCCAGGACCCCATGCACTTCCGTTCCGGCGGCATCGACCCCGGCCGCGACGGCTGCCGGGTACCGCTGCCGTGGGAGGCCCAGGCCCCCGCCTATGGCTTCGGTACGGGGGCCGCGCCCTGGCTGCCGCAGCCCGAGGACTGGGCGCCGTACGCGGTGGACCGGCAGAGCGGTGACCCGCAGTCGATGCTCACGCTCTACCGCGAGGCGCTGCGCATCCGGCGCTCAGAGCCGTCCTTCGGCCACGGGCCGATGCAGTGGCTGTCCGCCGAGGAGGGAGTGCTGGCCTTCGCCCGTCCCGGGGGCCCGATCTGCGTGGTCAACCTGTCCGAGGCTCCCGTCGATCTGCCGGTGGCCGGCGAAGTGCTTCTGTCCAGCGGCCCGTTGGAGAGCGACGGCAAGCTGCCGTCGGACACGGCCGTCTGGCTGCGGACCGCCTGATCCACCTGCCCCTGCGCGCCTCGTCGGCCGGTCGACGTCGGCCGGGCGCGCAGGCACCACACCCCGGCCCCGGCCGGGTCGCTCGCCCCTCCCCCGACCGCATCCGCAGGCGTCGTTCCGCGCCCTTTCCTCCGACAGAAGCGAGATCCGATGTCCTCCAGACGCGTCCGCACACGCACCGGCGCGAGAACCACCGCAGTGCTCTGCGCACTCCTCACCCTCGGCTCGGTGGCGGGCACCACGGCCGCCGCCGCACCCGGCGGGTCGCACGACGGCCGCAGCAACCGTCCGGTGCTGACCCGGGCGGGGCTGGATCCGGCGCTGGTCTCCGGGCGCGGTGCGGACGTGGACTTCGACGAGCAGGAAGCCGAGAACGTCACCACCAGCGGGACCGTCATCGGCCCCGACCGCACCCCGTACACGCTCGCGTCGGAGGCGTCCGGGCGCAAGGCCGTCAAACTGTCCCCCGGACAGTACGTCGAGTTCGTCCTGCCACGCGCCGCGAACGCCATCAACCTGCGCTACAGCATCCCCGACGCACCTGGGGGCGGCGGCATCACCGCCCCCCTCGACGTGAGCGTCGACGGCCGGCACCGCACGAGGATGACGCTCACCTCGCAGTACTCCTGGCTGTACAACCAGTACCCCTTCACCAACGACCCCGACGCCGACCTCCTGCACCCCGACTGGTGGATCGCCGAGTGCTCCTGCGTTCCGTCGGCCACCACACCGGCCCCGCAGATCGACAAGCCGTTCCGTCCCACCCACTTCTACGACGAGCAGCGTCTGCGCCTCGGCCGCACCTACCGTGCGGGTGACGTCATCCGGCTGACGGTGCCCACCGGCAGCAGCGCGGCCTGGACCGTCGTGGACCTGCTCGACACCCAGCTCGTGGGCGCCCCGAAGACCGTCCGCGGCGGCGTGGACGTCAGGGTGTTCGGAGCCGACCCCAGCGGACGACGGGACGCGGCACCCGCCATCGAGCGGGCCATCGCGTTCGCCCGCCGCGCCGACCGGCCCGTCTACCTTCCGCCGGGCACCTTCCAGGTCAACCGGCACATCGAGGTCGACGACGTCACCCTCACCGGTGCGGGCAGCTGGTACACGATCCTCAAGGGGCGCCAGGTCACCCTGGATGCGCCCGCGCCCGACGGGTCCCGGCACACCGGTGTCGGGCTGTACGGCAGGAGCGCGGCGGACGGCGGGAGCCGCAATGTGCACCTGTCCGGCTTCGCGATCGAGGGCGACGTCCGGGAACGCATCGACACCGATCAGGTGAACGCGATCGGCGGAGCCATGAGCGACTCCACCATCAGCGGCCTGTACCTGCACCACACCAAGGTCGGGCTGTGGTTCGACGGCCCCATGCGCAACCTCCGCGTCAGCGACAACGTGATCGTCGACCAGATCGCCGACGCCCTGAACTTCCACACCGGTGTGACGGGTTCGCGCGTGCACAACAACCTCGTCCGCAACACGGGCGACGACGGTCTGGCGATGTGGTCGCAGACGACGGCCGACACCGGCAACACCTTCTCCCGCAACACAGTGCAGTCCCCGACGCTCGCCAACGGCATCGCGATCTACGGAGGCCGCGACAACACCGTCAGGGGCAACCTCGTCGCCGACCCGGTGCGCGAGGGCAGCGCCCTGCACGCGGGCTCACGCTTCGGCTCCGAGCCGTTCGGCGGGTACCTGCGCTTCCAGGACAACACCACCGTCCGGGCCGGCACCCTCGACCTCAACTGGCGGATCGGTCTGGGCGCCATCTGGTTCTACGCTCTGGAACGCTCCATGGACGCCGACATCCGCGTCACCGGAGACCACTATCTCGACAGCACCCACAACGCGATCATGCTGGTCAGCGAGTACGGGGTGAAGGACCTCTACGACATCCCCGCGGTGCACTTCAAGGACATCCGCGTCGACGGGACAGGCAACTCGGTGGTCAGTGCCCGCACGAAGGGCTCCGCGACCTTCGAGAACGTGGACGCGCGCCATGTCGGCGCGGTGGGTGTGAACAACTGCGGATCCTTCAACTTCCCGGCGAGCGGTTCGGAGTTCACGCTCACGGACCTCGGGGGCAACGACGGGGGCTGGCTGGCCGACTGGCTGCTGCCGAACACCATCACCTGCGACGACCGACCGCCAGTGGTGCCGCCGCCGGCACCCTCGCCCTGGTGAGCGGACGACGGTTGGCAAGCGCCGTGGCCGCCGTTGCAGTGAGACCTGCAAGGCGAACGTCTTCGGAACAGCGAAGAATCGGCTCTCGACGCAATTCGCTTGCGCTTCTTGCGCTAGGCTTGCGTTCATGACACGACGACTTGCTCAGGTGGCGAAGAAGGTTGGGGTCAGCGAGGCAACGGTCAGCCGTGTCCTCAACGGGAAGCCCGGTGTCTCCGAGGGAACCCGCCAGTCGGTCCTCACGGCCCTGGACGTCCTCGGCTACGAGAGGCCGACGCAACTGCGCGGTGAGCGCGCGCGGCTGGTCGGCTTGGTCCTTCCCGAGCTCCAGAACCCGATCTTCCCCGCGTTCGCCGAGGTCATCGGAGGCGCCCTGGCCCAGCAGGGACTGACTCCGGTGTTGTGCACGCAGACCCGCGGCGGTGTGTCGGAGGCCGACTACGTCGAGCTGCTGCTCCAGCAGCAGGTCTCCGGCGTCATCTTCGCGGGTGGTCTGTTCGCGCAGGCCGACGCTCCGCACGAGCACTACCACCAGTTGGCGGAGCGGAAGATCCCCGTCGTGCTCGTCAACGCCTCCATCGACGGGCTGGACTTTCCTTGCGTGGCCTGCGACGACGCGGTCGCGGTCGAGCAGGCGTGGCGCCACCTCGCTTCGCTGGGGCACGAGAGGATCGGCCTCGTCCTCGGCCCGCCGGACCACATGCCCTCGCGCCGCAAGCTGGCGGCGGCACAGGTGGCCGCCGCCGCGGTGGGCACGGTCTGGGACGACGCCCTGGTGCAGCGGTCGATCTTCTCCCTGGAGGGCGGCCAGGCGGCCACCGCGCGGCTGTTGGACGCGGGTGTCACGGGCATCGTCTGCGCCAGCGACCCGCTGGCCCTGGGCGCCATCCGGGCCGCGCGCCGGCGCGGGCTGTCCGTGCCCTCCGAGGTGTCGGTGGTCGGCTTCGACGACTCGGCGTTCATGACGTGCACGGAACCGCCGTTGACCACGGTGCGGCAGCCGATCGAGGCCATGGGCCGGGCGGCGGTCGACCTGCTGTGCACCCAGATCCAGGGAACCGCGGCGCACCCCGGTGAGCTCCTGTTCGAGCCGGAGCTGGTGGTACGCGGTTCCACGGCCCAGCCACCCGTCGAGTGAGCCTCGTCAACTGACCCAGCGCGGCCCCGCGGCACCGGTGTCACCGCCTTCCAGGTGGTCTCGACACCGGTGCCGTCGTCGTTTCCACGACCCTGTTTTGTCGTGAACTTGACGGAACCGTTGACAAAGCCATCACGCTGGAGAAACCTGTCACCTCAGCGTTGCAAGTGATGCACAGAACTACTCAATATATCGACTCAATGGCGCCACCCCTCAACGAAGTCATGCTGGGTCCTCGGCATGCGGCCTCCTCACCCCCACCACGGCCTCCCCCGCGCGCGCCTCCGCCCGCCGGCCCGGTCCGAGCGGGGGGCGGGAACGCCCTGCCGCGCCCGGGGTGCGGAGAGGCCAACATGAGACGTACACACCTGAGAAGACGGCTGGGGACAGGCCTGCTGGCGGCGGGCCTGACCGTTCTCGGACTGCTCCCCGTCCCAGCCCATGCCGCCCCCGCCGAGGTCAACCTCGCCCTCGGCCGCACAGCCACCGCAGGCGGCTCCCTCGGCGGCTATCCGGCCTCCAACGTGACGGACGGCAGTCAACAGTCGTACTGGGAGGGACCCACGGGCTCGTTCCCCCAATGGGTGCAGGTCGACCTGGGGGCGGCGGTCTCCCTGGACCATGTCGCGCTGAAGCTGCCCACGAGCTGGGAGACGCGCACCCAGTCCCTGTCCGTCCTGGCCGGCACCGACGGCAACTCGTTCACCACGCTCGTCACCGGACAGGGCCGTACCTTCAACTCCTCCGCCGCCAACACGGTCAGCATCGACCTTCCGACCGCCACGGCCCGCTACGTGCGCATCCAGGTCGCCTCCAACACCGGCTGGAACGCTGCCCAGTTGTCCGAACTGGAAGTCTTCGGCGAAGGCGGCCAGGACCCGGAGGAGCCGCCGGTCGAGGCCGGCGACCTCGCCCGGGGCAAGCCGGTCGAGGCCTCCTCGACGACCCAGAACTACGTTGCGGCCAACGCCAACGACGGCAACCTCGGCAGCTACTGGGAGTCGGCCGGCTTCCCGGCGAACCTCACGGTCAAGCTCGGCTCCGACGGCGACGTCGAAGCCGTACGGGTCAAGCTCAACCCCGACGCGGCCTGGGGGCCGCGCACCCAGTCCTTCGAGATCCTCGGCAGGGCCTCGGACCAGACCTCGTTCAAGAGCCTCAAGGCACGCGGCGACTACGCCTTCAGCCCCTCCTCCGGCGGCAACAGCGTCCTCGTCCCGGTCACCGGCCGCATCGCCGACGTACGGCTCGCCTTCGCCTCCAACACCGGTGCGCCCGGTGCCCAGGTCGCCGAGATCGAGGTACTCGGAACGGCCACCCCGCAGCCGGACCTCGTCGTCACCGACCTGACCTGGTCCCCCGCCTCCCCGTCCGAGTCGGACGCGGTGAGCGTCAAGGCAACCGTCCGCAACGCGGGCAACGCCGCCGCACCCGCGAGCACGCTCAACGTCAGCGTCGAGGGAACCGTCGCCGGATCGGCCTCCGTAGGATCGCTCGCCGCGGGACAGTCCACCACGGTCGACGTACCCGTGGGCAAGCGGCCGATGGGCTCCTACACGGTCTCCGCGGTGGTCGACCCCAACGACACCGTCACCGAGTCCGACAACGGCAACAACAGCCGCACCGCGGCCACGAAACTGACGGTCTCGCAGAGCCCAGGACCCGACCTCACCGTCACCGGGATCACCACCACCCCGTCCTCCCCTGCGGTCGGCGCCGACGTCTCCTTCACCGTCGCGGTCCGCAACCGCGGCACCACCGCCGTCGCCGCCGGGACCGTCACCCAACTGACCGTCGGCAGCAGCACCCTCCGGGGCACCGCACCCGCGATCGCCGCCGGCGCAACGGCCGACGTCACGATCGGCGGCACCTGGAAGGCCACCAGCGGCGGTGCGACCCTGACAGCCACCGCGGACGCCACCGACACGGTCACCGAGACCAACGAGGGCAACAACATCTTCGCCCGCTCCATCGTCGTAGGACGCGGAGCCGCCGTGCCCTACACCGAGTACGAGGCGGAAGCCGGGCGCTACCGCGGCAGCCTGCTCGTCGCCGACCGCAAGCGGACCTTCGGCCACACCAACTTCGCCACCGAGTCCTCGGGCCGCGAGTCGGTGCGCCTCGACACCACCGGCGACTACGTGGAGTTCACCTCCACCAACGCCGCCAACTCCGTCGTCGTCCGCAACTCCATCCCCGACGCCGCTGCCGGCGGCGGCCGGGACGCGACCCTCAGCCTGTACGCCGACGGGACGTTCGTACGCAAGCTGAACCTGTCCTCGAAGCACAGTTGGCTCTACGGCAGCACCGACGATCCCGAAGGGCTCACCAACCGGCCCGGCGGTGACGCACGACGTCTGTTCGACGAGGCGAACGCCCTGCTGAGCAAGAGCTACCCCGCAGGCACCACCTTCCGCCTCCAGCGCGACTCCGGAGACGACGCCGCCTACTACGTCGTGGACCTCGTCGACCTGGAACAGGTCGCCCCCGCGGCGTCGAAGCCGGCCGAATGCACGTCCATCACCGCCTACGGCGCCGTGCCCAACGACGGCATCGACGACACCGACGCCATCCAACGGGCCGTCACCGCCGACCAGAACGGCACGATCGACTGTGTGTGGATCCCCGCGGGGCAGTGGCGCCAGGAACAGAAGATTCTCACCGACGACCCGCTCAACCGGGGCCAGTACAACCAGGTCGGCATCCGTGACGTGACCATCCGCGGCGCCGGCATGTGGCACTCGCAGCTGTACACGCTGACCGCACCGCAGGACGCGGGGGGCATCAACCACCCGCACGAGGGCAATTTCGGCTTCGACATCGACGACAACACCAAGATCTCCGACATCGCGATCTTCGGTTCCGGCACGATCCGCGGCGGCGACGGCAACGCCGAGGGCGGCGTCGGCCTCAACGGCCGCTTCGGCAAGAACACGAAGATCAGCAACGTCTGGATCGAGCACGCCAACGTCGGCGTATGGGTCGGCCGCGACTACTCCAACATCCCCGAGCTCTGGAACCCCGGCGACGGACTGGAGTTCACCGGCATGCGGGTACGTGACACCTACGCCGACGGCATCAACTTCACCAACGGCACCCGCAATTCGACCGTCTACAACTCGTCCTTCCGCAACACCGGCGACGACGCGCTGGCCGTGTGGGCCAGCAAGTACGTCAAGGACACCTCGGTCGACGTCGGGCACGACAACCACTTCCGCAACAACACCGTCCAACTCCCCTGGCGCGCCAACGGCATCGCGGTGTACGGCGGTTACGGCAACACCATCGAGAACAACGTCGTCTCCGACACGATGAACTACCCCGGCATCATGCTGGCCACCGACCACGACCCGATCCCGTTCTCGGGACAGACCCTCATCGCCAACAACGCGCTGCACCGCACGGGCGGGGCGTTCTGGGGCGAGGCCCAGGAGTTCGGCGCCATCACCCTGTTCGCGCAGGGTCCCGACATCCCGGGCGTGACCATCCGGGACACCGAGATCCACGACTCGACGTACGACGGCCTCCAGTTCAAGACGGGGGGCGGCGCGATGCCGGGCGTGAAGGTGAGCAACGTCCGCATCGACAACTCGGTCAACGGCTGCGGAGTCCTCGCCATGAGCGGCGCCCGGGGCAGCGCGACCCTCACCGGCGTGAACATCACCGGCTCGGCGGAGGGCGACGTCTGCATCGAACCGGGCTCGCAGTTCCAGATCACCCGCAACTGACGACCCACGAACCGGACGGCGGCCCGCTCCTGACGGGCCGCCGCTCCGGCACGCGACCCCTCCACGCACAGAGCGAACAACACGGCGTCAACCGCCGATGCCCTCCCGATCCGCGCCCCGGACCCGAGGCGCGCCGCCGGAATGCGAGGAACGATGAGAACCCCCTCCTGGAGACCACGGTGGCTGAGTGCCGCGCTGGTGACCTGCCTGCTGGGCCTGGGCGCTCCCCTGATGTCCGCCCACGCCGCGGGCGGACCCAACATCGCGCTCGGCGACACCGCTTCGGCCAGCAGCGCCAACAGCGGCTACGCCGCCGCCACCATCACCGACGGCAACCAGAGCACCTACTGGGAGAGCGCGGGCTCCAGCTTGCCCCAGTGGGTCCAGACCGACCTCGGCAGCAGCGAACGTGTCGACGAGGTCGTCCTGAAGCTGCCCGCCACCTGGGAGAGCCGCTCCCAGACGCTCTCCGTCCAGGGCAGCGCCGACGGCACCGGCTTCACCACCCTGAAGTCGTCCGCCGCCTACTCCTTCAGCCCCGCCTCCGCCAACACGGTCACCATCGCCTTCCCGGCCACCCAGACCCGCTACGTCCGCATCGCGATCAGCGCCAACACCGGATGGCAGGCAGCCCAGCTCTCCGAGCTCGAGGTCCACGCCGCCGGCGACTCCTCCACCAACCTCGCGATCGGAAAGACCCTCAAGGCCGCCAGCCAGACCGACGTCTACGCCGCACCCAACGCCAACGACGGCAACCGGGCCAGCTACTGGGAGAGCGCCAACAACGCCTTCCCGCAGTGGCTGGAGGCCGACCTCGCAGCCTCGGTCGCGGTCAACCGGGTCGTCCTGAAGCTGCCCGCCAACTGGGGCGCCCGCAGCCAGACCCTCAAGCTCCAGAGCAGCATCAACGGCACCGCCTACACCGACCTGACGGCCTCCCAGTCCTACGCCTTCAACGCGGCGAACGACAACACCGCCACGATCACCTTCGACTCCACCACCGCCCGATACGTCCGCGTCCTGGTCACCGCCAACACCGGACAACCCGCAGCGCAGATATCCGAGTTGGAGATCTACGGCCCGGCCGACGGCGACACCCAGGCGCCCACCGCGCCCGCAAACCTGGCGTACACCGAACCGGCAACCGGCCAGATCCGCCTGACGTGGACGGCTTCCACCGACAACACCGGCGTCACCGGCTACGACATCTACGCCAACAACACCCTGCTCACCAGCGTCGCGGGCAACGTCACCACGTTCACCGACACCCGCCCGTCCAACCAGACCGTCTCCTACCGCGTCCGTGCCAAGGACGCCGCCGGCAACCAGTCCCCGGACAGCAACACGGTCACCCGCATCGGTGACGCCGGAGACACCCAGGCGCCCACCGCGCCCGCCAACCTGGCGTACACCGAGCCCGCGACCGGCCAGATCCGCCTGACCTGGACGGCTTCCACCGACAACACCGGCGTCACCGGCTACGACATCTACGCCAACAACACCCTCCGCGACAGTGTCGCCGGCAACGTCACCACGTTCACCGACACCCAGCCCGCGACCAGCACCGTCACCTACTACGTCCGGGCCAAGGACGCCGCCGGCAACCAGTCCGGCAACAGCAACAGCGTCACCCGCAACGGCAGCGGCGGCACCGGCTCCAACCTCGCCGTCGGCAAGCCGATCGAGGCGTCCTCCACGGTCAACAACTTCGTCGCCGCGAACGCCAACGACAACAACACCTCCACCTACTGGGAGGGAGCGGGCGGCAGTTACCCGAACACCCTCACCGTCAAGCTCGGCGCCAACGCCGACGTCGACCGCCTCGCCGTCAAGCTGAACCCCGACAGCGCGTGGTCGGCCCGCACCCAGACCATCGAGGTCCTCGGCCGGGAGCAGAGCGCCTCCGGCTTCACCAGCCTCGTGGCCGCCAAGAGCTACTCCTTCGACCCGGCGAGCGCCAACACCGTCACGATCCCGCTCACCGCCCGGACGGCCGACGTCCGGCTCCGTCTCACCGCCAACTCCGGTGCCCCGGCGGGGCAGGTCGCCGAATTGCAGGTTATCGGCGTTCCCGCACCCAACCCTGACCTGGTCGTCACGGGCCTGACCACGTCACCGGCCGCACCGGTCGAGTCCGACTCCATCACCGTCGCGGCAACCGTCCGCAACGACGGCCCCGCCGCCGCGGCGGCGAGCAAGCTGGCCCTGCGCCTAGGTGGCACCAAGGTCGCCACCGCAGACGTCGGCGCACTCGCGGCGGGTGCGCAGACCACCGTCAGCGCGTCCATCGGCCAACGCGAGGCGGGCTCCTACGAGCTCAGCGCCGTCGCGGACGACACGGGCGTGGTGATCGAACAGAACGAGACCAACAACACCTACACCCGGCCCACCGCCCTCGTGGTGAAGCCCGTAGCCAGCTCCGACCTGGTCACCACCTCGGTCACGACCACCCCGAGCAGCCCGTCCGCCGGGAACACCGTCTCCTTCAAGGTCACGGTCAAGAACCAGGGCACCGAACCCACCGCGGCAGGCAGCCACGGCGTGACCCTCGCCCTGCTCGACAAGCAGGGCGGCACGCTCAAGACACTGACCGGCTCCCACGACGGTGTTCTCGCAGCCGGGGACTCCAAGGTCGTCACCCTCGGCACCTGGACAGCGGCCAACGGCACCTACACGGTCCGGACCGTCCTCGCGGCCGACGACAACGAACTGCCGGTCAAGCGGGAGAACAACACCGCCACCCAGTCGCTGTTCGTCGGGCGCGGCGCCAACATGCCGTACGACATGTACGAGGCGGAGGACGGCACGACCGGCGGCGGCGCCACCGTCCTCGGGCCCAACCGCACCGTGGGCGACCCCGCCGGTGAGGCCTCCGGACGCAAGGCCGTCCGCCTGGACGCCACCGGTGAGTACGTCGAGTTCACCACCCGCGCCGCCACCAACACCCTGGTGACCCGTTTCTCCATCCCGGACGCGCCGGGCGGCGGCGGAATCGACTCCACCCTCGATCTCTACATCGACGGCGCCTTCAAGAAGGCCGTCCCGCTCACCTCCAAGTACGCCTGGCTGTACGGCGCGGAGGCGGAACCCGGCAACTCGCCCGGAGCGGGCGCACCGCGGCACATCTACGACGAGGCACACGTCCTCCTCGGCGAGACCGTGCCCGCCGGCAGCAAGATCCGCCTCCAGAAGGACAGTGCCAACACCAGTACCTACTCCATCGACTTCGTCAACCTGGAACAGGTCGCACCGGTCGGCAACCCCGACCCCGCGTCGTACACCGTGCCCGCCGGCTTCACCCACCAGGACGTGCAGAACGCGCTCGACAAGGTCCGGATGGACACCACCGGCACCCTCGTCGGCGTCTACCTGCCGCCCGGCGACTACCAGACCTCCAGCAAGTTCCAGGTCTACGGCAAGGCCGTCAAGGTCGTCGGAGCCGGCCCCTGGTACACGCAGTTCCAGGCACCCACCACCCAGGACAACACCGACATCGGCTTCCGCGCCGACGCCACCGCCAAGGGGTCGCTCTTCAAGGGCTTCGCCTACTTCGGCAACTACACCTCGCGCATCAACGGCCCCGGCAAGGTCTTCGACTTCGCGAACGTCTCCGACATCACCATCGACGACGTCTGGAACGAGCACATGGTGTGCCTCTACTGGGGCGCCAACACCGACCGCATCACCATCAAGAACTCACGCATCCGCGACATGTTCGCGGACGGCATCAACATGACCAACGGATCCACCGACAACCTGGTCACCAACAACGACGCCCGCGCCACCGGTGACGACAGCTTCGCCCTGTTCTCCGCCATCGACGCCGGCGGCGCCGACATGAAGAACAACGTCTACGAGAACCTCACCACCACCCTGACCTGGCGCGCCGCGGGTGTCGCCGTCTACGGCGGCTACAACAACACTTTCCGCAACATCCACATCGCGGACACGCTCGTCTACTCCGGCATCACGATCTCCTCGCTCGACTTCGGCTATCCGATGAACGGCTTCGGAACCGATCCCACGACCTTCGAGAACATCTCGATCGTCAGAGCGGGCGGACACTTTTGGGGCAACCAGACCTTCCCCGGCATCTGGGTCTTCTCCGCCTCCAAGGTCTTCCAGGGCATCCGCGTCAACCACGTGGACATCGTCGATCCCACCTACAGCGGCATCATGTTCCAGACCAACTACAAGAACGGCCAAGCCGAGTACCCGGTGAAGGACACGGTCTTCACCGACATCTCCATCAGCGGAGCCCGCAAGAGCGGCGACGCCTGGGACGCCAAATCCGGCTTCGGAATCTGGGCCAACGAACTACCCGAGCCGGATCAGGGTCCAGCGCTGGGCGAGGCCACCATCAACTGCCTGCGCACCAGCAACAACGCTCAGGACATACGGAACACGACTCCGCTCAAACTCACTGTCAACCCCTGCTGAGGCCCACCGCTCAATCTCCGCGCCCGCTGCACTCCGCAGCGGGCGCGGGTTCGTTCCGGTGACCGCGACTCCGGCTTCCTGCGCCACACATGACGCTCGTGGCCGGCCGACGACGGGTGCCACCGCACCCAGCGGACGGGAGCCGGAGCACCTCGCAAGGCCGGGAATGGGGTCGCCAGGGGCGTGAACGCTTTCCCACCGTCGGCTGGGGTCCGGTGATCAACGCCGGTCTGCCGCCGCAGCATCCCCGGGACGGGGACTCACCGGTGGCGACCGTGGGCTGGCTGCCCAAGCTCGGCACCGCGTTCTACGACTACCCGGGCGACGACCCGGACGCGGACAGCGCCGACTCCCGCTGACCTGACGCACACCGGCGCCGCAGGGGCGGGGCACCTTCATGACCCTTCGTGGCATCGGTGCCCCGCCCCCGCCGACACCCGCACCCCCTTCGTCGCGCTTCATCGCAGCCGCCGTGTCGGCGGACGTCGCCATGTGACGGCCACTGTCCCGCACCGCCGAACAGTGCGGTCAGGCTCTGTGGCCGTGGTCTCGCCTCGGGGCCACAGGGCGCGCTCAGGCGGTCCCCGCCTCGAAGCGGCTGGCCGGCTGCGTGCTCACGCGTCGGGGAGCGACGGCAAGCGGCGGGGAACCTCGCCCGCCGCGGCCCGGTAGCTGCCGGGCGTCTGGCCGATGGTGCGGGTGAAGGTGTCGATGAAGGCGCTCGTCGTCGCCCATCCACAGCGTTGTCCGGTCTCAGTGACGGTGGCACCCTCAGCGAGCTGGATCATGGCGTGGAACACCCGGTTGGTGGTTCTCCACTGCGGGTAGGTCATGCCGAATTCGGTCCGGAACAGCCGTGACAGGGTGCGTTCACCCACTCCGGACTGCCGGGCCAGCCAGGAGACGGTGCGGATCTGTGTCAGATCCTCGGCGGCCAGGCCGCAAGCCCGCACCAGTCGGGGGTCCTGGGGTGTGGGAAGGGTGAGCGGCTGTGAGCGAGAGCGCCGCAATCTGTCGCGCATGACCGCCTCAAGGCGCTGCGACTCCGGTGCCGTCAGCCCTGGGTCACTGCGCGCTATGAGCAGTTCCCGCAGCAAGGGCTCGACGGAGACGACCGCGGGCGAGGCGGACGGCAGCGGAGGGTTCTCCGGCGCGAATCCAATGGTGTGCACACGACTGTGGCCGTGGACCCGGTGCTGGTGCCAGGTGTCCGCCGGGATCCACATCGCCTGGGCGCTGGAGGCGACCCAGGACGCCTCTCCGGTCTGTACGGCGAGGACGCCGGTGCTGACGTAGATGAGTTGGTGGAACGCGTGGCGGTGGCGGCCGATGAGCTGGCCGGCGATGTGCTCGTGCCGTGTGCTCGTCGGGTGCGGGTCCGTCTGGCTGTTCTGCGACATTGAACGGCAGATTATCGGAAGCGCGGCTTCACGGCCGCCTGCGAGCGTGAGGCCATGAGCACTTCACGATCGTCCTCGCCGGGCAGACGCGGCCGGCACGAAGGCGGGGTGTCCCGGCGCCTGGCGCGCAGGATGCGCGCGGCGGCCCTGGACCCGCGCCCCCTGTCCGTGGCGGCCTTTCGGCGCCTCCTGCTCGCGCAGGCAGCCGCCTACGTGGGCACGATGGTCACCGCTGTCACCGTGCCGGTACAGGTCTACGCACTGTCGCACTCGTCCTTGTACGTCGGTTACACCGGACTGGCCGGACTGCTTCCGATCGTCGTGTTCGGCCTGTACGGCGGCGCCGTCGCCGACCGCGTCGACCGCCGTCGGCTCTATCTGTGGGCGTCCGTCGGCACCTGGTTGATCACCTTGGCCCTGCTGGCCCAGGCTCTGGCAGATCTGCGCTCGGTGCCGTTCATCATCGTGCTCGTGTCCGCCCAGGCGGCGACGTTCGCCATGTCGTCCGCCGCACGCGGCGCGATCATTCCCCGGATCGTTCCGCCCGACCTGATACCCGCGGCCAACACCCTGTACTTCACCGTCGGAAACCTCGGCCAGGTGGCCGGTCCGCTCTGTGCGGGTGTCTTCCTCGCGCTGCCCGGCGGCTTCGCCTGGGCGTACGGCGTCGATGCCGTCCTTTTCACCTTGCTGCTGTATTCGGCGTACCGCCTGCCCTCGGTGCAACCGGTCCACACGGGCTCGTCGCAAGGTGGCCTCCGCTCCGTGTGGGACGGACTGCGCTTCATCAGCGGCAACCCCGTGCTGTGGATGTCCTTCGCGCTCGACATCGCGGCCATGGTGCTGGCCATGCCGACAGCGCTCTTCCCGCAGGTGGCCGACACCCGCTTCCACGGCGGCGTGGGCCTGCTCTACACCTCCATCGCCATCGGGTCCCTCGCGGCGGGGCTGTTCAGCGGCTGGATCGCGAAGGTACGCCGTCAGGGCGTGGCGCTGGCGGCGGCTGTGGCGGGCTGGGCCGTGGCGATCGGCCTCGCAGGAACCACGTACCGCCTGTGGACGGCTGTTGTCCTGCTGGCCTGTGCCGGGGCCGCCGATCTCGTCAGCGCGGTCTACCGGGAGACCATCTTGCAGACGTGTGCTCCTGACGCTCTGCGGGGACGCCTGCAGGGAGTCTTCACCGTCGTCGTCGCGGGCGGCCCCCGGCTGGGTGATCTGCGCGCGGGAGCCATGGCGGCCACCATGGGGCTGGGCATCGCCTGGCCGGGCAGCGCCCTCGTGTGCCTGGTCCTGGTGGTGGCCGCCGCGGCCCTGGTGCGACCGTTCTGGCACTACGACGCGGGCTCGCAACGACAGCGCGCAGCGCCCGCCGTGAATGTGCAGCCGGACCTTCGGGTGCCAGGGTCTGCTGAGGGATGAACGGGCCGGGGGCGTGCAACCGGTCTGCTTCAGGGACGCCTCAAGTCGTCTACGCCGAACCGTAGTTGCACGCCCTGTTCCCCTACCACGCCTGCCGACCCCTGTACCGGGCCGCACCGGCCCGCCCGCACAGTGACCCTTCCCGACGAGCACGCATCCCCGACTGCCTCCCCGCGCGAACGCCGCGTCTCGGCGTTCCGGCCCTCAGAAGCCGTACACGCCCGACAGCCGGTGGCTGGCGTCCGGAATGCTCACATATTCGTCGTTCGGGCGGTGTGCGCGAGGACGGCTGCCCGGGCGGACGCCTTGGCGGCGTCGACGACCGCCCGGTCCTGCAGGAGGCGTCCGGAGGCCAGGGTTCCGTCGATGAGCAGCCCGATGTGTGCAGCCAGTTCGGCCGGCTGTGCGGCGCCTGCGGCTCCGGCAAGGCCGGTCAGCCACTCCTGGCGGCGCCGGGTGTGGGCGACGGTGGCCGCGTGTGCCTTGGAATCGAGCTCGGCCTCGACGGCGGCACTGATGAAGGGGCAGCCGAAGAAGCCGTGGCGGTCGAAGGAGGCCAGCAGCGCGTCGAAGAGGCCCACCAACTGCTCTGCGGGGTCGGATCCCGCGGCGTCGGCAGCCTCCTGCAACCGCCCCATCCACGACTCGTCCGTGCGCCGCAGGTAGGCGGCGACGAGGTCGTCCTTGGTGCGGAAGTGTGCGTACAGGGTGGACTTGGCCACTTTGGAGTCCGCGATGACCTGATCCACCCCTACTCCCCTCAGTCCGTGGCGGTGGAAGAGGCCTGCCGCCGAATCGAGGATCTTCTGCTCGGTGTTCGTCTTGCGTACGCGCGTCGCCATGCAAGACAGACTAGTACGTCTCGCACTACCCGTCCTGCACCCCTTTGCGCACCTTAATAAGACGTACTAGTCTGTTCGATTAGTCGGAGCAGCCGACATCGGAGCCATTGGGAGAAGGGTGCTGCCATGCGCGCGGTTGTGTTGGAGGAGTTCACCGGTCCGCTCGAATTGCGGGAGATCGACCCGCCCACGCCCGGGGAAGGACAGGTGCTGGTACGGATCCACGCGAGCGGGGTGAACCCGCTGGACACGAAGATCAGTGCGGGCCGGGCAGCCCACGCCCGCGTGCAGCCACCGGCAATCCTGGGCATGGACCTGGCCGGCCAGGTGGTGGAGACCGGGCCCGGGGTGAACGGTTTCGCTCCCGGGGACGAGGTGTACGGTCTGACCGGCGGCGTCGGCGACCTCCAGGGTTCACTCGCCGAGTTCGCGGCGGTCGACGCCCGCCTGCTGGCCCACAAGCCGGCCACGCTGTCCATGCGCGAGGCAGCCGCACTGCCCCTGGCCGTGATCACGGCGTGGGAAGGCCTGGTGGACCGGGCCGGCGTCCGGGCCGGCCACAAGGTATTGGTGCACGGCGGCGCCGGTGGCGTGGGGAGCATCGCGGTCCAGCTGGCGGCGGCCAAGGGTGCACAGGTGTTCGCGACCGTGTCCGCGGCCAGGATGCCGGTGGTGCGCCAACTGGGGGCGGTGCCGATCGACTACACCTCGGTGCCCGTGGAGAGGTACGTCGCCGAGCACACCGGCGGTGCCGGATTCGACATCGTCTACGACACCGTGGGCGGCACGGTCCTGGACGCCTCCTTCGAGGCGGTACGCACCTACACCGGCCATGTCGTGAGCGCGCTGGGCTGGGGCACCCATGCGCTGGCACCCTTGTCGTTCCGGGGAGCCACCTACTCGGGTGTCTTCACGCTGCTGCCGATGCTGACGGGCCAGGGCCGCGAGCACCACGGCGACATCCTGCGCGAAGCCGCCGCGCTGGTGGACGACGGCAAGCTGCGTCCCCTGCTGGACGGGACGCGCTACACCCTCGCCGACGTGGCGGACGCCCACCGTTCCGTGGTGAACGGCACGGCCAACGGAAAGGTCGTGGTCGACATCGAGCCGTGACCTGGCCTGCATCGCCCCACACGGCTGTCTCTGCTGGTCGCTTCCCGACGCGAGCGGGCGGCGCCGGTCCCCCTCACACAGCGGGCCCGGCCGTGTCAGCGGCGGGGCGCGGCCATGGACGCGAGGTAGGTGAGGGCCTGCGCGCTACGGCTGCCCGGTTGCGCCGACCCCACCAGCAGTTCCTGGCCGGGCGCGGCCCGCACGTCGAAGCTCTCGTAGGTCAGCTCGATGCGCCCGGCCTCGGGATGCACGAACACCTTGAACGCCCGGGTGAGACCACCGGCCTTCTGGTCTTCCCACAGGGCGCGGAACTCCGCCGACGCCTCCAGCAGTTCCTGGACGAGTGCGTCGATCTCCGGGACGTCGCTGAAGCGGGCCGCGTTCAGGCGCAGCGCGTACACGGTCGCGCTGGTGACCAGCCGCCAGTCCGGGAAGACCTCGCGCGCACGCGGGTGGGTGAACAGGATCCGCGGCATGCTGGTCTGCCCGTCGAAGGGCTCAAGGAGGGCGTCGGCGATCACGTTGGTGGCCAGAATGTCGAACGCGGGCCCCAGGACGTAGGACGCGGCGTCGGGGAAGGAGTCGAGCAGGCGCAGCAGGCTGGGGTGCACCTGGTCGCGCAGGCCGCCGGCCTCGCCCGCGGGGCTCAGCCCTGCGAGCCGGTGCAGGTGGGCACGCGCATCGGCGTCCAGCCGCAGTGCCCTGCCCAGCGCGCCGACGACCTGCGGCGAAGGGTGGGTCTCCCGGCCCTGTTCCAGTCGCATGTAGTAGTCCGCGCTCACACCGGCCAGTACAGCGACCTCTTCCCTGCGCAGGCCCTTGACCCTGCGCGTGCCACTCCCGGCGGGGAGCCCGACGTCGGACGGCTCCAGGCGGGCGCGGCTCGCGCGGAGGAAGTCCCCGAGGGATTGGGCGGACGCACGGTGCATGAGACCGACATTACTGCGCGCCTGCCGGGGCAGCCTGGGTGCGCGGCACCCAGGCTGGCCCGGCCTTCCTGAGCACGTGCCCGGCGGGTGGACTGATGCCGGTGGCCATCACCACCGGCCACCTCGTGCACCCGAAGGAGATCACTCTCATGCTTGCGTCCACCCCCTCGGAGAAGAAGGTCGTCCTGATCACCGGGGCCAGCAGCGGCATCGGCGAGGCCACGGCCCGACACCTGGCCGCCGCGGGCCACCAGATCATGGCCGGAGCACGTCGCACCGACCGACTGGCAGAGCTGGCCCAACAGGTGAGCGCGACCGACGGCGAACTGGACCACCACACGCTCGACGTCACACGACGCGACAGCGTCACATCGTTCGTCGACGCAGCCCTCAACCGATACGGCCGCATCGACGCTCTGGTCAACAACGCCGGCGTGATGCCGCTGGCACCGATGGCAGACTGCCGCGTCGACGAGTGGGACCAAATGCTCGACGTCAATGTCCGCGGCACGCTGTACGGCATCGCCGCCGTCCTGCCGACAATGCGTGAACAGGCCAGCGGACACATCATCAACATCGCCTCGGTAGCCGGCCACCGCGTCGACCCCACCGCAGCCGTCTACTGCGCCACCAAATACGCAGTCCGCGCCCTCTCAGAAGGACTGCGCCAGGAAAACCGCGACATCCGCGTCACCATCATCAGCCCCGGCTTCACCGAAAGTGAACTGCTGGACCGAGGCGGCGCAGCCGAGGCACAGACGATGGCACGCACCGCCGCACGGCAACTCGCCATCCCGGCGTCCGCCGTCGCCCAGGCCATCAGCTACGCCCTCGACCAGCCGGACACCGTCGACGTCAACGAGATCGTCATCCGCCCCACCGCCCAGGGCTGACCCCCGACCGGCCAGTGCCCGCTCCACCACCTGCAAACCTGCCTGCGCGCCTCGTCCAGCACCAGTTGCGCACCGGCAGGGCAGGCGGAGCGCAGCCGTCGGGCAACTCCGTCGCTGGCGTGGGCGACCTGCCCAGCCGCTGCAATTCGGCCCCACCCGACCGGATACCGCCACGGACGACTACGGCCGGACGCTGCGAGACGTCGCCGCAGGAGCGGCGATCCCATGCGTCGGGGGCGTCGGCGATGGCCTGGTCGATACGGCCGAGAGGAGCAAGAGTACTAGTCGGCAATCAGGGACCACTACCGCACCAGAGCCTGGAAGGATCGTGGTGGCGAGTGCAGTACGGCACTAACAGGACCGGGGCGGTCGACATGCCGGTATTCGCCCCCTCGTCCCTCGACGCTCTGGTCGCCGCGCGCCGCCGGGTCTAACCACGGTGCCGGTCCTGTAGCCCGTAAGGCGCGGGGTCGGGGCGCCTGCGGTCCTTGGCGGGGGCAGCGGGCTGCGTGCCCTCACCGCACAGTCCGTGTGTAGGCCACCTACCACGAAGCCACCTTGCCCGTGGCGCTCTACGTCGTGGCTAGCCGTCATCGGTGGCGGCCGACCTGACGACCGGGTCGGGGCTGAGGATGCGTGCCAGCGCCGTCGGCAGAGAATCCCCCGATCTCGCGCGGGGTGGCGAGTGAGGCCCAATCTGTACCGTCCAGGAGCGCTTGGTAGTTAGGGGGCTCGTGGGGGTGAAGATTCTCGATCCGGCTGCGGCTGTTGGCCACAGGGCGGAGGCGATAGCTCCATGCGCAGTGTGGCGCGAGGTGCTTGTCATGGGGGGAACGAACCGGAAAGATCGTCGATCGTGCGTATCGACGAACTCAACGCCGGTGAACGCGAGTTGTGGAACTCCTTCGCCCAGGGCGACATTGTCGATGTCCGCGACGTCCCGGAATCGGCGGAGTCCGCGGTGCGGGCCGACGTCATTGCGGCGCTGCTGCTGGGTGCCGGTACCGATCCCGCCCCGGGCGACCGCCCGGCACTGTGCCTGACCGGCGCCCACATCACGGGCAGGCTGGATCTACAGTTCGCCGAGATTCCCGTACCCGTCGTCCTGGACGAATGCCGCTTCGACGAAGTGCCCCTGCTTCGGGGCGCGAGAATCCGCGAGCTGGCCCTGACCGGATGCGCCCTGCCAGGTCTCGCCGCCGATACAGCCCAGCTCGACGGCCGTCTGGTCCTGTCCCGCTGCCACCTGACCGGGCCCCTCGTCCTTACCCGCACCCAGATCCACAACGACCTCGACCTCCGCGACACCGTGATCACCGCTCCCGGCGCCGAGGCGATATCCGCTGTCCGCCTCATCGCGGGCGGCGACGTGCTGTGCACCAACCTGGCGGTCCGGGGAACATTCCGCTGCTCCGGCGCCGCCATCTCCGGCGAGTTCGACCTGGAGGGCGCCTCCCTGCGCAACCCCGGCGGCTACGCCCTGGATGCCTACCACGTCCAGATCACCGAGGACTTCACCTTCCACCCGGGCTTCAGCGCCGAAGGGAAGATCATTCTCTCCGGTGCCACAGTCGCGGCGGCGATCGGATTCTGTGGGGCTCGGCTGGACAACGCCGGCGACGTTGCGCTGGAAGCCGTTGACGTCACCGTCGCCCGCAACTTCGACCTCGGCCTCGGGCTCCGCGTCGACGGCGGCATCAAACTCGACGGCAGCAGCATCGGCACGCAGCTCAGCTTCCGCGATGCCACGCTGACGAACCCTGGCGGCACTGCCCTGTCCCTGCGACTGGCCCAAGCCCGGGAAACCGATCTGCGCACCCAGCAGCCGATCGCCGGCACCGTTGACGCGAGCAACGCCCATCTGGGCACCCTCTACGACGCCCCCGGCACCTGGCCCGCCGACCTCCGACTGGCCGAGACCACCTACGACGCCCTCGCCATCCCCCTGTCGGCCGCCGAACGGCTCGACTGGCTCCGGGGCAGCACCAACGCCTACATCCCCCAACCGTACGAGCAGCTCGCAGCCGCTTACAGACGGCTCGGACACGAGGACGAAGCACGCACGGTGCTCCTCGCCAAGCAACGCCGTCGCCGTGCCATGCTCCCCCTGCACACCCGCGTCTGGGGTTACATCCAGGACGCGACCGTCGGCTACGGCTACCGGCCACTCCGCGCCGCCCTCTGGCTCACCGCTCTACTCGCCTGCGGCGCACTCTTCTTCGCGGCCCATCCTCCCGCACCTCTTGAAGCGGAAAAGGCGCCGCAATTCAACGCCGTCATCTACACGCTCGACCTTCTCGTCCCGATCACCGCCTTCGGACAGGACGTCGCCTTCGCACCACGAAGCACTGGGCAGTGGCTCGCCTATGCGCTGACCGCTGCCGGGTGGATCCTGGCCACGACCGTCGCCGCTGGCATCTCACGGGCGATAAACCGCCAGTAACGAACCAACAGCCACGACCTGACTCGGCATTCACACTCAGAGCGTTGCCAGTTCTCAGCCTCTGGCTCATCTTCTGTGAAGCAGTAACGCTGCGTGCTTTCGAAACCCTGCTCAGTCGCCCTCAACCCCGGACGGAGTACCACCCGTCTCGGGGACACTGCATGCGTACTCCGCCCCACGCTCTCAGCTGCCTGCTCGTCGCGGGAGGAAGAGGTGGTGATCCGCCACGACCCCGAGATACAGGCGGTCGGCCGCGACGCGGTCCCGTGAGTCCGATGCGCAGGTCATCCACACACAGGGAGCAAGGGCTGTGCCCAACAAGCCAGCCAGCACCACGGTGCGATCGCTGTACATGGAACAAGCCGCGTCGGACCTGGCCTAGAACCGCCGCCGGCAGCAGTGGGACTAGGTGGACAACCGCCCCGACCACCGCGGTGACCACGCCTACGACCAGAGCCGACAGGAGGATCCACCGCCAGCTCGCGTGTTCCACGATGACGCCGTTGAACAGCGGCCCGAATGTCAGACCCAGGCCGAACCATGGTCCCGGGACGGCGAAGGAGACGACCCCCGCACGCCGCTGGCGAGCAGGGCCTCAAAGCAGCGGGCGCGGAACCAGGACTCCGCGTTCGCGGGCCACTCGTCGAGCAGGACGAAGCGCTATCACTCCAGGGATTCGCCGTGCGGCCGGTTCTGCTCACCCCAGACCGGCGGTGGGCCTTACCTACCGACCACATCAGGGTCCTCCGGGCCATCGCGCAGATGCCCAAGCCCGGTTGCACGCGCTCGCCGCCTGCGAGATCACCGAGCGAGCGGTCCAGCCCCTCGTCACCTACCTCGGGCAGACCGGTTGCCTGCGCTGGCGGCGCGACCAGGGCATCCCGCATGCCCCATGCCCCATGCCCCATGCCCCATGCCCCATGCCCCCGAGTTTGCGTGAGAGCGCACTCCAACTTCTAGGTCCGAAGCATGCGATACAGCAAACTCGGAGCGACCGGACTGGAAGTCTCCGTCATCACCCTCGGCTGCATGAGCTTCGGCGAGCCGGACCGGGGCGGTGAGCCCTGGTCGTTGGGCGCGGACGCCAGCCGGGACATCATCAGGCAGGCCCTTGAGGCCGGCATCAACTTCCTCGACACGGCCAATGGGTACAGCGCCGGAAGCAGCGAGGAGATCGTCGGTCAGGCGGTCAAGGACTTCACCCGGCGCGAGGAGGTCGTTCTCTCCACCAAGGTCTGGATGCGGATGCGCCCCGGACCGAACGGCGCCGGGCTGTCGCGCAAGGCGATCTTCGCCGAGCTCGACGCCTCACTGAAGCGACTGGGGACCGACTACATCGACCTGTACCAGATCCACCGTTGGGACTACGACACTCCGATCGAGGAAACCCTCGAGGCGCTGCACGACGCGGTCAGGTCCGGGAAGGTCCGCTACATCGGCGCCTCTTCCATGTACGCCTGGCAGTTCGCCAAGGCCCTGTACCTGGCTGACCTGAACGGCTGGACCCGGTTCGTGTCGATGCAGGACCACTACAACCTCATCCACCGGGAAGCGGAGCGGGAGATGCTTCCGCTCTGCGCCGACCAGGGCATCGGCGTGATCCCGTGGAGCCCGCTGGCGCGGGGCAGGCTGACACGGGTCCGGGACACTGCCACGGCGCGTGCAGCAACAGACCCGGGCGGCAAGATCCTCTACCGCGACGGGGATCAGGCAGTGGCCGAGCGCGTCCACGAGATCGCGGCCAGGCGAGGTCTGTCCTCGGCCCAGGTCGCCCTCGCCTGGGTCATGCGCAACCCGGCGGTGACCTCACCCCATCGTCGGGGTCACCAAACCGGCCCAACTGGCCGACGCGGTCACCGCGGTGGACGTCGAACTCGACGAAGAGGAGGCCGCCTACCTGGAGGAGCCCTACCAGCCGCACGAGGTCGCCTACCTGAAGGAGTCCTTCTACAAGCAGCAGCCCCCGGCGAGCACCCGGTAGTCCGGGCTACCGCCAGGCCTTCGTCGAGCCCTTGACCCCGGCCCTCGCAGCCCCGTGTTCGGCCCGGCGGTGCTTGAGGGCGGTCGCGCGCAACTGCATGATCCGAGCGCTGCCCGCCAGCGCGGTGAGCACGGCGGAACACCGGATCGCTCACGCCATCCATCTCGCCGCTGAACCTCGCCACCAGACAGCGACCAGAAGTAATCGCCTGAACCGACGGAACAGCCACGATGGGGAAGATCACCTTCTTCACGGCCGGGGTGAGGCTGCTGCCGTAGCGGACAGCTCTCGGCCGTCCGCGCAGCCGCGACTGCTATGGCCGGCCGCCGCTCCAGGGGTCCGCCTTGCGTGCCAGTTTCTTCGCGCGGCCGCGGACGTCCGGCGGGAGGCGGTGCAGGACCGTGCGGGCCGCCCGGCGGAGGGGTGGGGCCGAGGTGGTGCGCAGGTAGAGGTGGTGAGGGAGCGTGGCTCGGCCTGGTGGGCGCACGGAGAGGCGGAGTTGCCCATCCGGGCCGTCCCAGGCGGGGATCACCAGGTGGGGTGGGGTGCCGACCCTGGCCGAGCCGAAGCTGATACCGGCTTCGGGGCCTGCACCGCGCGTTGTGTCGTCGTTGCGTGTCACGCGTGCTCTGCGGCCCACGCCCAGGAGTTGGGCGCTGGCCCACACGATGTGGGTGCCGGTTTCCAGGGGCCGGCCGCCGGCCAGGGTGAGCGGGTCGATGGGTGTCTCGCCGGTGAGGACCACGCGGTGGCGGCCACCGCCCAGCGGCTGGGTGCACGGAATCAGGTCCGCGTCCGGGTACCACCACAGGTCGCGAGCCGTGTCATGGACCAGGAGCTCACCGTGGGCATGCCCCAGGGGATGCGCCGCCTCCCAGTTCTCGGCGCCCTTGATGCCGGCCAGCAGGTCCGGGTCCAGGAGCATGCGACCGTAGCGCTCGACCAGCGCGAGGGGTTCACCGTCGCCGCGGCGCATGGCGAACGTGGTGCTCACGTGCAGCTTTCCGTCGCGCCAGCGGATGTCGTCGACCCTCAGCTCCGGCCTGATGGCCCGGGTGCGGCGGGCCAGCTCGACGAGGGAGTCCAGGTGTCCTTCCTCCAGCAGGTGGGCGCGCAGCCGGGTCAGGGCGGGCAGGCCGTCACGGACACCGGGCGGATAGGCCTCCAGCGCCATCCGGCGCACCACGTCGAAGTAGCGTTCGAGGTCTTTGCCGGTGCGTTGCAGGGCACGCGGCTCGCCCACCGGGCGCAGCAGTTCCACGCGGTAGGAGCGGCGCAGCAGATGGTCCTGGAGCGGGCCGGGCTGGGTGTCCTGCTTGATGGCTTCCACCACGGTGCGCAGGTGGCCGTAGTAGTCCTCGGGTGTGCTGGCGCGGCTGCTGGTGTTGCCGCCGTCCTCGCGGCGGTTCCAGATGTAGCAGGGCTGGTCGGCGACGATCGAGACCGTCTTGGCCCGCACATAGGCGCGGGCCATGAACAGCTGGTCCTCCAGCCGCACCGGCCCCTCGGGAAACCTCAGGTCGTGGGCGAGCAGGAAAGCACGGCGGAACATCTTGTGCGGCGTCAGGCTCTCCATCAGCGGCGCGTCCTCGACCGTGCAGCGCTCCACGGTGCGCTTGAAGACATTGCTGGGGCCCGCCATGGTGCCGACGACCTTGCCCAGCACAATGTCCGAGCGGTTGCGGTCGGCCATCCGGTGCAAAACCTCAAGGGCCTGGGGAGTCAGCTCGTCGTCCTGGTCCACGAACTGCACGTACTCCCCGCGCGCCTCCCGGACCCCGACATTGCGCGGCTTGCCCGGCCAGCCGGAATTCTCCTGATGGATCACCCGCACCTGCCGGTACGCGCCCGCCAACTCCTCCAGCCGCCGCGCCGAGTCGTCGGTCGAACCGTCATCGACATAGATGATCTCGTACGCGTCCTCCCCCAGCGTCTGGCCTAACAGCGACGGCGCACACATGTCGATATAGCGGCCCGCGTTGTACACGGGCACCACAATGCTCACCTTGAGCATGAACACTCCCCCCAACCGAGACAACGGACTACGTGTCGTCTCGTGATGCTTTGGACGTTCCGTTCCGACTCTCGCGAAGGCTGTCTCATCCGCAGCAATGGGTGACCGCCTCCGGGAGTGCTTCCTGTTCAGTACGGCATCAGTACGGCGCCGGGGCCGCGTACTGGCTCGTGATCAATGAGTACCGCAGCTTCAAGGCCGGCGCCCTCTTCTACTGACCCGACTGCGGTACAGGCCGGCGATCTGCGGCTGCGTGACCTGAGCGCGAATGACCGGAGCGATGGCCGAGGTGGCCCGGGGGCCCGAGGACCCCGGCTGCGTGCCCGCCGGGACGATGTGCCAGAGGACGGCGAGCCGATTCACCAGGGGCTCCGTCCTCCGTTCGGCAAGCTCCAAGGACAGCCCGCAGGTCCGGGCAGCAGCGCCAGCCCGCGCGACACCGCCCGAGTCGAGCAACGTCGACACGCACGCAGCGATCATGGTCGCGTTCACCGTCACAGCCCAGCTCGACTTCCGTCAGCCGTCGAGACCGAAAAACTGGGCGGGTCGGTCAGCCGGACGGTGGCCGCGTCTTCGACGGCGCTTGCGCGGGCAGCCGTCTGGATCACGCCCCACCTGGACGAAGATGACGCTCCAGGAGGCAATCAGGATCACGTGAGCTATTGCCGCCGCGATGCCCGATGAGTGATGCCGCCATGCCAGGTCTACAGCACAGTTGAACAAGTCTGGATCGAAACCACAGGAGGCCGGAGTGTCCGCATCCGTGCTCGACATGTCGATGTCACTCGACGGATATGTCGCCGATCAAAACGACTTTCTGGGCGGCGACGATGGCGAACGACTGCACAAGTGGGCCGACCCGGAGGACGAGTCCGGCCCGCTTTCCGGGCCGGCCGCGCAGTTCCAGGACGAATGGAACGCAGCCGGGGCCGTGCTCGCGGGACGACGCACTGCCGAGCTCATGGATCACTGGGGCGGTGATCACGGTGGTCTCCCGATCTTCGTGCCCAGTCACCGCCCGCCCGGCCCCGCCGCCCGTTGGGGCTATCCGTTGGTGACCTACGTGACCGACGGGATCGAAAGCGCGATGGCACAGGCCAAGGACGCAGCCGGGGACAAGGACGTGCAGGTGCGCGGCGCGTACACGGCGCAACGGGCACTTGAGGCCGGGGTGCTGGATGAAGTGCAGATCCATCAGATCCCGGTGCTGCTCGGTGGTGGCCGTCGCCTGTTCGACGTCTTGCCCTCGCAGATCGAGTTGGAGATTATCCGGGTGATCGACACGCCGCAGGCCACCCACATCCGCTACCGCGTCCTTCGCTGAGCCGGTCGCCTAGTAGTGCTTCGTCGAGTGATCTCGCCTGGTGGTGGGCAACTACGTGGTGTGAAGCTGGGGGACGTGGAACGGCTCCGCGGTGAGTTAGCGAAGTTCGTTGCCGATGTCTTCGGGTCGTTGCCGCAACGGGATCAGCGGCGGTGGGGCGGCACAGGGCCCAGTTTTCCTACACGTCTACGAGTTGACCCACAGAGGTGGGGCCCTTTCGTGCCTGTCAGCTGGTCTTGCCGCCAGTGAGGGCGACGTCCAGGTGCGCGAGCAGTGTGTCGAGTGTGGCCAGTTGTTGTGGTTCGAGGCGGCCGAAGTGCTGGCGAAGTACGTGTGTGCCCGCTTCTTCCGCAGCTCTTAGTGCCGTCCGGCCGATGTCGGTGATGGAGACGGTCTTGCGGCGGCGGTCCTCGGGGTCGTCGGTTCGGGCGACCATGCCGATGCGCTCCAGGGCCTCCACGATCTGGGTGACGGAGCGCGGTGCTTGGCCGAGGGAGGCGGCCAGCTGTGCTTGATGGAGCGCACCGCAGGTGGCCAGCGTCCGAAGGACCTTGGTGCGGGACAGGGACAGGCCCGAGCTCATCAGCATGTGCTGGTCGACCTGTTCGCGCAGGGTGTACGCGAGAGTGAGGAAGGACAGTCCCACCTGCTCAGGGGTGTTGCCCGCAGTGGTTGATTCGTGCTGCTCCATGATTCGGGTATCCTCGCACAACATAATCGTGAGGTACCTCATGAAAGAGGTTGTGGGATGGATCGTCCCGTCGCCCTGATCACCGGAGCCACCTCCGGGCTGGGCCGCATCGCCGCCTTCGAGCTGGCCCGCCAGGGTTATCGCATCGGCACGGTGGCCCGCTCGCGCAGCAAGGCGCAAGCTCTCGTCGCCGATCTGAAGGCGGTGACCGGCGAGCCCGTCGATGTCTTCCATGCTGACCTGGGCCTGCTCTCCGACGCCCGCCGCGCGGGCGAGGAGATTGCCGCGTGCTACCCGCGCTTGGACGTCCTGGTGAACAACGCCGGCGTGCACGCCTTCGCGCAGCGTGTCACCAGCGAGGGCCTTGCGGAGATGACGGCGGTGAATTACCTCGGCCCGTTTGTCCTGACTGAGGCGCTGAGGGCGAAGCTCGGCGCCTCGGCCCCGGCCCGGATCGTCAACGTCGCCTCCGAAGCGGCCCAGCAGGCGAAAACTATCGACCCGGCCGCAGATCTGCGGCGCACCGAGCCCTACACCCGCCGGGAGTCGATGTCCCTGTACGGGCGCACGAAGCTGATGACGATCATGTGGACGCAGGAGCTGGCCCGTCGCCTTGATGCGGACAAGGTCACGGTGAACTGCTGCGATCCCGGCTTCAACGCCACCGGCCTGGGCCGGGACCTGCCCGGCTCCGCCGTCCTTCAGCGAGTGCTGAACATTCTGCGGATCGGTGATCCCCGCAAGGGCGCCGGCATCATCGTGCGGCTCGCCACCGATCCGGCGCTGGCGGGCACAACCGGTGGCTACTTCTCCGCCCGCGACGCCCGTCCCCTGCAGTGCCCCGAGCTCGGCCGGGATCCGCGCGTGCAGCGGGAACTGTGGGACGCGACCGAAGAGAAGGTGGCAGGAACGGCTCCCCGGCCACCTCGGTGATCTTCACCTAGGCATGCGGCAGTGCCCGGTGTACCAATCGTTCCTGGCTCGAAAAGACGTACTCTCGCTACCATCCACACCAAACCGAGAGATCGCGCCTTGAATCTCACGCCTCGTCAAGGACCTCGAGCAAGCGCTCGTACGCCGCCTTCGGTCGCAGGGCCGCGTCCCACGGCAGGGAATCAGCCGTGCGCGGAGGATAGGTCTTGGTGTCGGCGGTCGAACCGTACCGGTCGGTGAATCCCCAGGTGGAGAACGATGTGCAGTTCGGCTCCTCCAGGCAGACCCGCAGCTTGCCCGCCATCTCGTCAGCCTGGGTCTGCTGCCCGTCCTCCTCGTCCTCGCCTATCAGGACGTCCATCTCCGACACCCGCGCCTGAATGCCGAGTTCCGCCAGATCCCGCACATGGCTGCGGAAGGTCTCCGGGTCGACGCGGTCGCCGGGTGCGTACTCGTGGGTCTGGAAACCCACGCCGTCGATGGGTACGCCGCGTTCCTCGAGCCGTTTGACGAGATCGTAAAGGGCGTCCCACCGCTCGCCTTCCTCCTCGACCCCGTACTCGTTGAGGAACAGCCGTGCCTTCGGGTCGGCCCGGTGGGCGGCCCTGAACGCCTCGTCGATGTACTCCTCGCCCATGGCCTCGAACCACGGGCTCTGCTCGGAGCGCAGACCGAGATCCCCGTTGGTGTAGCTCTCCTGGTCGTCGGACATGGGCTCGTTGACCACATCCCATTCCGCGACCCGTCCCTTGAAGTGACCGGCGACCGCGGCGATGTGGCGGAGCATGGTCCGGCGCACCTCCTCGGGGTCGTCGTTCTCCCGCATCCAGTTGGGCAGAGCCTCGTGCCAGACGAGGGTGTGCGCGTGCACCTTCATGCCGTTCGCGCGGGCGAAGCGTACGAGCAGATCCGCGTCGCGAAAGTCGTAGACACCCCGGCGTGGGTGGAGGAACTGGGGCTTGAACGCGTTCTCCGGAGTGAGCATGGAGAACTGGCTTCCCGCGAGCGCCCGGTAGCGTGAGTCGGTGAGCAGCGGGTTCTCGGCAAGGGCGGTGCCGACGTCGAACGGCCGCCCCACGTCTGCGGCCCGCGCGCGCAGCGAGTCGTCGGACTGCTTCTGGCGTAGCCGCGGCGCCTTGATCACGCGGAGCGAGTCACCGCTCTCCGCCCGCGCGGTCAGTTGCGTCAGACGCCATCCCTCGCGGCGCTCGTCGTCGCCCGCGTCCGCCTCCAGACCGAACCAGACAGTGCCCTCGGCGAACACCCCCGGGTCCTGTACGGTTCCCAGCCGTCGCCCGTCGGCTTCCACACGGAAGGTGTCACCGATGCTCGACACGGCGAGCGTCACCGTCCGGGAGCAGCCGCAGTCGAACTCCTTGG
This sequence comes from Streptomyces sp. NPDC091972, assembly GCF_044756385.1. Taxonomy (NCBI): domain Bacteria; kingdom Bacillati; phylum Actinomycetota; class Actinomycetes; order Kitasatosporales; family Streptomycetaceae; genus Streptomyces; species Streptomyces sp. NPDC091972. The sequence continues at coordinate 133,908 of NZ_JBIVSV010000013.1, read as the reverse complement.
AGATGGCCGGCTCATCGCTCCCACCGTCCCAAATCTGTACCCCCACCTGCCCGTCAGCGGTCACGCCGATGCGGAGCGAGGGCCGCTCCTGCCGCCACTCGTCGTAGATGACCGGCACACGTCCGTACAGCCGCAGCCATGAGTCGCCGTCATCGTCACCCACGCCGGACATGCGCGCGGTGACGGTGAAATCGCCATCGGACCTGAGATGCGGTCCGGCCAGGTTCAGCGGGGGGTTGGGCTGGCCTCCAGAGGAGTCCTGTTCCACGATGCGCCGATCCAATGGGCTGACCCGAAGGATGTCGTTCCGCGCGGTGGTGCCCGGCATCTGCGTCCAGTCGTGGTTCCGCAGCAGGTCTTCGTCGTGTCCGCCGCCCGCGCCTTCGCCCTGCCCGGTACACCCGGCCGCCACCGCCATGACCATTACCACGGCGGTCAGCCGCTGCCACGTCCCCCCACCGAGGCCCACGGTCCCTCCCACTCTCTTGTTCGAGACGAGATCAACGTCTTGAAACCGGGCCACAGTTCATCACACGTGAGGTACGGCGACCTTGTGTGGCTCGTCCCAGCTTGTGTGGCGGAGCGGGCCCGAATCGTTGCGGCCTGTGCGGAATTCGCATGAACACGCGTGTGCCAGCGGACTTCAAGGTATCCACGGAGACGGTACGCAAGTCGTGGAGGGGATTTCGAAGTCAACTACTACGCCTAGGAGTTGGAGTCCGGATTCGCTCGGGTGGCTGGCTACACCGGGTTCAATAAGAAGGGCACCACATCAGTCGGGGTGTCCAGTCATTACACCGGCACATCCGGAAAGATCGACAACTGCCAGCTCGGTGTCCTCGCGGCCTACGCCACCGGACATGGCAGAGCCCTCGTCGACCGCGAGCCATACCCGCCCAAGTCCTGGTCCAGGGTCGAAAACGGTGCCGGGAAGCGAAAGCCCCGACGCGCGCATCTTCACGACCAAGGGCGAGTTGGCCAGGGTCCTAGCCCGCCGCTGCATCGCCGCTGGTCTGCCAGCCGCCCGGGTGACTGCCGCTGAAGCCCACGAACAGAACTGGTCCGATATCGATGGCCCTCCCAGGGCCGCCTCGACCTCGTCGACGCGGACACCCCGACCCGATCACTGCCGTGGCGTGGTTCGGCGGCACGAACTCTGGCAGTCAGGCGCGTGCCGTGAGATCGTCCGCAGGTGACAAAGGCTGCTGGTGGGGCATCGACCTTGAGACGACCGGACGACAAAGCTGCGTCAGCCCTGCGCTTCGCGACAGAACTCGTCGCATGGGTGGCCATGCCCTGGGCGCTGGCGGACCACTCATGGCTGCTTGCGGCCCTGTCCGTGCTGGCCCTCATCGGGCTTCCGACGTTGTTCTCCACTCCGGGGGACAAGACCAACGTGATCATCGCGGTGCCGGGTTGGGTCACGATCCTGCTGGTACTGCTCCAACTCGCTGCTGCCGTGGTCTCGTCGTGGCTGGCCTGGCCCGCCTGGGCCGCGGTCCTCGTGACCTTGCTGGCCGCCGCCACCCTCTTCACGGAGCGTCGGCGCTGGCGGTGGCTGCTTTCCGCGCACCACCTCGCCAACTGATAGCAGTCACCGGCCCACAGTGCTCGGCTCAGGTGCGCCGCTTCAGCGCCAACTCCGGGCGAATCGCCTCTGAGACCAGGCTTGTCTTGCAACCCGCTCCGCCCGGTCGTCCGAGGCCAGAGCGTGAGCGGTGATACCTGCAGGGCGCGGAAGATGCGATTGGCCTGACGGATAACAAGGTCAGCGCTCGTATCGGCGCATGGGTGAACTACGTCAGGCACTTGCCCCGCTCCACCGGCCAGACCGACATCGTCGAACCCTCCCGGGCTGCGCGCTTCAACAGACAACGGCTCGTTGCGGTGAGGCGCGCGGCTCACCGCACTTGCGGCGAGGCCGCCAAGCCCATGGTGGCCTCCTTCTGCGGTGATACGTGGGCGACAAGGAAGACCAGCACGCCACAGGCGGCGACCAGCACCCACCCCGGGCGGGACGCATGTGCGAGCCCCGCCGGGCTGGTGGCCGTGACCAGGCCGCCGGCGAGAGCGATGCCGACGGCGGAGCCGAGTTGCCGTGCGGTGGAGGTGATCGCCCCGGCCACGCCGGCACGGGCGGGTGGCAGTCCATTGACCGCGGTGTTGGTGATCGGGGCGTTGGCGAAACCGAATCCGACGCCGACTAGCAAGTACGCGGCCAGCAGCAGGAGCACGCTCGTGTGTGGAGTGAGCCGGACCAGGCAGAGCCCGCCGGCCGTGATGAAACCACCGGCAAGGAGCAGCGGCAGCCGCGGTCCCGTGCGGCCGACCATGCGGCCGGACCAAGGGGCGCAGACAGTCGCTCCGACGGCCAGGGGCAAGGTCGCCACTCCCGCGGCCAGCGGCGTCCATTCCCGGGTGTGCTGCAGGTAGAGAGTGTTCAGCAGCAGTGTCATGGTCAGCGCGACGAAGAGCGCCACCGCGCCCAGGACGGCACCGCTGAAAACCGGGCTCCTGAAGATCCGCGGATCCATCAGCGGCTCACGTCGGCGGGACTCGACCCACACGAATGCGGCTGTCGCCACAGCAGCTCCGGCGTATCCCGCCAGCGCCGCAGGCGACGTCCAGCCGATGCGAGGCCCTTCGATCAGGACGCCGACCACGACCGCGAGGACCATGGTCAGCAGGACCTGGCCGGGCAGGTCGAGGCGCCGGGCCCGCGGTGCCCGGGACTCCGGCACGAACACCGCACTGAGCAGCAGAGCGGCCGCGATGACCGGGGCGTTGATCCAGAACAGCGCCCGCCACCCGAGCCCCGCGAGCAGCGCACCGCCCGTGATGGGACCAGCGGCCATACTCAGCCCGAACACTGACGCCCAGATGCCGATCGCCTGCGCCCGTTCCTTCGGGTCCGGCATCGCGTTCACCACGATCGCGAGCGCCACGGGGCTGAGCATCGAGGCGCCGATGCCCTGCAGGGCGCGGGCCGCGATGAGTACGCCCGCCGACGGGGCGAGCGCGCAGACCAACGAGGCGGCGCCGAACGCGGCCAGCCCGCACTGGAACACCCGGCGGCGTCCGAAGCGATCCGCCAGTGCGCCGGAGGAGATCAGGAGACTGGCCAGGACGAGGGTGTAGGCGTCCACGATCCATTCGAGACCGCGCGTGTCGACATCCAGGCCGCGACCGATGGCCGGCAGACCCACATTGACGATGGTGGTGTCCAGGCCCACCAGGAACATGCTCAGGCAGCAGACGACCAGCACCGTCCAGCGTCTGCGCGCACTCAGCATGGGTTGAACAAGGGGTGTCGTTGCGGTCACGGTCTACCTCTGATGTCCGGGAACAGTGCCCGGCAAGACTCAGCCCGCACGCCAGCCGCAGCCCAGCTCTTTTGCGGACACTGCAAAAATGAATCCATGAACACAGGCGTCGGGGACGCGGAGCTGAAACAGATTCTCGATGGCATCGGGCCCCGGCTGCGCAACCTGCGCCGGGAACGGGGACTCACGCTCGAGGCACTCGCGGCCACGACCGGACTCTCGGTCAGCACACTGTCCCGGGTGGAATCGGGCAAACGGCGCCCGACTCTGGACCTGCTCATCCCGCTGGCGCGGGCCCACCACGTCGCGCTCGACCAACTGGTGGCGGCGCCCGCCAGCGGTGACCCCCGGGTGCACCTGCGGCCCCTGCACAAGGAGCGCGGCAGCGTCCTCGTACCTCTGACGCAGTACCCGGGCCGAGTGCAGGTCTTCAAGCAGGTACTGACCCCCCGCCAGCCGGAACTGGTCACCCACGAGGGCTACGAATGGCTCTATGTCCTCGCCGGTCGGCTACGCCTCATCCTCGGGGCGCAGGACTTCACGCTGCTGCCCGGCGAAGTGGCCGAGTTCGACACCACCGAGCCCCACTGGTTCGGCCCCGCGGACACGAGCACCGTGGAGATCCTGCACCTGTTCGGTCCACGCGGAGACCAAGCCGTCGTCCGCACCAGACCGTCCACAACGGATCTCACCCCGCCGACCGCCCCAAACCCACCGTCGACAACCTCATGACCCGCAACAGCTGGATGGTCGGCGGCATCGAGGAGCAGGTAGCCGGTGAGCTGCGAGGCGGTGCGCCGGGATGTCTCCGCCACCGGGCAGGTGCTCTTGCAATCGAGCAGCACGCCGTCGATGACGGAGTCGGCGTCGGTCGTGATCCGCGCGCCCGCTTACGCGCGAAGCAGCCGCCCGGCGATCTCCCGGTACTCCCGCAGCGCGAGCCGTAGTTCCGTGGACCGCGTCTCGGCATCCTGGTCCTGCCAGCTCTTGCGCAGGTCGCGCCGCCGTTCCGCGAGAACCTTCACCAGCGCGTCGGCCGCTGCGTCGAAGGCGGCCTCGGCCTCCTCCAGCGCCTCGCGCGGGGTGTCGGCGAAGTGGTTGACGGCGTGCCCGAGGCGCCGGACGATCGTGTCCCGCTCGTCGGACGGGATCAGCGGTCCGGGACCCTCGGTGCGGCGCGCCGCGGGCCCCGAGGACCGGTCGTCGGGCTGCTGGGCGCGTGCCTGGTCGTACATTGTCGTCTGCACCGTTTTTCGTTGTGCCGGGGTCACCGTACGAGGTCGCCCTCGCCAAGAGCCCGGTCGACTCTGCCGTTGATGGTCCTGTGTCGCGTTGCCAGTCAACGTCCGGGGACCATCCGTGTCAACGCGGTTCGCCACAGGGCACACCCCGCCCGGAAGGGGGCGGGCAGCCATCGCGTCCGCGGGGCAGGCGCAGGAGCCCTCCAGGCCTGGACGCCGTGCCAGTACAGAGCGGTGACGACCTGGAACGACTGTGAAGGAACGTCGTCGTCGACTGGTCGCCGGTTGCCACCTCGTCACCCTGCGGCCCGCTGGTGTGGGCGAAGCGGCCCCGGGTGTTATTGAATGAGGTTTGCGGTCAGGAATCCCGGCTGTCGCCCGGGTTCTGGTACGGCTCCGACGTGGTGCCGGGGTCGGCGAGCGAGCTGAGAGAGTCGCATGGACTCCACCCCACCCCCCTCGTCTGCGTCACCGTTCGACATGGTCAGCAGCGCTTTGGGGCAGTACATGCCAGGCGACCGAGCAGCGGCGGCCGCCGGTTCAGCCGACCCGCGGGGGGACGACGCCGCCCGCCGAGACGTGTCCGACAACCCGGCCCCCGCCGGTCAGGAGCAAATCCTCGGCGCGGTCAATCTGGACCGGGATCTGAGAATCACCCGCTGCAATCTGGACGCCCCGGTCTTCGCGGGAGTGCAGGCCGTGGCCGGGAGCGCCTTCGTCGATCTCCTGCCTCCCTCCGACATACCGACGGTCACCCGGCGCCTGCGGCAGGTCCTCGAGACCGGAGAGCCGCACGTCGCCCGGGTCCAGCGCCTGCGACGCGGCGACGGGTCGGAGCTGGTGGTCTCGATGAGCATCCTGGCCGCCGCAGCGCCCCAGGAGGGCCTGACCGTATCCCTGATCGCCATGGCCAGGAGGCTGCACCTGTACGCCGCCGAGACCGCGATCGGCACCTCGCTGGACATCGGCGAGACCGCGCAGTCGCTGGCGGAGTCCCTGCTGGCCTGGGGTGACGTGACAGCCATCGATCTCGACTTCGCCGTGTGGACGGGTGAGGCGGTCACCGGACAGCCGCAGGGGCGCCTCCGGCTGCGACGGGCGGCCCTGGTGCCGGACCGGGCATGGCCCGACGGCTACGTGACCCCGGGCGACGATCTTCCCGGCGATGCGAGTCGACTGCTGTCGCAGGCCATACGGCGTGACGATGCCGCGCAGGCCATCGTCATGCCCGACCGGGAAGCGATCGAGCGGGTGCTCGGCAGTCCTCGGCTGGTACGTGCCCTGGTGCCGGGCGACCAGGCGGCGGCCGTGGCGTGCATACCGCTGGTCCTGGACGGCTCACCGCCCGTAGTCCTGGGTGTCGCGGAGGTCTGGCGGCGGGCGGACCGCCCCTTCGCGGACAGCGAGCTGCTCGACCTGCAGGAACTGGTGGCCAGGACCTCCCACCACGTGGACCTGGCCCGTCAGCACCAGCGCGAGCACACGCAGGTCCTGGCCCTGCAGCGCCGACTGCTGCCACGGTCCGGCGGCGACACCATCCAGACGGCCAGCGTCTACCAGCCCGCCACCCCCGACAGCGCGGGCGTCGGCGGCGACTGGGTGAACAGCTTTCCGTTGCCGGACGGCCGTACCGCGCTGGTGGTCGGAGACGTCGTCGGGCACGGCCTGGGCGCGGCGGCGACCATGGGACAGCTGAGCGTGGAGGCCCGCGCGCTGCTGTCAGCGGGCCTGGCGCCCGACGAGGTGCTGGAGCACCTGGACGAGACCGTGTCGCTGCTGGACGACGCGGAGTCCGGGCTGGCGGCCGGTTACAGCGCCCTCGGGTCGACCTGCTGCATCGCCGTGTACGACCCGGTCAGCCACCAGGTGGCGGTGGCCAGCGCCGGCCACCTCCCCCCGGTCCTGGTACCCCCGGACGGGCCCGCCGGCCCGGTCGCGATACGCCCCCACCCCGGGCTCGGCGCCGAGTTCGCACTGCGGGAACCGTACGACGTGTACACGTTCTGTGCGCCCCCGGGCTCACTGCTCGCCCTCTACACCGACGGCCTGGTGGAGGATCCGGCCCTGTCGATCGACGAGGGCATCGACAGGCTGACGGACGCCGTGTCCTCGCTGCACCCCTGGGACGACCTGGAGCAGGCCGCGCGACGCGTGGTCTCGGCGGTGGCGCCGACACGTCGGCGCGACGATGTGACTCTGCTGATCGCACGCATGATCGGTTACCGCAAGGGGGACACCACGACGTGGCGTCTGCCCGCCCGCCGCGACGCGGCCGCCCGGGCCCGCACACTGGTCTCCGAGCTGCTGGGACAGTGGGGCACCGGAGAGCACACCAGGGACAGCGTGCTGCTGGTGGTCGACGAACTGGTCGCCAACGCGGTCCGCTTCGCCGGCGGACCCATCACCGTACGGCTGATCAGGACCGGTCACGGGCTGCTGTGCGAGGTGGGCGACACCGGCAACGGCAGGCCGCGGCTGGGCCCGAGCGGGCTCCTCGACGACGCCGGCCGTGGCCTGCACGTAGTGCATGGGCTCACCGCCCGGTGGGGGGTGCGGTGGACGGACACCGGGAAGGTGGTGTGGGCTACGGTCGAGCGGTGAGGGGGAGCCTGCCGGCCGGTGATGAGGCGTCAGCAGGCCGACGGCGATTCTTCCGCCGGGTGGTGCAAGGCAGCCTTGGCGGGTGGCGGCAAGGGCCTTGCTCGGGTGGTGACGGAGCGTTTTCCGGCCGGTGACGGGGTGTTGGCCGGGCGGCGTGCGAGCTGTTCGTCGGGCGGCGGCACCGGCGTCACGGGGGGGTTGGGGCCGCGAGTCGGCGTTACAGCCACTCCCCTTCCAGGGCGGTGGCCGTGAGGCCCGGGGCGGCCGCGTACAGAACGGCACGGCTGCCCGCCTTCTGCCCGGCGTCGTACGCTCTGCGCATGATGTCGAACACTGCGGCGCCTCCGCGGTTGCCGCTGGTGTAGCTGTCCCGGCTGTAGTGCAGGAGCCCCGCCGGCCACCCGTCGGGCATCGTCTGCTCCATGTACTCCAGCACACGCGTCCCGCCCGGGTGGGCGAGCAGAACGTCGGGGTGCCAAGAGCCGGGGTCGTCCTGGTAGCGGAGGCGCAACCAGTCCCACATCGCCGTGACCGTCTCCTGCACGGCGCGCGGCCCGCGCCGGTCCATCACGAAGTGGGTGCCGTCCTCCCGTGTCTCCAAGCGGTGCAGGTCCTGGGTGCCGGGCAGCGTGTGGTGCCAGGCTGCGTCCAGCCGCAGCACCGACTCGGGCCTGGGCCGGCCCGTGACCACCGCGGCGACCGCGGTGTCCGCGAACAGCAACCGGACGATCAAGGACTCCAGAGTGTCGTCCGCGGGCTGGTAGGTCGTGCTCAGTGCCTCCGCGATCACGACCAGGACAACCCGGTCGGGGTCCGCGGCCACGAGATCCGCCGCCAGGGCCAGGGAGCGGGTCCCGGCTATGCAGGCCCACTGTGTGGCCGGCAGCAGCAGCACGTCGCTCCGGAGCGGGAGCCGGTTGGCGAGGGAGACGTCGAGCCCCGGCAGCGCGGGCGTGGTGGAGTGACTGGTGATCAGACAGTCGACGTCCGCGGCGTCCAGCCCTGCGATCTGCAGGGCCCCGCGCGCCGCACGCTCACCGTAGGACTGCACTGCCGACCAGGCCGGCGCGGTGCGCTCCTGGACGGTCTGCGGCGCGGGTATCGCCTCAAGTGCGGCGATCACGCGATCCACGTCCTGTTCGGTGAACCCGTCACCGGCCAGCGCCTCTCGGGCCGGCCCGATGCCGGCGGCCGGCAGTCCGCTTCCGCTGCCGGGTGCGATGGCAGCCTCCAAGGGCAGCATCCAGCCACGGGTTTCTATGCCCGTACTGGACGCGATGCCGTCGACACGCGGCGCCCATGCCGCGTTCGGGTGCCGACCTCGCACTTCTTCCACGATCTGGCTGGTCCGCACGGCGTGCTTGCCGTGTATCACGGCGGGCGGGCACAGGTAAGCAACCATGATCGGCGCCTTTCTACAGGGAACGGGATCGAATGCCACGGGCGCTGTGTCGCGGGCCACTTGGTAAGGAGTCACTCAAGTCACGACAGTACGACCCGATTCGGGAGTCAGTGTCCGTTTCGAGCATGAATGCCACAGGGGCGTTTGCGCTGTGATCTGGGCAACTTGGGAGGTTCTGCGATGCGTGAGACGGCGCACACTGCCGCAGGGGGGCCGGCACGGTGCCGCGCCTGCCCGACATGCCACCGGTGGACCTCGCCATCGCCGCCACCGCGGCTCACCACAGCCTGGCTGCCCTTCACGACGAGGAGCCGGTGGTGCGTATCCGTAGCGTCCCACACCCGTCAGTGCCGTGTCCCGGGTCCTGGAAGGCGGTTGTACGGGTTCGTCGAGCCCCCGGTGCCCTTGAAAGGTTCAGTACGGCGGAGCCGCGTGCGATCTGCTGACTGGGCCAGCTGTTACCGAAAGCCGAGACGGCCTCTGCGAGACCGAGCGGACGGCGTCCTCCAGTAGGCAGTAGGCAGCATGGTCTGCGCTGTGTATGGGGTGCCGACCCCGTGATGGGCCGACACCCCAACCACCCGCTGCTGAGGCGGTCATTGCTCCATCGCTGGTGTCCGGGCCGGAGCGAGCCGCGCGCCGCTGCGATAGGTGGAGATGTCCAGCCGGTCCAACGCGGCAGCAAGTTCGTACGCGAGACCACGCAGCCCGGTAAGGCGTCGCGCGAAGATTTCAGTCTTGGGTACCGCCGGGTTGATGCGTGCGGTCTCAACTACAACGCCCTAGCGGAACGACGGCGCCTCCTGCACGCTAGCTGGCAGGACTAGGACGTCGCTGTTCCGCAACGGCGGCCCCGCCCTCGGTCGGCAGGGGGCCCAGCCGTCGTGCCCCCTGCCGACCTCTCGGCTCAGCGGAGCGTGCGCTCCAGCCGTTCCGCCACCAGCTTGACGAACCGCGCGGGATCCTTGGGCTGTCCGCCTTCCGCCAGGACCGCGAGTCCGTGCAGGAGTTGGGCGGTCTCGGCGAGCTCCGTCCGGTCCTCCTGCTCCGCGTAGGCCTGTTGCAGGCCACGGACGAGCGCGTGAGCGGGGTTGAGTTCGAGGATCCGCTTGGTGACCGGCACTTCCTGGCCCATCGCCCGGTACATGTTCTCCAGCGCCGGGGTGAGGTCGTGTGCGTCGGAGACAACACATGCCGGTGAGACGGTCAGGCGGTTCGACAGCCGGACGTCCTTGACCTCCTCCCCCAGCTGCTCCTTCATCCACTCCAGCAGGCCGGCGTAACTCTCGTCCTGCTCCTGTCGTGAACTGTCCGACTGTTCGCCGTCCTGGACGTCGAGGTCGATCTCGCCCTTGGCGACGGACCGCAGCTGCTTGCCCTCGAACTCGCCGACGGCGTCGACCCACACCTCGTCGACGGGGTCGGTCAGCAGCAGGACCTCGATGCCCCGGGCCTTGAACACCTCCATGTGCGGGGAGTTCTCGAGGCTCTGCCGGGACTCGCCGGTCAGGTAGTAGATGTGCTCCTGCCCCTCCTTCATCCGCTCCACGTACTGCTGGAGCGTCGTCGGCTCGTCCCCCTCGTGGGTGCTGGCGAAGGACGCGACAGCGAGGATGGCGTCGCGGTTGTCCGGGTCGCCGAGCAGTCCCTCCTTCAGTACGGAGCCGAACTCACGCCAGAACGTGGCGTACTTCTCGGGGTCCTTGGCCCTCATCTCCTTGACCGACGACAGCACCTTCTTGGTCAGCCGTCGCTGGATCATCCTGATGTGGCGGTCCTGCTGGAGGATCTCCCGGGAGACGTTCAGCGAGAGGTCCTGCGCGTCGACCACGCCCTTGACGAAGCGGAGGTACGGCGGCAGCAGCGCCTCGCAGTCGTCCATGATCAGCACGCGTCGGACGTAGAGCTGGAGTCCGCGTCGGAAGTCCCGGGTGAACAGGTCGTGCGGGGCGTGGGCCGGGAGGAACAGCAGCGACTGGTACTCGAAGGTGCCCTCGGCCTGGAGCCGGATCGTCTCCAGGGGGTCGCGCCAGTCGTGGCTGATGTGCTTGTAGAGCTCGTGGTACTCATCCGCCGAGACCTCCTCGCGCGAACGTGCCCACAGGGCCTTGCGCGAGTTCAGCGTCTCCGGCTCGGCCGTCTCCTCGCCGTCGCCCGGCTGGGGGGCGAGGCGGATCGGCCAGGTGATGAAGTCCGAGTACCGCTTGACGATCTCCCTGATCTTCCAGGTGGAGGTGTAGTCGTGCAGCTGGTTCTCGGGGTCGGCGGGCTTGAGATGGAGGGTGACGGACGTGCCCTGGGGCACGTCCTCGACCTTCTCCAGCGAGTACGTACCCTCACCGCGGGACGACCAGCGTGTGCCGCTGCTCTCGCCGAGGCGCCGGGTCACCAGGGTCATCTCGTCGGCCACCATGAATCCGGAGTAGAACCCGATGCCGAACCGGCCGATCAGCCCCTCCGCGCCGGTCTCGTCCTGGGCCTCCTCCAGTTCCTTGAGGAGGGCCGCCGTGCCGGAGTTGGCGATGGTGCCGATCAACGTACCGACCTCGTCGTACGACATCCCGATGCCGTTGTCCCGCACGGTGAGCGTACGGGCCTTCGGGTCCACGTCGATCTGGATGTGCAGGTCGGACAGGTCCACGTCGAGGCCGTCGTCGCGCAGGGCGGCCAGGCGCAGCTTGTCGAGCGCGTCCGAGGCATTGGAGACGAGCTCCCGCAAGAAGACGTCCTTGTTCGAGTAGACCGAATGGATCATCAGCTGGAGAAGCTGACGGGCCTCTACCTGGAACTCGAAGGTTTCGGTCGACATGGTGCGCGTGTCCCCCACAGGTCACTGAGTCGCGGAAAACGGGCAGCAGCCACTTTAAAACACCACGTCAGGGCGTTGCACGTGAAGCCGACCGCTCGTCATACCTCCAGCGCCCGCCGATCCGGTCGTCCACGCTGACGCGGACGCCGCCGCGAGAACGCCGGCTCCCCGCGGTGCGGGAGCCGGCGTCTCGGCGGGGCTTCTTACGGAGTGACGCAGCCGATCGAGCCGACTGGATGGTTGTTGCCGGTGGAGGTGGCGGTGAAGCCGAAGGTCACGCTGCCGTCCGGGGCGACGGTTCGGTTGTAGTCGGCGTTCCTGACCGTGACCGTGCCGTCGGTCCCGGTGCTGAGCGTGCCGTTCCAGACACTGCTGATCCGGGTGCCGGTGCCCGGCTGCCAGCGCACGGCCCAGCCGTTCATCGGTGCCGTGTTGTGGTTCATCACCTCGACGGAGCCCTGGAAGCCGCCGTTCCAGGCGCTGGTCACCGAGTAGACGGCCATGCAGCCGGTGTGCGGGTCGGTCGGGGTGGGGGTCGGCGTGGGCGTGGGCGTGGGGGTCGGGGTGCCGCCTGAGCCGCGGATGCCGGTCACCTCGCCGTTGCCGCCGTCGAAGACGATGTCGGAGCAGGAGAAGAAGTTCTCCTGGCTGTCCGAGCGCACCCACTGGATGAACAGCACCGCGTCGCCCGAGCGGCCCGCGGGCAGGTTCAGGTTCCAGTAGTAGTGACCGGAATCGGTGCCCGGCGAGCCCGACTGGGCGGGGTTGGTGACGGTCTGGATGAGCTCCAGGTCGCCCCATCCCAGCGGGGAGCTGGGCGAGTAGCCGGGCTTGGACAGGTACACCCGGAAGTCACCCGGGTGCGCCGCCCAGTTGCTGTACCGGACCTGCATGCTCTTCCCGGAGGTCAGATGCGTGCGGGGCCAGTCGGAGCGGGCGGCGTTGTAGCCGGTGAAGTTGTACGGGGAGCGGTCACCGGCGCTGCACAGCTTGCCGTCGGGTACGTAACCGGCGCCGCGGCCGCCCGCGTTGGAGTCGAGCACGGCGAACCAGTTGTACAGCGCCGTCGATCCGCTCTCGGCCAGCGCGGCCTTGCACGCCGGGTTCGTCGGGTCCAGGGCGCCGGTGCCCGTCTTGGCGTCCTGGTAGCACAGATACGTCCGCGAGCCGGGCATCATCGCCACGCCGTGGGCCTGCGCGCTGCCCTGGCCGAGCAAGGCCAGACCGAGACCGCTCAGCAGGGTGGCGAGCACCGCCGCCAAGGAGAGGAGCCGGTTTCTGCGTCGAACCATGGTGCCTCCTGTCGTTGCTTTGCTGTCCGCTGTGGAGCCCCCGCCCGCCCGGGGAAGAGGTCGCTCCGGGCGGGCGAGGGAGTGTGGGGAGGTGGGCGGATCAGGCGGGCGGTGCGCCCCAGGCCAGGGTGGAGCCGAGGTAGCCGGGGATCGTGGGGGCGTCGGTGTAGGAGGTGGCGGTGGTGCGGCTGTAGTCGCCGGCCTCGTCGAACGCGGACCAGTCGGACTTGGCCATGCGCAGCTGGAGGTCACCGGTGTCCCGGCCCGCGGCCAGCGAGCCGGCGGAGAAGCCGACCTCCAGGTAGGCGTCCGCGCCCGCGACCGGGGTGCTCAGCGGGACGACCCTGAGCTTGACGTTGGAGCAGCCGACCGCGGCGTAGTCGCAGTAGGCGTTGACGGTGGACGAGCCGCTGTCCCGGGTGAAGTAGTAGCGGGCGGTCACCCCGGTCAGGTCGAGGGCAGCGCTGCCGGTGTTGGTGATCCGCAGGCCGGGGCGGATGGCGTTGTCGGTGGCCGAGGAGTCGTTGTTCTTGTAGGCGACCTTGAGACCGCCCGCCGGGTCAGGGCCGCCGCCGCCCGTCTCGGTGGTGACGCTCAGCGCCGCGGAGGCGGCGGAGACGTTCCCGGCCGCGTCACGGGCCCGCACGGTGTAGCTGTAGGCGGTGGCGGCGCTCAGTCCGGTGTCCGTGTACGTGGTGCCGGTGGCCAGCGAGCCGACCCGGGTGCCGTTGCGGTACACGTCGTACCCGGTCACGCCCACGTCGTCGGTGGCCGCGGTCCAGGCCAGGGAGACGCTGCTCGCGGTCTTCGCGGTGGCCCGCAGTCCGGTGGGAGCGGTCGGGGCGGTGGTGTCACCCGGGTCGGTGCCGCCCGTCGGCACGGCGGGGTAGGCGTTGCGCACCAGCATCTGGAACTGGTTGTGGAACCAGTGGCCGGCCAGCGGTGCGTCGGGCAGCGCCCCGGTCTTGTTGTTGCCGGCGTTGGAGGCGGTGTAGTCGGGGTCGCACATCGGGTCCGCCTTCTTGCCCTCCTCGTTGGGGATGTCCTTGCTGGCGCCGTCGGACTCCCCCGGCGGCTTGACCCACAGGAAGGCGTCGAGGTGCGAGTCGGGGTATCCGGAGGGCGTGGCCTGCGGCGGCTGTCCGAGCCCGGCCCCGCTCGCGTTGCACCACAGTCCGCGGTGGACGCGGCGGTCGACCTTGGACTCGTTGACGTAGGTGTCGAGGGTGGTGCTGGTGCTCTCCGCGGTGGGCCGGGCCGAGCCTCCCCAGCCGTTGCGGGAGGTGTCGACCACCAGGCCGGTGGAGGTGGGCCAGCCTGCCGAGACCAGCGCGCGGTGCACGTTCCTGGTGAAGTCCACCTCGTCGAAGTTCGGGTTCCACTCGTAGTACTTGCCCGACTTGACCGGGTTGCCGCCGACCTGCTTGTCGGGGTTGGTCAGGAACGGCTCTTCCAGCGGCGTGTAGTTGGCGACGTTGGTGATCAGCCCGTCGACGCTGCTCAGCCCGGCCGCGGTGCCCCTGGCCACCTCGGTGTACTGCTGCACGGTCTGGGTGAGGTTGTTGTCCCAGCCGAGCCAGCCGGAGTGCGCGTAGTCCAGGTAGGTGTACACGTTCGGGATGGCGTGCAGCTTGTCCAGGGCGTACCGGATGCCCTCGACGTAGATGCCGCTGCTCTTGGCCTGCGCGCATTCGGGGTCGGAGGTGTTGGTGACCAGGTTGGGCAGGCTGTCGGGCTCGACGACCGTGGTGATGCGGATGTCCTGGTACTTGGGGTCCTTGAGGACGTTCGCGACGACGTCGATGTACTCGCTCTTGTAGCGGGTCAACCCGGCCTGTGTGAGCGGGAGTTCGCCGCTGGAGGCGAGGGCGGCGCAGTCCCGTCCCGGCAGGTCGTAGACCACGAAGGTGGCGGTGATCGGCTGTCCGGGCTTCTTCTGGGCGAGTGCCAGGTCGAGGTGGTCGGCCAGGCTCTTGCGTCCCGCGTTGGCCTCGCCGCCGTGGACGGCGGCGATCCGGTCCAGCCAGACAGCGGTCGGATAGCTCTTGACCTTCTCCATCTTCGCCTTGAGCGTGGCGTCGGAGGTCTGCGCGATGGACGTGTCCACGTGCTCGGCGTAGTCGGGGTTGAGGTAGAAGGTCGCGCCCGCGAAGGGGTTGTCGACATGAGCTTCCGCCGCTGCCGCGGGCTGTCCCGCGATCTGGCCGGCCACCCCGAGCATCAGGGTGGCCAGGGCGGTGGCCAGAGCTGCCGACCGTCGTCGGCGCGTGCGCGGCAGCGAGGCGCCGTCGGCTCTGGTCGGGTGGGTCATCGTGCCTCCTCGGTGGTACGTGCGGGGATGCCGGTCGTACGTTCAGGAGCCGGTGCACTGCGGGGCGGGCGTGCCCGCGCCGCCGTTGGCGGTGAAGCCGAACGAGGTGGTGGCGCCCGGCGACAGGGCGCCGTTGTGGGTGGCGTTGCGGACGGTCGCGCGGCCCTGGGCCACGGTCAGGGAGCCGTTCCACAGACTGTTGACGGTGGAGCCGTTCAGGTCCCAGGCGACGGACCAGCCGGTGATCGGGGCGCTGCCGGAGTTCTTGACGGTCATCTCCGCCTGGTAGCCGCCGGACCAGGCCGAGACGACCTTGAACTGGGCGGTGCAGGAACCGGGTTGGGGCTCCGGGTCCGGATCGGGGTCGGTGCTGTAGGTCAGGCCGTGTCCGTAGGCGAAGAGCGGGCTCTTGCCGTCGCCGTCGTTGATGGGCTGCTGGGAGGCGCTGCGCATCCACGTCATGGGGAGCTTGCCGGTCGGGGCGTGGTCGCCGAAGAGCACGTCGGACACACCGGCGCCCTCGGTGCCGGGCAGCCAGGCCGCCAGCAGGGCGCGCCAGTCCGGCAGTTGGGCGGCGATGTCAAGCGGGCGCCCGGAGACCAGGACCACCACGACGGGCACACCGCTGGCCTTGAGCCGGCTGAGGGTCTGCAGGTCCTCCTGGTCCAGCCCCATGGCGCCCGGCCGGTCGCCGTGCATCTCGGCGTACGGTGTCTCCCCGACCACCGCGACGGCGGCGGTGTAGCTGCCGTCGATGCCGTTGCCGTAGCGGTCGTAGGTGATCCGGGACGGGTCGGTCGCGGCGGCGCGGATGCCCTGGAGGACGGTGGTGCCTTCGGTGACGGGGCCGCTGCGGCCCTGCCACCCCAGGGTCCAGCCGCCGCTCTGGTTGCCGATGTCGTCGGCGGACTTGCCGGCCACGAACAGTTTGGCGTTCTTCGCCAGCGGCAGGATCGCGCCGTCGTTCTTCAGCAGCACCTGCGACTGCCGCACCGCCTGCCGGGCCAGGGCCCGGTGCTCGGCGGAGCCCACGGTCGGGGTCAACGACCGGTCGGTGAGCGGCCTTTCGAACAGGCCGAGCTGGAACTTCCTGGTGAGGATGCGCCGGTTGGCGTCGTCGACGCGCGCCAGGGGGATCCGCCCGGCGCTCACCTCGCCGCGCAGCAGGGTGAGGAACTTCTTGTAGTCGTGCGGGACCATCACCATGTCGACGCCGGCGTTGACGGCCGTGCCGATCTCGGTGCCGGTGAAGCCGCTCTGTCCGTCCAGTTGGTCGACCGCGGCCCAGTCCGAGACGACGAAGCCGGTGAAGCCGAGCTCCCCCTTGAGCACGTCGGTGACCAGGTACTTGTTCCCGTGCGAGCGCACGCCGTTCCAGCTGCTGTAGGACAGCATCACCGAGCCCACGCCCCGCCGTACCGCCTCCTGGAAGGGCGGCAGGTGGATCGCGCGCAGCTCGGCCTCGGACAGCTCGGTGTTGCCCTGGTCGACGCCTCCGGTGGTGCCGCCGTCGCCGATGTAGTGCTTGGCGGTGGCCAGTACCGACGCCGTCTCGCCGCCCAGGGTCATGCCCTGCAGGCCGGTGACGAACGTGGCCATGGCGGTGGGCAGTTCGGGCTTCTCGCCGAACGACTCGTAGGTGCGGCCCCACCGGTCGTTGCGGGCCACGCAGAGACAGGGCGCGAAGGACCAGTCGATGCCGGTACCGGCCACCTCCTCGGCCACCGCCCGTCCGACGCGCTGCACCAGTGCCGGGTCACGGGTGGCGCCGAGGCCGATGTTGTGCGGGAAGAGGGTGGCGCCGCGCACCGCGTTGTGGCCGTGCACCGCGTCGATGCCGTAGATCATCGGGATGCCCAGCGGGGTCGTGAGGGCGGTGCGCTGGAGGGAGTCGTAGGTGTCGGCCCAGGTCTGGGCGCTGTTGGGGCTGACCGTCGAGTCGCCGCCGGAGAGCACCGAGCCGATGCGGTAGGTGGCGAGGTCGGTCTGGGGGACGAGCGCGTCCTTCTCGATCTGGGTCATCTGCCCGAGCTTGTCGTCGAGCGTCATCCGGGAGAGCAGATCGGTGACCCGCTGGGGCACCGGAAGGGAGGGGTCCTGGTACGGCAGGGCGACGGCGGCTGCGGGGAGCTGGGCGGGCGGGGCGGCGGCAAGAGCGGTCAGCGCGAGGGTGGCGGCGCACAGCGCGGCGACAAGAGCGGGGCGGCGGGTCCGGGAGCGTAAGGGCACGTCGGCAGGTGAGGAGGGGGTGTGTGCGGACGCGGTGCAGCTCGGGCTCATGGGATGCGGCCTTTCCGGGTGCGGGCCGGAGGGGCGGGTGGTGGGGCCGGGGCCCGCCCCCGTCGGTAAGGGAAGGCGGGGCGGGCCCCGGAGAAGGCCGGTGCGGCGCGACCGGCTTCGGTCAGGCGCTGGTGCAGGCCGTGCCGTTCAGGGTGAAGGTGCCGGGCTTGGCGAAGGTGCCGCTGTAGGTGCCCTGGAAGCCGAAGGTCTGGCTGCCGCCGGCGGCGATCTGCGCGTTGTGTGCCACGGGAGTCGCCGTCACCGCGCCGGAGGAGCCGGACAGGGTGGCGTTCCAGGAGCTGGTGACGCGCTGTCCGGAGGGCAGGGTGAAGCCGAGCTGCCAGGTGTTCAGGGCGGTGGTGCCGGTGTTCTTGACCGTGACATCGGCGGTGTAGCCGCCTTGCCAGACGTTGGTCGCGTAGGTCACCTGGCAGGCCGTGGCCGGTCCGCCGGGGCCGCCCGGGCCGCTGCCGCCACCGAGGTTGACGGTGGAGGAGAAGGAGTTCACCGCGAGTCCGGCGCCGTTCTGCCACGGCTCGAACCCGGCCTGGACGCTCGTCAGGTACCAGTTGTTCTGCGCCAGGCCCCGGGCCACGGCCTGGTCGGCGAAGTCCATGACGTCGAAGCTCCAGCTGCTGATCGCCGAGGGAGCGACGAAGGAGATCACGTCGTTGGAGCCGTTGCTGCCGGTCCACACCTGCCAGGTGCGGCCGCCGACGGTGGCGGTGCCGACCTGCGAGCCGATCGGCTGGATGGAGCCCACCCGGTTGAACCAGATCATGATCTCGGTGCGGTTGACGCCGTCGGTGCGGGGCGTCGGGTCCAGCCAGATGTCGTACGAGGCGTTGTACACGGCGCCCGAGACGAAACCGTAGGAGATGCTGCTGGGCGCGCTGGAGATGTTGCTGAGCTGCGCCGGAAGGTTGGTGCCCGGCGAACAGTTCGTGTAGTGGCAGCCGTTGAACACCGACGGGTAGGACTTCGGGGCGCCGTTGGTGGGCACCGAGCCGTCGGCCTGGGTGAGGCGGAAGCCGGTGTCGGTGGCGGTGACGCACTGGGTGGCGCTGGTGCCCCAGCGGTTGTTCTGCACGACGTAGCGGCCCTGGATGACGGTCGAGCCGAACTGCTCGCAGACCGTGGTGTCGGCCTGGGCCGTCGGTGCGGCGACGAGGAGTCCCGCGAGCGCGGCGAAGGCGGAGAGCAGTGCGGCGAACAGGCCGCGCACGGGGCGGGGACGGTGCGGTAACGGTCGCATGCGGGTGCCTCTCTCGAACGTGGCTCGGCTGGTCGGAACCGGTAAGGGAGCGCTCCCACCTCCCCACTTATGGGAGCGCTCCCACTTCCACCGGTTCGGGTCGGACTGTAGGAGTCCGTCCATGTCCCTGACAACCCTGTGCGCGCACCTGCGTCGAATGGATTTCGAAGGCGCAGGTCAGGCAGACACGTCGCAACCTTTCGTTGGGGGACGGGAGTTGGGAGCGCTCCCGAAACTTTCGCCCGGAGCCGTCCCTGCGAGTCTCGGGGCCGTCCCCGCGGGCCCGGGCCCCGTCCCCGCGACCCTCAGGCCGAGGCGCGCACCACCAGCCGGGTGCGCAGGATGACATGGCGCCAGGCGACCTCCGGTTGTTCGGTCTCTGCATCAGCAGCCGCGCCTTGGTCCGCCCGATCTCCTCCAGCGGCTTCTGGATCGTCGTCTGCGACGGCTCGGTGTGCTGGGCGAGCGGGAAGTCGTCGAAGCCGTTCACCGCGACGTCCTCGGGCACCCGGAGGCCGGCCGCCTGCAGCGCCCCGAGTGCTGCGGCGGCCATGGTGTCCGAGGCCGGACCCAGGACGAGATCACCGACCTCGCCGTTACCTTCAACATCATGCTCGCGAAGCTGGACGACGCCTTCGAGGCACAGCGCCGTTTCGCGGCGAACGCCTCCCATGAAACTCCGCACACCACTCGCCACCACCCAGGCGGTCATCGACGACGCGCTGGCCGATACGCCGCCCGGGCGGACACGTGACCTTCTGCGGGACCTGCGCACCCTGAACAGCCGCAGTGTCCGTACCGTGCGCACGCTGCTGGACCTGGCGGAAACTCAAGCGAGTAAGAGCCCCCTGGAAAGGGTCGATCTGACCCTCGTCGTCCGTCGGGAGGCAGAGGCACAACGGGCAACCGCCCTGACGAACGGCGTGACAATGAACGAGGACCTTGGTCCTGCCGTGGTCGACGGCGAGACATCCATGACTCAGCTCATGGTGCGCAACCTCCTCGACAACGCCGTACGCCACAACCACCGCGGCGGAGAAGTCGAACTGCGTCTGCGCGACGAATCCGCCGGGATCCCCCTCCGTGTCGTCAACACCGGCGCTGCCATGACTCCCGAGGAGGTAACGAGGGTCACCGAGCCCTTCCACCGCGGCGCCGGACGCCTGGGAAATGGCGGCAGCGGACTGGGGCCGCTCTGGTGGCCGCCGTCGTCGCCCGGCACGGGTGGCTGCTTCAGCTGCTGCCCCGGCCTGACGGCGGCCTGATCGCCGAGGTCCGGATGCCGCGTTCGGCACGAACTTCCGGGACGCACGTGCCACCGTGCCCGGCGGACCCGTCAGCCCGGGTGTGAACGAACTGATCATGTCCGTGGATCCGGCGAAGAACGCAACTCCGTCAGCAGCATCGATGTCGTCAGCGATGCGCGCGCATACTGTCGTTCTCCGCGCCGTTTGCACTGTTCCCACGAGTCACCGCCAGCGGACGGTGTAAGGGGGCTCGACCCCAAGTTGTCTGCTCGTGGGGCCTGGTACCCGGGCTCGACGGAGTGGGAGCCCCCGGTGAACTGCCAGCCGTCGGTGCCGTCGGCGACGTCCTCAAGGATGAGGTTGCCGACCCGTTCTCCCGGGAATCGCTGTTTGTCGTCGGTCCGTACAGGCCCGCGAGCGTCGACCGAGGCCGCACCCGACGGAGCTGGCCGGCAACGGGCGGCCCGATCGCCCCAGAGACGGATGCCGGCCGCAGCCTGGAAGCGAACAGGGCCACGCGTTTGTCGCCCAAACCCCGCTCCCCCGCGTGCGCCTGCCCCGGCCCCGCCCGTCGCGACCGGCTGCCGACTTGCCCCGGTGTGCTAAACAGGCAGTAACCAAAGGGGCATTTTGCAGCAGCTCACGCTCGGAATCATGTCGCAGACCCGCAAGGAGAACGAGCATCGTCTGCCCGTTCACCCCGCTCATTTCGACCGCATCGACGCCGGTCTCCGCAAGCGCATCTATCTCCAGGAAAACTACGGAGAACATTTCGGCGTCCCCGACAGCCTGCTCGCCCCGCTCGTCGCGGGCTTTCGCACGCGTGAGGAACTCATCGCCGACTGCGACGTCATCCTGCTGGCCAAACCACTCCACGAAGACCTGGCGGAACTGCGTGAGGGCCAGGTCCTATGGGGCTGGCCGCACTGCGTCCAGGACGAGAGGCTCACCCAGACCGCCATCGACCGGCAGCTGACTTTGATCGCCTTCGAAGCGATGAACCACTGGACCCGCAGCGGCGCCTTCAACCTGCATGTCTTTCACAAGAACAACGAGCTGGCCGGGTACTCCTCGGTCCTGCACGCCATGCAACTGAACGGCGTGACAGGCGACTACGGGCGGCGTCAGCGCGCGGTCGTCATCGGCTTCGGCGCGACGGCCCGCGGCGCGGTGACCGCGCTCAGCGCGCTGGGCGTGCACGACGTCGACGTGCTCACCGCGCGTGGCGTCACCGCCGTCAGCTCCCCCATCCACTCCGCGCGGATCGTCCACTTCGACCACGACAAGGCCGACGACACCCTCGACCCGCGACGCAGCGTCGCCCTCACCGAGGACGGTCCGCTGCCGTTGGCCGAGTTCCTCGCCGGGCACGACATCATCGTCAACTGCGTGCTGCAGGACACCGACGCACCGCTGATGTTCCTGATAGACGAGGACCTGCCCAAACTGGCCCCCGGCACTCTGGTCATCGACGTCTCCTGCGACGAGGGCATGGGCTTCGACTGGGCCCGGCCCACCACGTTCACCGACCCGATGTTCACCGTCGGCGACCACGTCAGGTACTACGCCGTGGACCACAGCCCCTCCTACCTGTGGAACTCCGCGACCTGGGAGAACAGCGAGGCCCTCCTGCCCTATCTGGACGTCGTGCTCCAGGGCCCCGACGGCTGGGACACCGACGACACGATCCGGCACGCCATCGAAATCCGCCGCGGCGTCGTCCAGAACCCCAAGGTGCTCGCCTTCCAGCACCGCAGCGCAAAGTACCCGCACGCCCGCGAGGAGACTCGGACGGCGTCGCGGCCATAGCCGGCGGGCATCCGCTCTTCAGCCGTCCTCCGGCCGCTGTCCCGAGCCCGCCGCGCGGCAGGCACCTCGCTGAGCAGTTCGGATCCGGCTCGTCCGTAGAGCGCCGAGATACTGATCTTGTCCCGCTCCTCCCACGGAATAGGGGCGCTGGCTCTGGGGCGCGCGTCCTGTGGCGCCGCAGGGCTGGTCCGCCGCTGCGGGGACCATCTCTGGCCGTCCGTCGTCCGGCGCCCCTTCCTGGGCGTCGTCCCCGATTCGCGCAGCGGCATGGCCCTCAGTCATGGAGCCGCCCGACGTCCGGTGTATCGGACCGGGTCGACACGATGCCGTTTGCGAACACACGCGCTTGCGGCACGGGCAGGAGTACGGTGGAGAGGACGAGGACTTTCCGTATGCCGGAACCCGGCCAGGCCGGGCCGTCGCCTCGTGTTCGGGTCCACCGGCCCACCCTCCTTCCGCAGCACTCCACCCGTCCTCCCAGGGCAGCCGTGAGCCCGGCCCGTCCGCATCCGGCCGAGGAGTCACGAGTGCCGCTCCGCCCGACCACGTCCACGAAGGTCACACCGTCGGACACAGTCCGCTGCCCCAGGGCTACGACAGGGACGTCCTCCTTCCCGGACCTGTGCCTCCTCGCCCTCGCCCGGCTCTCCCTCGGCGAGAGCCGGCACAACCGCCACCACGCCGACCCCACCAGCGCCCACCATGGCATCGACCCCGGCAGGCTCGACCCGTCGGTGGCCGGCATCCGCCTCCTCGAACGTCTCGGCTGACTGCAAGGCCGCCGGCTGGGTCCGGCCCACCTCGCCGTCCGCCGCCTTTGACATCAACCATGCTTCTCTGTACGGCAGTTGGCAGGAGACCCCATGATCCCCGCACTGCAACCCCCGCTTCCGTCTCATCCCCTCCTGCGCCTGCGCCTGGCACCACGCGGCGGCATGCCCCGCCCCATCGATGGAGCGTGGTGGCCTCGTTCGTACGACCTGCTCGCCGAACTCCCCCTACTGCTCGCAGGGTTGCCGCGTGCCTGGGGTCATGTCACCAGCGTGACGGTCAACGGGGCGACCTGGCCCGCGGTGCCCGGTCGGATACTCGTCTCCAACCAGGTCGTACAGCTGCACCGGACCCTCACGGCATCCGCCGCGGACACCATCGTCCTGCTCGCACCCGGCCAGGGGCGCTGGGACCTGATGGTCGTGCCACCTAATACGACCGAGGAGGCCGCGGAACCGCTCATGGCGGCCGGGGCCCACGGTGGGGTGCGAGAAACCGTGAAACAACCTCCCTGTTGATCTCGTGGATCCGGGCAGGGCCAAGCGCGTGCGGCGAGCGGGTCAGGTGCGGACTGCGCTGCCCACCGTGCACAGAGAGGCCGTTGTTGCCAGGGCCAGTTTGTCGACGGCGGTGTGCACCAGCCCGATGACTGGAACAACCCCAAAACTGTTTGCAGGTACCGGTTCGAGGAACCCGGACTGTGGGCCTCACAGTTGGTTGAACTGTGAGTCGCCTCCTTCAATCGTGGGACCGGGTGGCACCCGGTCCCACGAGCACGTCACGGACGCGAATCCCGCAGGGCCGTATTCGGGGATGGATACTCATTGTCAGCGCACTCTGGTGGGTGCCAGACAAATCCCTTGGGAGCCGGTTCGGATCCAGACCGGCCGGGGCGCCAGCTCCGGAGACTGCGGTGGCTGCATGGTCGTGCTCCGGCCCACCACCTTCTTCGCGAGCTCGCCGGTCCGCTGCCGCACTTCGGTACGTCCGTGCAGCTCCGAAGGTGTCGGTGCCATGACGTCCGGAGCCCGGAGCCGCCCATCGCCGGCCGGTCAGCAAGGCCTGCCGCAGTGGCTCCCGAACTCACCTTGAAACGCCAGCCGCGGAAAGCGGCACACCACTCCCCTACGTCCCTGTCTGGAACCGCCGGAATTCAGCAGAGCATTGTGGGACGCGAGCGCTGTGGATCATCTGCGCCTGTCCGAGCTCGCGGGACAGATCACCTCCGGCGCCTTCGCCAGGTCGGCCAATTCAGCCTCGGCACCGGAGTG
Source organism: Streptomyces sp. NPDC091972 (assembly GCF_044756385.1). Classification (NCBI taxonomy): domain Bacteria; kingdom Bacillati; phylum Actinomycetota; class Actinomycetes; order Kitasatosporales; family Streptomycetaceae; genus Streptomyces; species Streptomyces sp. NPDC091972. The sequence continues at coordinate 110,296 of NZ_JBIVSV010000013.1, read as the reverse complement.
GTACGACGGCCGCCTCGACTGACCGGCGTCACGTCTTGGGCGCTGCCCGGTCGGTACCGGTGTTGATGAGGATCTGTTCAGCTTGCGTGATGTTGTCGGCGCGGACGGCTTCGGCCATCGCGGTGCGTGCCGCCTCGGGCGTCGCGTGCGGCGGGATGACGAGGAGGGAGAAGTAGTCCTGATCACCCCTGGTGACAAGGACGGTGTCGTCGCCGACCGGGAAGGAATCGATATGGACGACGCGGTCGTCGACGAGCAGTCGCGTCGGCAGCACGTCCCAGGCCCCGGCGTCCAGACCGACGCGCGTGAGCGGCCCGAGGTACTCGGTCAGCGCGGAGATCAGGGCGGGAAGCTCGGCTGCGACATCACGGGAGCACGGCCACCACGCCCCGTCGAGAACGCCCCGCCGGTCATGCGTGGTCTGTAGCCGTACGACAGCCGTCCCCGGTTTCACCGCCTGGTGGACGGCGTCCGGGAGGAGCCTGGTCACACGCGGGGATCCGGAGTCGGACATGACACCCACCCGTCAGCGAGAAATACCGAGCGAATTCCTCGTTTCACGGTACTCCGCAGCCCGCAGCAGTCGGAAAGCTCGCTGGTCACACGAGCCGGAGTAGGGTGAAAGATCCAGTCCACGCCCAGGAGGGAACCGTCGTCATGCAGCCCCAGGAAACTCCCCCCGACGGACACGCCGACGTACATATCGTCGCCGCCGCCCCCGAGGTCGCCCGCCGGGTCGCGGAGGTTCTCCGTCACTGCTTCGCCACCACAGAACAGCGCAGCTATCCCGCGGACACCGAGGGAGGGACCCGCCTCGAGCTCACTGTGGACACCACCAGCGCGGCAGAACCTGCGCGGTCCTGGCTGGAGACCAGCCGCTCCCCGGGCCAGGACGGCCGCCGGAACTGAGGGAATCTCCGGGAGCGGTCCGTTCGGCGGCTTCGGGGAGTAGCGTGAACCCATCGGGAGCACTTCGCGCACCGGCACCGATACCGGTGTCGTTCCTGGTGAGCAACGGCACCGGACAACTGCACACGCGCAGGGGTTCGGAGACGGGTTCGCGCGATGTCCGCGATCACCGACCATCCTTCGGCGCGCGCCGTGCCCTTCAGGGCGCCGACCGCACGCCTTGCCCTCAAACCCGTGAGCCCCTCCCCAAGGCAGGTCGAGCTGGACGGCGCATGGTGGCCCCGCTCCCGTGACCTCAGCGACGAACTGCCCGCGCTGGCCGACGTACTGGACCCGCTGTGGGGACGGATCACCCGTATCGCCGTCAACCCCCGCTACTGGCCGGTCATCCCGCAACGGATATTCGTCAACGGCAATGTGGTCAAGGTCGGTTGGTTCACCACAGAGCTGGACCCGCACAAGATCTTGCTGCTTTCCGGAACGTCGGGCCGCTGGGACCTCCTGGTGATACCTCCCGAGGTCGGCGCCCCGTCGGCCGCCCGGCTGATGACCGCCGCGAGCGCGGGCACCGCCCCGCAGGCGACCGCGACCGCTCTCCTGACGGCGGAACTGGTCGACGCCCCCTCCGCATCGCACGACCCCGGCACCGGAGGGACCGGCCGACTGGCCGCGTCGATGCGGTCATGTGCGCCACCGCCCCGGCCGTAAGGGGGCGGCCCGGATCGTGTGGCCGCCGCGTTGCAATGGACCGTCGCCGGACGCGGAATGACCCCGGGGTGCCGGGCTCGGCAACTCCGGGACACAGGACGAAGCATTCCGCGCTTCCGCCTCGCCCCGTCCCCTCGAGAACCCACCCACCGCGCGGCGAGGCCGGCCATGACCGTCGCACGGAGCATCAGGACCCAGGCGTAGACGATGAAGGGCAGGATCACGCAGGAGCTCGGCCGAATCACCCGCAACAGGCGGCTGCAACGCCGAGGCAGCAACGAGCGCGTCTCCGGAAGCCTGAAACAGGCCGGGGACAAGACCAAGGACGCCTTCGGGCGGAACGGAAGTGGCCCCCGATGATGTACGACCAGACACGCGCCCGGCAGCCGTCCGGCCAGGCTGCGGGCCCGGCCGGACGCCGCAGCCCGAGCTCGGAGCCGCTGCTTCCCTCGGACGAACAGGACAAGATCGTCCAGCGCCTCCGGCACGCCCTCAACACCTTCGCCGACGCCCCGCTCGAGGCGCTGCAAGAGGCCGAGAGCGCCTACGACGAAGCCATCGCCCAGCTCGCGAACGCCCTCGCGGAACGACGGCGTCTCCTGCACGCCGGCTGGCAGGACCAGAACCCCGACGCACAGTCCGACGAACTTCGCGCCCTGAGGCAGTACCGGGAGATCACCCAGAGACTGCTCCACATCTAGGCGGCCACTCCTCCGCGTCGCGGCCGAGCGCGGAGTAGTGTTGACAGTACTGAGGGCATTTCGCACACCGGCTTCCACGCCGGGTCGTTCTCGGCGAGAGATGAAACCCGGGCCGCCGCAGAGGCGGCCCGGAGACGGGTCCGCATCATGTCGGCGACCTTCCACCCAACCCTGCCGCACCCTGAGCCTGTCGCAGCCCCGGCCACGCGTCTCGCCCTGAAGACGGACGGCGCCTCCCGTGGACTCCTGGACGGTGCCTGGTGGCCCCGCTCCCGGGATCTGCTGAGTGAACTTCCCGCGCTGACCGACGTGTTGGACCCCTTGTGGGGCCGCATCACGCGCATCGCCGTCAACCCGAAGTACTGGCTGGTCATCCCGCGCCAGGTTGCCGTGGACGGCCACATCGTCAAGGTGGGCTGGTTCACCCCGGAGATCGACCCACACAAGCTCCTGCTGCTCTCCTACGGCACCGGCCGCTGGGACCTGCTGATCATCCCGCCCGAAACCGGAGCGGAGTCGGCGGCCCGGCTGATGGCTGCCGCATCCGACCACGACGGGCCGCCCCTGACCGCGAGCGCGCTCATCGCTGCGGACGAGGCCCGGCACGGCGTCGCCGCGACCAACGAGCACATGGACCCGGACGAGGCATGGGAATACGAGGGGGGCGCCTGGACGCTGTCCGCGGCCCTCCCTCACCAGCCCGCACGCCCGGCTGGCCCGGTCGCCTGAGCGTCGGTAAGTGAGGTCGCTGCCATGAACGTCTTCCTGACGGCCGCCGCCTTCATCGTCCTCATCCCAGCGGCGGCGTACGTGATTCACCGGCTCAACATCGAGCACGCCGACAGCATCGCCGCGCACCGCTACAGCGCCGCCCTGTCCGGCCACCGTGGACGCGGCATGCCACTCCCCTCGATGGTGGAACCCGGCTGGTCCCGGGGTCGGCCGCCGTCTCCACCTCGGTGGGGAGCTCGAACGCGGGCTGCGGGCCGTACTCGCCCACCGCGCCACCAATGCCGAGGTACATGTGATGGTGTCCGCCCTGGACGGCTACGGCACCAATCCGACGGCCGGCGGCACGTATCAGGTGGTCGAGGCAATTGCGCGGGTGACAGCCGTGATCGCCGGGGTGGGACGCCCGGGCAGCCGCGCCACGAGAACCCGGCGGATCTCGGGGGGTGCCCCTTCGACGTGCAGCAGGCTCACCCCGGACGGCAGCACCGGCGAGAGCCGCGAGGGCACTGTTGTCACCCCGAAGCCACCGGCGACAAGCTGAAGCTTCGTCAGCCAGTCACGCGCGCAGTGGACGATGTCCGGCCGTCCGGGCAGGCCGGGCCAGACGCCGAGCAGCGGCTCGGCGTTCGACGCCGGGGCGGCAATCCACGGAGCGTCGATCAGTTCGTCGACGTGCACCGCCGTGCGGCCGGCGAACTCGCCGGTCGAAGGCACCGCGACGACAAGTTCGGTGTCCGTAACGGTCTCGACGTGCAGGCGCGGTGACTCGCCGTCCAAGGGGCGGTGGGGCGGGCGGGACGTCAGCACGGCGAGATCGATCGAGCCCGCGCGCAGTGCCCGGATCAGGGAGGGCGTGGTGCCCTCGGTGGTGGTGACCTTGATCTGCGGGTCGGTCGCCACGAGGCGGGTGAGTGCGAGGGGCAGGATGGCCGCGCCCGCGCTCAGGAACAGTCCGAGCCGGACCAGTTCGGTACGCGAGACGGTGCCGGTGAGGTCGCGCTCAGCCTCCGTGAGACAGTCCAGGATCGTGCGGGCGTGGCGCAACAGAGTCAGACCCGCGGGGGTGAGCCGCACTCCGTCAGGGCGGCGTTCGAACAGGGCGGTGCCCGCGCTTCGTTCGAGGGCGGCGGCCTGGCGTGAGACCGCCGACTGGGTGTAGCCGAGCCGGGTGGCTGCCGCGGTGAAGCTGCCGGACTCGGCGATCTGCCGCAGGACCCGTAGGCCTGTGCTGGAGATGTCCATGCGGGATACGCATACCACAGATGCCTGATCGTCGCTTCCCGCATGCCCGCCGGGTTCCTAATGTCGATCCCGACGAACACGGACGAACACGGAGGTCATCACGTGCGAGCAGCAGTTCTGACGCAGTTCGGTGCCCCGCTCACGGTGCGGGAGGTTCCCGACCCCGAGGCAGGCGGCGGCGAGGTGGTGGTCGAGGTCCTCGCCGCTCTCGTGGCGCCCTACGCGGCTGAGGTCTTCAGCGGCGAACGGAACTACCCTCTGGTCCCTCCCGTCGTGCCCGGGATCGGCGGCGTGGGACGGGTCGTCCACGTGGGCCCGGACGCCACCCGGCTGCGTCTCGGCGACCTGGTGTGGTGCGACTCGACGGTGCGCTCGCGGGATGACGCCCTGACGCCCGACATCACGCTTCAGGGCTGGAGTTCCCGCGGCGAGGGCGGTGCGCGACTCGCCCGGTACCTGCACGACGGGTCGTTCGCGGAGCTCATGCGGGTCCCGACGGAGAACGTCTTCCCGCTCCCCGCAGCGGCGGGGGACGACCCGGCCCGCTGGGCCGCGCTCGGCGTGCACGTCATTCCTTACGGCGGGTTGCTTACCGGCGGGCTCGCGGCCGGCGAGACGCTGCTCGTCAGCGGGGCCACCGGCAACCTCGGCAGCAGTGCGGTTGCGGTGGCGCTCGCCATGGGGGCGGGCCGCGTGGTCGCCCCAGGCCGCAACAAGGCCGCGCTCGACCTCCTCGCCGACCGGTTCGGTCCGCGTCTGCGCCCGGTCCCGCTGTCCGGGGACGACGCCGACGACCGCGCGGCGATGTCCGCGGCAGCCGAAGGCCCGATCGACATGGTGATCGACCTGCTACCGCCGAGCGCACCCAGCTCGGCAGCGCGCACGGCAGCCATGACCGTGCGCGAATACGGCCGCGTCGTCCTCATGGGCGGTGTCGGCATGCTCGGCGGCGACGATCTCGCCCTCCCCTACCCATGGATCATGCGCAACTCGATCACCGTGCGCGGCCAGTGGATGTACCCGCGCACAGCGAACGTCGGCATCATCCGGCTCATCGCCTCGGGCACCCTGGACCTTGCCGCCGAACGCGTCCGGTCGTTCGGCCTCAACTCCGTCAACGAGGCCATCACGTACGCCGCCGCACATGGGGGCCCGTTCGAGCGCACCATCCTCACCCCCCGGCTCGCTGACGAGACCGACTGATCCCACAACGGGGACTCGGGCACCAGCAAATCGCACCTGTTGATCGCGCCGGGCACCGCGACCGCAACGGCCGACTTCCGCGTCCGACACACCGCTGCGGCGGCCTTGGTGAAGGAGCTGCTCGAGCGCTAGCCGACAAGCATCCGGTCTGCTCGAGGCTGGTCGGGTGATCGACGTGCCTCAGTTGGCGGTGCTGGCCTGGCCAGGTGCCTCAGTGCTGCTCAACACGCTGCACGACGAACAGCAACCCGCGTGACGCATGGCATCTGCGCCTGCTGGACCTAGTGACATGCCTGCGACGGTCGAGGGCACCCGGGGAGGGCTATCGCGGACCGGGCAACCGGGACCTGCCTTCCAGCCTGGAACAAGGAGTTGCCATGTCCACCCCCGCACGCACCGCACCCACTGCCCGAACGCCCGTACAGCAGGCCACCCTTGCCGTGGGCGCCGTCTTCCTCCTGGTCGGTGTCCTCGGCTTCATCCCCGGCATCACCACGAACTACGACACCATGGAGTTCGCCGCGCACCACTCCGAGGCCAAGCTGCTGGGTATCTTCCAGGTCTCCATCCTGCACAACCTCGTACACCTGGCCTTCGGCGTCGCCGGACTCGCCCTCGCGCGCACCGCGGCACAAGCACGGCTCTATCTCCTCGCCGGCGGCGCCGTCTACCTGGTCCTGTGGCTCTATGGACTGATCATCGATCACGACAGCGCCGCGAACTTCGTCCCGCTGAACACCGCCGACAACTGGCTCCACCTGGTACTCGGTCTGGGCATGATCGCACTGGGCGCCCTGCTCACCCGCAAGGACTCCCCCGCACGGACTGCCGGCTGACCGGCGCAGGCACCTGATCCCAGCCCCGGTTGCTGCGATCATCCCTGGCGCGTGATCCATTGCGCGCCTCCCTTCCAGCCCCGCCCAGCTGGCGATTCCGAACCCGGCCAACTTCCCCGGGTGTCACAGCTCCCTTGAGGACGCCAGACGCAGTCCGGGATCGCCCGGTGCAGGGCAGGACGATGGGCGGGGGCGCTTCGGGTAATCCATCAGCGGTCCAGCCGTGCACACCCGAACTGCTGGCAGTTGCAGCCGCCTTGCCGGCGCACATGTGGGCGGCCAGGGCCGGAGCGAGCAGGTCCTGACCGCGGTCGTGGGTGAACGATCTGCTTCCACGGCCGCGGGCGGGCACCATTTTTCCTGCGGCCGAAGGCGCGGCGCAACACTGCGGCCGGGCCGACGACAGCATGCCCGAGTTTGTCGCCGGCACAGTCGACGGTGGGCGCGGTCGACCTGGGGATCGCGCTGTGAGGCTCACCATCGCTGCGTCGCCGCTCCTGCTGCTCGGAGCATTTCGGCAACGTCGGGATGGGGTCCATGGTCTGCCCATTCCAGCGGGGACCAGCCTGCGCCTTGGTCCTCGCGGAGGTTGGGATCGGCGCCATACGCCAACAGCTCCCGGACCGTTGCGGTGTGTCCCCAGCAAGCGGCCGCGCACAACGGCGTGCCCTCCGAACCGGGGCCCCTGCTCTCAGTGTCAGGGCAAGCCCCGGCCTCCATGAGCAGGTGGGCCACTTCGGCCTCCCCCTGCACCGATGCCAGGTAAAGAGGCGTGGTGCCGTCTGCGTCCCTTCTCTCCGGACTTGCTCCACTCCGCAGCAGAGCCTGCACACTTTCGGCGTCGCCTGACAGGATCGCCTCGAAAAGGCGTTGAGAGAGCTTCTTCTGCTGTCGCTGCTTCATAGCTGGTGAGGCTAGCGATCACGGGTGCGCCCCAACCGCGTGACGACGAGGCAAGCCAGTTCGGCCTGCTCCAGGGCCGGCTGAGGCCCCTCTGGCCGCGCTGCACATTGCCGAGCAGCGCGCCGGAGCCGAGCGGAGCCGGTGGGGCGACAAGGGCTTCGCCCAGGACGAGTACGGCGACTTCGTTCGCGCCGACCGGCCCCGAGTGTCTCCGCCGCCGGACGTAGGCGGCAGAACAGCCGGACGTGGTGTGACCTCGCGTGTGGTCAAACGGGGTTGAGCCAGTTCCGGTAGGTCCTGGCCGGCTCGTCGTCGCGGCGAAGGCCGCATTCCAGGTCGGAGATGGCAGTCGGCCGACACCACGCCCTGCACACCGCGTGGACAGCGTGTCGGAAGTGGCGTGCCGCGGCTCGGTCGCCGTCGGTTCACGAGTGTCACAGTGCTGTCCGGTCTGTTTCTGTCCGGCTCCCACGCTGAGCATTTAGTGATCACCGGCGTATTCACCATACTGAGCCATGCAGGCGGCGGAACAAGGGAGTTGACCCTCATGCACAACCTGGACGAGGCCTCATCGGAAACGGGCGACTCACGGCTCGTCGCCGGCAGATATCGGTTGCTGTCCGTGCTCGGCGAGGGTGGTATGGGCACCGTGTGGCGGGCCCGCGACCAGGTGCTCCACCGCGATGTCGCGGTCAAGGAGGTTCGCGCCTCCATCGAACTGCCCGTCGAACGCAGCAGGCAATTGCACGAACGGTTGGAACGGGAGGCGTGGGCGGCGGCACGGGTCAACGCCCGTGGCGTCGTGACCGTCTACGACGTGGTGAACTTCGACGGCCGACCGTGGATCGTCATGGAAGTCGTCCGCGGCCGCTCCCTCGCCGACGTGATCACCGCCGAGGGCGCCCTGGCGCCCAAGGACGTCGCGCGCATCGGCGTCGAGGTACTGGCGGCTCTGCGCGCGGCCCACGGAGCCGGGGTGCTGCACCGCGATGTGAAGCCCGCCAACGTGCTGCTGGCCGATGACAGCCGTGTCGTCCTGACCGACTTCGGCATAGCCAGCGTGGAGGGCAGCACCGCACTCACGATGACGGGTGAGGTCGTCGGTTCGCCCGAATACCTCGCTCCCGAGCGTGCGTTGGGACAGACACCGGGCGCCGCTTCCGATCTCTGGTCGCTCGGGGCGCTCCTCTATACCGCCGTACAGGGCCGTTCGCCGTTCCGCCGGACGAGCGCCCTGTCGACACTGCGCGCCGTCGTCGACGACGAACTGCCGCCGCCGCACCGGGCCGGGCCGCTGACCACGGTCATCGAGGGGCTCATGCGCAAGGATCCCGAAGAGCGGATGGGTCCCGAGGAGGCCATGGGTGAACTCACCCGTGTCGCACAGGGGTTGACGGCGCCACCCGAGGCGGGAGCTGCTGCCGCGGCTGTGCCCCCGGCTTCGGCGGCGGACGGCATCACAGCCGAGGCCACCTCGCCCGCCATGGCCGAGGTCACCGCGCCCGCCACGGCCGGAACCACCGCGGCTGTCACCGCCGAGGTCACTACAGCCGTCACCGCCGAGGTCACCACGGCCGTCACCGCCGAGGAGAAGACCCCGGCCGACGAGACCGTGGCGGCGGTCGCCGCGACACCGGCTCCCGAGGCCCTGGCCGGGACCGCGCCGCTGGGCACGTTCGGGCCTCCCCCGGGCAGTGCGGCCTTCCGGCACGGCGCGGCCGCACCGGCCCCCGCACCCGGTCTCGTCCATGGCACCGGCCCCTCGTCCACGCGTGCCGCTCGCAGCCGTAAGAGGGCTCCTGTGGTGTGGGCTGCCGCGGCCGCCCTGGTCGTGGCCGGCGGCGCAGGCCTCGGCTACACGCTCATCGATCAGGACGACAGCACTGCCGCCAAGGACGGCGAAACCACCGCCGCCGTCAGCGCGTCCCAACCGGTGTCGGTGACCGTCACCGGCAGGGCCACCACGTTCGACGGCAGGTGCCCGGGCGGAGACGGTCAGGCGCCCTGGTTCACCGCGACGTTCACGACGGACCGGGCGCCGGTGCAGTTCTCCTACCGGTGGGTGTCCGACAACGGTGCGGTGGTGGACCCTCAGTGGCGGACTCTGTCGTTCCGTGAAGGTGATCCGACGAGCAAGACGGAGACGGTGCGGCTGTCGACGTGGGCGCAGGAGGGGACCTTGCAGAGCGCAATGGCCGTCGAGATCAAGTCGCCGTTCGACACGAAGTCCAACTCCGTGCCGTTCAGCATCACCTGCCGACCCGCCGGCGAGTGACCCCCGTCAATTCATCCATCATCGGACCAGTCTGTTTCTCTTAAGGAGTTTCCGTGCTGTCGGTCATCGTGGGACGCACCGGTCCGTTCACCGGTCAGAGCGTGGTTCTCGGAGAGGCCCCGCTGACGTTCGGCCGCAAGAGTGACAACGACATCATCATCGTCAGCGTCAGTGCTTCCCGCTTCCACGCCGAGATCGTCGCCGACAACGGCGCGTACATCCTGCACGACCGCGACAGCAGGAACGGCACCTTCGTCAACGAACGCCGAGTCGAACGCCATGAGTTGTCCCCTGGCGACACCATACGCATCGGCGACGAGACGTTTCTGTTCGAGACGCAGGAAGCCGTCGAGACGGTCATGGACCTCTCCCAGATGGACCTGCCACGCGCCAACGCGGCCGTGGACCCGGGGGTCCTGCGGGTCACGGTGACCGGCGGTGGCCCGGTCGGCCTCGCCTTCGCCCTGCTGCTGGAGGAGGCGCTGACCGGACGGGTCGCGATCACCGTCTACGACGGCCGCTGGGTTCGCGACGGCACGACGGTGATCTGGAAGGACGCCGCCCAGGGCAACGTCCGCCGTCAGCAGGTGGTCACCGTGCAGAGCCGGCAGTACTCGGCGCTGACACAAGAGATGCAGACGGCGATGTTCGGCGACGACCGTCACTTCTCCGAGATGTGGCCGCTGGGGCCCGATTCCGTGGAGGGACGCCCGCCCCGCAACATTCGCATCGCCTACATCGAGGACCAGCTCCTCGCACTGGCCAACCGTAAGCCTGCCATCCGGCTCGTGCCCAAGCGGTTCGATGCCGCGGAGCAGGAACAACTCATCGCGCGCGAACACGTGCTGGTCATCAGCGAAGGCGGCCGCTCCCGCACCCGAGAGCATTTCACCGACCGCTTCGGCATGCCCGACGCCTCGATCTACTCCTTGGACGGTGAGCACATCCAGGACGTCGTCCTCGGTCTCAAGGTCAAGTCCCGCCTGTCCGACCCGATGAGCGTGCTGCTGACCGTGGCCCAGAACCGGTTCCTGCTCAACTCCCTTCGCGGCGAGGGCTTCTTGAACATGCGTCTCACCCGCGAGGAAGCCCGCAACGTCATCGGTATCGACCCGGTACGACAGGTCTTCGAGGAGTGCATCGCCGCCCGGCCGTGCCTGATGAGCCGCCACGAGGACAACGAATTCGCCTGCCCGACCCACGGCACGCTGTTCCTCCCGGCTCTGCTGCGCAGCTCACCGCTGTGGAAGCGGATCCTGGAAGGGCTGCGACTGTTCGACGTCCCCGAACAGGACCTCAGCGCGATCACCTCGTTCCGCCTCGACATGGTCCAGCGTCCCCGGTTCACGGCGCAGCTCACCCGCCCGACCGCGGACCGCCCGGGAACCTACGGATTCCTCCTGGGAGACGCAGCCAACGCCATCCACTTCTGGCCCGGACGCGGCCTCAACAGCGGCCTCGCCTCAGCCATCTCGCTCGCCCGCTCCCTCAGCCGGGTCTGGAGCGGTCGCCCCCTGCGCGACGCCGACTTCATCCGGCACGAGGCGGCCATGTCGATGCTGCAATACCGGCACAAGAGCCGCGCATGGAACGCCATGGTCACCACGGACGAACGGGGCGTGACCCGAGCGATCAAGGACATCATCGACGCCAGCATGCACACCACGGCCAAGCCGGCGGAGGCCGGTACCGCACAGCACAAGCCCTCCGGTCCGGTCGCGACACCTGCAAGGGTCCCGGACTCGGCCGACGCCGACCTGGAGATCCTGCTGGACCGCATGCGGGGCATACGCGAACGACTGGCACCCCGCATGCCGGGTCTGCCCGACGACAACGTCCTCCGAGCCCACCTGTCCACCCTCGCCCCCGCGACCCTGCGGACACTCCAGGAGAGCGGGGCCTGGGACACCCTCATCGTCGGTGGCGAGGAAGCCGACATCGACATCTTCTACCAGCAGGACGCTCCGGTCTTCGTCCCAACGACTCCGCAACCACCGCAGCCGCTCCCCGATCCCCGCGCCTCGGTAATCCTCGATCCGGCCTGAACTTGTTCTCCGACATCGAGACCGGTGGCTCTGTCGGCGCCTGGCTCAACCCTCCGCTGAACCTCACGAGCGGGCGACGTGGTTGGTGAGAGCCGATGCACCACTTCCCTGTTGGGAAGGCGGCCGGGCAGGCGGCGGCTACGGGTCTGGGTCGACGAACCGCAGGGATGGGCTCCCGGTCAACTCGGGAGGCGCAGGCGCAGACCGGCCAGTTCCTCCAGCAGGGCAACTGCGGCAAGTTCTCCGCCGGCGGGGCCGTAGGACTCCAGGGCCTCTTGATGGAGTGCGCGGACCGCGGCTGCGAGGGGATGAGGTGAGCCTAGGCGTTCGGCTTGGGAGGTGATGGCTGTGAGCTGGTCCACGATGCGGTCGAGACCGAAGCCCGTCAGGTAGTCGCCGGTGAGCAGGCCCGGCAGGTGGTCGTGCATGAACGCGCTGGATGCGGGGCCGCCGGCGAGTGCACGGGTGAGCGAGGTGAGGTCGATACCGGCGCGGTGGCCGATGAGGAGGGTCTCGGCAGTGGCCACGGCATGGGTGAACCACAGCAGGTTCACGAGGAGCTTGGTGGTGTAGCCAGTGCCGTGGCCGCCCATGTGGGTGACGCGATCGGAGAGGACGTCCAGCAGGGGTCGACATCGCTCCAGGTGGACGGTGTCACCGCCGGTGTAGAGACGTAGGCGGCCTTCGGCGGCATCTTTTGGTGATCCACCGATGGGCGCTTCCAGAGTGGCCACCCCATGAGCAACTGCTCTGTCCCAGCCAGCGCGTGCGTCAGCGGCCGTGTTGCTGGTCATGTCGATCCAGATCGCGCCCGGAGCCAGTGCCGCGAGGACGGAGTCGTCAACGGCGGCTGCCGCTTCGGCCGGTCCGGGAAGCACAGTGATGAGAACCTCGGCCGAAGTGGCGGCGACGAGGGCGGTATCCGCGTACCGGGCTCCGCACGCGAGAATCGCTTCCCTGCGCTCAGGTCGGATGTCATAGGCGTGCACGTGGTGTCCGGCTGCAACGAGCCGGGTACAGATGGGCTCCCCCATGCGGCCGACACCGATCAGACAGATCTTCGACATCGGAGGAGTCTACGTCTTGCAGCGGCTCACACCGTGCGGCGGACGGGGCCTGGGTGCCGTGTCCAGGGCGCTGGTTGAGCGTTCGGACTGCGGCGGGGATGCTGCCGCAACGTGACTGGTGGGTATCCGGGCCGCGAGGCGTTCTCGGACCGGGTGAACACCCGCGGTTACGACTGGCGCGAAAAGGTACCGGCTTCAGGCACCGCCATCTACCACCAGGGCGCTTTCCGCCTCGCCGACCGTGACATACGCCAGCACGACGGTGTCCACGCCGGTCATGACGAGCGTCCTCTGCACGTTCGCCGGCACACATGCCAGTACCAGCTCGGAACCGGCCTCATTCGCCAGGCGCCGGGCCCACAGCAGTACATTCAGCCCGGCCGAATCACAGAACGACACCGCGGACAGATCGAGCACCACACGCCGGTACTCCGCGGTGATCTGCGCCAGAAGCCGTTCACGGAGGAACGGGGCGGTCTGCCAATCCATGTCTCCGCCGACCTGCACCGTCAGCGACAGTCCCGACGCATCTGCCTGATCGGAGGCCTCAGCCGTCATCACGCTCTCCCCACCGCCGCATCGGGAGACGCAACTTTGAATGACGAGCCTACCTCTCTCTACACGGCATCTTCACATGACATGCACAGGCAAGGCGTTCTCAAGGTGGAATCCGATTTCCGGCGAAACGCGGAGGGAGTCCAGGGACCAGCCGTCCCACGGATGGGGCTGTGTCACCAGCCACGCGCGGCTGCCGCAGGCCATCGCCCGCAACCCTGCGCTTCGCCTGCGCGACATCGCGGCAGCCCGCAACAACACCTAACGCACCGTCCAGAGCGCCGTCACCGACCTCCAACGAGCCGGCTACCTCAGCCGCGAGCGCGACGGACGACGCACCCGGCGGGCCAGCTCATCGCCCTGCGAGCCGCTCTCGATAGCCGATGTCACCGCAGACCGGATCGCCGTCGCGCTCGGCGCGCCGACCCGGCCGGGCACGGCGCCCGGACCATGCGCCCATTCGGATCCGCCGTACAGGTCTGGTCCCGCCAATCTCGACTTTCCGTTACGACGCTCAGGCGGCCCGGCCCTGCAGAAACACTCGCGCCGTCTCCGTCACCCGGCGGCCCAGGTGTTCGGCGGTCTTGACGTCGGACTTGTGGACGGCGTCCGGGCCCTCGTCGACGTTGGTCTGCGCGGCGGCGCCGGCGAAGACACCGAGGCGGTTGAGGTCGTGCTCGGAGCCCTCGCTGTTGTTCCAGCCGGGGTGCAGGCCGAGGTTGACCCAGTGCATGCCGTGCTGTGCGGCGAGGATCTGGAAGAACTGCAGGGTGTGCAGCTTGTCGCCGCTCTTGGAGCCGGAGTTGGTGAAGCCGGCGGCCAGCTTGTCCTTCCAGTCCTGACCGAACCAGCGCTTCGAGGATGCCTCGGCGAAGACGTGGAAGGCTCCGGACGCCGTGCCCATGTAGGTCGGCGAACCGAAGACGACTGCGTCTGAACGGTCCAGTAGCTCCCACTGCTCGTCGGTGATCTCGTCGACCTTGATCAGATGCACCTCGGCACCCGCCTCGGCGGCACCGTCCCGGACGGCTTCGGCGAGGACGGCGGTGTGCCCGAAGCCGGAGTGGTAGGCGATGGAAACAACGGGGGTGATCACAGTGCGTACTCCTGGGACGAAGGGAAGAACGAGCCGCCCGAGACGGCCAGCCCGCTGGAACTTACGAAAGGAAAGCACTAACTAGAAGTTAGCGCAACCCACTGGTTAGCTCAGCGACTCTTCCCCGGCATCCTCACCAAGGCCGCCTGCCCGTCGCGCGGCCCCCTGGACACGTCACGGGACGCTGGGGCGCGCTCACGTTGGGCGCCCCTCGCGACAGAGGGAGATGCCGACAGCGAGCCGCTCGGACGGACCGCCGGTGCCCTACGCGGGTTCAGTTGACGGAGGCAACCGAGGCGCAATGTTCAGCGTTCTCGCCGAACGCCCCCACGGCGCCAGCGAGTTGGCCCACCGGATCATCCCGGTCGTACCAGCCCGGGCTCTTCGATCGGCAGGACGACAAGGTCGGTCCACGCCAGGCCTCGCTGCCACGCTCCGGCCCCGCTAAGGGCGCTGACACACCCAAGAGCACGGCCCACCTCCGGCTGCCCTGACCGAGACGCCACGACTGACGGTCTCTGACCGACGCTTCACGACCGATGGGCCCCGACCGACGCGCCGCGACCGACCTCGGATGCGGGGGATCGAGGGATGCATTGCCGGTCGACGATCAGGTGGCGTTCACTGCCTGGCCGTGCGCGGTGGACCGGCGAAGGCCCGGTGTGAACCCCCCTTTGAGAGCTCGAACGTGTGAGCCGTCGATCACAGTGTCGTCCATGTCCCGCAGCCCTGCCTTGCGCAGCTCGGCCAGGAGCACTTTGTGCAGGCCGGACCACACCCCGGCCTCGGTCCAATCCCGCAACCGCCGCCACGCTGTCAAGCCGCTGCACCCTCGGCGGGTACATCTCTCCAGCTCACGTTCTTACGCAGCACCTAAAACGATGCCTCGCAGGGCCGCGCGGGCGTCGGCCGACAGGCGTCCGGGATACCGATGACGGCGCGGCGGCCGGGGCGGCAGCAGCGGAGCGATGCATTCCCACAGATCATCAGGTACAAGATCATCCGGCGCCTGGACCACTCTGCCGCCACCGGATCCGATCGCCGAGCCCTCACACCGAACTCATCCCGAAACAATCAGCTTCACAGAGTTGGAGGCGGTCCGTACGGTCGTTCGACCCGAATTAGCTAACGGACCGTACGGACAACTTCTGCACTCCACCCACGCAGGGCGATTCGTTATGAATGCCGGACGAGGTTCGCCCGCAGCACGTCTTCGAGGTTCAGCTCCACCTCGCGCGTGTGAACCCCGGCCGCGAGCGCTGCCCGGGCAAGCTCTCCAGACGCGGGCGTGAACGTTTCACCGAGCAGGCGGCTTTCCGCGCGCAGTGCGTCCTCAAGCGTGCCGTCGGCCGCGTCGACCGCTTCGGTAGCCGCGGCGCGAACACCCTCGGGCAGAGACGCGATGGCCAGTGCGACCCGATCAACATATTCATCAAGTTCCGCGGCGGGCAGAGCTCGGTTCACCCAACCCCACCGCTCGGCAGTCGCCGCGTCGACGAGCCCGCCTGTCAGCACGATCTCAAGAGCGCGGGCGCGACCCACGAGGCGGGGCAGGTGTGCAGTCGCACCGGCTCCAGGGACGATGCCGATCAGTGCCTCGAACTGGCCGAACGCCGCAGTCTCGAGGGCCGCGAAGCGCAGATCCAGGCTGGAGACCAGCTCGGCTCCACCGCCACGGGCGAGTCCCGCAACCTTGGCGATGGTGGTCTGGGGCAGACGCCGCCAGCGTTCATGAAGCCGCATCATCGGGCCCGTTCCGACAAGCGTCTCCTCCGCGACCGGGAGAGCGGCGTAGGTCGCGGGGTCCTCCACGAATGACAGGTCGCCGTGCGCCAGGAAGAACTCCGGATTCGCGCTCTGGACCACGATGACGTGCAGATCGGGATCATTCTCGGCCGATGCAGCGACGGCGTCCAGGTCGAGCATGAGCTGTGCCGTCATCAGGTTGACGGGCGGAACATCAATCGAAACCCATAGCACTCCGTCCTGGCGCTTGAGATCGAGACTGGGCAGGGACTGTTCGGCCATGAGATTCCTTTGGGTTGCCGGTATCTCTGGTATACCTGGTGCATGGCAGGTACTTCAAAGAAACCTGGTATCCGCGAAGATCGGGCCGATCACGAGACCATTGTTGGCCCGCAGCGCGAGCTACTGGATCAGCTGCTCGACAAATGGGGTCATCTGCTGCTGGCCGCGCTGTGCCGGCAGCCGCGACGCTTCAACGAGCTGAAGAGAGAGCTCGATGGGATTACTCAAAAATCGCTGACGCAGGCACTGCGACGGTTGGAACGCAATGGCCTCGTCGAGCGCCGGGTACTGATGCAACGCCCCGTTGCTGTGGAGTACCGGATCACACCGCTGGGCCGCACGCTTGAGGAGCCCTTCTCGATCCTGCGCTCCTGGACCGCCGACCACCTCCCCGAAGTCGAACGACACAGGGAGGCGTTTGACAAAGGCACGGACACCCATCACTGATTTCTTCGGGATGAGTTCAATGTGAGGGCTTGGCGATCGGATTCGGTGGCGGCAGAGCGGTCCAGGCGCCGGATGATCTTGTGCCTGACGCTCCGTGGGAACGTATCGCTCCGCTGGTGCCGCCCCGGCCGCCGCGGCGCCTGCGGGACTGGACCGAGGTCGGCGTCTGGCCCCGCCTGCACGAAATCCTCCTCGCGGAACTCCGCAGAGCCGGCCTGCTGGACATGGAGGATGCCACGGTCGACACCTCGCACGTCCGGGCCCTCAAGGGGGGCTCACACCGGACCTTCGCCGGTCGACCGCGGCCGCCCCGGCAGCAAGCATCACCTGATCACCGGCTGACACGGAACGCCGATTGTGGTGTCGCCGACCAGCGGAAACCGTCACGACGTCACCCAGTTCATACCCCTGCTTAGACGCCGTTTCTTATGGCTGTCAGAGCGGCATGAGAGCCTCCTGGCAGGAGCTACGACCTGGCTGTCTGGGAAGGCGAGAGGCCGGCGGATGACAAGACCGCCGGCCGAGTCTTCAACGACTTGTACGACCGCTACATCGACAGCGAGGTAGAAGAGCCTCCATCCGAACGCATCGCGGCTTACGTGGCTGCGCTGCTTGAGCGGTGGTGCGACCTCACCGAGGACGAGGAGGACAGCTCCCCCTGGTCGACCGGGCCGTTGATCGGCGAGGCCAGTGGTCCGCTGATCTACTTCCCCATGCGGTGGAGCATGGCCGAGGAGGCGTCCGCCTATGCGGCGGCCGTCGCGGAGTCCATGGGGTTGGTCTGCTTCGACGTGCAGGAGAACCGGCTCAGGCCGTAAGCCGGTCCGCCAGTCGGCGGTAACCGATGAGGGTCGAGGCTATGCCGACGAAGGCGAGGAAGTGTTCGGCCTTGCGTTCGTAGCGGCGGTGGAGACGACGGCAGCCGGCCAGCCAGGACACGGTTCGCTCGACCACCCACCGATGCCGGCCCAGCCGCTGTGTGGACTCGACGCCCTTGCGGGCGATGCGGTGACGGATTTCCGCACAGGCGGCTCCAAGCCCTGGCTATCGTGCGCGTGCAGTTTCGCCGGCCGCCGACGCCGGGGCCCGCGGCGGGACCGGATGGGCAGGATGCCGCGCACAGGCGGCTCCAAGCCCTGGCTATCGTGCGCGTGCGCGCCAGAGATGCCCAGGGACAGTGGTAGACCGTTCCGGTCGGTGATCAGGTGAATCTTCGATCCCAACTTGCCGCGGTCGGTCGGATTCGGTCCGGTCAGTAGCCCCCTTTTGCGGCCCGCAGGCTGACAGAGTCGATCGCGCACCGCGACCAGTCCAGCTCGCCTCGCACTCCAGGTTCGTCGGGGATCACGCGGTACAGATTGGCCCAGACCCGGTCCCGGCTCCACTGGGCGAACCGACGGTAGACCGTGGGCCAGGCCGGCCCGAACACCGGCGGCAACTGCCGCCAAGTGCAGCCCGACGTCGCCACGAAGATGATCGCTGCCAGGGCCTCACGGTCACCTGCCCGGCGCCGGCCACCGCCCTGCGGACGTCACCACCGTCGGCGGCACTACCCGCCTGAACAAGACCCACAACTCGTCTGACACCAACCGCTCAACGAAATCCGTCATGCACCGATCAACGAGCGATCACGCCATAAGAAACGGCGTCTTAAAGCAATCCCCCGCATCCGATGGCCTGGTCGACCACCTCCCGGGAGCCGACACACCGTCACCGGTCCCCTAAGGTCCCGCCGGTCCAGAATCGTGATCGCCCGATTCCGGTGCCCTTACGGATTGGCCGACGAGGTGGTCGGAGCTCCGGCCGGGGCTGCGGAGTCCGCCACCCCCGCGTAATCGGGCAGCTCGACGCCGTTGATCGCGCGTCCGACCAGCTCGGTGAACCATTCGCCGGCGAAGTCGGGGCCCGGTTCGGCGTCTAGCCCGGGGACTTCGCGGCTGCGAGCGTTCAGTCGGCCGATCTCCTGGTTGGCCTCGACGAACGAACGCATCCGCGCCTCGTATCGGGCGAACCCGGTGTCGGGGTCCCACCCGGCGGCGGCCAACTCCCCGGCCAGCAGGTAGGCGCCGACCAGCGCCAGCCCGGTGCCCTGCCCGGACATCGGCGACGAGCTGAACGCCGCGTCCCCGAGCAGTGCCACCCGTCCCTGCGACCAGCGGTCCATCACCACCTGGGCGACCTGGTCGAGGTAGAAGTCCGGCGTGTCGTCCAGGTGCGCAAGGATGTCCGGGGCCAGCCAGCCCAGTCCCGCCATCCGCGCACGCAGCAGACGCTTCTGGGCAACGACGTCCCGGTGGTCGACGTCGAAGTCGGCCGAGGCGCAGTAGAACATGGCCATCGCCCGGGTGGCGTCCTGGATGGGCCGCAGGAGGACTGAGCGTCCGGACTCCTGGTCCTGGTACTCGAGCAGCCAGCGGTCCAGGCCGAACTCGTTGGGCACACTGTAGAAGGCCAGCACGTGCCCGAGGTGGCGCAGGAACCGCTCATGCGGCCCGAAGACCATCGCCCGCAGCTCGGAGTGCAGTCCGTCGGCCCCGATCACCAGGTCGAAGCGCCGCCGGTCGCCGCCCGCGAAGACCACGTCGACCCCGTGCGCGTCCTGGGTGAGCTCGGCGATGCGGTCGCCGAAGAGGTACTCGACGCCGCCGCGGGTGTCGTCGTAGAGCACCTGGGACAGGTCCCCGCGCAGGATCTCGATGTCCGCGATGAACCCGTCGCCACCGTCGTCGTCCGCGCGGAAGGTCTCCAGCACCTGCCCGTTCGCGTCCACGGTGTACGCGCCGGCGGTGTCGGTGCACGCCGCACGGACCGCCGCGTCCAGCCCCATGCGCTCGATCACTTCCTTGGCGACCCCGCGGGCGTCCACCGCCTGTCCGCCGGGACGCAGTTCGGGGGCCCGCTCCACCACGGTCACCTCGGCCCCCCGCCGGCGCAGCCAGTGGGCCAGCGCGGGACCCGCGATGCTCGCCCCCGCCACCAACACCCTGGGACCGCTCATCCACGTCCCCTGATCGCCGGCCCGAATGGTGTGGTCCTGCTCGGACTCGTCGACGCTCATCACCGTCTCCATGTGCTTGCTCCCGTACTGGAACGCCTCCAGCACCGGCCCACCATCGACGGTGGGTCCAGGGGTATCGACTGCCGATCACCACTGAACTCATCGGCAGTGCCCCCATCACGTCCGCACCCCCACGAACACCGGAACTCGCCATGCGCGCAGCGGGCGTGGTCATGATCACCCCCGCCCCATCAGACATCGATGAGCAACGCCAACCGTCTGCCGAGCTCGATGACCTGGTCGCCCTGGGCGTCGTCGAGCCCCTGGCCGTCGCCGGGCCGAGCAACTGCCCGATGCGACGGTGTTCGACGACGAGCCGGTGGTGCGGGAGCCCGACCGCCTCGCGGTCGAGTGGCTCCAAGAGCGGCTGCACCACCACGGCGCCGGCGCGACCCGGGCGGTGGACCCGTGGCCGGCACAGCCTCGGTGGACAGCCCCCGTCCGTCCATGCCCTCCCACACTGGTACTGCTTCGGTGAACGGGCGCGTGGCCGTGCTGTGCGTCCTGGCGGCGCGTCCTGTTACTCCGCCGCGCCCGGCCGCACCGGCCGCAGGGGTGTCGCGGCGACTGGGCAGGCCGGGTCTGTACGTCGGTGGCCAGTCACGGGGCGGGAACAGGGTCGGGGTGGTCGGCGGCCTCGAAGCGCAGCAGGTCGCCGGGCTGGCACTCCAGCACCTCGCACAGGGCTGCCAGGGTGGCGAAACGAACGGCCTTGGCCCGCCCGTTCTTCAGCACCGCCAGATTCGCCGGGGTGATCCCGATCCGTTCGGCCAGTTGCCCGACCGACATCTTGCGCCGGGCCAGCATCACATCGATGTCGACGACGATCGGCATCAGATCACCCCCGCCAGCTCGGCCTGCATCCGGCATGCCTCGGCATCCCGCGCGACCGCCTGAGCCAGCAGGATGCGCAGGACCAACACGACCAGAGCGACACCGGCAACCCCCAGGCCCACCGCACCGATCAGCAGCACGACACCCGGAGCGACAGCCTCACCCGGCGCCAGCACCACGCCCAGCGCCCACAACAACAGCGCAGCCACCGCGAAAGCACCACCCGCCACATCGACGTACCGGAAGGCGGACGGGGTGAAGACCTTGCCACGCCGAACCAACGTCGACAGCCGCCAGACACACCACAGGACCGTCTGGGCACACACGATTCCCAGCACCACAATCAGCATCACGGCTGCCGCCCGGGGAAGCACTCCGCCGCCACCGGCACCGGACAGGTCACGGACCATGAGCGTCACCAGCACCCCCTGAAGGACGACACAGCCGCCGAACAGCGCCACGATCACCGCCCGCAGCGCAAGAACAGCCTGCTTCCCCATCACCACTCCTCCCATCGAGATACGACACTAATCTATCGTTTCTCGATGGGTCGCGCCAGGGTTGAAATCCCGCAGGGCAATCCCGCCAGAGTCGTAACCGACCGCGTCAGGCTCGGGTCGGCCACTCCAAGCAACGGTGACTTGACGCGTCTTCGAAAAAAGTGGGCCGGTAGCAGAGGAACGCACCGTCCGTTTCCAACGCGTCGGTCAGGGCTTCAAAGAGCCGCGTGAGACTGGTTGCCCACAGGGTCCCTTCCAGGTCCCCGGACCCGATGCCCATCTCGTACACGTGGCCGTACGAAGGGCCGGGCCGGTGATCGACAAAGGCAACCCCGCCGTCGTTGGGGAGCGCGAACGGCACGCAGCGATGCAAATTCACGGCCAGCGCATCGTCCTCCCACAGGTCAGCATCGATGTTGTCCATGCCGACGTCCACGATCACGTCGTACATCGACGCGATGTCGTCCACGCCGCTGAGCCTGTGCCCCGACGGAAGAAACGCACCAGCGGGAAGGCGAGCGCGGGAGCCGGGAACGGCAAGAGGCTCAGCGGCGCCATCATGCTGCCGTAGCAACGCCCTTAGCTCCGGATGCAGTTCGAAGCCGAGCCGCGACTCCAACTCGATGAGCCGCTCGGGGACCGCAGGTCCTCGCAACATGGCGTGATCAGCGGGCGAGTTCGCTTCCAGCCACGACGCAAAGCGAGTCCATGCACGCTCGAACGCAGGACTGTCCGTCGATGTCATGAGCTGAACATAGACGACCACACTGACACCGACGCACCAGTCAGCGAGTGCGCGGGGTGCCCGAGAGCGACGCGAGCCGCCTGGGCGCCTGTGCCGTCAGACACACGTGTGACGTACTCCAACGGCGACGTGGACGCCGTGAAGAAACAATGTCCAGTGCCCGCACGAGCAGTGGAGAAACCAAGGAAATCGACTGTGTGTGCTGACATTTGCCGGGCACAAGGAGCGACGGAGGTTGATAACTATGGTTCCCCTGCTTGTCGTTCTTCTGCTGGCTCTGCTCCTCTTCGGTGCGGGTTTCGCCCTGAAGGCACTGTGGTGGCTCGCCGTCATCGTGCTGGTCGTCTGGCTGCTGGGCTTCGTCCTGCGCTCCGCCGACTCAGGCGGCCGCAAGGGACGCTGGTATCGCTGGTAACCCGCCAAGCAGCGACATGTCTGTGGCTCCGGCTTTGTCCGGAGCCACAGACATGTCGCGCATCAGGCCACCTCCGTCGCACAACGGTGTGAATACCGTGATCGGTCGTCACCGTCGGGCGGGCCGTACTGCACCGCGCTGATCTCCACGCTCGCCGCGCCGCAGTGCGCGACGCTCCTTTCCCGGCAGCGTGGCGGCCAACTCGCCCACCAGGCAGACGTCGTGTCCTGAGCCGTCTCGGCCCCCCTGGCACCACCACACCACCGGGTCCGACGCGACCGCCTCGCCCCCGCACCAGTCGTCAGCGGTCCCTGCCGGGCGCACATGCATCCCGATCTTGTGTGTCCGGCAGACCGGCCACACCTGCCAGCGCAGCTCCATGACGGTCTCCTGCGCAGCTTCCGCGACCAGCGTCAGGGCCGCCATCGCGTCATCCGGCTCCGGCAGCTCGCCTTCCTCAAGGTCGACCGCGTTCAGCGCATTGCCCTGCCAACGGCCGTCCAGCATCGCCACATGGACCGCGCCCCTGTCGGTCCCGCTCGCGGGCAGCGGCTGCCAGGACGGGGCGACCATCAGTATCAGCGCGTCCTGACCGGGCAGGGTCGCCGTCACGTCGCGATTGACCACAGCCAGTGCGGCCTCGAACTTCGGCCACTCACCGGGTTCGGCCTGCCTGGGCTCCGAGAGATCCGTCCGGTCATGACCGGGACCGATGCGGTCGTACGAGAAAGAGTTCACCGAGGCATCGTCTCAGTGAGTCCGCTGACTCTCTCTCCCGCGTCCCGGAGCGGCGGCGATGAGCAGGTCGCCGACTCGGCTGCTCGGCCCCTACGGCCCACACGTTTGTCGCGGCGTACGGCCGGCCACTACCGAAAGCTAGGCATGGACGTGTGCACCGGTGCGGTGTTCCGCGTCCACGGGTCTGACCCCCTCCCCGCGCCATGTGTCTCCCCCTCGTGGTGGATCGGTCCCCGCGACACGGTCAGGGGCGTGCCCGTTCCGCCCCGTCGGGTGGCGATGATCTCCGCCGCGATGGACAGGGCCGTCTCCTCGGGCGTGCGGGCACCGAGATCGAGGCCGATCGGTGACCTCAGCCGGGCCAACTCCCCGTCGGCCAGGCCCGCTTCGCGCAGCCGTCTGTCCCGGTCGGCGTGCGTGCGCCGTGAGCCCAGCGCGCCGACGAACGCGGCCGGCATCCGCAGGGCCGCTTCCAGCAGGGGCACGTCGAACTTGGCGTCGTGGGTGAGCACGCACAGCACCGTTCGCGCGTCGGTCGTGGTGCGGCGCAGGTAGCGGTGCGGCCAGTCGACGACGACTTCGTCGGCCTCGGGGAAGCGGGTCGTGGTGGCGAAGACGGGGCGGGCGTCGCACACGGTGACGTGGTAGCCGAGGAACTTGCCCACCCGTACGAGTGCCGCGGCGAAGTCGATCGCCCCGAAGACGATCATGCGGGGCGCAGGCGCACTCGACTCGATGAGCAAGGTCAGTCCGTCGGGGCAGCGCGAGCCGTCCGCCGACAGGTCGACCGTGCCGGTGCGGCCGGC
This sequence comes from Streptomyces sp. NPDC091972, assembly GCF_044756385.1. Taxonomy (NCBI): domain Bacteria; kingdom Bacillati; phylum Actinomycetota; class Actinomycetes; order Kitasatosporales; family Streptomycetaceae; genus Streptomyces; species Streptomyces sp. NPDC091972. The sequence continues at coordinate 86,453 of NZ_JBIVSV010000013.1, read as the reverse complement.
GTCCAGCATGGCGAGGGCCTCACCGGCCGCCGTACGGTCCAGTTCCGTGTGCCCGCCGAGTCCGCCTTCGTACGAGCTTGCCCGGGAGGGCCGGGATGGCTCCCCCACCGATTCGCCCGGCCGCACCAGCAGGGCCGTTCCCAGCAGATCGGCGGGGCCTCGTACGACGCGGGCGAGAGCTGCCGGTTCGCCCCGGACGGCAGCCGACAGGGCCGACCGGAGCACCGGCCTCCCAGGCGCGTCGGTGCCGACCGGGGTGACCATGATGTCGATGATTCCGCCGCAGGTCAGGCCGACCGCGAAGGCGTCCTCATCGCTGTATCCGAACCGTTCGACGACCGTGTCGCCGTGCTGGAGCGCCTGGACGCAGAGGTCGTACACCGCTCCCTCCACGCAGCCGCCGGAGACGGAGCCGATGACCGTGCCCTCGATGTCGACGGCGAGGGCGGCGCCGGGGCCGCGCGGGGCGCTGCCGCCCACGGCCACAACCGTGGCGACGGCGAACGCGCGGCCCTCCTCCATCCAGCGGTGCAGGTCCTCGGCGAGGTCAAGCACGGACGCCTGCCGTCAGGACGCGGTCGGGGCGGATCGGCAGGTTCCGGTGGCGTACGCCGGTCGCGTGCCAGACCGCGTTGGCGATGGCCGCGGCGGCGCCCACGGTGCCGATCTCGCCGATGCCCTTGATGCCGACCGGGTCGTCGGGGTCCGGGTCGTCGATCCAGTCCGCCTCGATGGCCGGAACGTCGGCGTGGGAGGCGACGTGGTAGCCGGCGAGGTCGGCGCCGTAGTGGCTGCCGAGGGTTCGGTCGCGGACCGCCTCCTCGTGCAGGGCCATGGAGATGCCCCAGGTCATGCCGCCGACGAACTGGTTGCGGGCGGTGAGCGGGTTGACGATCCGGCCGGCCGCGAAGATGCCTAGCATGCGGCGCACCCGGACCTCGCCGGTGGCGGGGTCTACGGCGACCTCGGCGAACTGGGCGCCGAAGGAGTGCCGTTCCGTCCTGGCGAGGGCGCCGAGGGCCTCCGTGGTGTCGGACCGTACGGTGATCCCCTCCGGCGGGATGTCGGCGCCGAGGGCGAGTTGCTCCCGCAGTTCCTTCGCCGCGGCCATGACCGCCCAGGCCCAGGAGCGGGTGCCCATGGAGCCACCGGCGATGAACGCAGGGCCGAGGTCGCTGTCGCCGATGCGCACCCGGACGTGTTCCGTCGTGGTCTGGAGGGCGTCGGCGGCGATCAGGGTGAGGGCGGTCCGGGCGCCGGTGCCGATGTCGGCGGCGTTGACCCCCACAGTGAAGGTGCCGTCCGCCTCCGCCGTCACGGCCGCGGTGGACGGGCCGGCACCCGCGGGGAAGGATGCGGCCGCTGTGCCGGTGCCGAGCAGCCAGCGTCCCTCGCGGCGCAGGCCGGGGCGCGGGTCACGGTCGGCCCAGCCGAACCTGCGGGCGCCCTCCCGGAAACAGGCGATCAGGTTGCGGCCGCTGAACGGCAGCCCGGACACCGGGCCCGCCGCGGGTTCGTTGCGGGCGCGCAGTTCGATCGGGTCGAGACCGCACTTCACGGCGAGTTCGTCCATCGCCGACTCCAGTGCGAACGATCCCGGTGCCTCGCCCGGCGCGCGCATGTACGTCGGGGTCGGCACGTCGAGGCGGACGAGCCGGTTGGCGGTGTGGTGCGCGTCGGCGCCGTACATGGTCCGGGCGGGGCCGGCGGCCGATTCGATGAACTCGTGCACGGTGGAGGTGGCGCTGAGGGAACGGTGCTCCAGCGCGCGCAGCCGGCCGTCGGCATCCGCGCCGAGCCGCAGCCGTTGCCGGGTGGGGCTGCGGTAACCGGTGAGGGTGAACATCTGACGGCGGGTCATGACCACGCGGACCGGACGCTGCAGTTCGGTCGCGGCCATGACGGCGGCCACCTGGTGTGCGCGGAGGCCCTTGCTGCCGAAGCCGCCGCCGACGTGCTCGGAGCGCACCCGGACAGCGGACGGGTCGAGCGAGAACATCTGCGCGAGTTCGCTCGCGACCCAGAAGGTGCCCTGGTTGGAGTCGACGACGTCGAGACGGCCGCCGTCCCAGCGGGCGGTCGCCGCGTGCGGCTCCATCATGGTGTGGTGCTCTTCCGGAGTGGTGTACTCGGCGTCCACGACCACGGCGGACGCGGCGAGTTCGGCCTCCAGGTCGCCGTTCTCGATCACCGCAGGCCCATGGCTGTCGAGCGGGTAGGCGTCGGGGTGCTCGCCGGCGAAGTCGACGTCGTGCGGCTCCTGTTCGTAGTGCACCACCAGCGCTTCGGCGGCCTCCCGGGCCCGTTCGGAGGTGTCGGCGACGACGAGCGCCACCGGCCAGCCGGCGTGCGGCACCCTGTCGTGCTGGAAGACGGCCGCGGTCGGGTCCGGAACGCCCAGCACACCGACGTAGTCCGTCTCGATCCGCGGGGCGTTGCCGTGGTGCAGGACGGCTATCACGCCGGGCATGGCGAGGACGTCGGCGGTGTCGATGGAGCGGATGCGGCCGCGGGGAACCGTGGAGAGCACGAGCCAGCCGTAGGCGAGGTCGGCGAACGGGATCTCACCGGCGTAGCGGGCGGCTCCGGTGACCTTGTCGCGGCCCTCCACGCGGGTGTGCGCGGTGCCGACGGCGTTGTGGCGTGCCGTGGGGGTGGTGGTCATCGGGCGGCCTCCTCGGTCAGTTCGGTCAGCACGGCCACGACGAGGTTGCGCATGAGGGTCACCTTGTATGCGTTGTGCGGCAGCGGTTTCGCCGCGGCGAGTTCGGCGTCCGCGGCGGCGGCGAAGGTCTCGGCGTCGGCAGACGCTCCGGTGAGGACGCGTTCGGCCGCCGTCGCCCGCCACGGCCGGGACGCGACCGCCCCGAAGGCGAGGCGTACGTCGCGTACGAGGCCGTCCTGCACGTCGAGCGCGGCGGCGACGGAGCCGATGGCGAAGGCGTACGAGGCCCGCTCGCGCACCTTGCGGTAGCGGGATCGGGCGGCCACCGGAGCGGGCGGCAGGGTGACGTGGGTGATGAGCGCGCCCGGCGGCAGCGCGGTCTCGCGGTGCGGGGTGTCCCCGACCGGCAGGTAGAAGTCGGCGAGGGGCAAGGTGCCGGGGCCGTCGGCGGTCTCGTACGACACGACCGCGTCGAAGGCGGTCAGCGCGACGCCCATGTCCGAGGGGTGGATGGCCACGCAGTGCTCGGAGGCACCGAGGACGGCGTGGTTGTGGTGCTCGCCCTCGATCGCCGGGCAACCGCTGCCGGGCACGCGCTTGTTGCAGGGCTTGGTCACGTCGGTGAAGTAGCCGCACCGGGTGCGCTGGAGCAGGTTGCCTCCGACGGTGGCCATGTTGCGGAGCTGACCGGAGGCGCCGGCCAGGACCGCCTGTGCCAACGCCGGATAACGGCGGCGGACTTCGGGGTGGGCGGCGAGATCGCTGTTGGTGACGGTGGCGCCGATACGCAGGCCGCCGTCCGCCGTCACCTCGACGCCGTCCAGGGGCAGTTCGCGGACGTCGACCAGGCGGGTGGGCCGCTCGACGCCGGACTTCATCAGGTCGACAAGGTTGGTACCGCCGCCGAGGATGCGGGCGTCGGGGTCGGCGTCCAGCAGGGCCAGGGCCCCGGAGACGTCGAGGGCCCGGTCGTATGCGAACTCCCTCACGCCGCCGCCTCCTCGGTTTTCGCTTCCGCCGCCCGGGCCACGGCCTGGACGATCGACACGTACGCGCCGCAGCGGCACAGGTTCCCGCTCATCCGTTCCCGGATCTCCTCGGCGCTCAGGGGTGGTGGTCCGGCCTCGGGGCGGACGTCGTCGGTGACGGCACTGGGCCAGCCTGCCGCGTGTTCCTCGATCACCGCGATGGCCGAGCAGATCTGGCCGGGGGTGCAGTAACCGCACTGGTAGCCGTCCAGGTCGAGGAACGCCTGCTGCACCGGGTGCAGTCGCTCGCCGTCGGCCAGACCCTCGACGGTGGTGATCTCGCGTCCGTCGGCGGCCACGGCGAGTTGCAGACAGGACACCGCCCGGCGTCCGTCGAGCAGTACCGTGCAGGCGCCGCACTGCCCCTGGTCGCAGCCCTTCTTGGTACCGGTCAGATCGAGGCGCTCGCGCAGGGCGTCGAGCAGGGTGGTGCGGTGGTCGACGGGCAGACTGTGCTTCTCGCCGTTGATGTTCAAGGTGATATCGCTGGACGTTGACGAGGGGGCTGGGGCCATGTTCAGCCTTCTTTCACGTGTCCCGGACACGTCGGGGCGTCAGTCCGACGCTAGAGTGAACTCAAGCGGACAGCTGTCCGCTAACGGCTCGAACGTAGTGGACAGCTGTCCGGTTCTCAAGGGCCGCTTTCGGACACAAGCCGGCGAGGAGGACGCGTGCGGCACAGCAACGACCCGCACCTGCGCTCGGACGCGCAACGCAACCGCGAACGCATCCTGGAAGTGGCCCTCGCCGAGTTGTCCCGGGCCGCCGACACCCCGTTGAGCACGATCGCCAAGAAGGCGGGCGTCGGACAGGGCACGTTCTACCGGAACTTCCCCAACCGCGAGACCCTCGTCCTCGAGCTCTACCGCCACGGAGTACAGCAGATCGCCGACTCCGCATCCGAGCTGCTGGAGACCATGGAACCCGACCGCGCGCTCAGGGCGTGGATGGACCACCTCGCCCGGTTCGCGATGACCAAGGCCGGCCTGGCGGAGGCGATCCGCCAGGCCCTGAGCACCCCGTCCGGGAAGGCGGCGACCCCAGGCCACACCCCGGTGACCGACGCCGCCGGCCTCCTGCTCCACGCCTGCGAGGAGGCCGGCACGATCCGCCCCGGCATCACGGCCGACGACTTCATGCTGGCCATCGCCGGCCTGTGGCAACTCGCCCCGCACGACGAATGGCAGCCCCAAGCGACACGCCTGCTGGACATCGTCATGGACGGACTGCGCGCGGGGGCACCCGGCCGCCGGGACCCGTCCGACTGACCGGGCCGACGGTAGGCACCGGCGACTCGTGACACGGTGCGGCCCGCTTCGGGACCAACGCCGGCCGGGCGGGGAGCAGCCGCTTCCCGTACTCGTCTCATGCTCAGCCGGGGGCTCAACGCTCGTGGCACTGGCAGCAGTTCTCCTCTGAAGAGGGCTTCGGTGCGCACCGAACTCGCGTCGTACCAGCCCAGCAGCAACGCGATCGGCGCGGCCAGTGTCCCGATGACTCCTGCGATCAGCCCCTCGGCCGGAGAGACACACCTGCACGCCCTCCGAGATCGGCAAGGCGCCACGCCAGCACAGCCGCCGCGACGGTGAGCGTCGCCCCCTCCCGGTGAGCGCATCCGCACACGCATCAAAGGCGCCTGACTCGGTTCGCCCCACAGTGATTTGCCGCCTGTCGTTGTAACTTCTACTGTTACGATGAGACTGAAGGGTCGAGGGAGGTGAGGTCCCAGGTGAGCGCCAACAGCAGGCTGACCATCGCGGCGCATGCCCTCACGTGGATCGGCCTGTACCAGCGTCGCGGTCATGAGGTCGCCACCTCCGAGCAGATCGCGACGAGCGTCAACACCAATCCGGTGGTGATCCGACGCCTCCTGGCCGAGTTGCGCAAGGCCGGCCTCGTCGACTCGCGGCGAGGTACGGGAGCGGGCTGGACGCTCTCCCGGGACCTGACGTCGATCACCCTGCTCGACGTCCATGAGGCGATCGCCGCCGGGCCGATTTTCGCTCTGCACCGCTCGACGCCTGACCCCGAGTGCGTCGTGGGGCACGGGATCGGACCGGCACTGACGTCCGTCTACGACGAGATCGAGGCCACCCTCCGCAGGGAGCTGGCGAGGACCACACTGGAGGACATCCTGCGGGACGTCCTCGCAAACGCCTAGCGCACTCCTGGTACCGGTAGTGGCACTTTTCCGCGCCCGTCAATGTAACAAAAATAGTTACCTCGAAGATTCGGAGATTCCCATGGGACAGCTGGACGGCAAGACCGCTCTGGTAACCGGCGCCTCCACCGGCATCGGTCTGGCCATCGCGCGCAGATTCGCCACCGAGGGAGCGACGGTCTACATGACCGGCCGCCGCGAGGCCGAACTGAACGCCGCTGTCGCGCAGGTCGGTAGCCACGGGATCGGCATCCAGAGCGATGTGTCGCAGCTCGACGACCTCGATCAGCTCTTCGCCGAGATCACCGAGCGCAGCGGAAGCCTCGACATCCTCGTCGCCAACGCCGGCGTCGGGGAGTACGGTCCGCTCGGCAAGATCACCGAGGATGAGTACGAACAGACCACCTCCATCAACCTCAAGGGCACGATCTTCACTGTTCAAAAGGCCCTGCCCCTCCTGTCGGTCGGCGCCTCGGTGACTCTGCTCTCCTCCAGCGCGGCCCTGCGCGCCACCCCGGGCCTCGGCGTCTACGCCGCCACCAAGGCCGCGATCCGCAGCCTCGCCCGCACTTGGGCCGCCGAACTGGCCGGCCGCGGGATCCGGGTCAACGCCCTCACTCCCGGCCCCGTCGAGACCCCTGGCAGTGACGAGCTGCGGGCCGCGTTCCCACAGGGCGATCAGTCCCCGATGGCCGAACCCGCCGCGCTGACCCCGCTCGGCCGCGCCGGTCATCCGGACGAGGTCGCTGCCACCGCCCTCTACCTGGCCGGAGAGCACAGCTCCTTCACCACCGGTGCGGAACTCCTCGTCGACGGCGGCGTCACCCAGCTCTAGGTGACGTGAAGCGCGTGCGACACACACCCGCCCCACGAATACGAAAGACAAGGAGAAACACGATGACGACAGATACCCAGACCTCACGCGCGGTGGCCGAGCAGTTCCTGGAGCGTCTCGGCAGGCAGGACCAGGAGGGCATACAGGAACTGTTCGCGGCAGACATCGACTGGTACGTCCCCGGCAACGACGAGCTGCCCTGGACCGGCCGCCGTACCCGCCGGGAGGAAGTCGCGTCGTACTTCACCACGATGTGGCCCCACTTCGTACCGGGCAAGAGCAAGGTCGTGCTGGAGCGGATCATCGTCGACGGCGGTGACGTGATGCTGCTGGGGGTCTTCACGCACACCGTCGCGTCCACCGGCAAGGAGTTCACCACCCCGGCTGCCATGCACCTGCTGGTCGAAGACGGCGAGATCGTCCGCATGCACCTCTACGAGGACACGCTGAGCGTCGACCAGGCGTTCAACACCGACTGAACGCGACAAGGGTCCACGGGCGTCTCCCGCAACCCGCCCCAGGCAACAACACCCGACACGGGGTGCACATCGCCTGATGTTGGGCCGTACGGCATCGCGGCTCGCTCAGGGCCGTTCTGCCGGCTGTGAAGTCCGAGGCGCCCACGCCGATGGTGGCCCGGTCCCAGAGGATCCAGTCGCAGGCCGACGCCCTCGAAGCCTCCGGTGTCCACCGACAGCAACGGCTGGTGGCCGGCGTCAAGCTGGACGAAGCTGCCGGCGCGGCGGGCGAATTCGCGCCGGCAGCCGCAGCATGACGCCCCGATCCTGAGCGCAAACGAGTACGTCGACAGCACCTACTGTCATGCGGCCGCCGCGACCGAATGCCGGCCACCGGCACGGACGCAATCGGCGCACGTCGGTGCCCCCCTTGAGCGGCGACGGCAAGGACACCTGACGAGCCGTTCGGGCGCTGTCGCGAGGCGGGGAACGAGCCGAACGCAGGCAACCATCCCGCCGGTCCTCACCAGGGTCCGGGCGCCACGACCGCCCCGGCCGCAGCCATGCCGTGCGTCATGGACCGACACCTCAGCGAACCCCGCTGTGTCGCTCAGCGGGGCCTCAGTCCGTCGACGACGACGTCCAGCATGCGGTTCAGCTGGGGGCGCTGCTCGGGTGCGCCGGCCACGGAGAGCAAACCGGCGAGGATGCCGCCCACCTCGACCGGGTCGATGTCGCTGCGCAGTTCTCCTGCTGTGGCCCCGGCCTCGAGCACCATCGCCAGGATCTGCTGGACCTCGTCGCAGACCGGCCCGGTGCCGAAGCGGCCGGAAGCGCTCATGGCGACCAGGGCCTCGCAGATGCCGCGTCGTTCACCGGCCCAGTCGGCGAATCGGAGCATCCACGCGTGGAGGGCCTGCGCGGGCGGCTTGGTGGCCAGCAGGGTGCGCGCGTCTTCGCGCAGGGGCCGGATCTGGTCCCGATAGACCTCTTCGACCAGATCCTCTCGGGTGGGGAAGTGCCGGTACAGGGTGGCGTTCCCGACTCCCGCGCGTTTGGCGATCGCGTCCAGCGAGATCGGGCGTCCGGAGGCGAAGGCTTCGGCGGCCGTGGCGATCAGCTGCTCGCGGTTGCGCTGCGCGTCGGCGCGCAGGGTGCTGCGTGGAGGTGTCATGACCTTCGCGATCGTGAGAGCGGACGAGGTTCGCAAGCGATTCGGGGATGTCCCCGGTTCAGTGTACGGTGTGACAAACGGGGAGGTCCCCGATTACGGGTGTCCCACCCCTCGCTTCAGCGACGAAAGGTTTGCCATGCCTACAGCCGTCATCACCGGGGGCACGACCGGTATCGGCAGAGCGACGGCCGAGCTGCTGCACGCCCGCGGCTACCGGGTCGCGGTCACCGGACAGAATCCCGAATCCGTCGCGCGGGCTCAGTCCGAGCTCCCCGGCGACGTGCTCGTCCTCCGATCCGACGGGCGCGTGCTCTCCGACACCGACGCCCTGATGTCGGCGGTGGCGGCACGGTTCGGATCGTTGGACCTGCTCTTCCTCAACGCCGGGATCTTCCGTCCGGCACCGGTCGCCGAAGTGACGGAGGAATCGTTCGACGAGCACGCCGACCTCAACTTCAAGGGCCAGTACTTCACCCTCCAGAAGGCCCTTCCCCTCATGAACGACGGCGGCTCGATCGTGCTGACCGTCGGCGTCGGATCCCGCCGCGGCACCCCTGGCGCCACGGTGGGGGCGGCGACACGCGGCGCGCTGCTCGCCATGCTGCCCTCGCTCGCGCTCGAACTGGCCCCGCGCAGGATTCGCGTCAACGCCGTGAGCCCCGGGGCGACCGACACCCCGCTGCTCAACAAGCTGGGGGTGTCCGAGAGCGGCCGGGACACCATGCGCTCGAAGATCCCCTTCGAGCGCTTCGGAACCAGCCAGGAGGTCGCGGAAGCAGTCGCCTTCCTCGCCTCGGACGCCGCCGGCTACATCACCGGCCAGGACATCACCGTGGCCGGCGGCTACGGACTCGGCGCCTGAAACCCGGCCGAGTCGACCACGGATCCGCACCTCCCGAACGCCACCCCCCGCACCTCACAGGAGAACACGATGGCACTCACTCTCGACACGTATCGGCTGCTGGGCCGTTCCGGACTCCGGGTCTCGCCGCTGGCGCTGGGCACGGCGACCTTCGGCACCGAGTGGGGCTGGGGCGCCGAGCGCGACGAGGCGCGCAAGCTCTTCGACCGCTACACCGAGCTCGGCGGCAACTTCTTCGACACCGCCAGCACCTACACCAACGGCAGCTCCGAGCGGCTGCTCGGCGAATTCGCCCGCACCGACCGCGACAGGATGGTGCTGGCGACCAAGTACTCGACCCTGCGTCAGCCCGGTGACCCGAACTCCGGGGGCACCCACCGCAAGAGCATGCTGGCGTCGGTGGAAGCCAGCCTCCGGCAGCTGAACACCGACTACATCGACCTGCTCTACGTGAACGTATGGGACTTCAGGACGCCGGTGGAGGAGATCCTGCGGGGCCTGGACGACCTGGTGAGGCAGGGCAAGGTGCTGTACGTGGCGATCTCCAGCGCCCCGGCCTGGCAGGTGTCGCGCATGCAGGCGATCGCCGACCTGCGCGGCTGGTCGCCACTGGTCGCACTGCAGACCGAGTACAGCCTCATCGAACGCACCGCGGAGCGTGACCTGATCCCGATGGCACGCGAGATGGGACTCGGTGTGGTCCCCTTCTCCCCGTTGGGCGGCGGGGTGCTCACGGGCAAGTACAGCCGGGAGGACCAGAACCAGGCGAGCTCCGTCGCCGGCGAAACCGCCGGCGACCGCAAGAGCCTCAACGTCGCCCTGGGATGGGTCACCGACCGCAACCTCGCCATCGCCGACACGGTGAAGAAGGTGGCCTCCGAGCTGGACCACACACCAGCCCAGGTCGCACTGGCCTGGACCCTGAACGCCCCGGGCGTGACGGCGCCCATCATCGGCGCCCGCACCCTCGCACAGCTGGAGGACAACCTGGGAGCCCTGCAGGTCGACCTCACTCCTTCCCAGCTGGCCCGCCTCGACGAGGTCAGCGCCATCGGCCTCGGCAATCCGCACGACCTGCTCGCCAGCGATCACATCCGCACGGTCACCACAGGCGACATGAAGATCGAAACCCTCGGCTGACTCGCTTCACGAACGGCGACATCCAGATATATCGACATGTCTTTGATGAGGGAACGGAGCAACCCCGGTATGACCAAGTACAGCGACAAGAATGTGGTGATCACGGGCGGCAGCAGCGGCATGGGGCTCGCGCTGGCGGAGATGCTGGTGCAAGGCGGAGCCCGCGTGGTGATCACCGGCCGTTCTCAGGCCAAGCTCGACGCGGCACGCGAGCGGCTCGGCGAGGACGCCGTGGCCGTCCGGGCGGATGTGGCCTCACTGTCCGACCTGGATCGACTCGCCGACCGCGTAAAGAGCGAACTCAGCTCGATCGAGGCACTGTTCGTCAACGCCGGCATCTCACCCCTCACGCCCCTCGAGTCGACGACCGAGGAGATGTACGACGAGCTGTTCGCGATCAACGTCAAGGGCGCCTTCTTCACTGTGCAGAAGCTCGCTCCGCTTCTGAGCGCGAACGCCGGCATCGTCCTCACCACCTCGATCGCGAACGTCATCGGCATGGTGGACACCAGCGTCTACGCAGCCGGCAAGGCGGCGCTGCGCTCGATGGCCCGCACCTTCTCCCGCGAGCTGCTCCCGCGGGGAATCCGTGTCAATGCGATCAGCCCTGGTCCCATCGACTCGGGGATTCTGGAAACGATGAACCTGTCCGAAGAGGCCGCTGATCAGTTCAGGGCGGAGCGGACCGCGAGCAACCCCATGAAGCGCTACGGCACAGTCGAGGAGTTCGCCGAGGCGGCCACCTTTCTCGCTTTCGATGCCACGTACACCACCGGCATCGAGCTGGCCGTGGACGGCGGCGAGACCCAGCTGTGAGCTCGTCTGCCGTCCCGCCACGGGCGTAAGGCCCGCTAACACGGCGGTTTCAGGGGGCGCTGCAACCCGTGGTCGTGTCGATCAGGCCGCGATCAGTTCATGCAGTTCGCCGGCGACGGCCACGGCGACCAGACGCTGTTCGCAGGCGATCGGAGCCCCAGCCCTTCACCCCAGCACTCCAGGCGCTCCCACAGCTTAATCTGCCGGCTTCGGCGGCGCCCGGGCGCGGGGCGGTTGTGGACTTCACGATCTGGTCGTACTGCCGGCGGATCAGATCCGTGTGAGGCGCGCGAACTCCGGTGGCCGGCCGCCCCGGCCGTGCCGGAGTTGCTGGTCGGCTTTCTCCGGGACGGTGCAGGCGAAGCCGCGTTGCGCAGGCAGGCGCGAAATCCGCTGAGCTGTAGAGCTTGTCGGCGATGACCTGGTCGGGTCTGGAGGCTGCTTGGACGAACCTCAGCCAGATTTGCGTGGCTCTGTGCCTCACAGTCGGGTGCTCGGCTCGTGCCACGGGTTCCTGTGCCGGGCCGCCGGAGCAGAAGCTCATGTCGACTTGTCACCAGTGCCAGGCGCGGGAGGCCGGTCCGAGGCAGCGCACCGGCACGGACGGGTCAGGTCAGGAAGAGGGCCGCCCCGTCGCGACGGCTGCGGCGGGCCCGCCAGGTCAGTGCCGTGACGGCCGCCGCCAGCCAGCAGGCCCCGACGAGTGTCTCCCAGCCCGCCAGCGCGGCGGTGTGAGCGCCCGCTTCCGCGGCCAGTACTTCGCGGATCGCCAGGAGGCCGTGGGTCAGTGGCAGGAAGTCGCCGATCCGGCCGAGCACCGGGCCGACGGCGCTTGCCGGGACTTCGGGGCCGCAGACGATCATCATCACGGTGAACGCCGCGTTCGACACCACGTTGCGCAGGTCCGCGGCGGTCAGCACCAGCGAGCCCAGGAACAGGCCGAGGCAGTAGCTCGTCGTCGCGACGAGAACGAGGAGGGCGGCGAGCAGGGCAACTCGGGCCACGGTCAGATGCAGGTCCGCGACAGGCGCGAGGATGAGTATCGCGCCGAGGCCGCACGCCACGCCGTCCGGGAGCCAGAACAGGCTCCGGCCGAGCAGGACCAGCGAAGGACTGCTGGGCGAGGCGACCAGCAGCGGCAGGGTGCCGTTCTGAAGTTCCCATGTGGTGGAGGCGGTCGCGAAGATGCCGTGCAGTGCGACCAGCGCCACGGCGTTGCCGATGAGCAGGTAGCGGGCCTGGCCGGGGCCGAGCAGTTGGCCGATGGTGGTGAAGAACAGCACCTGGGCGAGCATCCGCACGAACCAGCCGAGCAGCCAGGTCTTCCAGGTGAAGACCGTTCCGTAGTCGGCGGCCCCGGCACGTGCCGCCCAGCCCAGTATCCGGAGACGGCGGGCGAAGCCGCTGGATGTGGCAGGGGTGATGTCGCCCTTCGCGATGGTCGGGGCGTCCTCGCCGCTCATGCCAGTCCCACCGTTCCGTTCTCACGCACCAGCCGTACCACCCTGCCGAGAAGCAGTCGGCCGCCGAGCCCCGTGAGAAGCCCGAGGCCCAGGACGGCGCCGGTGCGCCAGGCGACCGAGGTGACGGGCGCCGGGCTCAGCGCGTCGCGCAGCAGGTCGGAGCTCCAGGAGAGGTAGAGCAGCCGGCCGATCGGATGCGTCCATTCCGGCAACCGGTCCAGGGGGGTGAACACTCCTCCCAGCAGCAGCACCGGATAGCTCAGCGAGTTCTGGAAGGTGCGGGCGGTGCGCGTCGCCACGAACAGGGCGGCCATGAGGGTGGCGGACCCGGCGGTGGCGACCGCGGTGGCCAGCAGGCCCACCAGGAAGACGAACGGGTGCGGTACGTCGGGAACGATGCCGAAGCCCAGGATCGCCACGGCGGCGACCTCCACCACGGTCAGCAGACTGATCGCCGTGGTCACCCAGACTCTGCTGAGCACGACCCTGGCGAAGCCGGCCGGCGCCGCGATCTGGAGTTCCAGGGTGCCGAGCCACCGGTCGCTGTCGACGACCTCCCCGGAGATGAGCATCGCCATGCTCCAGACACCCATCAGCACCGGTGCGAGGAGCCCGTACGCGAGGAGGTCCGGCCGGTCGTTGTGCCGGATCAGCAGCAGGAACACGACGGCGAGCAGGGGCGTGCGCACCAGGTCGATGAGGTAGTCGCGGTGGGTCAGCACCAGTCGGCCCTGGAAGCGCCCGGCCGCGGCGAGCAGACTCACCTGTTCACCACGCTGCGCTGCTGGTTGTGGTGCACGAGCTGGAGGTAGACCTCTTCGAGGCCGGGCAGCTCCGTGCGTACGTCGGTCACACCCTCGGCGACCACGAAGGCCAGCACCGTGCTGACGGCCTCCTGACCGTCGACGGAGATGACCGCCGTGCCGTCGCCGGCCGGGTCCACGCCGAGTACGCCGGTCAGGGCGCGCACCCGGTCGAGCAGGCCGGCATCGGCGCGGACGCGGACGCGTTCCTGCCGTGACATCAGCCGCGCCAGGTTCTTCGGCGCCTCCGCCGCGATCACCCGGCCGTGATTGATCATGGTGACGCGGTCGCAGAGCACTTCCGCCTCGGCCAGATCGTGCGTGGCGAGGAGAATGGTGCGGCCTTCCCCGGCGAGTCGCCGGATCAGCTCGCGCAACTGCTGGGCGGCCAGCGGGTCGAGGCCGTTGGTGGGTTCGTCGAGCAGCAGGACGCGCGGATCACCGATGATTCCCCGGGCCAGGTGCAGACGCTGACGCATGCCGACCGAGTAGGTCTCCACGCGGTCGTCGGCCCGCTCGGCCAGGCCGAGTTCGTCGAGCAACGCGTCGGTCCTGGCCAGGCCCTTCTTCGTGGGCATCCCGTACAACGCGGCCCAGTAGCGCAGGTTCTGACGAGCCGTCAGACGTGGATAGAGTCCGCGTTCCCCGCCGAAGACGATGCCGAGCAGCGGCCGGATTCGCCGGTACTCCGTCACCAGGTCATGACCGAGTACGTACGCGCTGCCTGAAGTCGGCAGCAGCACCGTCGAGAGGATCTTCATCAGGGTGCTCTTGCCGGCTCCGTTCGGGCCGAGCAGGCCGTGCACCTCACCTTGCTCCACCTCGATCGAGACATCGTCCAGGGCGGTGACCGCAGGGCCGCGCCGCGCGCGGTACTCCCGCCTCAGCCGCCGGGTGTCGACGGCCAGATGCGCACCGTCCGACCGATTGCCGCTGTCGCGCATCACGCTCCCGTTCGCACGGACGAAGAGGTCCTCGTCTCGGGTGGTTCGGGTACGGCCGAGGGGTCGGATGCCCGACCGGCCGCCTCCTCCAGCCATTCCTCGCGGGCGGCGCCGGACACCAGCAGGAAGGAGCCCAGCGGGGTCCGCGCGACCAGGTGCCGGCCGACATCGTCGAGCCGCATGTGCTCGACCGGCTCGGCGGCGTCCGATGCTTCGTCCATGGAACCCATGGAACCCACGGAACCCACGGAGCCATCCGGATCAGCACCGGCAGGTCCGCGCGCAGCCGTGTCGGTGCCCGCATCCAGCGGCACCCCGAACAGAGGCACCCCCGCGGAGAGCAGCCGTCGTGCGCCGGGCCGGCGGTGCACCAGGTCGGAGGCGAGGGCGGACAGGCGGCCCCCGCGGCCCTCGATGCCGGACTGCGCGGCGAAGGCCACTGCGCGCACCGGGTTGCTCCAGCGCAGTACCGCACGCGCTGTGCGCAGCAGCCGTACGCGTACTGCCGCCGCCCGGGTGTGCGGCAGCACGATCGCGGGCCGCCAGCCGAGGCGGTCGATCCGGCGCATCGCCTCCCGCCACTCCGGCCACAGGCCGGCCTTGTCGAGGTCGGCGCGCACCTGTCGTACACCCTGCTCGTCCAGAGCGCGCAGGAGCAGGACCAGGTCGAGGAGGTCGCGGGACCGGAAGGGACGTTCCCACCGCTCCGCCACCAGGGCGACGGTGCTCACAGCCAGCAAGGAGCCCGGCGGGCGGGCAAGTTGCCGGGCCGGTCCGTGCACGTCCGTGACGATCTCGGCGGTGAACAGCCCTACGGCATAAGGGTCCTGGCCCGGTCCGGACGCCGGTTTGCGGAACTCCGCGCCCAGGTGGGGGTACACGGTGTCGCCAGGGCGGGCGGGCCCCACGGTGAAGGCCTCCAACTCCCAGCCGGTCGCCGACAGATGACGGGCACAGGCCCACAGATCGGCGTGGCGGGGGCAGATGACGTCTAGGTCGCCCGCTGAGCGCAGCACTCCCGGCGGGTAGAGGGCGGCGATCGTCATCCCCTTCAGAAGGAAGGCGTCGGGTGCGTGTTCCTGGAGCCGCTGCCAGATCCGGCGGTAACTCTCCACACGCTCCGCGGCCAGCCGTAGCTCGACCGCCTCCTCGTCCGTGAGCTGCTCACCGTCAGCGGCCCACAGGCTCAGCAGGGTGCCGGCGAGCTTGTGCCGACCGTCGCGGGCCGTACGCAGCACGGTGTCACGAGGAGCCCGCGGCCCGACGTCCAGCAGGGCGAGAACCGTGTCGGTCGTGACCTCGATACCGGTCGTTGCTTCAGTCACCGCGGACACCGCCCTGGTGAGCGAGTTCTGGTTGGGTTCGGAAGAGCGACGCGAATCGAATGAAGGCGAAATCGGGACGAGAGGCGGAGGACGCGATCGGGATCTTCACCGGAAATCCGGTCGAGCGGATCCCGATCGCATCGACACCGTTCGCTTACTTGCCCGGCTTCGGGCGAACCGTCACTTTCTTGAAGGCGACGCTCATGGGGCCCTCCTTGATGTGTTCGGTAGGGGAAGTTAGCCTCAGCGTATTGCTCCGGATGCCGCATGACAACGGTGCAAATCGCTGCGCGTGAAGCCTAGTTGGCGTGATTCGCCCCCGTAGGTGCACAGGATTCGACCAAGCGGAGAGTCGGAGGATCATGGCCGTCGACCAGTGGCTGCAAGCCCCCTTCACCCGCGACCCGGTACGACGCCGGACCTATCCGGACGACGTCTACTTCCGCGAGATGGCCGCTTTGCTGGACGGGCGGGACGCGCGCGACAACGAGCGGACCCTCGGCCGTAGCACCTTCGTCATGTTCAAGCCCGATGCCGTCGTCGGACGCCGTATCGAGCCCGCCCTGGACCTGCTGGCCGGTCACGGTTTCGAGCCGCTCGGCGCACTGGAGGTCCGGGTCGACGCACGCGTCTGCCGCGAGTTGTGGCGCTACCAGATCAACGCCGCGCCGCTGGCCGTCATCCGGGCCGTGGACATGATCCTGGAGTCGGGACCGCCCTGTCTCTTCGTCGCGCTGCACGACACCCGCGGTCCGCAGCGGACGGGCAGGACAGCAGCCGAACGGCTCGGCGAAATCAAAGGATCGTCCAAGAACCGGGACACGGGCGGCACGTCACTGCGCGGCGCGCTCGGCTGCGAGCTCATGTGCCTGAACTTCCTGCACGCGCCGGACGATGCCGCCGATATGATCCGCGAGACCGGCGTCCTGCTGCCCGTGAGGCGCCGGGGTGAGGCATGGGCGATGCTGGAAGGCGAGCCGTCCCCCGGACGGACCCTCGACGTGGTCGCTGCCGCACGCCGGCTCTGCGCCGCCCATCCGGCGCACCCCCTGACGCCGCCACCCGGCTCGACGTCACCGGCGGCCGCCGATTCCGCCGAGCTCCTCGCCCGGGTGGACGAGCTGGCCGAGGACCACGGCGGGCTCCCGCTGTGGGACCGCATAGTGCTCGCCGCGCATCTGGTGGACGGCCTGCCCTCCGAGGGCACGGCGCTGATCGGCCCGCCTCCCGGTACGCGGCCGAACCACCCCCGCACCTCCCGGTCCACGGACGCTGCACCGGTTCCTCAGGGCACGAGGACCTCCACGACCACCGAGCCGCCCGCCCACCTCACCGCGCCGGCCACTGCCGTCGCCGCGGACCAGTGACCACCCCCTGCTCGCCCGTCCCGCGCCAGGACCGCCCGGAAAGGCCAGATCACCGATGGACGACTCGACGAAGGACGGGGTCACGCTGTACGGACCGGCGAGTTGGGAAGGCCCGGTGCGCCGGTACGGGCCGGTGTCACGCGTCGCCGTGCTCTCCGACATCCACGCGAACATCCCCGCCTTCGAAGCCGTGCTGGCCGAGCCGGATGTCGCGACGGCCGACCTCGTCGTCCTCCTGGGCGACCTGACGTGGGGCCCGCAACCGCAGGAGACGTACGAGCGCATCCTCGCGCTGGGCGAGCGCGCCCTGTGCGTGCGGGGCAACGCCGACCGGTACGCCGCCCAGATCGGCACCTCCGAGCGGGCGGCCGGCACACCCCGTCAGTCGTGGATCGCGGCCCAGCACTCGCCCGAGGCCATCGGCTTCCTCACCCGGGTCCCGTTCGCCGTCGTGGTCGAGATCGACGGCCTCGGCCCGGTGCACTTCTGCCACGGCTCTCCGCGCAGTGACCACGAACTGGTCACTCCGGGCACGCCTTCGGAGCGGTTCACCAGCCTGTCCGCCGCTCTCGACACCCGCGTCCTGGTCACCGGGCACGCGCACCTCCAGTTCGACCGCGTGGTGGCGGGCCTGCGCAGCGTCAACCCGGGCAGCGTCGGGCTGCCGTACCACTCGGCCGAGCCGGGTACCGCGTACTGGGCCCTGCTGGGCCCCGACGTCCACCTGAGGACCACCCGTTACGACGTCTCGGACGCCGTCGCCCGTGCCCGGCTGGCCGCGGATCCGGACGCCGAGCGCTATGTCGACACGCTGATGAGCCCACCCGAACCGGAAAAGATCGTCGCGCAGGCGGAATCATTGATCTTTGTCGAATGACGGCACCCGTAGCTTCCGTCGCGCGGGTTTTCATTGTTGCCGTTTTGTCAACTTCCCTGAATAGAGCAGGAGTTGGCGCGACAATAGAACCGGCCTCTATTGACAGACTAACTGGCCGTGTGTTGACCTGTTCGCGCAAAAGTTGAAAGTTGTTTCGCACTTTTCTCTCGCGCTGTCCCATGAGCAGGAGGAACCATGCAAACAGCTCCACAACCCGCACCGAAGACGACCACCACGTCGACACCCGCGCCCGTGATGTTGCTGCCGCGACTCATCGAGCGCATGATCACGGACCGTCAGGCGGTGCACGTCAGCAAGTTCCGCACCACCTGCACCGACTGCGTGCCGAACTTCTGAGCACGGCGTCCCGTGTCGGCGGACGTGCGACAGCGTCCGCCGACCTGCGTGTGGTGCCCGAAATCGTCGAACGGTGCCTGAGCGCCGCACCCCGCGGGCTGTGCGTCCTGGCACTCGACGGCCTGTCGTACGGCGTCGCGGAGGCGGCACTCGCCCACGCCAGGACACGTCCGTTGCGCTCGACGTTCCCGAGCACCTCGACCACCGCCTGGCTGACCGCCGTCACCGGCGCCGCCCCCTCCCGGCACGGCGCCCTCGGCATGGTGTACCGGGCGCCGGGAACCGACTGCGTCACCCACCTCGTCAGCGGCGACACGTACGCCTTCGGCCCCTGCCCACCGTCCGGGAAACCCTTGCTGCACGGCGGCACCACCCTCTTCGACCGCGTCGTCGAGGCGGGCGGGGACGCCTTCGTGATCGGCGCCGAACTCGAGCGGCTGACCGGGGAGTGGGCTGCGGCGCTGCTCCACGGCGCCCAGGTCGTGCCGTCGCCGGCGACGGTACTCGACAGCGATTCCGTCGCGGTCGTCGAAAGGACCGTGCGCGAGGTCGAAGCCGTTCTCAGACGCACGTCCGAGGTGCCGTTCCTGGTGTGGGCGTACGTGAACCTCGACGACCACATCCACATGCACGGGTACGACGACCGCCTGCACGCGTCCCTGCGGCTGCTGGACTCGGCGGCGAGCCGCTGGGCCGACGCCGGATGGAGCGTGCTCGCGCACGCCGACCACGGCCAGGTCCCGGTCGCACCGAGGGCCGGACTCCTGGACGCCTGGGCCCGGCTGGACTCCCCCGCGCACTGCCGGATGCCCAGCGGCGGCGCCGGCCGCGTCCGGTGGATGTACCCCCTGCCCGGGCACGAGCGGAAACTCGCTGCCGAACTGGGCGACGCACTCGGTGACCATGCGTTGGTCCTGACCCCCGACGACCTGGACGAACGCGGGCTGCTCGATGCGACGCCCGCCGTCCGCGAGCGCATCGGCGCGGTGGTCGCCCTCGCCACCTCCGCGGCCTTCCCCGTGCCGGACCCCACCGTCGCCTGGGAGCACGGCTCCCTCAGCGACGACGAGATGCTCGTCCCCCTCGCGGCCTGGAACGCACCGCTCGCCCAGGACGCGTAGGCCCACAACTCCGCCCAGACGAACAGGAGATACCGTGAGCACGGTCGTGTTCCGCAACAAGACCGGTGGTTCGGAAACCCTGCACGCAGTACCGGGTCAGAAGCTCCTCGATGTCCTGCGGCTGCACGGCATCCCGGCCAACGCGGTGCTCTGTTACCGGAACGGGACGGTGATCCCCGAATCCGCCGTCGTCGTCGAGGCCGACGAGGTCGTCGAGGTCCGGCAGGTGCGCCACTACGACCTCGACGTGCTGCGCAAGCCCAAGGAGCAGGTCTACGCCGCGCCGGATCCCGTGTACTCCAAGTCCGTCCTGTTCGACCACGGCGGAACCCTGGAACGCCGCACCGAGCAGCTCACCGCCGAGACGTTCGTGCAGTACGTCGAGGAGACCTTCGTCCAGAGCATCGTTGCCGGTGGCACCATGCGGGCCGGGGACCGCGCCGTCATCGGGCTGTCCGGCGGCCGGGACAGTGTCGCCTACCTCAAACTGCTCGAACGCACACGGGGCCGCTGGCCCGAGACGGACCTGACCGCCGTCACCATCACCGGCCTGCCCGACTGGGACGAGCCGGCGACGTTCCAGATCGCCCTGGACGCCTGCGAGGGACTCGGCCTGGACCACACGATCGTGACCGCCGACGACGTGGCCGAACTCTTCAAACTGCGCGAGCCGTTCGTCGACGTGATGAACAGAGTCGTCGCCGGCGAGCACCGCAACATGAACATGGTGATCGGTCACCAGGTGCTGCGCCGCATGCTGGAGCGGGAGGCCGCCCGCGCCGGAGCCTCGGTCGTCGCCTTCGGTTTCAACGCCGACGACCTGGTGGCCAGCATGGTCACCTGGTTCACCACCGGCTATCGGATGGGCGGCATTCCCGTCCGGGAACTGGGCGATCTGCGGTACGTCTTCCCGCTCTACCGGATCACCAAGAAGGAACTGACCCTCTACCTCGAACTCGTCGCGCCGGAGCTCAACCGGCAGGGCGCCCCGGGCCGCTTCACCACCGGCTCCGACGAACGCTCCCTGGCCTATGCGATGGCCGACCACCTGTACGACCTCTGGCCGGGCATCGACTACTACCTGTTCAACGCCTTCGAGAACGTGCAGCGCAGCCTGCTGCCGGTGGTGGACGACGTGTGCCGGGTCTGCGAGGGCAGGTACCTCCTCATGGAGGGCATGCCCAACCCCGCCGGCCTCTGCGACGTCTGCGGCTTCCTCCACCGGCAGGAGGCGCTGCGGGCGGACGCCGTATGACCCCTGGGGCACAGGGCGGCGACGCACACCGTCCCTGGTACCAGGACTTCTTCGGTGAGGAGTTCTGGGCGGTGGCGGCCCACGAGTACACCGCCGAGCGCACGGCTGCGGAGGCCGACTACCTGGCTGAGGTCCTCGACGCGTCGGCCCCGGGCCGACGCGTCCTCGACCTGGGCTGCGGTACGGGCCGGCATGCGGTGGCCCTGGCAGGGCGTGGATTCCGCGTCACCGGTGCCGACGTGGGCGAGTGGGCTCTGCGGCAGGCCGCGCGATCGGCGGCCGCGGCCGGAGTGGAGGTGGAGTGGCTGCACCTCGACCTGCTGCGTGAACAGAGCTGGCCGGTGGGAGAGTTCGACGCGATGGTCTGTGTGCAGTCCTTCGGCTGGGGCAGTGACGCCCAGCAGTTGAGGCTGCTCCGGGAGGCCCGCCGGGCGCTCGTCCCCGGCGGGCTCCTCGTGCTCGACCATTCCAACGTCCTGACGATCGCGAGCCACTACGTACCCGAAGCCACCTTCGAGACCGAGGGGTTGCTGGCCGTATTCCGCCGTGACTACCGCGTGGTGCGCGGCCGCAGCACCGGTTCGATCGAGGTGCGGCGGGGTGCCGCGGAACCGGTCGTCATCCGCGATGACGTGCGGCTCTACCAGCCCGCCGAGGTACGGGACCTGCTGATCCGCGCCGGGTTCGAGATCGAGCGCGCCGACGCCGACTTCACCATCGGCCGCCAAGCCGCACTCACGACGCGCTACGTGCAGTTCGTGGCCCGCAACCCCGAGGCCGCGGACACCACCGCGATCAACAGGTGGGAAGAGCCCCCCGCCCGAAGGCGCACGGAACCTGCGGCACCGGGGCCGGCGGACGCGGTCGTTCCCGGGGATCTCGTGGACCTGCGCTGGTCGCCCGACGAGATCGACTTCGTCCAGCCCTCGGTCGACCGCGCCTTCCGAGGGGTCGCCTCCGGCACCGCACGGGCCTATCACGTGACCGACCCCTACGCCGCCGCACAGGCCGCGCCGGTGCTCTCCGAACACTTCGGCCTCGAACTGCGCCCGGACACGGTCACAGCCGGCACCGGAGCCACCGGCCTGCTGCACGCGTGCGCGGCCCTGGCGCAGCCGGGTCCCGTGCTGCACCTGAGCGGCGGGCACCCCGACCTGCCACGCTGGGCCGCGCGCCTGGGCAGCGAGGCGTTCGCGACCCGGATCGGGAATCTGACGGCCGACCTCGACCGGCACGCTCCCTCGGTCCTCGTGCTCGACCGCCCGACGATCGCCGGGGACCTGTACGGCAGAGAGACGCTGGACGAGATCGCTCGGGCCGCCCGCGCACGCGGCACGACGGTGGTCCTCGACGAGGCCTACGCCGTCTACGCCGGGCCGGACGCCAGTTGTGTCCCCGCGGTCGCCGAGCACGACAACCTGATCGTCCTGCGCAGCATGTCCAAGGGCTACTGCTGCGGCGGACTCCGGGTCGGGTTCGCGGTCGCCGCGCCCGCGCTGACCCGGCGGCTGCGGGACGTTCTGCCACCGTTGGGCGCGAACAGCTTCGGGCTGACCGTCGCCCTCCGCCTGCTGGCGCAGGGCGACATCTTCGCCGGGCTGCGGGCCAGGATCGCCGAGGTGAAACCGGAAGTCACCGCGCTGCTGCGCGAGGCGGGCCTCGCGGTGACGGAGGGAGCTGCCTGCCTTCCCTGGGTGACCGCACCGGCGCACGACGCGGTCAGAGCCCTGCTCGAACGGCTCGGGCTGCGCGTCAAAGAGGTACCGGGGCAGGAAGCGCCCGGCACAGGAAGGCAGTTGGGAAGACGTCACCAGGGGGATGCGGGTGCTGCGGATCGAGAGCTGTCGGACACGGAAAACAACGGCAGGATCTTCAAGATCGCCGTTCCACTGTCGGACGCTCGACTGACGGCCTTCCGCGCGGCTTTCACCCGGAGCGGACAACATGCGTGACCTCAGTGGTGCGAGCTCCCCGGGCCCTTCGAACAGCCTCAGTGGTCCAGGCGGCCTGAGCGGTCTGGTCGGGGGCATACACGCTGCGATCGACGCCGTCGAGGCAATGGAGTGGGTGGCCCGGCTCGCCGGATGGGACCGCTACCAGGGATCGGCGGGAATCGCCGACGCGGCCGACTTCGTCGCGGGCGAGGCGGAGCGCGTGGGGCTCGCCGACATCGAGGTGCTCAGTCTGCCCGCGGACGGCAGAACCGCGTGGTGGACGTACACCGCCCCCTCCTCCTGGACACCACGCGCCGCGCATCTGTCGCTCAACGGCGCTCCCCCGGTTGTCAGTTACCCGGCACAGCCCTATGCCCTCGCCGCGAACTCGGCGGCCGCGGAGGGCGAGGTGCCGCTCGCGGTGCCGCAGGATTCCCGCTGGCCGCCGGGCGCGCTCGTCCTCGTCGGATCGGCGGCCGACCTCGGCACCGAGCTGTTCACCCGGATGCAGGCCGAGAAGGCATCCGGGTTCTGCGTGACGGCCCGCCCCGACGGCATCGAGCAGTCGGGGCGCGTCGAACTGCCCGGCGGCAGCTCCCTGTTCGGCTTCAGTGTGCTCCCGGCGCAGTTGGGCGAACTCCTGCGTGCGCACCGGCGAGGCACGCGGGCCCAGGTGCTCGTCGATGTCGACACCGCTCCCCGGCGCATGCCGGTCGTGGTCGCCCGTACGCCGTCCGGCCGGGTGGAAGCAGGCGACGCGTGTCTGCTCAGCGCCCACCTGTGCCATCCGGCCCCGGGGGCCAACGACAACGCCTCGGGTGTCGCCGCGGCACTGGCGGCCGGGCGCGTGCTGGCGGCGCGGCCACTGCGTCGTCCCGTCCGGTTCGTATGGGCACCCGAGTTCGTGGGCCTGGCCGCATACGTCCACCAGGCGGTCGAGGAAGGCGTCCGACAGCTCCCCGCGATGGCGGTCAACCTCGACATGGTGGGTGAGGACCAGCGCCGCTGTGGCGGCCCGCTGATCGTCGAGTACGGCCCCGAGTACCTGCCGCACTACGCCAACGCACTGGTCGAGGCCTGCGTGCGAGCCCTTCCGCCCGCCGCGCGTTCCTACAGCGGTGCCGTCGGCTGCGACACCTGGGCCTGGCGTACGACACCCTTCGTCGGCGCCTCCGACCACGCGATCCTCGCCGACCGGGCGATCGGCTGCCCCGCCGTCCAACTGGGGCACTGGCCCGACCGGTTCAACCACTCCGGTGCCGACTCGATCGACAAGGTCGATCCGCAGGAACTGCGAAGGTCCGCAGCGATCGCGGCGTCCGCGGCCGCCGTCGTGGCGACGGCCGACGAACGGGACGCCGACCTCCTCGCCCGGCTCCTGACCCGCTGGACGGCCCGGCGTATGACCGCCTGCCTGCCGCCCGCCGACGGGCCGGACTGTGAACCGTGGGCCGTCACCCGGCTCACCCGGCGCTGGCACTACGGCCGGGACGCCCTGCCCACGCTGCGCCCCCTCGGCGCGAGCCCGCGCCTCCTCGACAGACAGGCGGAACTCCTTGCCGGGCTGCACCGCACTCTGTCGTCCGCCTTGGACGACGGCCCCGCGGAACCGCGACCGCCGGCACCTCGCGGCCCGGCCCTGCGCAGGAACTGGCCCGGCCCTTTCAACCTTCGAGCGCTGATGGCAGCCATGACGGAGACGGACCGCCGGTGGCTCCTGCAAGAGCTGACCGCGGACCGCGGCGGCTGCTATGCCGCCGCGATGGCCCTCGCTCAAAGCATCGACGGCAACGCCGACGCCGCGACCGCGATGCGCGTCGCTGAACTGGACTCCGGTGTCCGCCCGAGAACAGCGGGCTTCGGGGAACGCTTTCTGACGGCGATGGCCACGGCCGGGTGGATCGAGGAGGGCGGCGCAGCCGTGCTCGGGGCGGACGGCGCGGCGGCCACGGGAGCGGGACGGACGCACGAGGGGAGCACGCCATGAGCACGGCTCAAGTCCGGGTCGAGGTCTGCGAGTCCGTCGAGAGCCTCGACACCGCACAGTGGCAGCGGGTGGTGGCCTCGGCCGGCGCCCCCGTCCACTACTCTCCTGCGTACTTGCGGGCCTACCAGGACAGTCCGCTCAGCCCGTACGCCGCCGTCCGCTATCTGACGGCCGTCGACGCCGGGCGGATCGTCGCCGTGCTGCCGTGCTACCTCGACAAACAGGGCGACCCGTACGGCTTCCTCCAGGCTGTCGGCATCCCGGAAGCGAACGGCACCGCGCTCCTCGGACACAACTGGTACTGCTACGACACACGTGTCCCGGTGCTCGCGACGAACGCGGAACACCGCGACCGGGTACTCGCGGCGATGCTGGACGCCTTGGTGGAGCTGGGGAACCGGGACGGCGCGCGAGCCACCGGTCTCGTCAGCGTCGCGGAAGGCGACCCGCTGCTCGGCGCGGCCCGCCGCAAGGGGTGGCGGGTGACCCCGATCGTGACCCGCTTCCAACTCCCGCTCCAGGGTGTGGCGACGTACGACGACTATCTCTCGCCCCTGGGACCCAGGACGCGTCGCACGATCCGCCAGTACATGCGGCGCGCGGCCGATGCCGGGGTCACGACGTCCGTCGAATCCCCCCGGCCGGACTTCCTGCGCACCGTCTGCGATCTCACACGCCGCACGGCGGCCAAGTACGGCAGCGCCGACATGTATCCCGAGAGCGCCTTCATCGACTTCGTCATGGCGCTCGGCGACCATGCCCGTGTCGTGCGCGTCGACGTGCCCGAACGGACACTGGCGGCTGCGGTGGTCCTGCTGGACGGCCAGCGCCTGCACATGTGGGTGGGCGGGACCAGTGACGCCACCGTCCACAGCTTCAGCCCCAACTACCTGCTGTGGGCCACCGAGATCCGCGCCGCCATCGAGGCGGGCAAGCAATGGGTGGAGGGGGGCCGGAGCAACCGGCCGATGAAGGAACGCCACGGCATGCGGCCGCTGCCGCTGTACGCCTGCATAGCCCCTGAGTGAACCTCGACCTCTGCACGGGGTCGCCCACACCGCTCCGCCGTCCCCCTTCCCATCTGCCGACCCATCTGCCGTGCGGACTGCCGCCCACGACGGCTGCGTACCTCATCCTTTAATGCGATGCGTACGTACCGACCTTGAGGTGGGTGTATGCCAAAGGATGCATCATTACTGGTCACTTATGACTACGGCAGCCTTTCTCCCGTCCGGCTGGCCGAGGCCGCCGAGCAGAACGAGTCCGATGTCGTGTTCGTCACCACCGGCTCGGAACATGCCCGGGAAATGACACCCGCGCTGGAAATGGTCGGGTCGGTCATCGACACCACGGGCTTCGACGACTCGGAAATCCTGGAGGCACTGGAGCCTTTCAAACCCTCCGGCATTGTCACGTTCAGCGAGGGAATGATCGTGCCGACCGCGCGGCTGGCACATCTCCTGGAGCTTCCCTATCACTCGCTCGCCGACGTCGGGGCCATCACCAGAAAGGACCTCCAGCGCAGGAGACTTGCCGAGAAGGGTGTCGAGTCGGTCCGTTTCCACGAGGTGACCCGGGTGGAGGAGATCGGCGCGGCACTCGACCGGGTCGGTCTGCCCGCGATCGTCAAGCCGACCACCGGCGCCGCGAGCAAGCACACGGTCTCGGTCACCACCGAGGCGCAATGCGCGGACGCCGTCGCCCGCATCCTCGACGGCACGGCGTCGCCGCCCCGGACCGCCATCGTGGAGGAACTCCTCGTCGGGCGCCCGGTCGACGCCCCCTGGGGCGACTACCTGGCGGTTGACTGTGTGGCCGACGGCGAGGAGGTCCGGCCGCTCTTCGTCACCAGCAAGTTCGCCCTGGCCGAGCCGTATCGCGAGCGCGGCGGCTACGGACAGGCCTCGACGGTGCCGCAGGCCGAGCTGACCGCCGCACAGGATCTCGCCTGCCGTGCGGTCGGCGCGCTCGGCATCCGCACCGGCATCGCCGACGTCGAGCTGAAGCTGACGCCCGCCGGCCCCCGGGTGATCGAGGTCAACGGCCGGCTCGGCGGGTGGGTCGATGACCTGGCTGTCCGCTCGGCCACCGCGGACCCCGCCGACACGGCCGTCAGGGCCGCGCTGGGCAGGCCGCCTGCCCCGGCGGCCGCGCGATCCGCCGACGCCGTCGCCTTCCACTACCTGGTGATGCCCCCGGTGACCGCCCACCGCGTGCGCGAGGTCCGGGAGGGTCTGTTCGCCTTGCGTGAGCGGCCCGAGGTCGAGCGCGTCACCATCACGACCCGTCCCGGCGCGAGCGCCGACTGGCGCGACGGTACGGACGGCGGTGTGGCCGCGGTGCTGGGCACCGCCGCGACCCATGACCGACTCGCGGACCTCGTAGCGGAGATCGAGTGCATCGACTGGATCGACTACGACTGACATCCGCGTACCGCACCCGTGGCCGACGTGTGCAGGAAACGCAGGCGCGTCCGTGCCGCTCACCGCGTTCGGCTTCACCGACGAAGAGAAGAGAGACATGCCGGTCGCATGGCTGCGTGAGTTGCTCGACAATGCCTCATCGGGCGGATACGCCCTTCCCGCGTTCAATGTCGTCGACGAACTGAGCATGGATTCCGTGCTCTCGTCAGCCGCCCTCGCCCGTTCTCCGGTCGTCGTGCAGGTGTCGGTGCGTACGGCGAAGTTCTGGACTCCGAATTTCCTCCGAGCCACGTTCGAGGCCAAGAGGAAACTGCACGGCACGACGGCCGTTCTGCATCTCGACCACTGCGGAGAGCCGGCGTTTCTCCTTTCCTGCCTCGACGTCGGCTGGCATTCCGCCCTCTTCGACAGCTCGCATCTTCCCTACGAGGAAGGGGTGCGGGCCACCCGGCGTGTCGTCGAGGAGGCCGGGAGGCGGGGAGCCGCGATCGAGGGGGAATTCGAGCGCATCAGGCGCGTCGACGACCCGAGTGTCAACACCGCCGAGGACACCGCGGCGCAGCACCACAGCACCCTCTCCTTTCTCGACAGGACAGGCGTCCACTGCTTCAGTCCCGATCTCGGCACCCGGCACGGCATGCACACCGAGGAACCCGCCGTCGACTACGGGCGGGCACGAGAGCTCTCCGCGCGGGTGCCGGTGGTCCTGCACGGCGGCAGCGGGTTGTCCGACGCGTGTCTGCGCAAAGCTGTCGACAGCGGCGTGACGAAGGTCAATCTCTCGTCCGTGCTGAAGGAGACGTACGTGGCGGCCGTGCACGCGTTCGTCCGGGCCTCCCGCACCGAACCGCTCGACCTGGTGAGCACAGCGCACGGCCGGATCGGTGCGTTGTGCCGCCACTACGCCGAGGTGCTCGGCAGTGCGGGGCAGAGCCGATGAAACGCGGGCTGATCTTCGACTGTGACGGCGTCATCGTGGACGTCGAGATCCAGAGGCATCTGCGTGCCTTCAACCAGGTGTGGGCGGAGCTCGGTATTCCGTGGCGTTGGAGCGACGCCGAGTACCAGCGCGCGCTGCGGGTGTCGGGGGGCAGGGAACGCCTCAACCTGTTGCGGGACGATCCACGTTTCCGCGCGGTCTTCGACGTCCCGGCCGACCCGGCCGAGTGGCAACGGCTCATCGCCGCCTGGCATCGGCGCAAGACGCAGATATACGTGGAGTCGCTCAAGGCCGGGAACGTCACGCCTCGGCCGGGCGTGCGCCGCCTGGCCGAGGACGCGCTGCGGGCCGGGTGGCGGGTGGCCGTCGCCTCAGCGGGAGCCCGGGACTCGGTGCGCACACTGGTCGAGGCCGCGCTCGGGGCGGAACTCGCGTCCCGGCTCACCCTGATCACCGGCGAATCCGTACGGCGCAAGAAGCCGGCGCCCGACGTGTTCGACGCCGCGGCCACGGCGATCGGCGTGCGCCCGGAGCGCTGTGTCGTGATCGAGGACACGCGCAACGGCCTGCTGTCGGCCAGGGCATCCGGCATGACCTGTGTGGTGACGCCCACCAGGCTCACCGTCCACGACGACTTCTCCGAGGCCGCGCTGGTGATCAGTGGGCTGGGCGACCCCGGCCTGCCGCCGGAGGTCGCGCTGGGCGGCCGGGCCTCGCACGGCAACCCCCCCTATCTGACTCTGGAGGCGTTGCGGCGGCTGAGCGAGACGGCCGGCGCGGCCCGCCCTGACGTGCGGTCGCTGTTGCGCTGACGGCAGCGGGCGGCCCGGACGCAGACAGGCATGACGGACGGGTGCCGGGGCGCAGAGCCCCGGCACCCGTCCGTCATGTGCCGTGTTCAGCCCTCCGGGCGGAACTCCCGGTCGCCTGCCAGCACGACGTTCAACAGTACGTCGGCGCCCGCGACCAGGTCCTCGGGCGCGGTGTACTCCTCGGGCACGTGGCTGACCCCGCCCCGGCTCGGTACGAAGACCATGCCGCTCGGCGCCACCCGGGACATCCATTGCGCGTCGTGCCCGGCCCCGCTGGGCAGGCTGCGGTGCGCGTGGCCGAGGGAGTCCGCGGCGTCGGCGGCCAGTTTCCGCAACCGCTCGTCGCACCGCGTGGGCGTGACCCTCTGCTGCGGGGAAAGGGTGATCGTCGTACCGGTGTCGGCGGCGATACGGTCCGACAGGGCGCGCAGGCGGGCCAGTCCCTCGTCGATGGCCGCACCGTCCAGGTCCCGCAGATCGATCTGGAGGCGTGCCTCGCCGGGGATGACGTTCCAGGCGCCCGGCACCACCCGGCACTGGCCGACGGTGGCCACCCGCACCACCCCCGACGGCCCGGCCAGCTCGCGAACGCCCAGCACGGCCTGCGCGGCCGCGACCAGGGCGTCACGGCGGGCGTCCATCGGTGTCGTTCCGCCGTGGCCGGCCGCTCCCCGCACCACCAGTTCAACGGTCTGACGTCCGCTGATGCCCTCCACGACACCGATCCGGGCGCCCTCGCGCTCCAGGATCGGGCCCTGCTCGATGTGGGCCTCCAGGAAGGCGGCGATCGACCCGTGCGGCCAGCGGGCACGCCCTATCCGGGCGCTGTCGCCGCCCGCGGCGTCCAGGGTCTCGGAGAAGGGGCGGCCGTCCGCGGTGCGTGCGTTCAGTTCCCGCTCGTCGACCAGTCCGGCCACCGCCCGGGAGCCGAACATGGGCGAGGTGTCGGGGGTCCCCTCCTCGTTGGCGAACGCGATGACGGCCAAGGGGTGTTCGAGCTCCACGCGCCGGTCGCGCAGGCTCTGCACCACCTCGACGGCCGCCATCACGCCGTACGCCCCGTCGTAGGCCCCGCCGCCCCGGACGGTGTCCAGGTGGGAGCCGAGGACCAGGGCGCCGAGTTCGGGGCGCCGGCCGGGCGCGGTGCCGATGAGGTTGGCGGCCTCGTCCACCCGGACCCGCAGGCCGGCCTCGCGCAGGTAGCCGGCGGTGGTCTCCCGGGCGCGCAGGTCGTCCGGGGTGAAAGCGGGCCGGGTGACACCGCCGTCGGTCGTGCCGCCGAACGTGCGCAGCTGTCCCAGGCGGTCCGTCAGGCGGTCGCCGTCGACGTGGATCGGGCCGGCGCGCAGGGGCGAGTCGAGCAGGGCCATCATGTCTCCCGGTTGGCTGCGGTGTCTGAGGTCAGGTGGGCGGCCAGCCGGGCGACGGTCGGATACCGGAACAGATCACGGATCGTCACCGCGTGGTCGGTCGTCTCCCGGATACGGGCGCCGAGCCGGATGGCGAGCAGCGACTGGCCGCCGAGCTGGAAGAAGTTGTCGTCGACGCCGACGGGCGGGCACTGGAGGATCTCGGCGAACAGCCCGCACAGCTTCTCCTCCAGCGGGGTGCGGGGGGCCGGGCCCTGCTCCGCCGGAGCGGCCGGGCGGGGCAGCGCCGGGTGGTCCACCTTGCCGTGGACGGTCAGGGGCAGTTCGCGCAGGACGGTGAACGCGGAGGGCACCATGTACGGCGGCAGCAGCCGGGACAGGTGCCGCCTCACCTCGTCGACGTCGACGGCCTGGCGTGTCTGGTCCCTCGGTACCAGGTAGGCGGCGAGTCCGCGTCCGCCCGGCAGGTCCTCGCGCAGGGCGACCGCGGCGCGGGCCACCTCGGGGAGGGCGACGAGAGCGGCCTCGATCTCGGCCGGCTCGATCCGGAAGCCCCGCAGTTTCACCTGCCGGTCGACTCGGCCGGCGAAGGTGAGGGTGCCGTCGGACTCACGGCGTGCCAGGTCGCCGGTGCGGTACATCCGGCTGCCCGGCGCGCCCTGCGGATCGGGCAGGAAGCGCTGGGCCGTGAGTCCGGGCCGTCCCACGTAGCCGCGGGCCAGATGGGATCCGCTGACGTACAGCTCGCCCGTGCCGCCCGGTGGCACCGGACGCAGGGTGTCGTCCAGGACGTACAGGCCCGTGTGGCGCATAGGGGTGCCGAGATGGAGCCGGAGCGCTCCGCGGAAGTCCGGGGCGAACGGCTGGAGGCTGCAGAAGACGGTGGTCTCGGTGGGGCCGTAGGCGTGCACGACGGTGGTGCGGGGACAGTGCTCGCGCACCCGGCGGAGCGCGCTGACGGACAGCACGTCGCCGCCGGTCGTGACGTCCCGCAGCGGTGCGAGTGCCGTCGGGTCCTCGTGCGCGATGGTGTCGAACAGCGCCGTGGTGAAGTACGCGGCGGTCACCCCGTTCCGGGCGATCACGTGCTTCAGCTCGGCGACGTCGAAGTGCTCCGGGCTCCACACCACGGCCCTGCCGCCCTGGACCAGGGGCACCCACAGCTCGTAGGTGGAGGAGTCGAAGCCCAGCGGGGAGTAGGCCAACACGCGCGCCTGCCGCTCCGGGTCCCAGCACGGGTCGGTCACGAAGTCCACGATGTTGCGGTGGGTGTTGGCCACGCCTTTGGGTGTGCCGGTGGAGCCGGAGGTGTACATCACGTACGCCAGGTGCTCGGGGTGCGCGGGAGGGTCGGGCAGCCGTCGCGGTGCCGGGACCGGACCGGAGGTCGGGCCGAGCTCCTCGACGGGAGTCTCCCCGGCCCAGTCGATCACCGCGGCGGGACCGTCCGTGAGGAGCAGGACGGCACCGGCGTCCTCGACCATCCAGCGCAGGCGGTCCTGCGGGTGACGGCGGTCGAGGGGCAGGTAGGCGCCGCCCGCCATGAGCACCGCGAGCGCCGAGACGACGAAGGACACCGAGCGGTCCATGAGGAGGGCCACCACGTCACCGGGCCGCACCTCCCGCGCGGTGAGCCGGTGCGCCAGCTCCCCGGCGCGGGAGACGAGTTCGGCGTAGGTCAGTTCCTGGCCGACGTGGGTCACCGCCACCGCGTCAGGTGTGCGGGTGGCCTGCCGTACGACGAGTCCGTCGACCGTCCCGGCCGTACGGGAGGTAACGGGGACCATCACGGCGTGCCGCCCCCCTCGTCCCGGGCGCCGGGAGCGCCGTCGAGCAGACACCACTCGAGGACGGCCATGGCGGCGGTCATCTTGTGGAAGGCCTGCCGCCAGGCCAGGCTGCGGGGCCCGTCGAGCACCTCGTCGGTGACCTCCTGGCCGCGCACCGCGGGCAGGTCGTGCAGGAAGACGGTGTCCGGTCCGCCCACCCGGTCGAGGAAGGCGTCGTCGATGCGGAAGCCGTCGAAGGCGCGGATCCAGTCGGGGTCCTCCTTGGGGACCCCCATCGTGCGCCAGCGGCTGGTGTAGACGGCGTCCACGGGTCCGCTCACCCGGGCCGGTTCGGTCTCCTGGGTCACGAGGGAGCCGTCGCCGATCTCGTCGAGCAGCTTGAGGTGTTCGTCGGGCACCGTGTAGCCCTCGGGGCAGAGCAGGGTGAGACGCAGGCCGGGGGTGAGTGCCGCGGCCAGGGCCAGGGCGCGGGCGGAGCTGTTGCCCTCGCCGACGCACAGCACATGGCGGCCGGACAGCTCGCCGAAGTGCTCTGCGAGCGTGGTGAGGTCGGCGACCGCCTGAGTGGGATGCTCATCGAGGGTGAGCGCGTTGACGACGGCCAGGTCGCCGGCCGCGGCCAGGTCCCGGAGCTCCTGTACGTCCTCGTTGGTGCGGACGACCAGGGCGTCGAGGTAGCGGCTCAGCGTCTTGGCGGTGTCCTGGAGGGTTTCGCCCGTGCTGATCTGGAGGTCGTCGGGGCCGAAGGCGATGGCGTCGGCCCCGAGGGCGACCGCCGCGCTCCAGAAGGCGGTGCGTGTCCTGGTGGACGACTTGCGGAAGTAGATGCCGACCCGGCGGCGGTCCAGGGTGCGCTCGGGTCCGGGGGCGGGCGGTTCGGTCCGTTCTGCGAGCCGGACGGCGCGGCGTACGAGGTGCGCCAGGTCGTCCGGGCCGAGGTCGGTGAGCGAGATCAGATGGCGCATGGTTGATCGGCCTCCTCTGTGCGGGCGGGTCAGGGCGGGGCGTAACTACGCGGCCCCGGGACGGACGGGATCGGTGAGCCTGATCCGGATCAGCCCGGACGCCCTGTCCAAGGTCTCGATGACGTCGGCCCGGGTCGGGCCCTGGGCGATGACATAGCCGAGCCGGTCGTAGGCCTGACGCGGTGTGCACACCGTGCGTCCCGGCTGGGCCGTCGGCACCACGTGGGTGACGCCGGGCAGGTGCCCGGCCTCCTCCAGACCGTCGAAGCCGCCGAGCACTCCGTCGCGGTCGGCGGTGAGGAACTGGACTCCGGCCCAGGACTCCTGGTCGGCCCTCGGTTTCACGGACAGTCCGGCGGCCGCGCCGAGTTGCTCGGCCAGCAGATCGGTGCCGGAGGAGAGCCGGACGAGTTCGGGAATCATGCCGCCGGCGGGCCTGCCGTTGATCTCGATCACGGACACGTCGTCGTCGTGCACCCGTACCTCGGTGTGGGAGGCGCCGTGCCGAAAGCCGACGGCGGCCAGCGCGGCGGACACCACGGTCTCGATCCGGGCGGCGAGGGCCGGCGGCAGCACCGCGGGGAAGACGTGCCGGTACTCGACGAAGTGCGGTCCGTCGGTGACGTGTTTCTCGGTGATGCCCACGCAGATCGTCTCGTCGCCGGTGCCGAACATCTCCACGCTGTACTCGGGTCCGTCCAGGTACTCCTCGATCAGCGCGGTAGAAGCGACCCGCTGCCCCCGCACATTGAACGTACGGCCGAGCACGGACCGGGCGGCGGCCTCGGCTCGGTCGGCGCTCGCGCACCGCACCACGTCGACGGATCCGGAGTCGTCGACCGGTTTCACCACACAGGGCAGTCCGACCCGGCGTACCGCTTCGGCGACATCCTCGGGGCGGTCCGCGGTCGCGAACCGGGTGCGGCACAGGCCCGCGTCGGCGAGTGCCCGCCGTACCCGCGCCTTGTCCCGGCACAGGGCGGCCACCTCGGGCGGGTTGCCCGGCAGTGCCAGCCACCGGGCCAGCTCGGCGACGAGCGGCAGGTAGAACTCGCTGGTGGTCGTCACGCCGGCGCAGTCCTCCCGGCGGATGGTGTTCCTGAGCGTGCGGCGCACCGCGCTGAGGGAGTTGGTGTCGCAGCGGACCGT
Organism: Streptomyces sp. NPDC091972; assembly: GCF_044756385.1. Taxonomy (NCBI): domain Bacteria; kingdom Bacillati; phylum Actinomycetota; class Actinomycetes; order Kitasatosporales; family Streptomycetaceae; genus Streptomyces; species Streptomyces sp. NPDC091972. Next base: position 52,432 of record NZ_JBIVSV010000013.1, on the reverse strand, counting down.
CTCGCAGGCGCGTTCGGCGAGGCCCTGGTAGCGCTCCGGGTCCGCGGTCAGGAAGAGCGGTTCGAGGCCGAGTTCCCTGGCCTTGTCGAGGGCGAGCATGCCGGTCCCGGTGGTGTTCGACTCGACGAAGATCAGCTTGCGTGGTTCCTGGCGGCGTCGGAGCTCCGCGCAGGACCAGGCCGTGACCTCCTGGCCGTAGGGGACGCGGACGGGTGTGCGCCGCCGGGGCTGGGAGGTGAGGTCGGCGCCGCGCCAGTGCTCGTCGTCGTAGACGGTCCCGGTGTAGCGGTCGCCGCGGTCGGGGAAGATGCCGACGATCCGGCTGCCGGGCGACGCCTGTGCGGCCAGGTGCCGCAAGACCTGGTAGACGGAGCCCGAGGTGTTGCCGCCGAAGACGTTCTGCTCCCGTGCCAGGTCCCGGGTGGCGGCGAAGGCCTCGTGGTCGTTGAGCCAGTGCACCTCGTCGATGAGGGTGCTGTCGAGGTTGGCGGGGTGCAGGCTGTTGCCGAGTCCGCTCTGCAGCCGCCGAGGACGGTCGGGCTGGTCGAACAGGACGCTGCCCACACAGTCGACGCCCACCACGCGCAGCCCCGGCAGGCTCCGGCGCAGGACGCGGGAGGTGCCGCACAAGGAGCCGCCGCTGCCGACGGACCCGACGACGGTGTCCAAGGAGCCCAGATCCTCCAGGAGTTCGGCCGCCAGGGCGCGGTAGGCCAGCGGGTTGTCCGGGTTCTGGTACTGCTGGGGGCAGAACGCGCCCGGCAGTTCGTCCATCAGTTGCGCGAGGCGTTCGAGCCGGGCGCTCTGCCAGCCGGCGGCGGACATCGCCTCGACGATGTGGACCGCGCAGCCCAGGGCCCGCAGTTTGGCCAGGGTGATCGGGTCGATGCGCGGGTCGGTGACGATGTGGACGGGATGGCCGAGGGAGGTGCCCACCAGGGCGACGCCGAGGGCCATGGTCCCGGACGAGCTCTCGATGACAGGTGCGCCGGGACTCAGTTCGCCGGTGCGGCGGGCTTCCAGAATGGCTTGTTTGGCGACCCGGTCCTTCATCCCGAAGAGGTTCTGCAGTTCCAGTTTGGCGTAGATTTCCACGTCGCCGGGGCCCTCGTGGCGGAGCCTGACGACAGGTGTGTGTCCGATTGCGTCCACGACGCTGCTGAAGATCACAGGTTCCCCGATCGGTCGACGGGCGGTGAGTGGGGCGGGCCCTCATCGACCAGTGAGTGGTAGAGGGCGGTGTGGCCGGCGAGTTCGCGGCAGGCGTCCCTGACCCGGGCCAGCCGGTTCTCGTACTCCGGGTCCTCCTCGGCGAGCAGGATTCCCAGAACCGTGCCGCTGTGGGCCGCCACCACGCCCAGCGCCCCGGCGGTCCGGCTGATGCGGCACATCTCGTCGAGCATCCGCTTCGGACGCAGCCGCTGGTTCATCACCGCGCTGCGCGTGGCGACCTCCCCCATGGTCACCAGGTCTCGCTCGCGCAGCGCACGGACCAGGGTGTCGAGGAGCCGGCCGTACTCACGTTTGTCGGCGGGGCCGAACGGTTTGGGGATCCGGTTGAAGGCGATGGTGGGTACGGCACCACCCTCGTCGACGCCGACGATGGTCAGCGGGGGCGGCTGGCCCAGGTGCTCGCGCAGTCGCGCCTGCCGGTGGTAGAAGGCGACGGAACCCGGGTACATCACCCCGTCGGTGGGCTCGATGGCGCGCAGCAGGTCCTCGATCGTGCTGTTGGCCAGGGGGATGCCGAAGGCGGAGCAGATCGCCCGGCAGGCGGCCACCAGGTCCGCAGACGAGCTGGCGAGCCCCTTGCCCTCCGGCAGGGCGCTGTGGATGGTCAGCGTGCCACCGCGGTCGATGCCGTGCCGGGCCAGCAGCATCCGGGCCAGGGTCAAGGACTTGCGTTTGTGCGCAGGTCGCACCGTGACGGGGCAGTCGGCCGGGCCCACGTCGAAGCGGGCGGTGGACCACAGATCGATCGGCAGGGTCACCAGGAAGTCCAGGCCGTTGTCCGGCAGCACTCCTTGGAGCAGTTCGCCGAATGTGCCGAAGGCGCGGCTGATGCCCAGCCCGCCGTCCAGTGTTCTTTCGATAGCGGACTCGTGGGTGCGCATGTGTGTGGGCGTCCCTCTCGTTCGGAGTGCTGTCAGCCGCTGAGACCGAGCAGACGGTCCGTCTCCGTCAGGCCGGCCCGGACCGTGGCCCGGCGGCTCTCCCAGGTGTCCGCCAGCCGGCGGGCGTGCGCGCGCTGGTCGGTGAGCAGCGCGCGCACCGCGTCGGGGTGGGCGGAGCCAGGGGTGGTCTTGTTCCGCAGTCCGTGGTCCACGTCGAAGGACTCGGCCAGCAGCGCGTCCGGGGCCTCGACGTGGTGTCCGTGCCGCAAGGCGGCCTCGCGCAGCAGTGCCGGTTCCGTACGGCCCGGGGGCAGTCCCTTCTCCAGTGCCGAAGTGATGTACTCCCCGGCGACGACCTGCGCGGTCCGCCAGGGCACGGCGGCCCGCAGCGTCAGCAGGTTGGCGAGGGTGAAGCCGCCCAGGAAGTCCCGCTCGCAGGCGGCGCGCATCCGGTCGGCCCGGAAGTCGAGATGCCGCAGCACCGCCGTGAACAGCCGCAGAGCCGAGGCCATCTCCTCGACGGCGGAGTGCCGGAAGCCACCGGCCTCCTTCGACGCCTCGATCATGTTGGTGTAGGGCACACCGCGCTGCCCGATCACCAGGTCGAGATGGGCGCTCGCCACGTGTGCGGCACGGCCCCGGATGCGTTCGAGGACGGGAAAGTTCCTCTTCTGCGGCATGGCCGCGGAGATCCCGCAGAACTCGTCGGGCAGGTCGACGAAGCCGAGCTCACTGCTCCCCCAGGCCATCAGATCGGTGACGAACCGGCTGAGGGCCACCGCGTAGGTGGACAGTTCGGCGGCCGTCTCGACGCGCCAGCCCCGTGAGGCCACCGCGGTGAGCGCGTGCGGCACCGCCGAGGTGCAGCCGATCAGACGGGCCATGCGCTCCCGGTCCCACGGCAGTTCCTGGCCGGCCATGGCCCCCGCGCCCAGCGGAGACCGGTTGTTGACGTCGTGGGTGAACAGGAGCCGCTCCACGGTGTGGAGGGTCTGCTCGACGACGGCGGTGAGGTAGAAGCCGGGGCTGATGATCTGGGCGGCCTGGTACTGGGTGTAGCCGGGCATCGGCAGTTCTGCGGTGCGCTCCCCGAGGTCGAGGGCGGCCTCGGCCGTCTCCAGCAGGGCCTGCGCGGTTCGGGCGAGTGTCTCGCGCCCGTGCAGCAGTTGTGCGCAGGCCTGGAGATCGTTGCGGCTGCGGTCGACGTGCCAGTGCACCACGCGCCGCGGCAGATGCCGTTCCACGTGCCGCTCCAGCGCCAGGGCCAGGTCCGACAGGTTGGCCGCGGGGTCGGCGACCAGTGTCTGCGGCGTGGTGCGGTGCAGGATCGCGGCGATGGCCGTGCGGTCGGCGGCCTCGACGAGTTCCATTCGGTGGTACTCGACGAGGAGCACCTTCTCGATGAGGACGTACCAGGGGAGGAGGTGTTCGGCCTCGTACCGGAACTGGGGGCCGAGCACCTCGTCGTGCAGGAGTCGGCTGGGTGTGTTCCGGACGCGGCCGCTCAGGGGGCCCGCCGCGTTCTCGCTGGGTCGCATCGTCGCGAGTGCTCCTGCCTGGCGACAGCCGTCGCCTGCCCGATCGGTTGCGGGCACCAAGCATCACCGGGCGCCGGCGGCGCGGGCGGCAGCATGGAGGGCAAGAACGCGGCAGTCTGCCTGCCGGTCGCATCCGGCGCAGACTGCCGTCGCTCGTGCCCGGGACGCGCCCGCGGCTGTCGTCAGTGGACGGTTTCCGGCTCCTGCATCTCGAAGAGGCGGGCGACGAGGTTCAGGACGCGGAACTGTGAGCCGGCCGAGCCGTCGACGCGCCGGATCAGGCCGCGGACGAGCAGTCCCCAGACCCGCCGTGCGGAGTCCGGTTCGTCGATGCCGGCGAGCCTGGCGACGTCCTGGACGGTCCAACCGGTACGCAACGGGGCGAGTAGGCCCAGCAGTTGTCGGTCGGTGGCGGTGACGGTGCGCACCGACTGTTCCAGGGTCTGCCGCAGCGCCGGTCCGGCACCGCCCACGGTCGGCGAGATCAGCAGGGACAGCGGGTCCCGCCGGGCACGTTCCAGGAGCTGTACCGGGGACAGGACGAGACCCCACTCCGCTCCGAGTTTGAGGGCCGCGGGAATGCAGTCGAGGGCGCGGCAGACACCGACGAGATGACCGACCGTCGCGGCGGAGGTGTCCGCAGCCCGTGGCTGAAGACGGCGGATGTGCGAGAGCATCAGTTGGACGGCGGGGTGGTGCTCGGCTCTGGGGGGCGGGTTCGTCTCGCACGCCGGCACGTCGAGCGGTTCGAGGGGCAGCAGGTGCTCGCCGGGGGTGGCGCCGCTGTCGCGGGTCGTCACCAGGACCCGCAGGCCGTGGCAGCCCGCGAGCAGCGCCAGCACGCGGTCGGCGCCGATCCGCTTCAGGTCGCATCCGTCGAGGACGAGCAGGGTGCGCCGCTGGCCGATCATCTGGACGAGCTGACGGGCGTCGAATTCGTCGCCCATGAGGTGCTCACCGATCCGCGAGACCTCGGCCACCACCGCGCTGTCCACCCGGAACCGGTCGGAGCCGTCCGGGTGCGGGCCGGGAGCGTCGAGTGAGACCCACAGCGTCGAGTACGCGTGGAGCTTGTGGAGAGTGTGCGCGACGTCGAGGGCCACGCTCGTCTTTCCGACACCGTTGAGACCGGTGATGGTGATCCAGCGGTTGTGGTCGCGTGTCATGGCTTCGACCACGGCCTGCACCTCGGCCTCGCGACCGGACAGGCCGTTGATGCGAGCGGGTGGTTCGATCGGGGCGGCGTCGCTGATCAGTTTGGCGGCGGCCTCCTTGGCGCTTCCTCCGCATGCCGCGTGGAGCACCAGGCGCTGGGACTCCCCCAGGTGCAGTCCGTTGGCGATGAGCCGCACGGTCTCCTGCCGGGGGCGTTCCACCCGTCCGTTCTCCAGATCCCTGATCGCCCGTACGCTGACCGTGCTGATCTCGGATAACTCGTACTGGGTCAGGCGCGCCTGGCAGCGGAACCTGCGGACCAGGGTGCCGATTCCTTCGGGTCCCATTCACAACCTCCGTTGGTTGTTCGGATTTCCTCGTGCACATGTGATCGGCGAGACGATGGGTGGGCCACGGCCGAGGGACATCGTTGTCCCGGCCGAACCGGTGCTCGGCCCCCTTTCGAAAGGCTTCTTTCATTCTTCTCACGGTCCTGGTCGGTGTCCATAGCAGCGAAATCGGGATCAAGGCCGAAACCGGGCGGCGGGCCAAGGTGCCGGTCGACTGCCGGTCCGGAGTGCCGCGGTCGCGGCCACCGGGTTCCTACGCTGACGCGGTCCGCCTCATTCCAAGGAGATTCCGTGTTCATGGTGGTGGCCAACGACCAGGACCAGTACGCGATATGGCCCGCCGAGCTCGAACTGCCGGACGGCTGGCGGGCCGAGGGCACGCGCGGAGACGAACAGGAGTGTCTGCGCCACATCGACGCGACATGGACCGACATGCGGCCCCGTGACCTGCGTGAGCGGATGGCCCGCGCGGAGGGACAGCGGTGACGGCCCCGGCCTGTGAGCCGGCGTCGGTCATCCAGCAGGGCATGTGGCTGGCCTCCCGGCTGGCTCCGAGGAGCCCGGCGTTCAACGTCTCGACGGCGAGCCGGCTGACCGGCCCGCTCGACGTGGGGGCTCTCCAGGCCGCGGTGTCGGCGCTCACGAGCCGCACCCCGATCCTGCGCGCGCGCTTCGTCGAGCGGGCCGGGACGCTCGTCGTCGAGACCGTTCCCGACGCCAGTGTGCCGCTGGAGGTGGTCGATCTCGGCCGCAGTCCGGAAGCGGCGGCCCTGGGGGACGCCCGGCGCCGGGTGGAGACCGCTGCCGCCGTGCCGTTCGACATGTCCCGCCCGCCACTGCTGCGAGCCGGCGTGATACGGCTCGGCCCTCACGATCACGTCGTGCACCTCGACCTCCATCACTCCGTCTGCGACGGCTGGTCGCTTCGACTGCTGCTGAGAGAACTGGCGGAGACCTACGCGTGTCTGTGCCGTCCAGACGCCAGGGACCCGGAGCCCGCCCCGTCCCGCCCGGCCTACTGGGAGTACCTGCGCGGCGCCCGCGGCACGGACGGTCCCGGACGTGCGGCTGACCTGTCGTTCTGGCGCCAAGAGCTGTCGGGAGTACGCCTGTTGGAGCTGCCCGGCAACTCCGTGGAGCCGACGCCGGGTACCGTGCGGCCCGGCGCGCAAACCAGGTTCGTTCTCGACGAGGATCTGCTCGCCCGGGTCGACGCCTTGGCCGGGCGGCTGTGCACCACGCGCTTCGTGGTGCTGCTGAGCGCGTTCCAGACCGTGCTGGGCCGACTGTGCGGCACCCACGACGTGGCGGTGGGCACCACCGTCTCGCAGCGGGACGGCGCCGAGGCCGAGCGGGTCGTGGGCCCGCTGTTCAACACCGTCGTGCTGCGGGGCGAGTTGGACGGAGACCCCGCCTTCGCCGACCTCGTCGACCGCAACGCCCAGCGCTTCCTCGACGTTCTGGAGCACCGGCACACCCCCTTCGAGACCGTGCTCCGCGACGTCCGGCGCACGACCAGGTCGGCGGCGGCCAACCCGCTGTTCAACGTCCTCTTCGAGGTGGACTACGAGCCGGCCGAGGCGTTGCGACTGACGGGCACCGACGCCGAGCCCTGGCCGGTCGGCTTCACCACCCCGAAGAGCGACCTGGACCTCGCGCTGGCACCGTGCGGCACGGGGCTCGAGGGCACGCTGACCTACCGGACCTCGGCCTGCGACAGCCGTACGGCCGAGGAGGTGGGGACCCGGCTGCGCACGGTCCTGGGGGCGGTCACCGACGCCGCACGCGGTGGGCCGGATCTGCGGCTGCACCGGGTTCCGGTGCTCACCTCCGGCGAGCTGGCCCGGTTCGAGGAGCTGTCGGACGGCGGACCCGGCGAGCTCCCGGACGCCTGTCTGCACGAACTCTTCGAGCGGCAGGCACGGCGCACTCCGGACCAGGTCGCCGTGCGCGAGGCCGGCGGGGACGGAACGGCCGCGCTGACCTATGCGGAACTGGACGCGCGGGCCGACCGGATCGCCCGGGCGCTCGCCGCACGCGGGGTGGGTCCCGAGACCCGGGTCGCGGTGTACATGCACCGTTCCGCGCACCTGGTGGCCGCACTGCTCGGGGTCGCCAAGGCGGGCGCGGCGTACGTACCGCTGGATCCGGCCTTCCCGCTGCCCCGGCTGCGCCATCTCGTGCGGGACAGTGGATCCGCCGTCGTCCTGACCGAGCCTGTCCTGGCGGATTCCGCCTCCGAACTGTCGTCCGCGGTCATGCTGGTGGACGAACAGGCCGCCCCCGGCGGACCGGCCCCGGTGCCGGCCGATCCGCGCAACCTGTGCTACGTCATCTACACGTCCGGTTCCACCGGAACGCCCAAAGGCGTCCTCGTGGAGCACCGGGGTCTGGTCAACTTCCTGATGTGGTGCGTCGACCGGTACGTCGGCGACCGCACCGGCGGGGCGCCGCTGTTCTCGTCGATCGCCTTCGACATGATCGTGCCGAACCTGTTCGCGCCGCTGCTGGTGGGCCAGACCGTCACGGTCGTTCCCGAGTCCGTGCCGCCCTCCGAACTCGGCGAGGTCCTCAGTGCGGCCGGGCCGTTCGCGTTCGTCAAGCTGACCCCGGGCCATCTCGAGGTGCTGACCCGCCAACTGCCCGCGCACCGGGCGAAGGGCCTGGCCCGGCTGCTGGTGGTCGGCGCCGATGCGTTTCCCCGCTCGGCGCTCGGCGCGTGGCGTGCGCTCGACCCGCACACGCCGGTGCTCAACGAGTACGGCCCGACCGAGGCGTCCGTGGCCAACAGCGTGCACGAGGTCGCGCCGGAGGACGCCGACGGGGCCGGTGACCTGCCCATCGGTCTGCCCATCCCCCGCACCACGCTCCATGTCCTGGACGCCTCCTTCAACCGGGTGCCGACCGGCGTGACCGGCGAGATCTACATCGGCGGCGACTGCGTGGTGCGGGGGTACGCCGGTCTGCCCGCGGTGACGGCGAGCCGGTTCCTGCCTGATCCGTACGGTCCGCCGGGCGCCCGTATGTACCGGACGGGAGATCTGGGCCGCTGGAACGCGGACGGCGAGGTGGAGTTCCTCGGCCGAGCCGACCAGCAGGTCAAGATCCGCGGATACCGGGTGGAACCGGCGGAGGTGGAGAGCGCGGTGGCCGCGCATCCGGCGGTGCGGCGAGCCGTGGTGGTCGCAGTGCGCGCCCCCTCGGGTCAGCTCGCGTTGGCCGCCTACGCGGTCCCCCGTACCTCCGAGCGGCCGTCCGCGGCGGAGCTCCGCGCGTCACTGAGCGAAGTGCTGCCGCCGTACCTGGTGCCCTCGGTGATCACCTGGCTGGACGCGCTGCCGCTCAATGAGAACGGCAAGACGGACCGGGCCGCGTTGCCGCCGCCGGCATGGCAGGGATCGGGCGCAGACGGGCCCCCCGCCCGCTCGGCCGGCGAAACGGCTGTCGAGCTGGCCGCCCTCTGGTCCGAACTGCTCGGCATCCCGGCGGAGGACATCGGGGCGGCCGACGACTTCTTCGCTCTGGGCGGCGACTCTCTCCTGGTGCTCGCGCTGCTGGAGCGGCTGCGCGCCCGCTACGACCGCCCCGTCCCCTTCGAGGAGGTCCTGCGCTCCCCCACCCTCGCGGCGTTGTCGGCAGTGATCGACGCCGAGCGCCGACGGCCCGGCGGGTCCGGGACCCCGGACGTGTCCCGGCCCCGCAGCCTGGCAAGGATCCAGGGGGCCGCGGGCGGGGGTGTCCCGTTGGTGCTGGTCCATCCGGTCGGCGGCACGGTGTTCTGCTACCGGCATCTGGTCGCCGAACTGCCGTCGGCACAGCCGGTGTACGGGCTGACGCTCGCCTCGTTGCACGGCGACGGCGGCGACGACGAGAGCACGGTGGAACTGCTGAGCTCCCGTTACGCGCGCGAGATCACGGGAGCCGTGGACGAGGCGGTGGTCGTCGCCGGCTGGTCGGCAGGGGCGCCCGTGGCCCTTGAGACCTGCCGTCAGTTGGCCGCCCTGGGCCATGGCGTGGCCGGGCTGGTCCTGCTCGATCCGTGCGCGCCGGAGGACCCGGCGGGCTGGCGGGAGCAGGAGCGTGAACTGGCCCGGATGAGCGCACGGTTGCACCAGGCCACGGGCCGGCGCCGGGAGGAGGCCTTCCAGGCGATCGTCCGCTCCGGCCTCGTCGAGACCATGGGGGTGGACCCGGCGTCGTGCCGCACGCCCGACCGGTTCCCCCGCGAGGTCCTGCGGGTGTGGCAGCGACAGTGTGCGCGACTCGGCGCCTACCGCCCCGGCCCCCACGACGGCGACCTCTGCCTGGTGACCTCCGCCGAGGACGCGCATTCGGCCCGCTGGGAGTCCCTGGCAACCGGCGCGGTGCACCGGGCGAGCGTGTCCGGCGGCCACTTCGACATGCTCAGGCCGCCGTTCGCCACCGAGGTCGCCCGGGCGGTGAGCGGGTTCCTGCCGATCGCGGTGGCGGGCGGGCCCGCGTCGTGACCGCGATGACCCTGGACGTCAGTCCCGTGCACGAGCTGGTCGGCCGCCAGGGCGAACGGGCCCTGGGGCGGCTGGCGGTCCGCTCGCCCATGGAGCAGTTCACCTACCGGGAACTGCTGCACAGTTCGCACAGTCTGGCGCGGCGGCTGACCGCGCTCGGCAACCCGGCGCAGGCACCGGTGGGCGTGTGTCTGCCGCGCGGCCCCCGGTTCGTGGCGGCGACGCTCGCGGTCCTGGAAAGCGGCGCGGCGGCACTGCCCATCGATGCGGCGACCCCGCCCGAGCGCGTGGACCGGATTCTTGCGTCGGCCCGGGCCACGGCCTGCTTCACCGACCGGGACGACACGGCGGCAGCGCCCGCCCCGGACGAACGGGCGGGCTCCGCGTCCATGGTGGTGTCCCGGCACGGACAGTGGCTGGCGCAGATCTTCGAGGCCCAACTGGTCTGCCCGCTGACGCCGGGTGACACGATGCTGCACTCGGCGGCGGTCGGCTCGCCCGAGGCGGTGCTCGAGATGTTCTGGCCTCTGTGCGCGGGCGCGGCCGTGGTCGCGCAGGAGGCCCGGGATCCCATGGCCCGGCTGCTGGCCTGCCAGCGCAACCGTGCCACCGTGATGGTGCTCCCGCTGGACGCGCTCGAGGAGTTCATGGACTTCCAGCGGGTGCACGGGCTGCTGCCGCCGCCGTGGCTCAGGCATGTCCTGTGCACCGGCGCGGTGCCGCCTCCCCAGGTGGCCGCACGGTTCGCCGAGCAACTGGGGCGGCACGGCTGTTCGTTGCACGTCGTCGGCGGGTCCGGGCCGGCAAGGACACGAGCGTGACACGGCGGTGGGGGGGGGGGGGGGCGGCGGCCCCCCCCCCCGGGGGGGGCGGGGGGGGGGGGGGGGCGGCCGCGGCAGGGCGGCGGGGTGGGGGCCCCCACGGGGGGGCGGCG
>NZ_JBIVSV010000013.1:0-41844 GCF_044756385.1 Streptomyces sp. NPDC091972 | reverse complement strand
GCCCCCACCCCCCCGCCCCCCGCCGGGCGCGGCGGGCCCCTCGGCCCGGCGGGCGCGCCCGCCCCCGCCCCCGACCGACCCGGTCCCCGGGGGGGGGGGGGCGCCCGGGCCCCCCCCCCACCGCCGTGTCGGAGTCACTTGTGGCGTGCGGCGAACGCCTCGTACTTGCGGCCGAGTTCGTCCGCCCACTGGGCGGTCTCGGAGAGCTTCATGGCGGGGCAGTCATAGCCGAGCATCCGCTTCATGACGGCCATCTCGGGTTCGGTGAACGTCACCGTCCCGTCGTCGTCGATCCGTTCGATGCCGTCGGCGCGCTGGCACTCCACATTCAGCCGTACCGCCTCGTCGAGGGTGAGGGAGGGGTCCAGGTCCACCGTGGCTCCCTCCGCGGTCACCCGGACGGGATAGCCACCGGGCAGCCCGCCGGGCGCGGGGGCGTGACACAGGGCCCCGCTGTCGGTGGCCATCGCCTGTAGCACCCGCATCGCGGAGGAGGCCGTCAGGAGCTGGCCGTCGAGACCGCCCAGGCGTTTCAGCCGGCCGTTGATCTGGGTGAAGACCTCATGGTGGGGCCTGTCCAACGACTCTCCGCCGGCCCGCGCGGTGAGGTGGTAGACGCCCTTGCCGGCCTCTCCGTAGCGCGGCACGTAGTGGCTGAAGTAGTGCTGGGCGACGAGCCGGACCTCGATGTCGGCCGGTTCCCGGTCGGCGCAGTGCGCGTACGCCAGGGTGAGGGCCGGAACGATGTTGGCGACGTTCCCGATGCCGGTGGTGGGGGCCAGTCCGGCGGTGGCGAGTACGGGTCCCACCGCGTCGGGGTAGGCCGCGTTGACCACCTTCGCCCCGGTGCCCGACATCCGAACGGCCTGCATCAGCAGGTGGTTCAAGGTGAGATGGCGAGGCAGCCAGGGGCCGAGCTGAGCCTGGTCGAGTTCCTCGAAGACGTCCTTCGGGAGCTGGGTGATGACCCGCCACGACTGGAGTGACGCTCCCATGAACACGATGTCGGGACGGACCCGGTCGAGCGTCTCGGCGGTGCCGGGAACGTCGTACAGGTCGATCCGCTCCGTCGCCACAGTGCCGAACAACCCGAGGTTCACGGCTGTGAGTTGGGCGAGGTTGGCACGGCGTCGGAGGGTCTCCGGATCGCGTCCGGCCACGACGACGCGGTTGGTGGCGGGGTGGGACAGCAGCATGGTGAGCAGTCGGGAGGACAGGTCTCCCATTCCCACCAGCATGATGAGGGGCTTGTCCGGACCTGTCGGAGTCGGCATGGTCACCACTTCACTCGGTCGGTGTCGGGATCCACGGCCCGGGAGTGGGGCCGTTCACTGGTGCACGACGGCGGGACGGCTTTCCAGCCGGTCGCGTGCCGTGTGCCGTTCGATGTACGTCAGCGCCTCCGCGGGGTCGGCGGCGACGGTGAAGACACGGGGGTCGCGCAGGAAGCCGCGCTCGTGCAGGCTGTCGATCAGCGCCACGAACGGGGTCCAGGCCTTGTCCACGTCCACCAGCACCAGGGGTGCGTCCAGCAGGCCCAGGGCCTTCATGGAGATCACTTCGAGGACCTCGTCCAGCGTGCCGTAGCCTCCGGGCAACGCGACGAACGCGTCGGCCTCGTCGATCATGCCCCGTTTGCGTTCCAGCAGGTCGCCGGTGAGGACCAGGCGCTGTTCCGGGAGTTCGTCGGCCTGTTCGCGCAGACGCAGGAAGTCCGGGATGAGACCCGTGATCCGGGCGCCGCGCTCCGCCGCCCCGGCGGCCACGGCCCCCATGAGCCCGCCCGTCCCGGCGCCGTAGACCAGCCGGTGCCCGCGTCGGCCGAGCAGCGCGCCCAGCTCCCTGGCCGACTCCACGTACCGTGTCCCCGCTCCGGGAGAGAAGCCGCAGAAGACGCAGACGGAAAGGGGAACGGTCATCGGGTCTCCTCACGCAGCGGCCTCGTTGCGCTGTGGAGTCAAACAGAGGACGCGCCGCCGCTCCGGCAGTTTCGCGGGCAGCCTGGCCCTCCGACAGTTCCGGGGCAGCAGCACCGGTCGGCCGCGGTCCGTTCAGGACCGGTCGTCGCGCCGGTGCTGGGTCCGCGCGAGCACCGCGGCACGGGCCAGCCGTCCGCGCGTGAGGATCCTGCCGTGCTTCGCGGCCGAGCCCCTTCCGGGGTGCAGCCGGAGGGCGAGCAGGCCGGCGCAGAGCAGCAGGGCCGCCTGGATGTTGAGGGCGGCGAGGGTGCCGACGACTCCGGTCAGCAGACCGGCGACCAGCATGCCCAGCGCCTGGAGGCCGTCGGACAGTCCGAGCACGAGGGCCATGACCCGGCCCCGTACCGGAAGCGGTGAGGACTGCTGGACGAGGGAGAGCCAGGCGGCGGCCAGCCATACGGCGGGCACGCCCGCGACGGTGAACAGCGCTGCGTACACCCAGAGTCCGGCGGTCACCGTCGACAGGTTCCACGTGAGGGCGCTGACCGCGCCGAAGACGAGGACCCCGGTGCTGAGCAGACGCGGCGCGCCGAGGCGCCGGGTCAGCACCCCCGCGGTCACGGTGCCGGCGAATCCGCCGACCGCCTGCACCCCGCGCAGCAGGCCCGCCTGGGCTTCGCCCGCGGAGATGAGGTCGGTGACGAAGAGCAGGAACAGCACCACGAACATGCCCTGCGCGAGAGACAGCAGTCCCACACAGGCGAAGGTGCCGCGCAGCACGGGGACGTCCCGGATGGTGCGCAGACCTCGGCCCAGACCGGTGAGCAAGCGCTGGTCCGCCCCGGGGGCCTCGCGGGTGCGCGGCCCCCGGGGGATGGTCCACGCCAGTGCGGCGGCGACCAGGAACGACAGCGACCCGAAGCCGATGACGAACGGCAGCCCGGCCGTGCTCAGCAGGATGCCGCCGAGCGGGCTGCCGACCAGCCGGCCCATGGAGACGTTGAGGCCGATCGCTGCGTTGGCGCTGACCAGTTGGTCCGGAGCCACCAGGGTGGACAGGGCGACGTTCTTGACCGACTCGAACGCCACGGTGAGGATCGCCTCGGCGCCTGTGACCAGATAGATCAGCCACAGGTCTCCCCTGTCGTCGACGCCGAGGAGGAGGGGCAGCAGCGCCGCCTGGGCCACGCTGACCACCACCAGGACACCACGCCGGTCCCAGCGGTCGACGAGCGCGCCGACAACGGGAGCCATGAACAGGCTGGGCAGCAGTCCGAGCATCGCCACGACCGAGGTGACCAGGGCCGAGCTGGTCAGCTGCAGCACGTACAGCGGCAGGGCCAGTTGAAGCACCCACTTGCCCGTCTCGGACAGGAGTCCCGAGACCCACAGCCGGGCGAAGGCCGCGTCCCGTAACGGATGGCGTGCGGGTGCGGCCTGGCCGGTCATTCGGTGCGCCCCGCCGCGTTCAGCCGGGGAAACAGCCGCAGCCCCACGTAGGTCAGGGTGGCGTCCTCGGGCGGATCGTCACGGACAGTGGCCAGGTAGGGCCGCAGCAGGGCGTTCAGTCGCTCCGCCAGCTCGTCCATCTCCTCGGGAGTGGCCCGCAGTACGTACCCGTCGAGACGGGCCGTGTCGAGCCACCGGGGGTCGATCTTGTCCCGGTGGTCGAGGAAACGCCGAGTGAGCTGGCTCTCCTCCGCCATGCTCGCCGCGATCAGGGCGTCCTGTTCCGGCATGACGACGGGGTCGGTGCTCATCGCTCCGAAGTCGAGTCCGACCTGTGCGGCCCGCCAGGGGCGTTCGCGGCCGTCGGACGGCTCGACGGGTTCGACGAGTCCGTGGCCGGCCAGATGGCGCAGGTGCCAGCTGATGTTGGAGGCGGTGGAGCCCACCTCCACCGCGCACTCGCTCGCTGTCCGCGGCCCCACCGCCATCAGGTACTGGAGCACGGCGAGCCGCAGTGGGTGGGCCAGTGCACGCAACTGCCGGGGGTCGTTGATCTGCCGCCGCGGCGGCGGGTCCTGTCCGGTCACCATGAGAGAGAAGCCTTATGTTAAAGAACTCTTTCGAAACTGTTCCTTCATTCTGGCTCGCGCTCCTGGCGATGTCCATACCGGAGTTTTTCCGACGGGGCCGGATCGCATGGCATCCGGGAAGGCGCCGGTCGGCTGCCTGCCCGATCTGCCGGGGCTCGGTCGCGTCGGCGCGCTGGACGGGTCGTGTGTCTGGTCGCCTCCCGCGCTTCCGGCGTCATTCCTTCGTACCGATGGCGTGCACCGCAGGCGTCCGCAGCATCAGCCGGGTGGGCAGCATCGCTCCGGCCACTGCCAGGAGCGCTGTCGATCCGACGATCGCGAGCCAGCCCAGGACGGGAACGGTCGGCACGGGGCTGCCGGTCAGCGCCAGAGCGACCAGGGCCAGCGGAGGCACGGACAGCAGAGTGCCCAGAAGGCTGCCGACGGCCGCCACCGTGGCGCTCTCCCGCCGCATCATGCCCAGAACCTGGGACCGGCTCGTACCGGTCAGCCGCAGCAGCGCGAACTCCCGGCGGCGGGTCGCGGTGTTCATCGCCTGGGTGTTGATCACGGTAAGGGCGGTGTAGGCGATGATGAGGCCGACCACCACGTAGTTCACCCAGGCCAGCGCCCGCTGCTCACGAACCTGCGCGTCGGCGGCCGGCGTGGTGCTCAGGGTCGTACCCGGGTAACTGCGCGCGAGTGCGGACAGCTCGGGAGCGTCTGCGGACCGCGAGCGGATCAGCACCGACTGGTCGACGTGCGCCGTGGTGTGGGACAGCAGCAGGTCGTGGTCGAAGGTGAGATCGGCGAAGCCGAGCCCGCGGCTGTACACGGCGACGACCTCGCCGCTGAAGGGCGTGCCGTCGCCCAGGTGGAGGTGGGCGCGGTCGCCGACGTCCAGGCCCAGCCATGAGGCCGCTGTCGTGCTGAGGGCGACCGTCCTTGGGGCCAGGTCCGACAGGTTCCCCTCGCGGACGTCCAGGTCGACGGTGTCGGCCAGGGCAGTGGGTTTCAGGCCCTGGGCGCTGAGAGAGACGGTCTCCTGGGTGCCCAGCAGCGTCCCCACGCCGATGGCCTTGGAGCGGACCACACCGGTGGCGGCCGTGACACCCGGCAGTCGGGCCGCCCTTTCCGCCAAATCGGGGGACACACCCTGGGGGGCGTTCACCACCCGGGTGGCGAGCGTCCCCGCGCGGGTCTCGTCCGCGGCCTGCTGGAGCTGGGTGGTCTGGGTGAAGACGACCGTCGCGGCCAGGGACACGGCCAACAGCAGCGGGGTGACGGCTGCCGCGGTCCGTGCGGCGCGGGTACGGGAGTTGGCGGCGGCGAGCCAGCCGGTGGCACCGGTGCGGGTCAGCAGGGGCGCCAGGACGGTCATCGCCGCCCGGGTGACGAGCGGGCCGAGGACCGCGGCGGCGATGACGAGGACCAGCACCAGGGAGTTGGCCAGTCCGACCAAGGTCATGAAATCGGTGCGGTAGCCGAGTCCGAGGCCGACCACGGACGCGGCCAGCGCCAGCAGGACACCACCGGTGATCAGGCGTCCGCGCCCCAGACGGGCGGGTTCGGTCGATGCCTCGCGCAACGCCTCCGTCGGGCGGACACGGACCGCCCTGCGTGCCGCGACGAGGGCTGCGATCACCGCGGTGAGCACGGTGGTGCCCACCGCCGCCAGGAACGGCAGCGGGCCGAGCACCGGATGGAAGTCCGGCGGCACCAGGCCGCGCCCGGCGAACTGACCGCCGAGCCAGTGGACGACCCCGACGCCGAGCGGACATCCGAGCAGCCCGGCCACCAGGCCCGCCACCGCGGACTCGGCCGCGATCATGCGGCGCAGTTGTCCGGGGGTGGTACCGATCGCGCGCAGCAGAGCCATCTCACGGCGGCGGTGGCGCACCGCGAGCGAGGTGGTGGCGCACAGCACGAACACGGCCACCAGCAGAACGTTGCCGCCGATGCCGGTGGAGAGCTGCACCAGGTTGGCCGCCCCGACGGCGATGTCGGTGAACTCCGCTTCGCCGCGGCTGTCGCCGGTGTACACGGCCGCGCCGCGTCCTCGCAGTGTCTCTTCGACCGCGGACGCCACGTCCGACGCGTCAGTGCCCGGCCGGGTGAAGACGCCGAAGGCATTGACGTGTGCACCCGACCGGGGTGCCAGGTGATCCATCGCCGCCGAGGAGGTGAACAACACGGACTGCCGGGGGGTGCGTCCGCCGTCGAGGGTCACGAGCCCGGCCACCTCGAAAGTGAGCGGTGTGGAGGTTGCCATGATCCGCACGCGGTCGCCGGTCCGCAGCCCGGCCCGCTCCGCGAGATCACGGTCCAGGACGACCTGCCGGCTTCCCTGAGGGCTGTGCCCCTCGCTGAGCCGGAAGCCGCCCAGGACGCGGCTGTTCCAGGTATGGGCCTGCGGTACGGCTCCGTTGGCGCCGGTCACGGTCCGCTCACCGGCCAGCATCCGGACGGGGGCGCCGCGGTCGGGCACCACGGAAGCCACACCTTCCACAGCGGCGAGGTCCTTCGCCAGCGCGGCGTCGAGCCGGGACCGCTCGGACAGCGGCTGGGAGCTGTCGTAGGCGGAGCCGTCGGCGGATTTCACCTGAAGGTCGACGGATTGGCGGCCGGCCACGATGACGGGCGCCTTGGCGTACCGCTCGGGCGGCACGGAGGAGCGCAGGCCTGATTCCAGGAGTACGCCGCAGGCGGTGATCACGGCTGAGCCCATCAGGAGGGCTGCGAACGTGGCAGCGAAGGCTCCGGCGCGCGTGCGCAGGGTCGCGAGAGCGATGCGCAGCATCAGGCGTTCCTCCTCAGCTCGGTCATGGCGGCCTTGATCCGAGGGGCGGAGGGCGTCGTCATGCGGCGTACCACACGTCCCGCGGCGAGGAAGATCACCTCGTCGGTGTGCTGGGCGGCGGCCGGGTCGTGGGTGACCATCACGACGGTCTGGTGCAGGTCGGTGACCGCTTGCCGGAGCAGAGTGAGGATGCCGTCGGCGGTGTCCGGATCGACTGCGCCGGTCGGCTCGTCCGCGAAGATCACCTCCGGACGGGTGATGAGGGCCCGGGCGATGGCCACGCGCTGCTGCTGACCGCCGGACAGTTCCGCCGGGTGCCGGGTGAGCAGTCCGGTCAGGCCCACCGCATCGGTGACACCGCGGACCGTGTCGTGGTCGGTGCCCTGGCCGTCCAGACGCAGGGGCAGGGTGATGTTCTGCTCGACAGTGAGCGCGGGCAGCAGGTTGAAGGCCTGGAAGACGAATCCGATGCGGGTACGGCGCAGTCGGGTGAGCTGCGTCTCGTCCAGCTCGCCCAGGTTCTGGCCGCCGAGCCGGACGGTTCCCGACGTCGGCCGGTCGAGTCCGGCGGCGCAGTGCAGGAAGGTGCTCTTTCCCGAGCCGGACGGGCCCATCACCGCGGTGAAGGTGCCCGCCGCGACGCCGACGCTGACGTCGTCCAGTGCGACCACTTTGCCGGAACCGCGGCCGTACTCCTTGGTCACCTGGGTCAGTCGTACGGCGTTGCCGGATGGATCAGTGCCGATGGGGCCGCTGGGGGACGTGGTGCGGCTGCGTGCTCCGAGCATGGTGGAACCTCACGTTGCGTGGCGGGGGTTCTTCCAGTTGACCGGGGAGCGCGGCCCGCGGCCTCCGCCCCCGCGTCGAATCGGACGCTCCGCCTGACGGCTGAGGCCCGTGCCGCCTTCCTCCGACCGGAG
Organism: Streptomyces sp. NPDC091972; assembly: GCF_044756385.1. NCBI lineage: Bacteria > Bacillati > Actinomycetota > Actinomycetes > Kitasatosporales > Streptomycetaceae > Streptomyces > Streptomyces sp. NPDC091972. The sequence goes on along the minus strand of NZ_JBIVSV010000013.1, from coordinate 34,187 downwards.
GAGCGCAGGGCGCACAGCGAGGCGTCGCCACCGGGGTGTCTCCTACGAAAGGAGGAGGACCCGGAGGAGGAAACCTGACGGCGGGGGTCAGACCTGGGAAGGTCATCCCGCGTGAACAGCGCCTTTACCGTTGAGAGCATGAGAGAGTCGGGGCCCTTCGCGGGCCACCAGGTGCCGGCGGCGGTCACGGACACCGCGCTGGCCGTCCTCGCGGCGGCCGCATGCCTGGCACTGCCCGCAGCCATTCCACCCGGTGGGCACAGCCTGCGGGCACCCGACCAGTGGTGGTACGGGCTGGCGCTGCTTTCGAGCCTGCCGCTCGCCGTGCACCGCAAGCTGCCGCTGGTGAGCCTGCTGGTCATGGCTGTCGCATCGGCGACGCTCCAGTCCCTCTCCTACATCCCTCAGCTCTCCGGACCGGACGGTACCTCGATCGGTCCCACCTATCTGGCCGTGGCCACGGCCGTGTTCCTGACAGCGGTACGCGACACACCGCGCGTGACGACCTTCGTGGCCGCCGTGGGCATTCCCCTGAGCGCGTTGACCGAGGCACTCCTCGCGCCCTCCGGGTACGCGCTGGCCGCACTGGTCACGGACGCCGTGCTGCTGCTGGCGGCGTGGGCCCTGGGCCGGCTGTCCCGGGCCCGCAAGGCCGTGAGAGACGAGGTCGTGCAGCGTGTCGCGGCCTTGGAGCGGGAGCAGGCGGCCAACGCGCGGGCCGCGGTGATGGAGGAGCGGGCACGCATCGCCCGCGAACTGCACGACATCGTGGCGCACAACGTGAGCCTGATGGTCGTGCAGACGATCGCCGCCGACCGCGTCCAGGACCGCTCCCCCGACAAGGCGCACGAACTGCACTCCGCCATCGAGCAGACGGGGCGGGACACCGTCACCGAGCTGCGCCGGCTGCTGGACGTGCTGCGCACCGACGAGGACGCGGATGCCGCACCCTCGAAGGAGCCGCCCCAACCGACCATCGCGGCCCTGCCCGCCCTCGTCGACGCCGTGCGCGCCACCGGCGCGAAGGTGGACTACGAAGTGTCGGGCACGCCGGTGTCCCTGCCGGCGGGATTCCAGCTCACGGTCTATCGCATCGTGCAGGAGGCACTGACCAACACCGTCAAGCACGCGGGACCGACTCACGCCCGGGTCCGGCTGCTGTGGGGAGAGCACCCGCAGGAGCTGCACGTCCGCATCTGTGACGACGGGCCCAGCGTCGCCGGCGGGCTCGCAGGACGGGCCCCCACAGCCGCGGGCGGCTCCGGTCACGGCCTGCTGGGGATGCGGGAGAGAATCTCCGCGACGGGCGGCACCCTGCACACCGGCCCACGCCCGGGCGGCGGATACTGCGTCCACGCCGTACTCCAGCTGCCCGACGAGGACGGCATCACCCACACCGGAGGAACAGCACACCATGCGGCCGATCAGCGTCCTGCTGGCTGACGATCAGCCGATGATCCGCACCGGCTTCCGGTTCATCCTGGAGGCGGAGGCGGACATCCGAGTCGTGGGTGAGGCAGCCGACGGCCAGGAAGCCGTCGAGGAGACCCGCCGCCTGGCTCCGGACGTCGTCCTGATGGACATTCGCATGCCGCGGATGGACGGCGTCGAGGCGACGCGGTTGATCGCCGAGTCCGGGCTGTCCAGCCGGGTCATCATCCTGACCACGTTCGATCTCGACCAGCATGTGGTGGACGCCCTGCGGGCAGGAGCGAGCAGCTTCCTCGTCAAGGACGGGCCGGCCGACTCCCTGGTGGCTGCGATCCGCACCGTGGCGGCCGGCGACGCCGTGCTCGCCCCCCGGGTCACCCGGCGCCTGCTGGCGAGGTTCGCCGGCATGCCTTCCGCGACCGCTCCACCCGTCCCACCCCAGCTGGACATCCTCACAGGGCGCGAGGTGGACGTCCTGCGGACCCTGGCCCGCGGTCTGTCCAACGCGGAGATCGCTGCCGAGCTGGGCGTCGGGGAGACGACCGTGAAGACACACATCGGGCACATCCTGGACAAGTTCCGTCTGCGGGATCGCGTGCAGGCGGTGATCCTCGCCTACGACTCCGGGTTGGTGACCCCCCACACGGCTCACCGGCCCGACCGCGGCTGACCGCTCCCGCTGCCGGCCGGGCCGGATACCTCCGGGCGCTGCCGGAAGGTGTCGCTGTGGCGCCGAGTCTTTGGGCACGTTTTGGCCGACAGATCGAGCTGAACCGGTTGGCCCGTTCGGGGAAGCGCGATGGCAGGTCGGCGCGCGTACCGTCAACGCCAAGGGGCTCGTGCGTTGGACGGGTGTGGGTCGGGCGTCGCGTACAGGTCGTCCCTGCGACGAGGGAAGGCGACGACGATGTCCAGCCCGCCCTCCGGCCCCTGCTCGGTGACGATGCGGGCCCGGTGGGCGCTGGCGATCGCCGCGACGATCGACAGGCCGAGGCCGTGACCGTCGGCGCCTGCGGAGCGGTGGCCGAGCCGCTGGAAGGGCTGGTACAGGGAGGGGATCGCCTCGCGTGGGACCACCGGCCCGCTGTTCACTACGCGCACCGTGGACACTCCGCCGTCGAGGCCGGTGGTGACCCGGATCCAGCCGTCGGGATGGGTGTAGCGCTGGGCGTTGCCGACCAAGTTGGTCACCAGTCGTTCCACGAGGCTGGTACTGCCCTCGGCGGGGGCGGGGGCGAGCGCGACGTGCAGGCTGACGTCCTCGGGGCGAGTGGGCTCGAGATCGTCGAGTACACCCTTGACGACCTCGGCGAGGTCCAGCGGCTCGGTCACAAAGACGCCGCTCTGACTGCTCGCCAGGGTCAACAATGCCTCGATCAACTCGTTCTGGTCCTCGCCGATGGCCAAGGTCCGCCGACACACCGCCCGCAGGGTCTCCACGTCCGGGTCCGGGTTGCTGAGCGCTACCTCGATCACCGTGCGCTGCAGGGTCAGCGGGGTGCGCAGTTCGTGCGAGGCGTTGGCGACGAACCGTCGCTGCGCGTCGAACGCCGCGTCCAGGCGCGCCAGCAGTCCGTCGAAGGTGTCACCGAGGTTCTTCAACTCGTCGTCGGCGGGGCCGGGCATGGCGAGCCGCTCGTGCAGATTGTGCGCCGAGATGCGCCGGGCCCGTTCCGTCATCACGCGTACGGGCCGCAGCACCCGCCCCGCCACCAGCCAGCCCAGCCCACCGGAGACGGCGGTCATGACACCGAGCGCGATCCCGGACCGGGTCAGCAGGGTGCGCTGTGCCTCCTGGCGCTGGCGGTCGGCCACGTAGGAGATCTGTGCCGAGATCTCCTGTACCGCCGGAGTGCGCGAGGCAGGCAGGGTGGTGATCTTGGTGCCTTTAGAGGCGGGGCTCTGCACGACCAGGAGGTAGGTGACGGCGAGCAGAGTGGCACCCGAGACGAGGAACAGCGTCCCGTACAGGAGGGTGAGCCGGAGCCGGGCCGACCAGCGGATGCGGAACCGGCCGACGCGTTCAGATGCGGTAGCCGACATGCGGCACCGTCTCGATCACGGGCGGGTCGCCGAGCTTGCGGCGCAACCGGCTGATGGTCACCTTCACGGTGTTGGTGAACGGGTCGGTTGCGTCGTCCCACGCCCGTTCGAGCAGATCCTCCGCGGACACCACCGCACCCCGCGCGGCCAACAGCAGCTCCAGTACGGCCATCTCCTTGGGCGTCAGATCGAGTGGGCGTCCGCCACGCCAGGCGGTGTGCTCGGCGGGCGACAGCGACAGGTCACCGTGGGTGAGCACCGGGGGCACGGCAGGGTGTGCGCGCCGCGCGAGGGCCCGGATCCGCGCCACCAGCTCGGCGAAGGCGAACGGCTTGGTCAGGTAGTCGTCGGCGCCCAGGCTCAGTCCGTCCACCCTGTCGGCGACCGTGGAAGAGGCCGTGAGCATGAGGATGCGGGCTCCGGAACCGTGCTTGACCAGCGCGCGGCAGACCTCGTCACCGTGCATCAGCGGAAGGTCCCGGTCGAGCACGATCACGTGGTAGTCGTACACCGTCGCCTGTTCCAGCGCCTGTTGACCGTCCAGTGCCAGGTCGATGGCCATGCCCTCCTGGCGCAGTCCGGCGGCAATCGTCTCGGCGAGCTCGAGATGGTCGTCGACAATCAGCACTCTCATGCTGGTCAGGATGCCCTGGGTGCCATAACAGGGGAATAACGCCTGGGAAGGGTGAGGGCGGTGGACGCGGTGTTCCCCGGGTGTAACCGCGCCGGGCGTACAACTCCGAACATGTTCTCCACACACCGTCGCGCCCTGATCGGGCGCTCGCTTCTACCCGTATCCCTGCTTCTCACCGGCGCGCTGATCAGCGGCTGTTCCGGTGAGTCCAACGCGGCCTCGGGCGATGAGCCGAGCTCGAGCTCCTCCGGGTCGGCGAACAGCCCGTTCGACCAGGCGCTGGAATTCTCCGAGTGCATGCGCGCGGAGGGTGTACCGGAATTCCCCGATCCCCAGCAGGCCGACGGTGGTGTCCGTATGGACGCCGGCGACGTCGACACCAACTCGCCCGAGTTCCAGAGCGCCATGGAGGCCTGCCGCGACAAGGCGCCGCAGGCCCAGGGCCAGGGTCAGGGAGGCGAGGCGCTCGATCCGACGAAGGTCGCCGCCTGGGCCGAGTGCATCCGCAAGAACGGCGTGCCGAACTTCCCGGACCCTGAGATCAACGGGGGCCAGATGGCTCTCGACTTCGCAGGTGCCGGCCTCAGCATGGCTGACCCCGCGTTCCAGAAGGCCCGTTCCGCGTGCCAGGACAAATGGCCCGGCGGCGGCATGATGATCCAGGGCGGCGGAGGGCAGTGACCACGCAGGACGAGACCGAACACCTACCGGCCGTCGTACAGCCGGGCACCGCCCCGGCGGTCTCGGACGACGCGGAGCGCGCCCCGGACGTCGCCGAGAAGGCGGCTGAGCCGGCGGTGGCCGAGGAGGGCGACCGCCCACCGGGGGACCGCAACAGGCGTCGTATCCGCCGCAGGGCCGTCATCCTCGTCGTCGCCATCGCCGTGGCGGCCGCTGCGGGACTGGCCGCCACCGGCACGTTCAGCGGCGACGACGGACCCACGGCGCAGGCCGCCCCCGACGGGCCGACCGCGACGACGACCATCCGGCGGATGACGCTCACCAGTACCGAGACCGTGGACGGCACCCTGGGCCATGGCAAGCCGACCGCCGTCACCTACGGCTCCGCCGCCCCAGCATCCGGACAGGCCGGGCAGAGCGGTGGCGGCCAGGCCGCCAACGGCGAGTTCGTCACCTGGGTGCCCGGCGAGGGCGACACGCTGAAACGCGGCGACGCCGTCTACCGGGTCAACGAGCGCAAAGTTCCGCTGTTGTACGGATCCATCCCCTTCTACCGCACGCTGGAGCCCGGCAGCGAGGGCAAGGACGTGCGCATGCTGGAGCGCAATCTCGCCGACCTGGGCTACGACGGCTTCGATGTGGACGACGAGTACACCTCGGGCACCGCCCGGGCGGTCGAGGAGTGGCAGGACGACCTGAACGCCGAGGAGACCGGAACCGTACGGCCCGGGGACGCGGTCGTCGCGTCCGGGGCTCGACGGGTCACGGAGCTGAAGACCTCGCCCGGCGCGGTCGCTGGCGGGGAGGTGCTGACCTGGACGGGCACCGAACGGATCGTCTCGATGGACCTGGACCCGCAGCACGAGGACCTGGTGAAGGAGGGCTCCAAGGCCACGGTCCGGCTGCCGGACGGCGCGACCGTGGTGGGCGAGGTCACCGACATCGGCAGCCCGGGCAACGACTCGGCCGGTTCCGGGAGCGGGAGCGGCGGCGAGAGCAAGGGCGCGGACGAGGCCACTCTCCCGGTCCAGCTGAAGATCGAGGACCAGAAGAAGCTGGGTCGCTACCAGGCGGCGTCCGTCGACGTGATCCTGGCGGCCGACAGCCGCCGGGACGTGCTCGCGGTACCGGTCAACGCGCTGATGGCACGACCGGGCGGCGGTTACGCCCTGGAAGCGCCGACCACCGGGGGCGGCAGCAGGATGGTCCCGGTGGAACTGGGAATGTTCGCCAACGGCCTGGTCGAAGTGAAGGGCTCGGGCATCAAGGAAGGCATGACCGTGGGGGTGCCCAAGTGACGCCGCCCGTGGTCGAGTTGTCGGGTGTCTCCCAGCGGTACGGGGAGGTCGTCGCGCTGGCCGACGCGCATCTGGTGATCGCGCGCGGTGAACTGGTCGCGATCGTGGGGCCGTCCGGGTCCGGGAAGTCGACCATGCTCAACATCATGGGCACCCTGAGCCGCCCCACCTCCGGGCATGTCCGCGTCGACGGCCACGCCGTCGAGGAGCTGAGCGACCGTGAGCTGTCGGCGCTGCGCGCCGGCACGATCGGTTTCGTGTTCCAGCAGTTCCACCTCACCTCGGGCATCCCGGTGCTGGACAGCGTGGCCGACGGCCTGCTGTACAGCGGCACCACGCGCGCCAGGCGGCGCCGGCTCGCCGAGGCGGCGCTGCGCCGCGTGGGTCTCGGGCACCGTCTGTACCACGAGCCGCACCAGCTCTCCGGCGGTGAGAAGCAGCGCGTCGCGATCGCCCGAGCGGTGCTGGGCGATCCGCCGCTGCTGCTGGCGGACGAGCCGACCGGCGCGCTCGACTCCCGGTCCGGCGCGACCGTGCTGGAGTTGCTGCACGAGCTGAACGATGCCGGCACCACGGTCGTCGTCATCACGCACGACCGGGACGTAGCCGCGTCCCTGCCGCGTGAGGTGCGGCTCAAGGACGGGCGGATCCAGCACGACTCGGCGACGGCCGGCCGGGAGATGGCGGCCGTCACCTCCGGGGCGGAGGGGTGAGGGGGCCCCGCCGGCGCACTGCCGGCTCCCGGCCCCAGCCGGCCCGGATGAGTTTCGCCGACGTCCTGCGGGTGGGCGGGTACGGGTTGCGGGCCCGGCCCATGCGGGTGTTCCTGTCCGCGCTCGGCATCGCGATCGGTATCGCCGCGATGGTGGGCGTGGTGGGCATCTCCACGTCCAGTACGGAGGATCTGGACCGGAGGCTGAATGCCCTGGGCACCAATCTGCTGTCCGTCACACCGGGGCCGTCGCTCAGCGGCGAGGCCTCTCATCTGCCGAGCGAGTCGGTCCGGATGGTGGGCAACATCGCGGACGTGGAGTCAGTGACGGCGCTCGGCAAGGTGGACGCCAAGGTGTACCGCAACGACCACATCCCCCAGGCCGAGACCAGCGGTATCGCCGTCAACGCGGCGAGGACCAACCTGCCGGAGACGACCGGCGCGAAGCTGACCGACGGCCGCTGGCTGAACGCGGCCAACGAGCGCTATCCGTCGGTCGTCCTCGGTCCCCGCGCCGCCGAACAGCTCGGGGTGCACCGGGCCGGGGCCGACGTCCAGGTGTGGCTCGGCGACCGCTGGTTCACGGTGATCGGGCTGCTCGCGCCCAACGAGCTGATGCCGGAACTGGACACCCAGGCGCTGGTCGGCTGGCCCTATGCCAGGGAGAACCTCGGCTTCGACGGCTATCCGACGGTGATCCACGTACGCGCCGTCGAGGAGCACGTCTCCGAGGTGCAGGGCATCCTCGGGGCCACCGTCAACCCGGAGAAGCCGGACGAGGTGGCCGTCTCCCGGCCCTCCGACGCGCTCGCCGCGAAGGAAGCCACGGACGACACCCTGAGCGGTCTGCTCCTCGGACTCGGTGCGGTGGCACTTCTGGTCGGCGGTGTCGGCGTGGCCAACACCATGGTCATCTCGGTGCTGGAGCGCCGCCCAGAGATCGGACTGCGTCGTTCCCTGGGGGCGACCCGAGGCCAGATCCGCAACCAGTTCCTGTGCGAGTCGCAACTGCTGTCCCTGCTCGGCGGCATCGGCGGGGTGGCCGTGGGAATCGCGGTGACCATCGGTTACGCCTCCTACCAGGGCTGGCCGTCGGTCGTGCCGGTCTGGGCCATGGCCGGAGGCATCGGCTCGACCTTGCTCATCGGCGCGCTGGCGGGCTTCTACCCGGCGGTGCGCGCGGCCCGGCTGCCCCCGACGGAGGCGCTGGCCACCCCCTGATCACCGGTGGCCCCCGACATCCCCCGCGGGGGGCACGGTGCCGGGTCCGAACCTGACCGGACCCGTGCCCTCCTCGGCCACTCGGCCGGGGAGGGTTCCGGTGTGCCGGGTCCGGCGGGAAGGGAAGCTGCGGTCACAGCGGATCGCCGACGGGAGCGGGACGGGTCGTTGCCCGTGCGTCGTCCTCGCACTCGGCGTCACGGGGCACTGCGGCTTGTTGCGGTACGGCGGCCGGGTGCGGGCCGGCCCCGCACCTGCCGTGCTCGCGCAGGGCCGCCGTGAGGACGGCGGCCCTGCGAACCCCGTCTTCGTGCACGCCGTCTTGGTGCACGCCCTCTTCGGGCTCGCCCAGCCGGTGTCCGTCCGCCTCATGGGCGCCGGCCTGGTGCCCGCTCTTCGTGAGTTCGCCGACACCGTGGCCGCCGGCCTCGTGGACCACGTCCCACCCTGCGGCGGCCAGCTTCTCCCCCAGGGTGCCCGCTTCGGCCGGGGCGAGTTCGAACCGGATGACGAGAGGTCCCTCAGGGCCGTGCGGGGCTAGCGGCGCGGCGACCGTGTCGGGTCCGGCGCCGAATCCGGCCGCGGCGTCGAGGAGCCGGGCGAGTTCCCCGGGACGCTCGGCGATGGTGACGTCGAGCCGGGTGTTGTCCGCGGCGAGCGGTCCGGACGCCGCGGAGACTGGGGCGGGCAACGTATCCAGCGCGGCGATGCCTCGTTCCAGCAGGCCGGTGAGGTTACGCCGGCTCCGCGCCCGGTTGCGCGGGTCTCGTGCCGCCAATTCCCGTACCACCGTGAGCAGTTCGGCGAGGTCGCCCTGGAGCGCAGTGAGAACACCGGCGACCTCGCCGGCGTTGGTCTCGATGATGTCGGTCCACAGCCGGGCCTCGCCGCGGGCGATCCGGGTGGCATCCCGGAATCCCTGGCCGACGAGGAGCGCGGTGACCGGAGACCGGCCCTCCAGCCGGGCGGCGACCAGGCTGGCCATGACGTGCGGGGCGTGAGAGGTGAGCGCCACCGTCTCGTCGTGGGCCGTGCTCTGCATGACGGTCGGCACGCCTCCGCACAGGGCGATCAGGTCCAGGGCCCGGTCGAAGGCGGGCTTGGAGGTGAGCCGGGAGGGGGTGAGCACCCACACCCTGCCGCGGAACAGATCGGGACGCGCGGCGAGCGGCCCGGAGCGTTCGCGGCCGGCCAGCGGGTGACCGCCGACGAAGTGCGTGGGCCGCGGGGCGCGGGCCAGCACCTCCCGCTCCGGACCGGCCTTGACGCTGGCCACGTCCGTATAACTCCGCGCCAGACCCCGTGCCTGCTGCTGGGAGAGCACGTCGGCGACCTTGCTCGGGGGCACGGCGAGCACCGCGAGGTCCACCGGTTCCTCGGGCGGCCGCGCGGTGCCGGCGCCGAGCAGCTCGGCGGTGCGCACCGCGGAGGCGTCGGCGTCGAGGAGGTGGACGGTGACCCCGCGCCGGGCGGCGGCGAGCGCCACCGAGGTGCCGATGAGTCCGGTGCCGACGACGGCCAGGGAGCGGATCACGACAGGGCCCCGGTCCCGAAGCCACCGGGCGCGGTGCTCCCGGCAGTGGTAGGCGTGCTTCTGGGCAGGCGTGCGGTGACGGCGTCGGCCAGCCGGTCGAGTCCCTCCTCGATCCGTTCCGGCGTCAAGGTGCTGATCGACAGCCGCAGTTGGCAGGACTCGGTGCCCGCTCCGAAGAAGTGGTGCATGGGTGTGAACAGCACGCCGTGCTCGCGTCCCGCATAGTCCAGGAACGCGTCGTCCACGGTGAACGGCACGGTGACGACGACGAAGAACCCGCCGTCGGGCTCGTTCCAGGACACCCCGTCCCCCTCCCGGAACCGCTTGGCGAGCCCGTCCAGGACCTGGGCCAGATTGCTGTGGTAGACGGCTGTCTCCCTGGTGTTGGCGGCGACCAGACTGAAATCGTTGGCGATCAGCTTGCCGCCGATGACGGCCTGCGCGATCGGTGAGGTGTTCACCGTCAACATGCTCTTGATCTTCGACAGTTCGTCGGCGAACAACCCGTCACCCATCGGCTGGTCGGCGACAGCGAAACCGACGCGCGCGCCCGCGACACCGCTCTTGGCGAACGAGCCCAAGTACACGACCCGGCCCTCCGTGTCGAGCGACTTCAGCGTGGGCGGGCGCCGGTCCGGGGTGCGGTGGAACAGCCCGTAGGGGTTGTCCTCCAGCAGCAGCAACCGCTCCGACGCGGCGATCTCCAGCAACCGGTGACGGTCGACGACGGTCATGCTGACACCGACCGGGTTGGCGAAGTCCGGCGTGACATAGCAGGCGCGCACGCGGCGCCCGGCGTCACGTGCGGCCCGAAGCTGGCCCACCAACTCCGCCAGGTCCGGGCCGCGTTCCCCGGAGGGGACCGGGATCACCGGCAGGTCGGTGAGCAGGGCCGCCCCGGTGAGACCGACGTAGGTGGGAGACGGGGCGAGCAGCGCGTCCCGGTCGTCGGCTCGCAGGGCGCGCAGCACCAGGAACAGCGCCTCCTGGAAGCCGACGGTGACGACGACGGAACGCGGATCGGCGTCGATGCCCTCGTCGACGGCCAGGTTGCGGGCGATCAGCTCACCGATGACACCCTTGGTGTCGCCGTACTGGAAGAGGGTGCGCGAGACCTGCTGGTCCGTCATTCCCCGCTCACGCCGCAGATAGTCCGTGAACACGTTCAGGTATTCATGGAGCTGATCGGTGTCGAAGAATCCCTCATAGGGTCGGCCGGCCGCGAACGATATTGCCTCCGGATAGGTTCCGGAAATATTGTTCAGCAGATTCATCGACTCCATGGACGCGGCGGCGAGTGAGGCGTGCAGCGGCTCAGAACATAATTCCGCAAGATTTTCCCGGATCGACATGGGGGCCAGTATCACGTACTTCGCCAGCTGCGACAACGACACCTCTTTGACACCATCGTGACGTCCCTGGCCAGCGTCTCCCGAGGCCGCACTTTGACAAGTGCGGTATTACCGAATCGAGTTGTACGGTGAGCCGCAAATCCCGATCCTTCTTCGACCCGGGGACCGTCATGAATGATCGAGCGAACGCGACTCAACCCATCAGTCACTACACGATCGACTATGTCGAGTTGTATGTGGAAGACGTCGAGCAAGCGGCCCGAGGCTGGCAGGAAGCCTACGGTTTTTCCGTGGTCGGCGAGAGCATGTCCGCCGACCACTGTGCCCTGGCGCTCCGGCACGGCGGGATCACCCTGGTCCTGACGACCCCGCTGAGCGACCGCCACCCCGCGTCCGCGTATCTGCCGGCCCACGGCGACGGCGTCGCGGACATCGCCCTGCGCACCCGTGACGCGGGCGCCGCGTTCACCACCGCCGTGGCCGCGGGCGCCCGCGGCCTGCGCAAGCCTGAGCAGCACTCCGGGGAGGGACCGCGCGCGACCGCGCTCATCGGCGGCTTCGGGGATGTCGTCCACACCCTGGTGGAGCGCGAGCCCGGGGCACCGGGCGGCCTCCCTGCCGGGTTCACCCCCGTGGCCGGTCAACAGCCTTCCTGGCAGGGCGAGGTGGGGCTGCTGGAGATCGACCACTTCGCGGTCTGCCTCCCCGCAGGGGACCTCGACACGACCGTGCGGTTCTACCGCAACGCCCTCGGTTTCAACAAGATCTTCGAGGAGCGGATCGTCGTCGGCACGCAGGCGATGGAGTCGAAGGTCGTGCAGAGCCCGAACAACGCCGTGACCCTCACTCTCATCGAGCCGGACACCAAGGCCGAGCCGGGGCAGATCGACGACTTCCTGAAGAACCACGACGGGGCCGGCATCCAGCACATCGCCTTCTCCAGCGACGACGCCGTACGCTCGGTCCGCGCGCTGCGCGACCGCGGCGTCCGTTTCCTGCAGACGCCGGGCGCCTACTACGACCTGCTCGATGGCCGCATCGAACCGGCGGCGCACTCGATCGACACGCTGCGCGAGACGCAGCTGCTCGCGGACGAGGACCACGGCGGTCAGCTGTTCCAGATATTCACCTCCTCCACGCACCCCAAGCGCACTCTGTTCTTCGAGATCATCGAACGGCAGGGCGCGGGCACGTTCGGCAGCGCCAACATCAAGGCGCTGTACGAAGCGGTGGAACTGGAGAAGTCCGGGCAGCATGGCCTGCGGTGACGGCGACGGACGGGCCTCGGCGGCGGTCCCGCTCGACATGGACGACATTGAGCGGGCCGCCGCCGCGGCCCTGCCGCCGGAGGTGTGGGACTTCATCGCCGGAGGCAGCGGCCGCGAGCTGTCACTCGCGGCCAACCGAGCCGCGTTCGACGGGGTGTTCGTGCGTCCCAGGATCCTCAACGACGTGTCCGCGTGCGATACGAATGCCGCCCTGCTGGGGCGGACGGTGCGGCTGCCGGTGGCGGTCGCGCCGGTGGCGTACCACCGACTGGTGCACCCCGAGGGCGAGTTGGCGACCGCACGAGCCGCGAAGGCGGCGGGTGTCCCGTTCACCGTGGCGACGCTGAGCAGTGTCCCCGTGGAGGAGGTCACGGCGGTCGGCGGGTCGGTGTGGTTCCAGCTGTACTGGCTGCGTGACACCGCGCGGACGCTGGACCTGGTCCGCAGGGCGCAGGACGCGGGCTGCGAGGCGATCGTGCTCACCGTCGACGTGCCGTGGATGGGCCGCCGGGTGCGTGACCTCCGCAACGGATTCGCCCTGCCGGACCATGTCCGCGCGGTCCATTTGGGCGGCGGTGCCTCCACGGCACAGCGCTCCGGGGCCGGATCCTCGGCGGTGGCAGTGCACACGGCTCAGACCTTCTCCCGGTCCCTGACCTGGTCGTGCGTGGAGCGGCTGCGCGCGTGCACGCGGCTGCCGATCGTACTCAAGGGGGTTCTGGCCCCCGAGGACGCGCGGCGGGCCGTGGAGCACGGCGTCGACGCCTTGGTGGTCTCCAACCACGGTGGCCGCCAGCTGGACGGCGCGATGACGGCCGTGGACGCACTGCCCGATGTGGTGGAGGCCGTCGGCGACGCCTGCGAGCTCCTCTTGGACGGCGGTGTGCGCAGCGGCACCGACGTCCTCAAGGCGCTCGCGCTCGGCGCGTCGGGCGTCCTGGTGGGCCGGCCGCCGCTCTGGGGTCTGGCGGCCGGCGGCGAGGACGGCGTCCGGCAGGTGCTGGACCTCCTGGCCGAGGAACTGACCGACGCTTTGGGACTGGCGGGGTGCGAGGGGATCGCCCAGGCACGACGGCTGGAGACGTGGGTGGCGACAGACGGCGGGAGGCGGCGCCCCACCGGCTCCCTGAGCCACCACCCTGCACCCGTGCCCGGCGCAGTCCCGCCGGGCACCACCACCCCTCGCACCACGAAGAAGTCGCCGGCGACATGAGAGGGGAGGGCCGGGTCACCGGCCCTCCCCTCCTCGTGCCCGGCCCGACGGCGGCTCAGCGGCCCGCCTCGGGAACCTCGTCGGTCGGCGCCGGTTCCTGGTCGTACACGGTGATGGCGCGTCCCGGGCAGCGCCAGACGACCGACCGCACGGCCGCAGCGAGTTCCCGGGCCGGTACGGCATCGCTGACGACACCCATGCCGTCGTCGTCCTGGTCGAACACCTGCGGGGCGAACATCGCGCAGACGCCACCGCTCACACACTTGTCGCGGTCGATCCGGATCTCCATCGCTGTGCCGTCTCCTTCGCGTCGGTCACCAGGCCAGCGGCAGCCGGTGCACTCCGTGGGCGAGCGCACGGTTGTAGAAGCGCACCTCCTCGACGGGCACGGCGAGGCGCAGATTCGGAAAGCGGCGCCACAGCGCCTTGTAGGCGACACGCAGCTCGGTACGGGCCAGTGCCGCGCCCAGGCAGTGGTGCACGCCGTGCCCGAAGGCGACATGGGCTACGGGTTCGCGGGCGAGGTCGAGCCGGTCCGGCCCGTCGGTGAGGGCCGGGTCGCGGTTGGCCATGGTGAGCGAGCAGATGACGGTCTCCCCCGCCCTGATCAGCTGGTCGCCGATCTGCACGTCCTGCACAGCGGTGCGCGGGGTGGGCGCGTTCGCGACCGACATGTAACGGATCAGCTCGTCCAGAGCCCGGTCGGAGGCGAGCCGACCGCCGTCACCCCGGCCCGCTCCCATGGCCGCACCGACCTCCGCGCCCCGGCCGTCGCGGTCGCCGAGCAGCAGCGGCAGCTGGTCCGGGTTCTCCAGCATCGCCAGGACACCCAGGCCGATCATGCCCTCGATGTTGTCGATGCCGGCGAGGATCAGCAGCACGCACACGCCGCGCATCTCGTCGTCGGTGAAGCGGTCACCGTGCTCGCGTACCAGTGCGCCGATGAACCCGTCGTCGGGATCCTTACGCTGCCGCGCCACCATCGACACCAGATAGCGCGAGAACGCGGCGCCGTCGGCCGCCCGCACCTTGCGGCTGCGGGAGAAGTCCAGATGCCGGTGGCAGTGGCGCAGGAACTCCGGTCGGTCGTCACGCGGCACGCCGATCAGCTCGCACAGCACCTCGCCCGGCACGGGCTGGGCGAACAGCGCCATCAGGTCGGCGCCCGGCCCCGTGGCCTCGACGGCGTCCAAGTGCTCCTCGACGATCGCCTCGATGTTCGGCTCCAGCCGGCGCAGCCGCCGTACGGTGAACTCGGGGGTGAGCATCTGACGCAGCCGGGTGTGCTCCGGCGGGTCGTAGTCCATCAAATGCCCCACCAGCTCCGGGGGACGCCAGTCGGGGCCCTCGGCGCCCCACCTGCGGCGGGTGCTGAAATGGGCGTGGTCGCCGAGGATCCGGCGCACCTCGGCGTAGCCGGTGGCGAGCCAGACCCATTCGTCCGACTCGTTCGGGCCGATGGTGTACCGGCTCAGGGGCGGTGCGGCTCGCAGCTCGTCCGCCGGGTCGAACCGGGTGCGCCGGGTGTAGAGCAGTTCGGGGTACGCCTGTGCCTGGGGTGGTTGCTGTCGGGTCTGCTGCGGCATGAACGTTGTCCTCCTACCAGGCCACCGGCAGCGCGTCCACGGAGTAGACCCGCGACGACGGAAGCCGGAACTGGATCTCCTCGTGCGGTACGGCGAGCCGCAGGTCCGGGAAGCGCCGGAACAACGCCAGGTAGGCGGTGCGCAGTTGCATCCGGGCCAGCGGGGCGCCGAGGCAGTGGTGCACGCCGTGCCCGAAGGCCAGGTGCGGGGCGGGTTCACGGGTGATGTCGAGACCGCCGTCGGGATCGTCGCCCGGGGCGGCGACGCGGTTGGCGGCGAAGGCGGAGCAGATGACCCGCTCCCCCTTCGGCACCACCTGCCCGCCGAGGGGCACGTCCTCCAGCGCGGTGCGCGGCGACAGGGTCGGTATCACCGAGACGTAGCGCAGCAGTTCCTCCACCGCGCGGTCGACGAGCCCGGGGTCCTCTCGCAGTTTGGCGAGCTGGTCGGGGTGTTCGAGGAGGGCGAGGGTGCCCAGTCCCAGCATGCTGGCGACATTCTCTATGCCTGCGGAGGTCAGCGATGCGGCCAGGCCCTCCAGTTCGTCGTCGGTGATGTCGTCGCCGTACTCGCGCACCAGCATGCCCAGCAGGTCGTCACCGGGGTCCCGGCGCTGCCGTGCGATCAGCTGGTGGAAGTAGGCGCGGTAGGCCCGGCCGGCCGCCATCTGGCGGGTTCGGCCGCGGCCGTCGTCGCGGGTGATGTCGAGATGGCGGGACAGCTCCGCCCGGTCGTCGCGGGGCACGCCGAGCAGTTCGCAGGCGGTCTGGCCCGGGATCGGCCAGGCGAAGTGGTGCATCAGGTCGGCCGGCGCGCCGGCCTGCTCCATCGCGTCGAGGCACTCCTCGACGACGGCCTCGATACGCGGCTGGAGCCACCGCAGGCGCCGCATGGTGAACTCGGGGTTGAGCATCTTGCGCAGCCGGGTGTGCTCCGGCGGGTCGTAGTGCAGGAGGTTGCCGATGTTCTGCAGCCGCCGGGACTGCGCCTCGGTGTCGGCGGGCGGCAGCATGGTGAACCGGTGCTGGTCGCTGAGCACCTCGCGGGACTCCTCGCTGCCGGTGACCAGCCATCCCACGACCTGCTGGGAGGGCCCGCCGTGCAGTTCGGTGCGCAGTACCGGGCATTCGGTGCGCAGCGCCACCAGCTCCGGAACCGGGGCGAACCGGTTCCGGCGGTTGTACACGGGGACTTCACGGGACGCCATCGTCGGAGCTCGCCTCCCTCAGCGAGTCGTGGTGGGCAGCCAGTGCAGGCCGTCCGCGGAGCAGACCAGACCGCCGGGGAACATGGGTGCTTCAGGCTCGGCGTCCTCGCCGAGCAGCGCCCGCATCTGCACCTGGCCCGCCTCGTGCATGGCGTTGCGCACGACGGAGGAGCTGAACAGCGGTACCGAGCTGCCGTCGTCGTTCGCGGCGAACTTCTCCACGGCGGTGGCGAACTCCTCGGAGTTCTCCGCGAGCCGCTCGCCCAGCGCCTCTGCGTTCATCAGGCCCTGCTCCCCGGAGGAGACGCCACCGATCAGCTCGACGAACGCCTGGAGTTCCGGCTCGCTGTTCTCGGTGACCTTCTTGGCCTGCCAGAAGTAGGAGTTCTCGTCGCGGTGCATCTCGTAGAAGGAGACGAGGAACTCGTAGAAGACGCCGTACTCGCGCCGGTATCGGGCCTCGAACTCCCGCATCGCGGCGTCCTCGTCGACCTTGCCCTCCAGGACGCTGTTGAGGGAGCGGGCGGCGAGCAGCGAGCTGTAGGTGGCCAGGTGCACGCCGGAGGAGAAGACCGGGTCGACGAAGCAGGCGGCGTCGCCGACGAGCATCATGCCGGGCCGGGTGAACGTGGTGTGGTGGTACGAGTAGTCCTTGCGGACCCGGATCTCGCCGTACTGGCCCTCGGTGACGCGGATGGCGTCGGAGAGGTAGTCGGCGATCATCGGGCACTCGTCGATCAGCGACCGCAGCGCCTTCTCCGGATCGCCCTGGATCTTCTCTGCCATCTCCCGGCGGACGACAGCGCCGACGCTGGTCAGGGTGTCACTGAGCGGGATGTACCAGAACCAGCCGCTCTCGAAGGCCACGCAGAGGATGTTGAACCGGTTGGGTTCGGGCATCCGCTTGCCGTTCTCGAAGTAGCCGAAGAGGGCGAGGCTGCGGAAGAACTCGGAGTACTCGCGGCTGCCGCCGACCTTGTTGTACAGCCGGCTCTTGTTGCCGGAGGCGTCGACGACGTACCGGGCACGTATCTCGTGCTCGTCGCCGTCGGGGTCGGTGTAGGTGAGGCCGCGCACCCGCTCGTCGTCCTCGAGGACGTCCCGCACCGAGCAGCCCTCGCGGACGTCGGCGCCCTGCTTGCGGGCGTTCTTCAGCAGGATGTCGTCGAACTTGGACCGCTCGACCTGGTAGGCCACGGAGGTGGGGCCCGCCATGCGGGGTGACACGGAGAAGGCGAAGGTCCAGGGCTCGGGCCGGGCGCCCCAGCGGAAGGTGCCGCCGCGCTTGAGCGGGAAGCCCGCCTTGGCGAGGTCGTCCGCGGCGCCGGACAGCCGGCACACGCCGTGGATGGTGGACGGCAGCAAGGATTCACCGATCTGGTAGCGCGGGAATGTCTCCTTTTCCAGTACGACGACCCGGTGCCCTTGTTTGGCGACGAGGGCGGCAAGGGTGGAACCGGCGGGTCCGCCGCCGACGACGGCCACGTCGAATTCTTCGGTCACTGCTGCCACAGCCAACTCCAATGTCCGTGTTGCTTTCTCATTGAGCCTGAATTTGTCCGGCCGGTTCGTCAACTTGTCCAATTCCCGCGTCCAGGCGCTCCTTTCGCCCTATCAGGGTCAGCAACGGTCCGGTCATGAACGTGGTGACAAGGGCCATGAGGACGAGCACCGTGAAAAGTCCGGGGCCTATCACTCCCGCTGCGAGTGCCACGTTGAGCACGATCAGTTCGGTCAGCCCGCGGGTGTTCACCAGGGCGGCCACCCGCGCCGACGGGTGCGGCCCGAGTCCGGTGAACCGGCAGGCCGCGTACGCCGGGACGAGCTTGCCGACGCAGGCGATGCCCAGGATCAGCGCCAGCAGCACCAACCCGTGGCCGTCAAGCGTGCCGACATCGAACTTCAGCCCGGTACTGACGAAGAACAGCGGCAGCAGCAGCGCCGCCGTCTGCTCCATCGGCTGCAGCACCTCGGCGTCCGGGACCTCGTTGCGGCGCGGCATGATCAGCCCCGCAAGGAAGCCGCCGAAGACCGGGTGCAGACCCAGTTCGGCCGTCACCCAGGCGCAGCCCAGCGCGAGTCCCAGCGCCACCGGGACCGGGCTGAGCAGCCAGGACTCCGAGCGCCTCAGCAGCCGGTCGAGCAGGGGCCGTCCGACGAGGAACATGACCGCGCCGAACAGCACGACCAGCAGCAGGGCCGAAAGCCACGACGGCCCCGAGGAGTGCCCGGTGCCGGCGAACGCGGCGGCGAGCACCAGCCAGGCCGCCACGTCCATGATCCCGGCCGCGGTGGTGGCCACCGTGCCGGTGGACGTGCCCGCCATGCCGCGCTCGCGGACGATCGCCACCAGCACCGGCAACGCGGTCACCGAGCAGGCCACCGCCATGAACAGCACGAACGCCCGCCCACCGACGTCCGGTTGCACCGCGGTGAACACCGGGTCCAGGAGGGTCACCGCGCCGACGCTGAGCCCGGCCGGGACCAGCAGCGACAGCGTGGCCACCGCGAGCACGGACCGGCCGCCGCTGCGCAGTTGCCGGTAGTTGATCTCGTATCCGGCGAGGAACATGAAGATCACGACGGCGACCTGGGAGAGCACCGAGAGGAAGGGCAGCACCTCCGGCGGAAAGAGCGTCTTCGTCGGATCGCCCGGCAATCGGCCGAGCAGGGTGGGGCCGAGGGCGATTCCCGCCGCGATCTGCCCGATCACGGTCGGCTGCCCCAGTCGTCGGGCCAGCGCCCCCAGCAGCCAGGAGGCGACGACGATGATCGCGACGTCACCGATGACCACGGCGGTCACCTGTTCGGTGTCCACGCGTCTCCCTTCGTCCGTGCGCCGCCGCTCACGCCGTGGCAGCGCCCTCCGTCCTGGCGATGAGGCTCTTGGGCCGCATGTCGGTCCAGTGCTGCTCGACGTATTCCAGGCATTCCGCCCGGCTCGCCTCGCCGAACGCGGTGGTCCAGCCCTGCGGGATCTCCGCGAACACCGGCCAGAGCGAGTGCTGGCCCTCGTCGTTGACGAGCACGAGGAAGGTGCCGTTCTCGTTGTCGAAAGGATTCGTCATCGTGTTTTCCGCCTTCTTGTCCGGTGGTTTTCTCGGTGTGGTCGAATGCCGGGATCCGCATGCGAACGGGTCACTCGGAAAAGGTGGGATTCCGGGGCGAGGTGAGTTTTTCCGTGAGGATGCGGCCCACCGGCGGAAGGTTCGCCGGGTGCAGCATCCGGTAGTGGTCGACCGGAATCTCGTGCGCCTCGACGGTGCCGCCGGTCAGTGGCTCCCAGCCGGCCCTGGCCCGGGAGACGGGCAGGTCGTCCGGGCGGTCGTGGGCGGCGATCAGCAACAGGACGTCACCGCCGAAGCGGCGTGGGGCGTGGCCGGGCGCGAACCGGGCCATGTTGCCCAGCACCTCCCGCATCCGTGACAGCACCGGCTCACCCAGGTTGCTCCGCGCGTCGGCACCCGCCGCCACCTCGATCTCCTGCTCCATCAGGGTCGCCATCTGTTCGTCGCGGGCGGCACCGCGGTCCCGGGAGACCGACCTGCCGGCACTGGGATAGGAGTCGAGCAGCGCCAGCAGGGCCACCTCCTCGCCCGCCTCCTCCAGCCGGCAGGCGACCGCCTGGGCGATCAGGCCGCCGAACGACCAACCGAGCAGGTGATAGGGGCCTTCCGGCTGCACCGTACGGATCTCGTCGGCATAGTCGGCAGCCATCTCCTCGACGCTGCCCGGCAGTTGCTCCGGCCCGGCGAGCCCGCGCGCCTGCACGCCGTACACCGGCAGGTCCGTCGGCAGATACGGCACCAGTGCCGCGTACGACCAGCTCAGCCCCATGCTCGGGTGGAGGCAGAACAGCGGCGGCCGACTGCCCTCGGGGCGCAGCGGCAGCAGTACGCCCAGTTCGCCGCTCCCCCGGCCCCTCGGCCCCGCGGCCTGCGCGACGCGCCGGTCGCACAGCGACAACACCCCCTCACGCTCACGCCGGGCCCGCCTACCGGTCCGCAGCATCCGGCCGCCCGGACGGTAGGGGTCGGCGACGAACCGCTCAGCGGTCGCCGCGGGCCGCCCCGCGTAGCCTCGGGCGAGGGTGTCGCCCGCCACGTACAGCTCCCCCTCGACTCCGAAGGGGACCGGGCGCAGCCTGTCGTCCAGGACATGGGCGAGGGTGTGCGGGACGGGTCGTCCCGCCGGGTGCCCGGAGCTGCCCGGGTGTTCGCCGGGGCCCAGCCGCTCCTCCAGCCAAGCGCCGCCGGTCTCGGGCAGGGCGTGGCCGATGACCCGGGCGGTGGCCGCGGGGATCCGGTGTGCCTCTTCGTCGACCACCAGGATCTCCGGGTACGGCGCCGGGTCCGCGGCCTGTTCGGCGAGCAGGGCTCCGGTGGTGACCAGGAGATCGGCTCCTCGCTCGTCACCGGCGGGCGTGCCGAAGCGCACGGTGCCACCGGCGCTCAGGGTGGCGAGCAGCGGGGTGATCAGGGAGGCGGTCGGCACGCGGGAGTCCAGGAGGGTCACACCGGTGACGGGAGCGGTGAGCGCGCGGTGCGCGACGCGGGCGGCGAGCGTGCGGTGCTCGACGACCGAGTCAGGGCCGTCCCCGGCCGACGCGGGCAGCAACAGGGCGGAGTGGCCGGGGAGCGCGGTGCACGGGGTGACGTAATCAGCGGGGGTTCCGTCGCTGTCGGTCACGTCGGCGAGGGTTCCGTCGGTCTCGACTCCGTCGGGGTCGGTGAGCACCAAGAGCGGGCTTTCGGGAGACGCCCAGCTTCCGGCGCCGGCCGCAGTGGTGACCACACCGGTCAACGGTGTCGCCCCCGGTGACCGGTCCGGGCCGGCCACCGGCCGGAGTGCTGCTCCGGACCTCAGCACTCCGAGGATCGCGCCGACGAGTGCCGCGCCCGCGGGCCGGTCCACGGCCACGACGTCCTCGGCGCCGACTCCCTCCGCTGCGAGCCGCCGCGCCAGCGTCCGCGCCGAAGCGTCCAGTTCGGCGTAGGTGACCGGTCCCGACGTGTCCGCCACCGCGACAGCCTGCGGCGTGGCGGCCGTCTGCGCGGCCAACGCCTCGAGGACCGTCGTCCCTGGCGCCTCGGTGCCGGCCCGGTCGTCGAGCTCCGTGACCGCTCGACGCTCGGTGTCGTCCAGCAGCAGGTCGACGTCCCCTACCCGCAGGTCCGGGTCGTCGGCGACCTGCTCCAGGACCCGGACCAGGCGTGCGGCGAGGGTGGCCGCCATGTCCCGGTCGAACAGGTCGGTGGCGTAGCGCAGTTCGCCCGTGAGGCCGCCGGGGGCGCCGTCGAAGTCCTCGGTCACGTCGAGGTGGAGGGACAGGTCGAACTCCATGGCGGCGGTGCCCAGGTCGAGTGGGCTGGTGTTCAGGCCCGGCAACTGCCAGGCATCCCACGGGTCCTCGTCCTCGTCCCGGACGTCGAGGGCGATCTGGAAGACGGGGTGGCGGTCGGGTGTGGGCGGCACGCCGAGGACCTCCAGCAGCCGGGCGAAGGGCACGTCCTGGTGACGCCGGGCCTCGCGTCCCGCCTCGTGCGCCCGGCCGAGCAGCTCGGTGAAGGTGGGATCCCCCGAGAGGTCGGTGCGCAGGGCGAGGGGCCTCTCGAAGGCGCCGACGAGTCCTTCCAGCTCGACCTCGTCGTCACTGCGCGGCAGCACGGTGCCCAAAGTGACGTCGTCACTCGCGCCCAGCCTGCCGAGCAGCAGCGCGAGCGCCGCCTGGACCACGGTGAAGGCGGAGGCCCCCGACGGCCGGGCCGCGACGGTGAGCCGGGCGTGCGCCTCGGCGTCCAGCCGGACCGGCACGGATCCGGCCCGGCGGGAGGGCAGTACCGGGCGCGCCCGGTTCGTGGGCAACTCCAGGGCGTCCGGGGCTCCTTCGAGGGCACCGCGCCAGTACTGGATCTCGTCCCAGGCCAGCGCCTCGCGGTCCTCCTCACCGCTCAGCAGCTCCCGCTCCCACAGCGCGTAGTCGGCGAACTGCAGCGGCAGCGGCGCCCGTTCGGGAGCACGGCCCCGGCGCCGGGCACCGTAGGCCGCGGCCAGGTCGCGCATCAGCACACCGGTCGACTGGACGTCCGCGGCGATACGGTGCACGAGCAGGTGCAGGACGTGGTCGGTGTCGGAGAGCGCGAACAGACTGTGGGTCCAGGGCACTTCGCGGGGGAGGTCGAAGGTGTGGGCCGCCGCCCGCTCCAGCAGCGCGGGCAGTTCCTCCTCCTGGGCGTCGGTGAGCCGCAGCGCGGGCCGCCCTGCCTCCGGTGGCAGCACCTGCTGGCGCACCGAGCGGCCGGCGCCGGGGAACGTGGTGCGCAGGATCTCGTGCCGGTCGGACACATCGCCCAGCGCCGCTGTCAACGCGTCCCGGTCGAGGGCGCCGCGCAGCCGCACCGCGAGGGCGTGGTGTGCGGGCGTGGCCCCGCTGTCGTCGCCGGCGAGCCGGTCCAGCAGCCAGGTGCGCAGCTGTCCCGCGGTAACGGGCAGCGGGTCCGGGCGGTCCTCGACGTGCCGCAGGACGGGCCGGACCTTGGCGGCGAGCGCCCTCGCCACACCGGCCGGGGTGGGCGCCGAGAACAACTGCCGGATGGGCAGATCGACGCCGAGTTCCTCGCGGATTCGGCGGGCCAGGCGCATCCCGAGGCCGGAGTCGCCGCCGAGTTCGAAGAAGTTGGCCTCGGCGCCGACCTCGTCGAGGGCGAGGACCTCGGCGAACAAGGTGCACATCAGCTGCTCGGTCTCGCTCTCCGGGGCCCGTCCGGCGGCCCGGGAGAGGAAGTCGGGGGCCGGCAGCGCCTTGCGGTCGACCTTTCCGTTGGCGGTCACCGGCAGCGTCACCATGGCCATCACCAGCGCCGGGACCATGTACTCCGGCAGCACCCGGGCGACCTGCTCCCGGACCCGCTCGGGGTCGAGGTCCGGCCCGTCGGCGACCACATACCCGATCAGGCGCTTCTCACCGGGCCCGTCGTCCCGGACGGCGACCACGGCCTGCCGTACTCCGGGCTGCGCGGCGAGCACGGTCTCCACCTCGCCCGGCTCCACGCGGAACCCGCGGATCTTGACCTGGGCGTCGGCCCGGCCGACGAAGACCAGTTCGCCGTCGTCCGTCCACCGCACCAGGTCTCCGGTGCGGTACATCCGCCGCCCGTCCGCGTACGGGTCGGCCACGAACCGCTCGGCGGTCAGCGCGGTCCGCCCGGCGTACCCGTGCGCCATGCCCTCTCCGGCGATGTACAGCTCACCGGCCACCCCGACCGGTACGGGCTGGAGAAAGGCGTCCAGGACGTGGACCCGGCGGTTGGCCAGTGGCCGCCCGATGGGCAGCGTGCCGTCGTCGGGCGAGCCGGGGGTGATGAGGTGCCAGGTGGCGCACAGCGTGGTCTCCGTGGGCCCGTACAGGTGCCGGATCCGCAGTTCCGGGCAGACCTGCCGCACCCGTCGCACGGCCTGCGGCGGTACGACGTCACCGCCGGTGAGCACCTCGCGCAGCCCGGTGAAGCACTCCGGCGCCTCCTCGGCCAGCACCCGGAAGGTGCCCGCTGTCAGGTGCAGGGTGCTCACCCCGGCG
The DNA here is from genome assembly GCF_044756385.1 of Streptomyces sp. NPDC091972. Taxonomy (NCBI): domain Bacteria; kingdom Bacillati; phylum Actinomycetota; class Actinomycetes; order Kitasatosporales; family Streptomycetaceae; genus Streptomyces; species Streptomyces sp. NPDC091972. The sequence continues at coordinate 10,431 of NZ_JBIVSV010000013.1, read as the reverse complement.
GCGACCTCCTCTGCGATCCGCTGGGCGTCGACCACGCCCGGCTCCGCCACCACCACACGAGCCCCGGAAACCAGCGGCACCCATGTCTCGAACAGGGACGCGTCGAAGGCGTGCGGGGCGTGCAGCAGCACCGCGTCGTCCGGGCCCAGGCCCCAGCCCGCGTCCCCGGCGAGCGCGGCGACCGCGCCGTGCGGCACGGCCACGCCCTTGGGCGTACCGGTCGAGCCGGAGGTGTACATCAGGTACGCGATGTCGTCCGCGGTGACCGGCACCGAGGACAGCCGGTCCCCGTCGGCCGGCAGGTCGTCGAGCACCAGCGGCGGCACCGGGGTGTCCTCGGGCACGCCGGCGAGGGTGGCGCGGGTGCACAGCACGGCGGTCGGCGCGCAGTCCTTGAGCAGGAAAGTGATCCGCTCGGCGGGGTGGGTCACGTCGACGGGCACGTACGCGGCGCCCGTCCGCCAGATCGCGAGCAGCGCGGTCAGCAGCTCGGCCGAGCGTTCCATGAGGACGGCGACCCGATCGCCGCGCGCCACCCCGCGCCGTGCCAGCTCACCGGCCAACCGGCCCGCGGCGACGTCGAGTTCGGCATAGGTCAGGGTCCGCTCGCCGTCGACGACGGCGACCGCGTCGGGGACGCGGGCCGCCTGCTCGGCGAACAGTTCGGACACCGAACTCCCGGGCACGGCCGCCTCGGTGGCGTTCCACTCGCTCAGCACCCGTTCCCGTTCCGGCCCGCCGACCGTGGCGAGCCGTCCCACGGGCACCCGCGGGTCGGCGACGAGCTGTTCCAGCACCCGCAGCAGCCGGCCCAGCACTGCTTCGGCGGTGTCACGGTCGAACAGCTCCAACTGGTGGTCGAGTTTGACGTGCAGCCGCTCACCGGGGGCGACGACCAGGGTGAACGGGTAGTGGGCGGTGTCCCGGGCGAGCTTCGCCGGCTTCATCGACAGGGCCTGGGAGCCGGGCTTGCCGGGGGCGTGCGGGAAGTTCTCGTAGACGACGAGCGTGTCGAAGAGGGCGCCCGGCCCGCCGAGCCGCTGCACCTCGGGCAGCCCGAGGTGCTGGTGGGCGATGAGCCCGGCCTGCCGCTCCTGGAGTGCGGCCAGCATCTCCACGGCGGGCTGCCGTCCGTCCAGCGGCACCCGCACCGGCAGGGTGTTGATCAGCAGGCCCACCATGGACTCGACGCCGGGCAGTTCGGCAGGCCGGCCGGAGACGGTGGCGCCGAACACCACGTCAGTACGGCCGGCGAGCTGCGCCAGCACGACCGCCCAGGCGCCCTGCACGACCGTGTTGAGGGTCAGCCCGTGACCGCGCGACAGCTCCACCAGACCCGCCGTCAGCTCCTCGGAGAGGTCGGTGAGGACGAACCCGGAGTCGGGCAGGCGGGTGAGGTCGGCGGGCGCCACCAGAGTGGGGTCGTCCAGCCCCGCCAGCTCGGCCCGCCACGCGTCCCGCGCCCGCTGCTTGTCCTGCCGGTTCAACCAGGCGAGGTAGTCGCGGTAGGAGGCCGTGGGCGGCAGCCCGGAGGCGTCGCCGCCCGCCGCGTACAGGGTGGACAGTTCGCTCATCACGACCGGCATCGACCAGCCGTCCATCAGTATGTGGTGGCTGGTGACCACCATCCAGTGCCGGTCCTCGGAGAGTTTGACCAGCGCGATCCGCAGCAGAGGGGCGGTGGCCAGGTCGAACCGGCGGCCCAGCTCCTCGCCCGCCACCCGGTCGGCGGCCGTCGCCGCCTCCTCCTCCGGCAGCCCGCTGACATCCTCCTCACGCCACGGCAGTTTCACCTCCCGCGCGATGACCTGTACCATCTGGGCGCCGCTGACATGGCGGAAGCAGGCGCGCAGCGCGGAGTGCCGGGTCAGCAGTGCCTCCCAGGCGGAGCGCAGCCTGGCACCGTCCACCGGTCCTTCGAGCGCGAGCACGGCCTGCACCGTGTACACGTCGGGGCCGCCGCGGTCGTCCAGGGCGGCGTGGAAGAGCAGACCCTCCTGGAGCGGGGACAGCGGCCACACGTCTTCGACAAGGGATCGGGGCATCGCGTTACTCCTCACAAAGGCTTGCGGTCGTGTGCTGTCACCGGTCGTCGGTGAGTCCCGCCTCCAACTCCTCGATCTGGCTCTGTGCGAGGTCCAGGAGGGAGAAGTCGGAGGGGGTGTGGCCGCCGGCGGCGGGGTCGTCGGTGTGTGCGGCGAGGCCGCCGAGCAGTTCCTGCCACGCCCGGCCGAGCCGTTGGAGCGCGTCGGGGCCGAGAGCGTCGGCCCGGCCGCGGAGTTCGAGGGTCAGTTCGAGGCCGTTCGGGGTGTCCCGCAGCTGGGCGGTGGCGTGCACCGCATGGCCCGAGACCCGTGTGGCGGTGGACCGGGTGACGGGGCGCCACGGCTCGTCGGCGTACGAGGCGTGACCGTGGTAGCCGAACGCCAGCGTGGGCGGGGCGAGGGCGGCGAGCCCGGGCGCGGTGTCGGGGTTGAGGTGGCGCAGCAGGCCGTATCCCAGGCCGTCGCCCGGCACCGCCCGCGCCTGCTCCTTGACCGTCTTCAGCAGGTCCCCGGCCGCCTCGCCGCCGGCCCGGGCCGAGCCCAGGTCGAGGCTGGCGAGATCGATGCGGACCGGGATGTGGTGGGCGAAGCGTCCGACCGTACGGGACGGATCGGCTCCGCCGACGGGCTGCCTGCCGGAGATCTCCAGGTCCACCGGCACCGCTGAGGCGGTGCCGTACTCCACCACGGCGCCCACCAGGGCGGCGAGGACCACTTCGGCCGGTTCGCAGTGGAAGGTCTTCGGGGTGCGGTCGGTGACGACGGCCGTGACCTCCGGCGTCACCGACCAGCAGGCGCGGGCCTCGTCGCCGACGGCGGCGACCCGCTCACCGGAGCGTGCCAGTGCCGTCCAGCCCTCCAGTTCCTCGGTGCGCCGCGGGTCGGTGGCCTGCTCGGCGAGCAGCCGTGCCCAGCGCCGGTACGAGGTGCTCTCCTGTTCCAGTGCCGGTTCCTGTCCGGCCGCCGCCGCCTCGTACGCGGTCCGCAGGTCGGACACCAGGATCCGCCACGACTCCTCGTCCACGACCAGCTCGTGGGCGACGAGCACCAGCCGGCTCTCCCGGCCCGCGTCCGCCCACACCACGCGCACCAGCACGCTCTGGGCCTGGTCGAGCAGGGACGCGGCGCGTGCCACGGCGTCGTCGAGCCGCTCGTCGGAGTCGACCCGGTGGATCAGCGCGGCCGTGTCCGGCACGGCCGCCTCCGCGACGACCAGCGCCGAGCCGGAGCCCTCGTCGCCTATACGGCAGCGCAGCATCGGATGGGTGTCGAGAACCGTCCGCAGCGCCCGCGCCAAGGCATCCTGGTCGAGACCCGCCGGAACGGGGAACGCCCTCCACTGGGCGGACCCGGTACCGTCGGCCGGCACGGCCCGCATAGCCGCCGTCCACGGCACCTCCCCGGTCGCCGCCTCCTCCGCGGCAGTCGCATCGGCGAGTACGGCGAGCCCTTCGGGTGTCTTCTCGACGAAGACCTGCCGGGGAGTGAGCAGGATCCCCTCACGGCGGGCTCGCGAGGCGAGCTGCATCGAGGTGATCGAGTCGCCACCGAGGGCGAAGAAGCTGTCGTCGGCGCCGACCCGCTCCAGCCCCAGCACCTCCGCGAACAGACGGCACAGCAACGCCTCGGTCGGGGTACGGGGGTCACGTCCGCCCGCCCGGCCCGCGAAGTCGGGGGCGGGCAACGCGCGCCGGTCCAGCTTGCCGTTCGGGGTGAGCGGCAGCCGGTCCATCGGCACCAGGAAGGTCGGGACCAGGTAGGCGGGCAGCCGCCGCTCGAGGTACTCGCGCAGCTCGGCCAGCAGAGCGCCGGTGCCGCGGCCGGCGGTGGGGTCGTTGGTGAGGACCGGGGGCGGCACCGGCGCGGGTGTGTAGAGGTCCACCACGGCCGAGGAGCCGGCGAGCGCGGAACGCACGAACACGGCGTCCAGTTCGTCGGGCGCGCTCGCCGACCAGGTGACGCCCACCCAGTAACCGAGCCGCTCGCCGAGTTCGTACAGCTCCTCGACGCTCGGGCCGGGCACCGCCTCCCCGGTCTGCGCGGGGACCTGTTCGTCGAGTGAGCGGGCCAGCGCGACCTCGTGCGCCACTCGGGCGTTGGGCACGCCGGTCAGTCGCAGCCGGTCGGGGTGCGCGGACTCCAGATGGCGGGCGAGCCCGGTGAGGTCACCGGCACGGGCCCAGGTCAGGCGGGGTGCGTCGGCGACGCTCAGGGTGGCCGTGCCCGTCTTGCGCAGCACCACGTCGTACCGGTGTCGGCTCAGCTCGTTGACGTGCCGGGCCCGCTTGACGCGAATGTCGACGCCTGCCACGTCGGGAAGGCGGGTGCCGAGCGCGGCGAAGAACTCCGGGTCGACCAGCAGTTCCTTCTCGATGGTGAGGTTCTGCTCCACCGCCCGGCGCAGCGTCGCGACGTCCTGGTCGGTGGTGCGCGCCGTCTCCACAGCGGTGGCGAAGGGCCGCAGCAGCCGGTGGTTGCGCACATCGCCGACGAACACCGCGCCGCCCGGGGCCACCAGCCGGAGCGCCAGGTCGAGCACCCGCCGCAGATAGTCCGGGTCGGGGAAGTACTGCGCGACGGAGTTGAGGACGACGGTGTCGAAGTGCCCCTCGGGCAGCCCGTCGGCCTCGTCCGCCGCCTGGACCCGCAGCCGCACACGCGCGGCCAGTTCCGGATCCCCCTCGACATGGCGGCGCAGCTCCTCGACGACCGGCGCGGAGAAGTCCGTGGCCCAGTACTCCTCGCAGTCCAGGGCCAGCCGGGACAGAAGCAGTCCGGTTCCCACCCCGATCTCCAGCACGCGGCGGGGCCGCAGCGCGCGGATCCGTTCCACGGCCCGTTCCCGCCACTCGCGCATCTCGGCGAGCGGGATGGGCTGCCCGTCGTAACTGCTGTTCCAGCCGGCGAAGTTCTCGCCGAACCCGGCGTCCGTGGACTCGGCGTGCACGGAGTCGTACAGCACCTGCCACTCGCCGACCTGGTCACGCGCGATCCGCTCGTCACGGCTGCGGTCACTCGTGTCGGGGACCACGTACCCGATCAGTTTGCGCTCCCCGGGCGTGTCCTCGCGGGCGACGACCGCCGCCTGCGCCACGCCGGGGTGTGCGAAGAGCACGGCCTCGATCTCACCCGGCTCCACGCGGTGGCCGCGCACCTTCACCTGGGCGTCCGCCCGTCCGGCGAAGACCAGCAGGCCGTCCGGGGTCCAGCGGGCCAGGTCCCCGGTGCGGTACATCCGCCCACCGGGGGTGAACGGGTCGGCCGTGAACCGGGCCGCGGTCAGCCCGGCCCGTCCCAGGTAGCCGCGCGCCAGCCCGGCGCCCGCGACGTACAACTCGCCGGTGACACCGGGCGGCACCGGCCGCAGGAAGGGGTCAAGGACGTAGGTCCGCCCGTTGGCGATGGGCCTGCCGATCGGGACGACGTCCGCTCCCGGAACCAGCGGCGGGCTCATCGAGGCGCACACGGTCGTCTCGGTCGGACCGTACGCGTTGATCATCCGGTGGTCGCCGGCCCAGCGGTCGGCCAGGGCGGGCGGGCACTCCTCACCGGCGACCACCAGCGTGCGCAGGCCGTCGGGGAGTTCGTCCGCGGTGGCCAGCGCGCTGGGCGGCACGGTGACGTGGGTGATGTCCCAGTGGCGCAGCGCCTCCCCCAACGACACCTGCGGAGGGAGTGTCTCGGCGGGCGCCACGATCACGGCGGCGCCGGACAGCAACGCCATCAGCAGCTCGGAGACGGCCGCGTCGAAGCCGAGGGAGGCCAGTTGCAGGACACGCGCCTCCGGTCCGACGGCGAAGCGGTCGATCTGGGCGGCGGCCAGGTTGCCCAGGCCGGCGTGCGGGACCACCACCCCCTTCGGAGCGCCGGTGGAACCGGACGTGTAGATCACGTACGCGCCCTGCTCCGGTGGTATCGGCACCACGTCCAGCGGTTCCGCGAGCAGGTCAGCGTCGTCGAGGTCGTCGAGCACCAGGATCCGGCCCGGGTAGTCGTCGGGCACGGCGGCCCGGGTCCCCGTGGTGCACACGAGGACCGGGGGCGCCGCGTCGGCGAGCAGATACGCGATCCGTTCGGCGGGGTACGAGGGGTCCACGGGGACGAACGTGCCACCGGCCCGCGACACGCCGAGCAGCGCCACCACCATCTCCACCGAGCGCGGCACCAGCAGCCCCACCCGTGTCTCGGCGACCACCCCGAGATCGCGCACCCGGCGGGCCGAACGGCCCACCTCCCGTTCCAGCTCGGCGTAGGTCATCTCACGGTCGGCGCCGACGACGGCGGTCGCCTGCGGCGTACGGGCCGCCTGGGCCGCGAAGAGCTCCGGGAGCGAGGCCCGGGGCGGCCGGGTCTCGGTGGCGGTGTCGTTCCACTCGCCCAGCACCAGGGCTCGTTCCGCGGTCCCCGTCACCTCCAGTCGCCCGACAGCGACGGCCGGATCGGCCACCACCTGCTCCAGCACCCGCACCAGGATGGCGAGCAGCTCCTCGACGTCCGCGCGTGCGAAGGCGTCGGGCCGGTAGACGAGGTCTCCGCGCACCCGCTCGTCCTCCAGGACCGCAACGAGGGTCAACGGGTAATGGCCCGCGTCCTCGGGGGTTCCGGCCGGGCGGACGGACAGCGCGTCCGGGTCGTCCGAACCGAGTGGCGGTCGCGGGTAGTTCTCGTAGACGACAAGGGTGTCGAAGGTGGCGCCGGGCCCGGCCAGCCGCTGGATCTCGGTGAGCCCCAGGTGCTGGTGGGACATCAGCGCCACCTGCCGCTCCTGGAGGTCGGTCAGCATCTCCAGCATCGGTTGGGCGCCGTCGAGACCGACGCGCACGGGCAGGGTGTTGATGAACAGCCCGATCATCGACTCGACACCGGGCAACTCGGTGGGACGCCCGGCGACCGTGGTTCCGAACACCACATCGTTACGGCCGGTGAGCCGGGCCAGCAGGACCGCCCAGACGCCCTGGAGGAGGGTGTTGAGGGTCAGACTTCGCCGTCGGCCGAGCGCGATGAGCCTGCGGCCCAGCTCCTCGTCCAGTTCGTACGTCACCCGTTGCGGCTCGGCGGGGGCCGTCACCCGATCCGCGGAAATCACGAGGGTGGGTTCGTCCACGGGGGCCAGCTCGGCCCGCCAGGCGGCGCGCGCGGCCTCCTTGTCCTGCCGCGACAGCCACTCCAGATAGGCGCGGTAGGAGGTGGCCGGCGGCAGGGCGCGAGAGTTGCCGCCCGCCTCGTAGAGCCGGACGACCTCGCTCACCATGACCGGCAGGGACCAGCCGTCGGAGGCGATGTGATGGCTGGTGAACGCCAGCCGGTGCCGCCGCTCGGTGATCCGCACCAGCAGGACCCGCAGCAGCGGTGCGCTCGCGAGGTCGAAGCGGTGCTCCTGGTCCTCGGCGGCCAGCCGCTCGAACGCCGCCAGCGCCTCGGCCTCGGGCAGGTCGGAGACGTCCTCCGCCCGCCACGGGATCTCGACCTCGCGGGCGACGGTCTGGACGAACCTGCCGGAGTCCAGCTGCCGGAACCCGGCGCGCAGTGTTGCGTGCCGGGCCACCACGGCCTGCCAGGACGCCCGCAGACGTGCCTCGTCCAGCGGCCCGGTCAGCTCCAGCCAGCGCTGTCCCTCGTAGACGTCGGGGCCCTGCTCGTCGTAAGCGGCGTGGAAAAGCAGCCCTTCCTGGAGCGGCGAGAGCGGCCATACGTCGGCAAGTGCCGGCACCGCGGCGTCGATCTCGGCGACCTCCTGCCCGGTCAGCTCGAGCAGCGGGAAGTCGGAGGGAGTGTGGCCGCCCGCCCCGGGTTCGGTGAGGTGGGCCGCGAGACCGTCCAGCATGGCCAGCCAGGCCCGGCCGAGCGCCTCGGCGTCGGCAGCGTCCAAGGCCTCGCCGGCCCAGCTGAGGCTGAGGGTCAGCTCCGACCCGTCGGGCGTGTCGCGGACGGCGGCACCCGCCTCCACGACGTGTTTGACGGGTGTGGCGGGGTCGACGGATCCGCCGATGCCGCCCACGACCTGCCAGGGCTCGCCGGCCGTCCCGGTGAAGGCGGCGGACCGGCCGAGGTAGTTGAAACCCATCCGCGGGGTGGGGAGTTCGGCCAGCACGGTTGCGGTCCGCGGGTTGAGATGCCTGAGCAGCTCAAAGCCCAGTCCGTCACCCGGCAGGGACCGCACCTGTTCCTTGACGGTCTTCAGCAGCGTCCCCGCCGCCGGTCCGCCGGCCAGCGCCGACGCGAGGTCGACGCCCGCGGTGTCCAACCGCACGGGTTTGACGCTGGTGAACCAGCCGACCGTACGGGACAGGTCCACGCCGTCGAGCGCCTCGCGCCCGTGGCCCTCGATGTCGAGGAGTACGGCGGTGCCGGCGTCCTCGGTCCGCCCCCGCCAGTGGGAGACGGCTCCGGCGAGGGTGGCGAGCAGCACCTCGTGGACACCGCAGTGGAAGGCGTTGGGGGCGCGGTTCACCAGATCCTGGGCCTGTGCGGGAGAGAGCGTCCACGTGGCGCGGCGCACGGTCGCCGCGGTGTCCCGCGTGGGGTCGAGCGGCCGATCGCCGATCTGGGCGTCGCCCTCGCCGAGCAGCGCGGCCCAGGCGGGCAGTTCGGCGGTGCGGGTGTCGCTGAGGGCCTCGGCGGCCAGTTTCTCCGCCCAACGCCGGAAGGAGATCCCGGCGGGCGCCAGCTGCGGCTCCCGCCCGGCGGCCGCGGCCTCGCACGCGGCTCGGAGGTCGGTGAGCAGCACGGGCCAGGACACGGCGTCGACTGCCAGATGGTGCACGACCAGCACCAGCCGTCCGGTCTCCTGGCCCGCGTCGACCCAAACGGCCTGCGCCATGACGCCGGCCGTGGGGTCGAGGCGGGCGACCGCGTCGCGGGCGGCACGGTCGGCCAGCGCGTCGAGGCTTTCGCCACTGCCGGCGGTCGCGCTGATGCGGCTGACCAGTCCCGTGGCCTCCACGCTGCCTCGCTCGGCCACGAACAGCCTGGGCTCGGCCCCCGGTTCGACGCGAGAGCGCAGCATGCCGTGTGTGTCGAGCACGGCGCCGAGGCCGGCGGCGAGTGTTGCCTCCCCCAGGGCGGGCGGGGCCGCGACCACCGCCCACTGGGCGAGACCTCCGGTCTCCACGGCGCGCGGGGCCCGTTCGCACAGGGCTCGCATCACCGGGGTCCACGGCACTTCACCGGCGGAGTCGGCCTCGGGGGCCTCAGGACCGGCGGTGCCGTCGGCGAGTTGCGCGACGGCGGCGAGGGCGGCCGGGGTCTCACGCTCGAAGACGTCCTGCGCGCTGAAGGCGATGCCCTTGCGGTTACCGCGTGCGGCGAGCTGCATCGACATGATGGAGTCGCCGCCCAGCTCGAAGAAGCTGTCCTGCACTCCGACCCGCTCCCGGCCCAGCACCTCGGCGAACAGTTCGCACAACAGCTTCTCGGCGGCGGTGGCAGGATCACGGCTCTCCACGGCGGTGAACTCCGGTGCGGGCAGGGCCCGGTGGTCGACCTTGCCGTTGACGGTCAGCGGCAGCGCATCGAGCACGACCAGGGCGGCCGGGACCATGTACTCAGGCAGCGAGCCGGACACCCCAGCACGTACCGCCTCGGTGTCCAGGTCTCCGCCGCTCGGCACGAGGTAGCCGACGAGCCGTTTCTCCCCGGGCCGGTCCTCACGGGCGACCACCACGGCCTGCCCGACACCGGGCTGCGCGGCCAAAGCCGCCTCCACCTCGCCCAGTTCCACGCGGAAGCCCCGGATCTTCACCTGGGCATCCGCCCGGCCGACGAACACCAACTCGCCCTCGTCCGTCCAGTACGCCAAGTCGCCGGTGCGATACATCCGCTCCCCGACCGCGAACGGACACGCCACGAACCGCTCCGCGGACAAAGCGGCCCGCCCCAGATACCCGCGCGCCAAACCCACCCCGGCCACATACAACTCACCTGTCACACCGGGTGGCACCGGCTGGAGGAAGGCGTCCAGCAGGTACGTCTGACGGTTTGTCAACGGATGGCCGACAGGCAGCTCCTGAGGGATGTCGTCGCTCGGCTCGATGAGATGCCATGTGGCGCACAACGCCGCCTCGGTGGGGCCGTACAGGTGCCGGACCCGCACCTCGGGGCAAGCCGCACGCACCCGCTCCACCGCCCGCACTGGGACGACGTCACCGCCGGTGAGGACCTCCCGCGCTCCCGCGAAACACTCCGGCGCCTCCTCCGCCAGCACCCGGAACAACCCCGCGGTGACGTGCACATGAGTCACCCCGGCGGCAATGTGCCGCCGCACGGCCGCCGCGTCCACCACCCCGGGCCCGGCCACCACAATCCGCGCACCACACGCCAACGGCACCCACACCTCGAACAACGAGATGTCAAAGGCATGCGGCGCATGAAACAACACCACATCCCC
>NZ_JBIVSV010000012.1:282516-324232 GCF_044756385.1 Streptomyces sp. NPDC091972 | reverse complement strand
GCCCGGTTACATTCCGAACCCGGAAGCTAAGCCTTACAGCGCCGATGGTACTGCAGGGGGGACCCTGTGGGAGAGTAGGACACCGCCGAACAATTCTTGAAAGGGTTGGATCCTGAACTTCGGTTCGGGGTCCAACCCTTTTTTGTTGTGCGTCACTTGAAGTTCACGTTGCGCCACCACCATCCGCAGCATGGGTACTGCTGCAATGCTCAGGGCCGCCGGCGTCGGAGTCGGTGACGAGGTCGTCGTACCGGCCTTCGGGAACGTCGAGGTCGCCGAGGCGGTGACGCTCACGGGTGCGCTGCCGGTGTTCGCGGACATACATCCGGTCAGTTACTGCCTTGACGCGTCCGCTGTCGAAGCGGCCGTAACTCCGCGTACGGCGGCCGTCGTTGTCGTCCACCGGTTCGGGCGGCCGGCCGACATGGCTTCGCTGCACGCGGTCGGGCGGCGGCACGGGTTGCTGGTGCTGCAGGAGGGCGAGTCCGATGCACCGTACGACGAGATAGCGCAGCGTCGGGAGCGGGCCTGTTATCTCGACGGGAAGTTGCGCGGGGTGCGCACGCCCGATGGCGGGGACGGGCACACGTATCAGCAGTACGTCGTGCGGGTGCCCGGCAACGGGCGGCCGGACCGGGACGCGTTCGCCCGGGCCCTGCGGGGCAAGGGTGTTGAGTGCCGTGTTCCGGTGAAGACGCCCGTGCACCGGCTGCCCGAGTTCCGGCGTTGTGTGTCGTTGCCGGAGACCGAGTCGGCCGCCGACGAGACGCTCGCCCTGCCGGTGGATGCCTCGCTGACAAAGCGGGACATGCAGCGAGTCGTGGCCGCGTGCAATGCTCTCGGGGGACTGCTTCAGCCCGCTTTCTGAGCGAGTTGGGAGCACGGGTCTGTTCGGGGTATGATCTATTCCGTTGCCGCGGGGGAAACCTCGAAAAAGCGACAGGCCCCTATAGCTCAGTCGGCAGAGCGTCTCCATGGTAAGGAGAAGGTCAACGGTTCGATTCCGTTTGGGGGCTCCAGCCAAAAGGCCCCGCCCATTCGGGCGGGGCCTTTTTCGTGCGCTCTCTCAGTCGTTGTGCAGGCCCGGGACGCGCATCGCCAGGATCGCCATGTCGTCGGACGGGGCGTCCGAGGCGAAACGCTCGACCGCGCGCATGATGCGGGCGGCGACCGCGCCGGCCGTCAGGCCCGTGCAGGTGGTGAGGACGTCGGCGAGCCCGTCGTCGCCCAGCATGCGGGTGCCTTCCCGGCGCTCGGTGACGCCGTCGGTGACGCAGAGGAGGACATCGCCCGGGTCGAGCGTGACCGTCTCCTCGTAGAGCTCCAGGTCGTCCATGACGCCGAGGAGGGGCTGGGGTTCGGCGGCCGGTTCCACGGTGCCGTCCTGACGCAGCCGGAGCGGGAGGGGATGGCCGGCGCAGACGACCTTCAGGCGGGCGCTGCCGTCCTCCTGCGGCCACAACTCGCCGTAGAGGAGAGTCAGGAAGCGGCTGCGGGCGCCCTCGTCGAGGATCGCGGAGTTCAGGCGCTCCAGGACGGCCGGGCCGCTCAGGCCCTCCCTGGCCAGGAGGCGCAGGGCGTGCCGTGCGAGGCCCGTCACCGCCGCCGCGTTGGGGCCCGTGCCGCAGACGTCGCCGATGGCGAAGCCGTACGCGCCGTCACTGATGGGGAAGACGTCGTAGAAGTCACCGCCGACCTCGTTGCCCTCGCCGGCCGCGCGGTAGATGACCTCGACCTCGACGCCGTCGATCTCGGGGAGCTCGGGCGGCAAGAGGCTGCGCTGGAGGGACTGGCTGATGGCCGTGCGCTCGGAGTAGAGGCGGGCGTTGTCGAGGGCGAGGGCGGCCCTGCGGCTCAAGTCCTCGGCCAGTTCCAGGATTTCCTGGCGGAAGTGTTCGTCGGCGGGCTTGCCGAGGGTCAGCATGCCGATGACGCGGTTGCGGGCGACCAGGGGGAGGACGACGGTCTCGCCGCCGACCGCGGAGGCCGTGGCGAGCGTGGGGCCGATCCCGGAGGCGATCTGGTGGGTGGGGCCGCCGCTGAGGCCGAGGCTGCGCATGGAGCTGCGCAGGGCCGCCTGGTGGGCCGCCTCGGAGGGGGCCGACCAGACCCGGGCGCCGGGGGTGGGGACCGGGTCCGGGGGCTGGATCTTCGACAGCAACGACTTGATGCCGTCGATGAGTTCCTCGTCCTCGTGCAGGACGTACGACAGATAGGGATCCGAGGCCTGGTCGGCGATCGTGTAGACGGCACACCAGGTGGCCAGGGTGGGGACGGTCATCTGGGCCATGAGGGCCAGCGTCTGGTCGCGGTCCAGGGTGCCCGCGAGGAGGTCGGAGGCCTCGACGAGGAAGCTCAGGGAACCGCGGCGCAGGCGTTCGAGTTCGCCCAGGCGGGCCGACTCGACGGCCAACGCGATGCGGTCGGCGGCGAACTGGAGGCGCAGGGCCTCTTCGTTCGAGTATCTGCCGGCTCCCTCCGCGGCCACGCCGAGGGAGCCGGTGAGGCGGCCCTCGACCTTCAGCGGGACGGTGACGACCGAGCGCATGCCGGTGCCGCTCAGGAGCGGTACGGCCCCCGGGACGGCCGACAGGTCGTCGTGGACGGCCGGCATGCGGGCGGAGCCGTATCTGCCGGGGCCCGCCTCGACGGGCACGCGCGCGAAGCGCTGCCGGGCGGAGGGCAGGCCGGTGGAGGCGCGGACCTCCAGCTCCGTCTCGTCGTCGGTCGCGAGGAGCAGGAAGGCGGAGTCGCCGTCGAGCATGTCGCGCGCGCGTTCGACCGTGCGCTGGAGGAGGCCGTCGAGGTCGTCCGGGGCGGGGGAGCCGATGAACACCTCGAACGGATCGGTGCTCTGGCCGTCGGCGGAGGTGGCCGTGTCGGTGGCGGGGCCGCGCAACGGTGTCTGGAGTACGGCCCGCTCGTGGTCGCGCACCAGGAGGCAGACGGTGGAGGGCTCGCCGCCGGTGTCGCGGACGCGCAGGTGGGAGGCGTAGACCGAGGTGACGCGGCCGTTGGCGGCCCTTATGCCGTAGCTGCCCTCCCAGCGCGAGAGCTGGAGGGCCTCGGCGATTCCGGTGCCGGTGCCCGGGGTGTGGGGCCAGGCCGCGAGGTCCGTCAGGGGCTTGCCGATGACCTGTTCGGCGGCGTAGCCGAAGAGTTCCTCGGCGTCCTCGTTCCACGAGGTGATGGCGCACGTGCGGTCGATCTGCACCACGGCGACGCGGACGCGGCCGTCGGCCAGCGGGAGGAGGTCCGCGGGCAGCGAAGGGCCGGCCGTGCGGGTGCCCACCGGGCGTTCGGGCAGGTCGAGTTGGAACCACACCTGCTTGTGGGTGGGCGTGTACTCGACGCCCCACCGGCCGGCGAGCGCCGCGCAGAGCTGGAGGCCGCGGCCGCCCTCGCGGTCGAGGTTGCCCATGTTGACGGCCTGGCCCTGGAGGGGGATCTCCCGCTCGGGGTAGCGATCGGCCACCTCGATCCGTACACCGTCGTCGCTCCGCAGGCACAGCACGTCGGCGGAGGTGCCCGCGTGCACCACGGCATTGGTGACGAGCTCGCTGGTGAGGACCACCGCGTCGTCGACGATGTCGGCGAAGCCCCAGCCCTGGAGGGTGTCCCGGACGAAGGAACGGGCGGTCGCGACCGATCGTCCGAGGGGCTCGAAGCTGGCGGCCGCGCGCGCGGTGATCACAGAACTCCTCGACCGGTTGTCGACGTGCAGGGCTGCCTGGCCGACCGGCTCGTGCCGCTGCTGCGGCAGACCGCCCGTCGGCCGGGGATCCGGGTTCTGTCCCCCGGGGATCAGTCCGGTGGTCATGTGTGCGGCCGCCCTCCGATGCCCGCTCGTGCTCGTGCCACCGCCCAGGCCGGACGGGACCGGCTCGGCTGGACAGCCGCATGCAAGGTTACTTACCTTCGACGGCCATGCGGATGCCGGTCTGCAGTGTTTCCGTCCGGAGGGTGTGCGGACGATGTGCGAAGCTGCCGAACTGTTATGGCCGGGTTCTACCAGGGTGAAACACTGGGCAGGCTTCTGAAGAAGGTTCGGGCAGGCCGAGTGGCTCGCGCGTACGGCGGGCAGCAGCCCGTGGTACGGCTCCGCACGCCTGGCTGAAATATCGCTGTAGTAGGCAGAAGCACGCGACAGCAACCGGTGTGCCGCGCGGTGGCACCCGAGCACAGCAGTAACGGTCGACCCCTGCGGGAGGGACACAGTGGAGTCTGGCGCAGCGACGCGGGGCACTAGGACGCGCGCGAAGGGTGGACAGTCCCCGAGCGGCCAGCGCAAACCGCGGGGCGGGACCACCGCGGTCGACACGGCTGCGCTGGACCGGCTGCTGACGGCGCTGGTCTCGATGCGCGACGGGAACTTCCGCAAGCGGCTCACCGTGTCCGGCGACGGGGTGATGTCGGAGATCGCGGCCGTCTTCAACGAGGTCGCCGACCGCAATCTGCATCTGACGGGCGAGCTGTCCCGGGTGCGGCGCATGGTGGGCCGTGAGGGCAAGCTCACAGAACGGCTGGAAACAGGCGCCTGTGAGGGCTCCTGGGCGGCCGCCATCGACGCCTCCAACGCGCTGGTGGACGATCTCGTACGGCCCGTCTCCGAGGTCGGCCGGGTGCTGTCCGCGGTCGCGGAGGGCGATCTGTCCCCGCGCATGGAGCTCAGGACCCAGGCGCCGGACGGCACCGGGCATCCGCTGCGCGGGGAGTTCCTCAAGGTCGGGCGGACGGTGAACAACCTCGTCGACCAGCTCTCGACCTTCACCGACGAGGTCACCCGGGTGGCCAGCGAGGTCGGTACCGAGGGCAAGCTCGGCGGACAGGCACGCGTGCGGGGCATGTCGGGTTCCTGGAAGGACCTGACCGAGTCCGTCAACACCATGGCGTACCGGCTGACGGCCCAGGTGCGGGACATCGCGCTGGTGACCACGGCGGTCGCCAAGGGCGACCTGTCCCGCAAGGTCACCGTGCACGTGGCCGGCGAGATGCTGGAGCTGAAGAACACCGTCAACACGATGGTCGACCAGCTCTCCTCCTTCTCCTCCGAGGTGACCCGTGTCGCCCGCGAGGTGGGTGTCGAGGGTGAGCTGGGCGGTCAGGCACAGGTGCCGGGTGTGGCCGGGGTGTGGAAGGACCTCACCGACTCGGTGAACCTCATGGCCGGCAACCTCACGGCCCAGGTGCGCGGGATCGCCCAGGTGACGACGGCGGTGGCCAGCGGTGACCTGTCGCAGAAGGTGACGGTCTCCGCACGCGGCGAGGTCGCCCAGCTGGCCGACACGATCAACCAGATGACCGAGACGCTGCGGATCTTCGCGGACGAGGTCACACGGGTGGCCAACGAGGTCGGTGCCGAGGGACAGCTCGGCGGACAGGCGAACGTGCCGGGTGCGGCGGGGACGTGGAAGGACCTCACCGACTCGGTGAACACGGTCTTCCGGAACCTCACCACCCAGGTGCGCGACATCGCCGCCGTGACCACGGCCGTGGCCAACGGTGACCTGTCGCAGAAGGTCACCGTGGACGTGGCCGGCGAGATGCTGGAGTTGAAGAACACCGTCAACGGGATGGTGGACCAGCTCTCCGCGTTCGGTGCCGAGGTCACACGCGTGGCGCGTGAGATCGGTGTCGAAGGTGAGCTGGGCGGTCAGGCGCAGGTGCCCGGTGCCGCCGGTACCTGGAAGGACCTCACCGACTCCGTCAACACCGCGTTCAGGAACCTCACCGGACAGGTGCGGAACATCGCCCAGGTGACCACGGCGGTGGCCAACGGCGACCTGTCGCAGAAGGTCACCGTGGACGTCTCCGGCGAGATGCTCCAGCTGAAGAACACCGTGAACACGATGGTGGACCAGCTCTCGGCGTTCGCCGACCAGGTGACGCGAATGGCCCGGGACGTGGGCACCGAGGGCCGGCTGGGCGGTCAGGCCGTGGTGCCCGGCGTCTCCGGGACCTGGAAGGAGCTCACCGACTCCGTCAACTTCATGGGTGGCAACCTCACCTCGCAGGTGCGGCAGATCGCCCAGGTGACGACGGCGGTGGCCCGGGGTGACCTGTCGCAGAAGATCGACGTGGACGCCCGGGGCGAGATCCTGGAGCTGAAGAACACCATCAACACGATGGTCGACCAGCTCTCCGCCTTCGCCGACCAGGTGACCCGGGTGGCCCGTGAGGTGGGCACCGAGGGCCGGCTCGGCGGACAGGCGCAGGTGCCCGGTGTCGCCGGGGTGTGGCGTGACCTGACCGACTCCGTGAACGGGATGGCGGGAAACCTCACTGCCCAGGTGCGCAACATCGCCCAGGTGGCCACCGCGGTGGCCCGGGGTGACCTGTCGCAGAAGATCGACGTGGACGCCCGGGGCGAGATTCTGGAGCTGAAGAACACGCTCAACACGATGGTCGACCAGCTCTCCAGCTTCGCCGACCAGGTGACGCGGGTGGCCCGTGAAGTGGGCACCGAGGGCATCCTGGGCGGGCAGGCCGAGGTGCAGGGGGTCTCCGGCACCTGGAAGGACCTCACGCAGTCCGTGAACTTCATGGCGAACAACCTGACCATCCAGGTGCGCAACATCGCCGAGGTCACGACCGCGGTCGCCAAGGGCGATCTCTCCAAGAAGATCACCGTCGACGCGAAGGGCGAGATCCTCGAACTCGTCACCACCGTCAACACGATGGTCGACCAGCTGTCGTCCTTCGCCGAGCAGGTGACGCGGGTGGCCCGCGAGGTGGGCACCGAGGGCATCCTGGGAGGCCAGGCGCACGTTCCGGGTGTCACGGGCATCTGGAAGGACCTCAGCGACAACGTGAACCTGATGGCCAACAACCTGACCATGCAGGTGCGCAACATCTCCCAGGTCGCGAACGCGGTCGCCAACGGTGACCTCACGCGGACGGTGACGATCGAGGCGCGCGGTGAGGTGGCACAGCTCGCCGACACCTTCAACACCATGGTGAAGACGCTGAGTTCGTTCGCCGATCAGGTCACCAAGGTGGCCCGTGAGGTGGGCACGGACGGCATCCTGGGCGGCCAGGCGCGGGTGCCCGGTGTGGCCGGCACCTGGAAGGACCTCACCGAGTCCGTGAACCAGATGGCGTCCAACCTGACCGGTCAGGTGCGGAACATCGCCATGGTGACCACCGCCATCGCCAAGGGCGACCTGACCAAGAAGATCGACATCGACGCCCGTGGCGAGATCCTGGAGCTGAAGACGACCATCAACACGATGGTCGACCAGCTCTCGTCCTTCGCCGAGGAGGTCACCCGCGTCGCCCGCGAGGTGGGTACCGAGGGGCAGCTCGGCGGCCAGGCACGCGTGCGTGACGTCGACGGCACCTGGCGCGACCTCACCGAGTCCGTGAACGAGATGGCGGGAAACCTCACCCGGCAGGTCCGCGCGATCGCCCGCGTGGCGACCGCGGTGACCCGGGGCGACCTGAACCTCAAGATCGACGTGGACGCGTCCGGGGAGATCCAGGAGCTCCAGGACTACATCAACAAGATGATCGCCAACCTGCGCGACACCACGATCGCCAACAAGGAGCAGGACTGGCTCAAGGGCAACCTGGCCCGTATCTCGGCGCTCATGCAGGGCCGCCGGGACCTGGAGGACGTGGCCTCGCTGATCATGAGCGAGCTGACGCCGGTGGTGACGGCGCAGCACGGCGCGTTCTTCGTCGCGATGCCGCTCCTGGACGGCAAGGACATGAGCGCCGAGGCCGAGGACCAGTACGAGCTGCGGATGCTCGGGTCGTACGGCTACTCGATGGGCTCCATGCCGACGTCGTTCCGGCCGGGCGAGGCGCTCATCGGGACGGCCGCGGAGGAGAAGCGCACTATCCTGGTGGACAACGCGCCCAGCGGCTATCTGAAGATCTCCTCCGGTCTCGGAGAGGCGCCGCCCGCACAGGTGATCGTTCTTCCGGTGCTGTTCGAGGGCAAGGTGCTCGGTGTCATCGAGCTGGCGTCCTTCACCCCCTTCACGCAGATCCAGAAGGACTTCCTCAACCAGATCGCCGAGATGATCGCGACCAGCGTCAACACCATCTCCGTCAACACCAAGACGGAGGTGCTGCTGAAGCAGTCGCAGGAGCTGACCGAGCAACTGCGGGAGCGGTCGGCCGAGTTGGAGAACCGGCAGAAGGCCCTCCAGGCGTCCAACGCCGAGCTGGAGGAGAAGGCCGAGCTGCTGGCCCAGCAGAACCGTGACATCGAGGTCAAGAACACCGAGATCGAGGAGGCGCGGCAGGTCCTGGAGGAGCGTGCCGAGCAGCTCGCCGTGTCCATGCGCTACAAGAGCGAGTTCCTGGCCAACATGTCCCACGAGCTGCGGACACCGCTGAACTCGCTGCTGATCCTCGCCAAGCTGCTCGCCGACAACGCCGACTCCAACCTCACCCCGAAGCAGGTCGAGTTCGCCGAGACCATCCATGGCGCGGGCTCCGACCTGCTCCAGCTCATCAACGACATCCTCGACCTGTCGAAGGTCGAGGCGGGCAAGATGGACGTCTCGCCGACACGCATCGCGCTCGTGCAGCTCGTGGACTACGTGGAGGCCACCTTCCGGCCGCTGACCGCGGAGAAGGGCCTCGACCTGTCCGTGCGGGTCTCGCCGGAGCTGCCCGCCACGCTCCACACCGACGAGCAGAGGCTGCTCCAGGTGCTGCGCAACCTGCTGTCCAACGCGGTGAAGTTCACCGACTCCGGGGCCGTCGAGCTGGTCATCCGGCCCGCCGGGCGGGATGTGCCGGTGGCGATCAGGGAGCAGCTGCTGGAGGCCGGTTCGCTGCGCGACCCGGACGCCGACCTGATCGCGTTCTCGGTGACCGACACCGGCATCGGCATCGCGGCCAGCAAGATGCGGGTGATCTTCGAGGCGTTCAAGCAGGCCGACGGCACGACCAGCCGCAAGTACGGCGGCACCGGTCTGGGTCTTTCGATCTCGCGGGAGATCGCGCAACTGCTCGGCGGAGAGATCCACGCGCAGAGCGAGCCGGGACGCGGATCGACCTTCACGCTGTATTTGCCGCTGCACCCCAGCGAACTGCCGCCGCAGGGCTACCAGCAGTCCATGCCCGCCCTGGAGGCCGGCGACCTGGTGGCGTCCACGTCGGAGAACGGGCTGTCCGGACCCGAGGTCGAGACTCCGGCCGAGGTGAAGTCGTACCAGGAGACGCAGAACGGTGCCGCGGCGCTCTTCCGGCGCCGGCGCAGGACCGCACCGGCCCCGGAGCAGCGGATCGGGCAGCCGGACCAGTGGTCGGCGGTGGAGCACCAGTCCGCGCCGCAGCCGCGCCGGGGCATCCGGTTCGGCGGGGAGAAGGTCCTGATCGTCGACGACGACATCCGCAACGTCTTCGCGCTCACCAGCGTCCTCGAACAGCACGGACTGTCGGTGCTCTACGCGGAGAACGGCCGTGAGGGCATCGAGGTGCTGGAACAGCACGAGGACGTGGCGGTCGTCCTGATGGACATCATGATGCCCGAGATGGACGGGTACGCGACGACGAACGCGATCCGCAGGATGCCGCAGTTCGCCGGGCTCCCGATCATCGCGCTGACCGCCAAGGCCATGAAGGGCGACCGGGAGAAGGCGATCGAGTCGGGCGCCTCCGACTACGTGACCAAGCCGGTCGATCCCGATCACCTGCTGTCGGTCATGCAGCAGTGGATGCGGGGGGAGTGAGGGGAATCATCGAAGTTCACGCGGAGTTGCTGACCGAGTGTGCCCGACGCCGTGTAGAAGTACGGGATTCGGGGAACCTTCTGGTCTCCCGCTACGTTTCTGCTACGTGCACAGTGACATCACGGTGACAGGGTGTGGCGACAGACAGGGTGCGGCTACGATGACCGGCACAAGGACGGGCGGCGAAAGGGAGTCGTCCCCAGGGGCGGCACCCGGTGCACATCCGGGGCGAGGAGGGCGGGCCATGGTGCAGAAGGCCAAGATCCTCCTGGTCGATGACCGGCCGGAGAATCTGCTGGCGCTGGAGGCCATCCTCTCCGCGCTCGATCAGACACTGGTGCGGGCATCGTCCGGGGAGGAAGCGCTCAAGGCGCTGCTCACGGACGACTTCGCGGTGATTCTGCTGGACGTCCAGATGCCTGGCATGGACGGCTTCGAGACCGCGGCGCACATCAAGCGGCGGGAGCGGACCCGGGACATCCCGATCATCTTCCTCACCGCCATCAACCACGGTCCGCACCACACCTTCCGGGGGTACGCGGCGGGTGCGGTGGACTACATCTCCAAGCCGTTCGACCCGTGGGTGCTGCGCGCCAAGGTCTCGGTTTTCGTCGAGCTCTACATGAAGAACTGCCAGCTCCGGGAGCAGGCGGCGCTGCTGCGGCTCCAGTTGGAGGGCGGCGGCAAGGCGGCGCTCGGGGACGCGAAGGAGCCGGCGGGACTGCTCGCCGAGTTGTCCGCGCGGCTCGCGGCGGTCGAGGAGCAGGCCGAGGCGCTCTCCAAGCAGCTGGACGACGAGTCCGCGGACGCGGCCGCGGTGGCCACCGCCGCCCATCTCGAACGCAAACTCACGGGGTTGCGGCGGGCACTGGACGCGCTGGAGCCGGGCACCGGGAGTTCCCCGTCGTTGCCCTCGCAGAACTGAGCGGAACCACTGCCGGACACCGGGCGGACCGGCGTGCGGCGCAAGTGATCCCGCCTTCCTCGTGGGTGAGCTCGCGTCAGCTCGTCACCTCTTCAGCAGCGACACGAACGGGTGAAGCAGTGGGCACACGTGTCCGCGGTCGTCTCCACCGGTAATCTCACACCCATGGCCTCACGTCCCTCCGCAGCCAAGAAGCAGCCCGCCAAGAAGGCTGCCGCTCCCGCGAAGGGTCCGGCGAAGAAGGCCGCTGCCAAGAGAGCACCGGCCAAGAAGGCGCCCGCCCGCAAGCCCGCGGCGAAGAAGGCCGTGCCGCCGAGGCCGGCGCCCAGCCCGACCGGTGGCCTCCTCCGCCTGATCCGCGCCCTCTGGCTCGGCGTCGCCCACGCCGTCGGCGCGGTGTTCCGCGGGATAGGGCAGGGCGCGAAGAACCTCGACCCCGCGCACCGGAAGGACGGCGTGGCACTCCTGCTCCTCGGCCTCGGCCTGATCGTGGCCGCCGGTACCTGGTCGAACCTGCGCGGCCCCGTCGGCGACCTCGTCGAGATCATCGTGACCGGCGCCTTCGGCCGGCTCGACCTGCTGGTGCCGATACTGCTCGCGGTCATCGCCGTACGGTTCATCCGGCACCCCGAGAAGCCCGAGGCCAACGGCCGGATCGTGATCGGGCTGTCCGCGCTCGTCATCGGCGTGCTCGGGCAGGTCCACATCGCGTGCGGCGCGCCCGCCCGCAGCGACGGCATGCAGGCCATAAGGGACGCCGGCGGCCTCATCGGCTGGGGAGCGGCGACCCCGCTGACGTACACCATGGGCGAGGTCCTCGCCGTACCGCTGCTCGTGCTGCTCACCGTCTTCGGGCTGCTCGTCGTCACGGCCACCCCGGTCAACGCCATTCCGCGACGGTTGCGGGAGCTCGGTGTGCGGCTCGGGATCCTGCCCGACCCGGTGGACGAGTTCGGCGAGGACGACGAGCGCTACGACGAGCAGTGGCGTGAGGCGCTGCCCGCGCGGGGACGCAAACGGGGTCCGGCGCCCGCGCCCGAGGCGTACGACCCCGACGGAGCGGAGCAGGAGGCCCTCTCGCAGCGCCGTGGGCGCCCCCGGCGGTCCGCTGTCCCGCAGCCCGCGATGGACCGGCAGATGGACGCCGTGGACATCGCCGCGGCCGCCGCGGCGGACCTGGACGGCGTCGTCATGCACGGCCTGCCGCCCTCGCCGCTGGTCGCCGACCTCACCCACGGCGTCAGCGTGGGCGACCGGGTGGAGACGACCCCCGTACCCACCCCGGTCCCGGCCGCGCGGCCCAAGCAGGAAGCGCGGCCCAAGCAGGACAAGCTCAAGGTCGAGGTCGCCGACCTCACCAAGCCCGCCCCCGAGGCTCCGAGCGAGATGCCCGCGCGCGCGGAGCAGCTCCAGCTGTCCGGCGACATCACCTACGCGCTGCCCTCCCTCGATCTCCTGGAGCGCGGCGGGCCCGGGAAGGCGCGCAGCGCGGCCAACGACGCCGTGGTCGCCTCGCTGACGACCGTCTTCACGGAGTTCAAGGTCGACGCCGCCGTCACCGGCTTCACGCGCGGGCCGACGGTCACGCGCTACGAGGTCGAGCTCGGCCCCGCCGTGAAGGTCGAGCGGATCACCGCGCTGGCCAAGAACATCGCGTACGCCGTCGCCAGCCCGGACGTGCGGATCATCAGCCCCATCCCCGGCAAGTCCGCGGTCGGCATCGAGATCCCCAACACCGACCGCGAGATGGTCAACCTCGGGGACGTGCTGCGGCTCGCGGCGGCCGCCGAGGACGAGCACCCCATGCTGGTCGCGCTCGGCAAGGACGTCGAGGGCGGCTACGTGATGGCCAACCTGGCGAAGATGCCGCACGTGCTCGTCGCCGGAGCCACCGGTTCCGGTAAGTCGTCGTGCATCAACTGCCTGATCACCTCCATCATGGTCCGCGCGACCCCCGAGGACGTGCGCATGGTCCTCGTCGACCCCAAGCGCGTGGAGCTGACGGCCTATGAGGGCATCCCGCACCTGATCACGCCGATCATCACCAACCCGAAGCGGGCCGCCGAGGCGCTCCAATGGGTCGTACGGGAGATGGACCTGCGCTACGACGACCTGGCGGCGTACGGGTTCCGGCACATCGACGACTTCAACGAGGCCATAAGGAACGGCAAGGTCAAACTGCCCGAGGGCAGTGAGCGCGAGCTCCAGCCGTACCCGTACCTGCTGGTGATCGTCGACGAGCTCGCCGACCTGATGATGGTGGCCCCGCGGGACGTCGAGGACGCGATCGTGCGGATCACGCAGCTCGCGCGCGCGGCCGGCATCCACCTGGTGCTCGCCACCCAGCGGCCGTCGGTGGACGTCGTCACCGGTCTGATCAAGGCGAACGTGCCCTCGCGGCTCGCCTTCGCCACCTCCTCGCTCGCCGACTCCCGGGTCATCCTCGACCAGCCGGGAGCGGAGAAGCTGATCGGCAAGGGTGACGGACTGTTCCTGCCGATGGGCGCCAACAAGCCCACCCGTATGCAGGGCGCCTTCGTGACCGAGGAAGAGGTCGCGGCGATCGTCCAGCACTGCAAGGACCAGATGGCGCCGGTCTTCCGGGACGACGTCGTCGTGGGCACCAAGCAGAAGAAGGAGATCGACGAGGAGATCGGCGACGACCTCGACCTGCTGTGCCAGGCGGCCGAGCTGGTCGTCTCCACGCAGTTCGGGTCGACCTCCATGCTCCAGCGCAAACTGCGGGTCGGGTTCGCGAAGGCGGGCCGGCTGATGGACCTGATGGAGTCCCGGGGCATCGTCGGACCCAGCGAGGGATCCAAGGCTCGTGACGTTCTTGTGAAGGCTGACGAGTTGGACGGAGTGCTCGCGGTGATCCGCGGGGAGGCTTAAAGGGAGCCCCGAGCGGGTGCGGCCACCGATGTTCGATCGTGACTCACCCGTAAGGGATCATCGAGCAACCGTTTCCCTTCGACGTACGTCAAGTTGAGGGAAGCGAAAAGTCGCTGCCCGACCATCGGCGTGTTCGGCCATTCCGATGGCGTACAAAGTCCCACCGCCCGGTTGCCCCACCCTTTCGCACCCCCCCTAGACTGAACCTCCAGCACAGGTGGCTTAAACGCTCGAAAGGCGCCCCCGTGTCCATCGGCAACTCCCCTGAAGACGAGCGTCCGTTCGAAGACGACCCGCAGGAAGCCCACCTCTCCGTCGGCCGCGCCCTGAAACAGGCGCGGATCGCGGCCGGGCTGACCGTCGACGACGTCAGCAACGCCACCAGGGTCCGCATCGCCATCGTGCACGCCATCGAGGCGGACGACTTCGCCCCCTGCGGTGGCGACGTGTACGCCCGGGGCCACATCCGGACCCTGGCCAAGGCCGTCCATCTGGATCCGGCCCCCCTTCTCGACCAGTACGCCGCCGATCACGGCGGCGGCCGTCCGGCCCCCACCCCGGCCGCCCCGCTGTTCGAGGCGGAGCGCATCCGTCCCGAGCGGCGCGGACCCAACTGGACCGCGGCCATGGTCGCCGCGATCGTCGCGGTGGTCGGCTTCGTCGGATTCACCGCCTTCAAGGGCGGCGACGACGGCGGGACCACACAGGTCGCCGACGGCACCACGCCCTCCACCAGCAAGTCCCCGACCCCCAAGGCCGACAAGACCAAGGACCCGAAGCCCACGCCGTCCGACAGCGCCATCGCGGCAGCACCGCAGGACAAGGTGACCGTGCAGGTCAGCGCCGACGACGGCAAGAGCTGGATCCTCGCCAAGGACCACAACGGCAGGACCCTCTTCGACGGACTGCTCAAGCAGGGCGACAGCAAGACCTTCCAGGACAGCGACAAGATCAACCTCGTCCTCGGCGACGCCGGCGCGATCCAGCTGTACGTGAACGGCAAGAAGATCGACGACGACTGGCAGCCGGGAGCCGTGGAGCGCCTGACCTACACCAAGGGCGACCCGCAGGTCGGCTAGGCAGCTGTTCGGTTTCCGTTTCGAAGGGGTTGGCCGGGATCGGCCAACCCCTTCGACGTGGGGTGTCAGCGGGACGAAGTAGTCTTGAGCCCATGCCTGAACGCCGTACCGTCGCACTTGTCACTCTTGGCTGCGCCCGCAACGAGGTGGACTCGGAGGAGCTCGCAGGCCGTTTGGAGGCGGACGGCTGGGATCTCGTGGAGGACGCCGCGGACGCGGACGTCGCCGTCGTCAACACCTGTGGCTTCGTCGAGGCCGCCAAGAAGGACTCCGTCGACGCCCTCCTGGAGGCCAACGACCTCAAGGGACACGGCAGAACCCAGGCCGTCGTGGCGGTGGGCTGCATGGCCGAGCGCTACGGCAAGGACCTCGCCGAGGCGCTGCCGGAAGCGGACGGAGTGCTCGGCTTCGACGACTACGCCGACATCTCCGACCGGCTCCAGACCATCCTCAGCGGGGGCATCCACGCCGCCCACACCCCGCGCGACCGGCGCAAGCTCCTGCCGATCAGCCCGGCCGCGAGGCAGGAGTCGGCGGCGTCCGTCGCGCTGCCGGGCCACGGTCCGGCCGAGGAGGCCGTTCCCGCCCCCGCAGACCTGCCGGAGGGCCTCGCCCCGGCCTCGGGCCCCCGCGCGCCCCTGCGGCGCCGTCTGGACGGCTCCCCGGTCGCCTCGGTGAAGCTCGCCTCCGGCTGCGACCGGCGCTGCTCCTTCTGCGCCATCCCGTCCTTCCGCGGCTCCTTCATCTCCCGCCGCCCCTCGGACGTCCTCAACGAGACGCGCTGGCTGGCCGAGCAGGGCGTCAAGGAGATCATGCTGGTCTCCGAGAACAACACGTCGTACGGCAAGGACCTCGGCGACATCCGGCTGCTGGAGTCCCTGCTGCCCGAGCTCGCCGAGGTGGACGGCCTCGAGCGTGTGCGCGTCAGCTACCTCCAGCCCGCCGAGATGCGGCCCGGCCTGATCGACGTGCTCACCTCCACGCCCAAGGTCGTGCCCTACTTCGACCTGTCCTTCCAGCACTCCGCGCCCGACGTGCTGCGCGCGATGCGCCGCTTCGGCGACACCGACCGCTTCCTGGAGCTCCTCGACACCATCCGCGGCAAGGCCCCCGAGGCCGGCGTGCGCTCCAACTTCATCGTGGGCTTCCCCGGCGAGACCGAGGCGGACCTGGCCGAGCTGGAGCGCTTCCTGAACGGCGCGCGACTGGACGCCATCGGTGTCTTCGGGTACTCCGACGAGGAGGGCACCGAAGCCGCGACGTACGCGAACAAGCTGGACGAGGAGGTCGTCGCCGAGCGGCTCGCGCGGGTCTCCCGGCTCGCCGAGGAGCTCGTCTCGCAGCGCGCCGAGGAGCGAGTCGGCGAGACCGTGCACGTCCTGGTCGAGTCCGTCGACGAGGAGGGCGTGTACGGCCGCGGCGCGCACCAGGCGCCGGAGACCGACGGCCAGGTGCTGCTCACGAGCGGCGAAGGCCTGAGTGTCGGTCGTATGGTCGAGGCGAAGGTGGTCGGGACGGAAGGTGTCGACCTGGTGGCCGAGCCGCTCGACGGCTCGCTCGGGTGTAGTGAGGAGGCGGGCAGATGACCGGAGTTCCGGCGTCCGCCGCGGGTGGCCCCTCCGCTGCGAAGGGCGGACCGGCGGCCGGGGTCCCGGGTGCCGCGTCCGGCGCGGCACCGAGCGCCCCCTCGGACGTGGTCTCCGGTACGGCTGCCGTCGTCCCCGGAGTGGGGATCGTCGCCGGAGCGGCTTCGGAGGCCGACGCCGACTCCGGGGCGAAGCCCGCGCGGGCGAAGATCGCGGCCGCGGCCGTCAACCAGGCCAGCGTCTGGAACATCGCCAATCTGCTGACCATGCTCCGGCTGGTCCTCGTGCCCGGCTTCGTCGCCCTGATGCTGGCCGACGGCGGGCACGACCCCGCGTGGCGGTCGTTCGCCTGGGCGGCCTTCTCGATCGCCATGATCACCGACCTGTTCGACGGGCATCTGGCGCGCACCTACAACCTCGTCACGGACTTCGGGAAGATCGCCGACCCCATCGCCGACAAGGCGATCATGGGGGCGGCGCTGATCTGTCTGTCCGGGCTCGGCGACCTGCCCTGGTGGGTGACGATCGTCATCCTCGGCAGGGAACTCGGGATCACCCTCCTGCGTTTCCTCGTCATCCGGTACGGCGTGATCCCGGCGAGCCGGGGCGGCAAGCTCAAGACCCTCAGCCAGGGGATCGCCGTGGGGATGTACATCCTGGCGCTCACGGGGTGGCTGGCCACCGCGAGGTTCTGGGTGATGGCCGTGGCGGTCGTGCTGACCGTCGCGACCGGGCTGGACTATGTGAGACAGGCCATTGTGCTGCGCAGACGGGGAATCGCCGAGCGCAAGGCGGCGTTGGAGGAGACGGAAGCGTGAATTCCTCAGCCGCCCAAGTGGTGCGACTACTCACCGTGAAGGGTCAGACGCTCGCGGTCGCCGAGTCGCTCACCGGCGGACTGGTTGCGGCGGAAATCACAGCGACCCCCGGCGCGTCCCGGGCGTTCCGGGGTTCGGTGACGGCCTACGCCACCGAGCTGAAGCGTGAGCTGCTGGGTGTCGACGCCACCCTGCTGGACCAGCGGGGTGCGGTGGATCCGCAGGTCGCGGCCCAGATGGCGGCCGGGGTGCGCAAGGCGCTCGGAGCCGACTGGGGCATCGCGACCACCGGAGTCGCGGGCCCCGAACCCCAGGACGGCAAGCCCGTCGGCACGGTTTTCGTGGCTGTCGAGGGGCCTCCCGCAGGCGCTTCCGAGGCAGCGGGTGGCGGGAAAGTGACCGCGCTGCGGTTGAACGGCGACCGCGCGGAAATTCGTATGGAGAGTGTACGGAGCGTACTCGCACTCCTCCTGGAGGAGCTCGCGAGCGAACAGACCGGAAATGAGCGGGCACAGGATACGGAACGGAACGGGGGGTTTTGATGTTTGCAGCCCTGAGTGAACACGACATCGCTCCCCGCACGGCCGCGGCGCAAGGCGGTACGGTGGGGCGTGAAGGATGCGGCTACGCGGTCCGAGGAGGGAGCCACCGATGATTCTGCTCCGTCGCCTGCTGGGTGACGTGCTGCGTCGGCAGCGCCAACGCCAGGGCCGTACTCTGCGCGAAGTCTCCTCCTCCGCCCGAGTCTCACTCGGCTATCTTTCCGAGGTGGAGCGGGGGCAGAAGGAGGCTTCCTCCGAACTGCTCTCCGCGATCTGCGACGCGCTGGACGTACGGATGTCCGAGCTCATGCGGGAAGTGAGCGACGAACTCGCCCTCGCCGAGCTGGCCCAGTCTGCTGCGGCCACCCCGAGCGAGCCCGTACCGGCGCCCGTGCGCCCGATGCTGGGTTCCGTGTCGGTGAAGGGTGTGCCACCGGAACGAGTGACCATCAAGGCGCCGAGCGAAGCGGTGGACGTCGTAGCGGCGTGACCTGCGCGCTCGGTATGCCGATGGCATGCCGAGAGGAAGTCTGCGAGGCCCCGGACGGGCTTCTCCAGTTGGTCTGGAGAGGCGCCGGTCGGGGTTTTCGTGCATCTTGGAGCGACGGCCGCGCCGTGCGTCCGTGTGCCCTTGGTGCGCCCTCCCCGCGGATCGGGCGGCCGTCTGGCGTCCGGGCTGGAGGTGGCTGCATGGCGGGACCGACAGTGGGCCGGAGTGTGGCTCTCGGGCTCGGGGCCTTGTGGTGGTGGGCGGTGGCACGACTGGTGCTGGCGCCGGGCGCCGGGGTGCTCGAAGGGGCGGTCGCGGCGGGCGGGTGGGGGCTGAGCCTGCTGCCGGTGCACTGTGTGCCGAAGGCGCGGGCCGCGGGCGCTGTGGCCGCGGGGCGCTGGGGTCAGGCGTGGCGGGCCGGGCGTCCTGCGGGGCCGGGGCGGCCTGGGAAGCCTCCGGGGTCCGGGCGGGCCGGCGGGGCCGGGGCGACGGGCGTGGAGGGCGTGGAGGCTGCGGTTACCAAGGCATCGCCACCCCGCCGTTCGGACGGAGGATCTGGCCCGTCGTGAAACACGAGGCGTCGGAGGCCAGGTAGAGCACGGCGTGGGCGACGTCCTCCGGTTCGCCCACGCGCCTCAGCGGCGACAAACGGGCCATGAGGGACTCGGTGTGCGCCTGGGCGTCCTCGTCGTGGCGGCGGGTCATGGGGGTGCGGATCCAGCCCGGCGCGACGGCGTTGACCCGGATGCCGTACCGGCCGACCTCGGTGGCCAGTGTCTTCGTGAGCTGTACGACGGCTGCCTTGGCCGCGCCGTAGCAGAGCAGGCCCGGGCCGCCCGTGTCCACGGCGCCGGAAGCCATCGTGACGATGCTGCCCCTCGTCCCGCGGTCGAGCATCAGACGGGCCGCCTCCTGGCAGGCGTGGAGCACGCCCTTGAAGTTGACGTTCAGGACCCGGTCCAGGTCCTCGTCCCGAGTCTCCAGTACGGGGCTGCTGTGCATGATCCCGGCGACGGCGGCCAGCACGTCCAGGTGCTCGCAGGACGAGACGGCCCGGTGGAGCTGTTCGCGGTCGGTGACGTCGAGGGGATGGGTGTGCGCGGTGCCGCCGGCGTCCTTGATCAGGGACGCCGTCCCGTCGAGCCCTGGCGCGTCGAGATCGGCGCAGTGGACGGTGGCGCCCGCCTCGGCGAGCAGGACGGCGGTCGCGCGGCCGATGCCGCCGGCGGCGCCGGTGACGAACGCGGTGCGTCCGGTGAGGTCGTACGCGCTGACGGCCATGAGGCGACGGTACGAGCGTTTCTGACGAACCGTCAATTGTCTGTGCGCCGGGATGTTCTGGAGTGTGGTCCGCCCGGTGTCCTGGGCCGCGGGGCGGGTGTCGGGCCGGTCTGGCAGGTCGGACACCAGTACGTGGGGCGCTCGCGGGAGCCGTCGCCCTGGTCGGCGACGCGGAGGGAGGTGCGGCAGCGGAGACAGGGGCGGGGCGCGCGGCCGTAGACGAACAGGTCCGGGCCGCGGCGGCCGGTCGTGTTGCGGACCGGGCGGTCACGGTTGGCCTCCAGGAGTCTCTTGGCGAGCACGGGAAGCTGGGCGGCGCGGTCTGCGGGGAGCGCGCCGACGGGCAGCCAGGGGGTGACACCGAGCAGGAAGCAGATCTCGCTCTTGAAGACATTGCCGACGCCGGCGAGATTGCGCTGGTCGAGGAGGGCCTCACCGAGAGGGCGGGCGGGGTCCTGGAGAAGGTTGGCGAGGGCGCGCTCGGGGTCCCAGTCCGGGCCGAGGAGGTCGGGGCCGAGGTGGCCGACGGCCTTGTGCTCGTCCGCGGTGCGGAGCAGTTCGAGGACGGGGAGGCGGTAGCCGACGGCGGTGAGGTCGGTGTTGGCGAGGATCGCGCGGATCTGGTGGGTGGGGCCGCCGTTCCAGCGCTGGTCGTCCGCGTAGATCCTCCAGGAGCCGTCCATGCGGAGGTGGGAGTGGAGGGTCAGACCGCCTTCGACGCGGGTGAGGAGGTGTTTGCCGCGGGCGGTGACGTCGAGGACCCTGCGGCCCGTGAGGTCGGCTGTGGCGAATCTCGGCACCCTCAGGTCGCTGCGGGTCAGCACCTTGCCCGCGAGGGCGCTGTCGAGGCGCTTCGCGGCTTGCCAGACGGTGTCTCCTTCGGGCATGGCTCCAGGGTGTCATGGGGGGTGGGGGAGGGGGGTGCGGCGGGGCGTGAGGTGGTCGTCGCTCGGCCTCGGATCGGCCTTCGGCGGGGGCCCACCGCACCACGGGTGCGGGTGGGGGCGCCGGTACGGGTGTAGGTGGGGTGCTCGGGCGGGTGTGGGCGGGGCGGCGCAGGTGCGCCGCGGGTGGGGGTGCGCCGCGGGTGGGGGTGTCGAGGGGCGGGGTGGGGGTTCGCGTGGTGTGGGAGTCAGGCGCGTAGGCGCAGGCCCCTCGGGGTGGCGATGAAGCCTGCCGATTCCAGGAGGGTGCCCAGGGGGGAGGTCAGGGCGGAGGTGCCGTTGATGCGTTCCACCGTGACCGTGCCCAGGGAGCCGGCCTTGGCGGCTGCTGCGAGGGCTTCGGCTGCCGGGCGCAGTCGAGGGTCGTCGGTGGGGGTGGCCTCCGTGGTGGAGGGCCAGGCCAGGAGGGTCTTGCCGCCGCGCTCCATGTAGAGCGTGAGCTCGCCGTCCACGAGGATCACGAGGGAGCCCGCCTTGCGGCCCGGCTTGTGGCCCGCCTCGGTCGGGGGATCGGGCCAGGGGAGGGCGGCGCCGTAGGCGTTGGCGGGGTCGGCGGCGGCTAGGACCACGGCTCGGGAGGCGTCGGAGGCGGTCTGCCTGCGGTTGCCGAAGCCGGAGCCGTACGAGGGGTTGGCTTGCCAGTGCTGGGGGGTGGGCTGGGGCGGGTAGTCGCGCGGTGAGACGTACTCGTCGCGGGAGGCCGGTGAGGCCGGGGAAGCGGGGCGTGAGGGGTCGGCAGTGGGGTTCGGGCCGGGACCGTCGGGGGTGTCGAAGGCGCGGGTCCAGTCCCAGTCCTCGGCTGCGGGGGCGTCCTGCGTGGCGCCGGGGGACGCCCAGGGGGTGTCGGGTGACGGGTCCGCGTCCCAGGTGCCGGCAGCGCCGGTCTCGGGCAGCGGCTCGCCGCGGTCGCGGGCGTTGGACACCGCGCGGAGGCGGTCGACCGCGCCGTCCATGGCGAACTGGGCGGCGCCGAGTCCCTCCACGACATAGCCGCGGCGGGCCTGGCCGCTGTCCTCGAAGGCGGAGAGGATGCGGTACGTCGCCGAGAAGCCGCCCTCCACGCCCTCCGCCGACACGGCTCCCCGGGTGACCACTCCGTGCCGGTCGAGAAGGGTGCGGGCCAGGGCGTGAGCGCGCACGGTCGGGTCGGCCTCGCGCGGCGGGAGCAGGGACCAGCGGCCGGCCACGGTCGGCGGTCCGGTACGCGAGGCCGTCCGGGCGGACGCGGTGAGGGAGCCGTAGCGGCCGCGGGGGATCGTGCGTTTGGCGCGATGGGCGGTGGAACCGGCGGTGCGGCCGGAGCCCAGCAGGGAACGCATCGGAGTGAGGGTGTCGTTGGTGAGCCGCCCGGACCAGGCCAGGTCCCACAACGCGTCGGCCAGTTGGGGGTCGGTGGCGTCCGGGTGGGTGGTGGCGCGGACCTGGTCGGCGATCTGGCGGAAGAACAGGCCGTAACCGCCGGTCAATGCGTCCAGGACGGACTGGTGGAGGGCCGTCAGCTCCAGGGGATGGGGCGGGGGCAGGAGCAGGGGTGCCGCGTCCGCCAGGTAGAGGGAGACCCAGCCGTCCTTGCCCGGGAGCGCACCCGCTCCGGCCCACACGACCTCTCCGGCGGCGGTCAGCTCGTCGAGCATGGCCGGGGCGTAGTTCGTGACGCGGGACGGCAGGACGAGTTTCTCCAGGGCGGAGGCGGGCACGGAGGCGCCCTGCAACTGCTCCACGGCACGCACCAGTCCGTCGATGCCGCGCAGGGAGTGGCCCTTGCCGATGTGCTGCCACTGCGGGAGGAACTGGGCCAGGGCCGGTGGCGGCACCGGTTCGAGCTCGTGGCGCAGGGCGGCCAGGGAACGGCGGCGCAGACGGCGCAGCACGGTCGCGTCGCACCACTCCTGGCCGATGCCCGCCGGGTGGAACTCTCCCTGCACGACCCGTCCGCTCGCGGCCAGCCGCTGCAGGGCGCCCTCGGTGACCGCCGTGCCCAGGCCGAAGCGGGCGGCGGCCGTCGCCGAGGTGAAGGGGCCGTGGGTGCGGGCGTAGCGCGCGAGGAGGTCGCCCAGAGGGTCCTTGACCGGTTCGGTGAAGGCCTCCGGGACCCCGACCGGCAGCGCGGTGCCGAGAGCGTCCCGCAGGCGGCCCGCGTCCTCGATCGCCGCCCAGTGGTCGGCGCCGGCGACCCGGACCTTGATCGTGCGGCGGGCTCCGGCGAGCTCCTGCGCCCAGTGCGGCTCGGCGCCCCGCTCGGCCAGCTCGGCGTCGGTGAGCGGGCCGAGGACGCGGAGGATGTCCGCGACGCCCTCGGCGTCCTTCACCCGGCGGTCCTCGGTGAGCCACTGGAGCTCCCGCTCCAGCTCGGTCAGGACCTCCGCGTCGAGCAGCTCCCGCAGCTCCGCCTGGCCCAGCAGCTCGGCCAGCAGACGCGAGTCCAGCGAGAGGGCCGCCGCCCGGCGCTCGGCGAGGGGCGAGTCGCCCTCGTACAGGAACTGGGCGACGTAGCCGAAGAGGAGGGACCGGGCGAAGGGGGACGGCTCGGGGGTGGTGACCTCGACCAGGCGGACCCTGCGGGACTCCAGATCGCCCATCAGCTCGACGAGACCGGGCACGTCGAAGACGTCCTGGAGGCACTCGCGGACCGCCTCCAGGACGATCGGGAACGAACCGAACTCGCTCGCCACCTGGAGCAGTTGGGAGGCACGCTGGCGCTGCTGCCACAGCGGGGTGCGCTTGCCGGGATTGCGACGCGGCAGCAGGAGCGCCCGGGCGGCGCATTCGCGGAAGCGGGAGGCGAACAGGGCCGAGCCGCCGACCTGGTCGGTGACGACCTGGTCGACCTCGCCCTTGTCGAAGACGACGTCCGCGGCGCCCACCGGAGCCTTCTCGGCGTCGTACTCCGTGCCGGTCCTGTCGGGTTCCCGGTCGAGGAGGTCCAGGCTCATCAGATCGGCGTCGGGCAGCCGCAGGACGATGCCGTCGTCGGCGTGCATGACCTGGGCGTCCATGCCGTAGCGCTCGGAGAGCTTGGCGCCGAGGGCGAGGGCCCAGGGGGCGTGGACCTGGGCGCCGAAGGGGGAGTGGACGACGACCCGCCAGTCGCCGAGTTCGTCCCGGAAGCGCTCCACGACGATGGTCCGGTCGTCCGGGACGTGGCCGCAGGCCTCGCGCTGTTCGTCCAGGTAGGACAGCACGTTGTCCGCCGCCCACGCGTCCAGGCCCGCGGTGAGCAGGCGCAGGCGGGCGTCCTCCTTGGACAGGGAGCCGACCTCGCGGAGGAACGCGCCCACCGCGCGGCCCAGTTCGAGGGGGCGGCCGAGCTGGTCGCCCTTCCAGAAGGGGAGCCTGCCGGGGACGCCCGGGGCGGGGGAGACCAGGACGCGGTCGCGGGTGATGTCCTCGATGCGCCAGGAGCTGGTGCCGAGCGTGAAGACGTCCCCGACGCGGGACTCGTAGACCATCTCCTCGTCGAGCTCGCCGACCCTCCCGCCGCCCTTCTTGGGGTCGGAGCCGGCGAGGAAGACGCCGAAGAGGCCGCGGTCGGGGATGGTGCCGCCGGAGGTGACGGCGAGCCGCTGGGCGCCCGGGCGGCCGGTGATCGTGCCGGCGATGCGGTCCCACACCACGCGCGGGCGCAGTTCGGCGAAGGCGTCGGAGGGGTAGCGGCCCGCGAGCATGTCGAGGACGGCGGTGAAGGCGGACTCGGGGAGGGAGGCGAAGGGGGCCGCCCTGCGGACCGTGGCGAGGAGGTCGTCGAGCTGCCAGGTGTCCATCGAGGTCATCGCGACGATCTGCTGGGCGAGGACGTCCAGGGGGTTCGCGGGGACCTTGAGGGACTCGATGGAACCGGTCCGCATGCGTTCCGTGACGACCGCCGCCTGGACCAGGTCGCCCCGGTACTTCGGGAAGACCACGCCGGTGGAGACCGCGCCGACCTGGTGGCCCGCGCGGCCGACCCGTTGCAGCCCGGAGGCGACGGAGGGCGGCGACTCGACCTGGATCACCAGGTCCACCGCGCCCATGTCGATGCCGAGTTCGAGGCTGGACGTCGCCACCACGGCCGGAAGGCGGCCCGCCTTGAGGTCCTCCTCGACCAGGGCGCGCTGTTCCTTTGAGACCGACCCGTGGTGGGCCCGGGCGATGACCGGGGGGGCACCCTGGGCCGCGCCCGAGCCGCCCATGAGCTCGGCCGGGGCGTGGTGTTCGTCCAGGGGCTCGCCGGTGGCCCGCTCGTAGGCGATCTCGTTGAGACGGTTGCAGAGGCGTTCCGCGAGGCGGCGGGAGTTGGCGAAGACGATCGTGGAGCGGTGGGACTGGACGAGGTCGGTGATCCGCTCCTCCACGTGGGGCCAGATGGAGGGCCGCTCCGCACCTTCGTTGCCCTCGGCGACCGGTGAGCCGCCGAGCTCGCCCAGGTCCTCCACCGGGACCACGACCGAGAGGTCGAACTCCTTGCCGGACTTCGGCTGAACGATCTCCACCTTGCGCTGCGGCGACAGGTAGCGGGCGATCTCGTCCACCGGGCGGACCGTGGCGGAGAGCCCGATGCGGCGGGCCGGTTTCGGGAGGAGCTGGTCCAGGCGCTCCAGGGAGAGGGCCAGGTGGGCGCCGCGCTTGGTCCCGGCCACGGCGTGCACCTCGTCGAGGATCACTGTCTCGATGCCCGTCAGCGCGTCTCGGGTCGCCGACGTCAGCATCAGGAACAGGGACTCCGGGGTGGTGATCAGGATGTCCGGGGGGCGGGTGGAAAGAGCCCGGCGTTCGGCCGGAGGGGTGTCGCCGGAGCGGATGCCCACCTTGACCTCGGGCTCGGGGAGGCCCAGGCGGACGGATTCCTGACGGATGCCGGTCAGAGGGCTGCGGAGGTTGCGCTCCACGTCGACGGCGAGGGCCTTGAGGGGGGAGACGTACAGCACCCGGCAGCGCTTCTTCGGGTCCGCGGGCGGGGGAGTGG
The DNA here is from genome assembly GCF_044756385.1 of Streptomyces sp. NPDC091972. Taxonomy (NCBI): domain Bacteria; kingdom Bacillati; phylum Actinomycetota; class Actinomycetes; order Kitasatosporales; family Streptomycetaceae; genus Streptomyces; species Streptomyces sp. NPDC091972. The sequence goes on along the minus strand of NZ_JBIVSV010000012.1, from coordinate 299,044 downwards.
AGGCCAGCTGGTCCAGGGCGGCGAGGAAGGCGGCCAGGGTCTTGCCGGAGCCGGTGGGGGCGACGACGAGCACGTCCGAGCCCTCCGCGATGGCCTGCCACGCGCCGGCCTGGGCGGTGGTGGGCGCGTCGAACGCACCCGTGAACCAGCCGCGGGTGGCGGGGGAGAAGCCGTTCAGGGCTCGGTGTGCGGAGCTGACCATGCGTCCATCCTGCACCCGGGGACTGACAACGGGTTGCCTCCGGCGGTGGGGCGGGTGGGTTGTCGGCTGGGTGCGGGTGCGGGTGCGGGTGCGGGTGCGGGTGCGGGTGCGGGTGCGGGTGCGGTGGGGGCGGGCGTTTTGCGCAGTTCCCCGCGCCCCTGAAATGCCTGCGGCGGCCCGTCGCTGTCCGGTGGGGGTTCGTGTAGCGCGTGCGGTTAGGTGAGTGGGTCGGTGCCGGGGTGGGGGGTGTCCGTCCTCGGTCCGGCGGCTCGGTCGCTGATTCAGGGCTCGGTAACGGACGCCGGCCGCTGCGGGCGGGCACCCCCCACCCCGGCCCCTTGCCGCCGTACGCGGCTACCGGTCCGTCGTGGGGGTTCAGCCCACTTCGCGGCCGTGGGCGCGGAGGGTCTGCAGGGCTCTGATGGTTGCCAGGGGGCGGGCCTCCAGGGCGGTGGTGGGGGCCCACGGGTGGCCGTGGGTCGGCCAGCCGCCGTCCTCCTGCTGTTCGGCCGCGAGGAAGTCCAGGGAACGGGACATCTCGTCGTCCGTGAACCACGCGCGCGCGAGCGAGTCCGGTGTCCTCGCGTAGTCGTGCGGGAAGTGGTGCGCGCCCGGGGCCGGGTTCGAGGGGTCCAGCGCGGCCAGACGCTGCTCGCGCACCAGGCGGCCCAGACGGTCGGCGGTCGCCTGCGCGCGCGGGCGGTCGGGGGCGGAGTCCAGGAAGGTCAGGGCGGCCTGGATCTCGTCCGGGTGGGACACCTGGAGGGACTCGACGGCCTGCCAGCAGAAGTCCGTGGCCCGGAACAGCCACGCGTGCCACACCTCGTTGCGGTGCAGCAGACCGACCACAGGACCGGTGGTGAGCAGTTCGCCGGGCGGGGCGTCCAGGACCTTCATGAAGGGGGCGGTGGGATAGCCGCGCTGGGCCGGAGTGACGGCTGGAAGGGCGCCCTCCGGGGTGGACACCGAGGTGAGATAGCGGCACACGCGCTCCACACGCTGTCCGCCGCAGCGGCCGACGGCGTCCAGAACCCGCAGGGCGTGAGCGGTGTGCAGGGGCTGGCTGACCGGGCCGCGCAGATCGGGGTCCAGTGCGTGGCCGTACCCGCCGTCCGCGTTGCGGTAGGCGTCCAGGGCCGTCTCCACCGGGTCGGGGCCGCCATTGAGGAAGAGGTACGCGAACAGACGCTGTTCCAGCACACGCGCGGTGAGCCAGACGAAGTGCTCGGCGCGGAAGAGCGGGGAGTGCGCCGGTGGCGTCTGGGGGAGTGGGGAAGCTCCTGTTTCGGGCATGCGTCAGACCGTAGGGCGGAAAGCGGTCTCGGCAAGCGGTCCCGGGCGAGGCCCACCCTCAGGGGCGGGATACTGGAGTCATGCGGTTGACGGTCTTCTGGCAGCGGATGGCGGAACACTTCGGTCCGGGGTACGCCGACACCTTCGCGCGCGATCATGTGATGACGGAGCTCGGCGGACGCACGGTGCACGAGGCGCTGGACGCGGGCTGGGACGCCAAGGACGTGTGGCGCGTGGTCTGCACCGTGATGAACGTTCCGGGCGAGCGGCACTGAGACCGCGTGGACGTCCCGGGCGAACTGCCGGGCGGGCGTGAAGATCTTACGAAAGTGGCACCGACCGGTCACGAAGATCGCAGGACGGCAGCCATTGTCGGTGGCGTGGGCGAGACTTGCTCCGTGGCACCCACTGACGAGTCCGGGCAGGCAGCCCAGCACGCATCTCCGCTCGGCACGACGCCCCCCGCCCGGCCCCCGGCCGACGGCCCCGGGCCGAACGCCCGCATGCCGCGCTGGCTACCGCGTGCCATGGTGCTCGCGCTCGCCCTCATCGCCGTTTTCCAGCTCGGCAGTTGGGCCTTCCACCAGCTCATCGGCCTGCTGATCAACATCCTCATCGCGTTCTTCCTGGCCCTGGCCATCGAACCCGCGGTGAGCAAAATGGCCGCGCGGGGCATGCGCAGGGGGCTCGCCACCTTCCTCGTCTTCTTCGGCGTGCTGATCGTGACCGCCGGCTTCGTCACGCTGCTGGGGTCGATGCTCGCGGGTCAGATCATCAAGATCGTCGAGGACTTCCCCGACTACCTCGACTCCGTCATCGCCTGGATCAACGGGCACTTCCACACCGAGCTGAAGCGGGTGGACGTCCAGGAGGGGCTGCTGCGCTCCGACTGGCTGCGCAACTACGTGCAGAACAGCGCCACCGGCGTCCTGGACGTCTCCGCCCAGGTCCTCGGCGGGCTCTTCCAGCTCCTGACGATCGCGCTGTTCTCGTTCTACTTCGCGGCGGACGGCCCCCGGCTGCGGCGCACGATCTGCTCCGTCCTGCCGCCCGCCCGCCAGGCCGAGGTGCTGCGCGCGTGGGAGCTCGCCGTGGACAAGACCGGCGGCTACATCTACTCGCGCGGTCTGATGGCGCTCGTCTCCGGGGTCGCGCACTTCATCCTGCTCCAGGCCCTCGACGTGCCGTACGCGCCCGTGCTCGCCGTGTGGGTCGGCCTGGTCTCGCAGTTCATCCCGACCATCGGCACCTATCTCGCGGGCGCCCTGCCCATGCTGATCGCCTTCACTGTCGACCCCTGGTACGCGCTGTGGGTGCTGGTCTTCGTGGTGATCTACCAGCAGTTCGAGAACTACGTGCTCCAGCCCAAGCTGACCTCGAAGACCGTCGACATCCACCCCGCCGTCGCCTTCGGCTCGGTCATCGCGGGCACCGCCCTCCTGGGCGCGGTCGGTGCCCTGATCGCCATTCCGGCGGTCGCCACGCTCCAGGCGTTCCTCGGCGCGTACGTGAAGCGGTACGCCGTCACCGACGACCCTCGGGTCCACGGGCACCGGAAGCGGGGCGAGGGGCCCTCACCGGTCACGCGCGTGCGTGCGCTGTGGGAGCGGCGGCGGCCGGAGACACGGCACGACACCACCGACGGCGACGGCTCGTCCTGAGGCCCCGCCGGGTTCAGCGGGCGAGGGCGGCCCACACTCCGGCGCCGATGACGGCCGTGACGTAGGAGCCGATCGCCGCGTACAGGATCCGTCGCCGCAGGGGTTCGCCCCAGGACGTCCGCGACAGCAGCCAGGCCAGTGCGGGCAGGACCAGGACGGCGTGCAGGCTCACGCCGTGCAGCGGCTCGAGCGGGGCGGTCGAGTGGTAGGCCGCCTCCTGGTGGCCGGTACGGGTGAGGACGACACCGCGCGCGATCATCGCGGCCCCCGAGGCGAGCGCGACCAGCAGGATCGCGAACCCCGACCGCACCGCGAGGTCCATGCCCGCCGGGCCCGAGGGCGGGTGGCGGAACGAGGCGACCGCGAACACCGTCAGCAGCACCACCAGGACGCCGCCGCCCACCGCGAGCGTCATGGACACCGCCGTGTCGAAGGGTGTCTCCATGTCGAGGTGCGAGGGCACCCCGCGCCACGCCTGGAGGGTGATGCCGCCCACCTCCACCACGCAGTCCACCGCGAACACCGCGAGGAGCAGGGCTCGTGACCGCGGGCCGACCCGCAGGTACGACGTGACCCAGGCGACCGCGATCAGGGTCACCCCGAAGGACACCCCGAACGTCACCGGCTTGCGCCAGGAGACCGGCCCGTCCCAGGGGCCGCCGTCCACGGCGAAAACCACCAGGTGCGCGAGCCCCGAGAGGACCAGGAGGAGGCCGGTCGCGTGACAGAGGCGCTCCACGCGGCCGGCGACGGCGGCATGCGGTGCCGACGTCCGGTCCGGCACCGCGGAAGCACTCGTCAGGGTCGGTTCCATCAGGCCCGCGCCGCCTTCCGGGCCAGGCGGGCCGCGGCTCCGGCGATCACCAGGGCGGTGAGGGCGACGGTTGAGGCGGTGACCACGGTGTCCCCCGAGGAGAGACGGCCGCCGGTGTCCGGGGTCAGAACCGCGGCCGGCAGGAGGAGCGCGGACAGGGTTGCGATCAGGGCGGGGGGACGCGCCGTCCCGCCGGGGTGCCGGTGGGCGGCCGGGATCGCTTCCCGGGTGCTCGTCGAGGTCTCCATGGCACAAGGCTCGTGTGAACGGCCCGTCCGGTCGTCGTACCGCCGAAGGCACCTGAAGTACGCCGTGGGAAGTAGCCGGAGGAGGGGGGAGGAGCGGAGGAGCAGCCCGCCGGAGAGGGGGCGGAGGAAGTGTCCCGGGTGCCGCGTGGTGCGCTTGACACAAAAATCGAACATCCATTCATATGGAGGCTCCGGCGAAGCGGACGGCGGGTGTTTCGACATGGTTTGCATGGAGAAGTCCCCGAGTTATCCACAGGCCGGACGGGCGTCGGGGCGCATTGTCAGTGGCAGGCGTTAGCGTCTTTGACGTGAAGCGATCGACTCAAGCAAATCGGGTGGAACCCATGGCAGGAACCGACCGCGAGAAGGCGCTCGACGCCGCGCTCGCACAGATTGAACGGCAGTTCGGCAAGGGCGCGGTCATGCGCATGGGCGAGCGGCCGAACGAGCCCATCGAGGTCATCCCCACCGGGTCGACCGCGCTCGACGTCGCGCTCGGCGTCGGCGGCATCCCGCGCGGCCGAGTGGTGGAGGTGTACGGACCGGAGTCCTCCGGCAAGACGACCCTGACCCTGCACGCGGTGGCCAACGCACAGCGGGCCGGCGGCCAGGTGGCCTTCGTGGACGCGGAGCACGCCCTCGACCCCGAGTACGCGCGCAAGCTCGGCGTCGACGTCGACAACCTGATCCTGTCCCAGCCGGACAACGGCGAGCAGGCTCTGGAGATCGTGGACATGCTGGTCCGCTCCGGCGCCCTCGACCTGATCGTCATCGACTCCGTCGCGGCCCTCGTCCCGCGCGCGGAGATCGAGGGCGAGATGGGCGACAGCCACGTGGGTCTGCAGGCCCGTCTGATGAGCCAGGCACTGCGGAAGATCACCAGCGCGCTCAACCAGTCCAAGACCACCGCCATCTTCATCAACCAGCTCCGAGAGAAGATCGGCGTGATGTTCGGCTCCCCCGAGACCACGACCGGTGGCCGGGCGCTGAAGTTCTACGCCTCGGTGCGCATGGACATCCGCCGCATCGAGACACTGAAGGACGGCACTGACGCGGTCGGCAACCGCACCCGGGTCAAGGTCGTCAAGAACAAGGTCGCACCGCCCTTCAAGCAGGCCGAGTTCGACATCCTCTACGGCCAGGGCATCAGCCGTGAGGGCGGCCTGATCGACATGGGCGTGGAGCACGGCTTCGTCCGCAAGGCCGGCGCCTGGTACACGTACGAGGGCGACCAGCTCGGCCAGGGCAAGGAGAACGCGCGCAACTTCCTGAAGGACAACCCCGACCTGGCCAACGAGATCGAGAAGAAGATCAAGGAGAAGCTGGGCGTCGGCGTGCGTCCCGAGGAGCCCGCCGCGGAGCCGGGAGCGGACGCCGCGGTGACCGCTGCCGCGGACGACACCGCGAAGGTGCCGGCACCGGCGGCCACCAAGGCGACGAAGGCCAAGGCTCCGGCGGCCAAGAGCTGATCCCGTGACACGGCGAACCGACTGGGCCGAGTACGAGGACGCTCCGCGAGGGCGGGGCGCGCAAGGCGACGGGGGTTCTGCCGGGCCGATCGGCGAAGGCTTCGGCGACGGTACGGGGCATGGAGCGGACGGGGGACACAGCCGTGCGGTGCCGTACGGCGGCGAAGGGGCGGTCGGCGACGACTTCCCGTACGGCGCCGGTCCGTCCCGCCGCGGCGGTCGTTCCCACAGTGACGGGGGGACGTACGGCGACGGTGGGCCGAGCGGCGACGAGTCCGGTGACGGCCCGTTCGGCCGCAGCTCGCGCCGAGGCGGCGGAGCACCCGGCGCGGGCGGTTCCCGGGGGCGTCGGCAGCGCCGGCGCGGCTTCGGGGAACCGCTCGGCGAGGACGGAGGCGGCCCCTCCTTGTCGAGGGCCGAGAAGGGGGAGCCTCCGGCGGACCCGGTGGAGCGGGCGCGGGCGATCTGTCTGCGCCTGCTCACCGGGACCCCGCGCACGCGCAAGCAGCTCGCCGACGCCCTGCGCAAGCGGGAGATCCCGGACGAGGCCGCCGAGGAGGTGCTGTCGCGGTTCGAGGAGGTCGGGCTGATCAACGACAGTGCGTTCGCGGACGCCTGGGTGGAGTCCCGGCACCACGGCCGGGGACTTGCCCGGCGGGCACTCGCCCAGGAGCTGCGCACCAAGGGCGTCGACTCCACACTGATCGACGCGGCCGTCTCGCAGCTCGACTCCGAGCAGGAGGAGGCGACGGCCCGCGAGCTCGTCGACCGCAAGCTCCGCGCGACGCGAGGCCTCGACCGCGACAAGCGACTGCGCCGCCTCGCCGGCATGCTCGCCCGCAAGGGCTACTCCGAGGGGATGGCCGTGCGGGTGGTCCGGCAGGCGCTGGAGGAGGAGGGGGAGGAGACGGAGTTCCTGGGGGACGAGGGGCTCTGAGACGGGGAGTCCCCGTGAGCCCACCCGGCCTCCCCCTACGAGCAGCCCTCCGGCGTTCTCGTGCTCACTGCCAGTCCTCCGGACGCTCCACGTGCTCCAGCCGCAGGATCGGGCCCGTGCGGCTGTAACGGCGGATCTGGGGGAGGGGCGGGTAGTAGGCGTGCACGGAGATCGCGTGCACCTCGGTGGACTCGTTGAGGACCTCGTGGACGTGGTGCTGTCCGAAGGAACGGCCCTTGCCGGCCGGCAGCCGCCGCTCGCGGTCCACGTCGTCGGAGAGTTCCAGCGTCTTCCAGCCGTCGGCCGGCAGCCGGGCGGCGAGGGAGTTCTCCCTGAGCTCACCGGCCGCGGTGATGAAGGCGCCGACCGACTCGGCGTGGTCGTGCCAGCCGGTGCCGGTGCCGGGCGGCCAGCCGATCAGCCAGGCCTCGCTGCCACCGGGCCCCTCCAGACGCACCCAGGTGCGGCCTTCGGGGTCGAGCGGGAGCGAGTCGATCAGCTCGGTGTCGGCGGCGGTGCGCCGTACGAAGTCGAGGAGTTCGGCCTGGGTGGGCGGCGCGACGGCGGTCGAGACCGAGGGAAGGGCGGGGGAGACAGACACGGGTACCGTCCTGAGAAGAGTTCGCGACAGCGTGCCGTCGCACAGGCGCGGCACGCGGGGGAGAGAAGAGGCGAATTCAGCAGGACGGGCGACACACGCAGCCCGCATAGCGGACGAGGTCCATATGGACCCTCCGCCACAGGCGCACACAGGTGTCGGTCACGATCCGGAGTACACCATGACGCCGACGGCTGTTTCAACTCACTGTCACTATGTGGACGCACAGTGACAGTGAGCACGTCAACGTGAACCGGCCCCCGCGTTCGCCTCGGTCTTCGCCGGAGGGCCGCCGAGCGCCGTCTCGGCCGCCGAGTACAGATCGGCCGGGCGGACCCCGCTCAGTGCCGTGACGAGGTGGCCGTCGGGGCGTACGAGAAGGACCGTGTGCGGGGCCGCGCCCGGGTACTCCTCGGCGACCAGGAGTTCGGCGGAGTGCGGCAGCGCGCTCACCGCCGCGGCCAGGCGGGGCATGATCCCGGCGGTCACCCAGTGCTTGCGCTCCCACACCCCGGTGCCCGGTGCGATCAGGACGACGAGCAGCGCGCCCCGGCCGAGCCGGTCGCGCAGTCGTACGAACGAGCCGTCCTCGGCGGTGACCCGCACATCCGTGACCGACGACCCCGGGAGTGTGTCGACGGGCACCTCCCCTTCGAGGTGCCTGGGCGCGAGGGGTGAGTCGGCGTACGCCCCCGGCGCGCCGAGCGGGCCGCGCCCCAGGTGACCGTCCGTGAGCAGCGCGTCGTGGCCGCGGGCCGAACCGGGGACGACCGAGCGCAGGCCTCCGCCGCCGCGCAGCAGCGGCAGCGCCTGGTCGGCGGCGCGCAGCCGCCCGGCGACGACCGCGCGCCGCTCGGTCTGGTAGCTGTCGAGAAGCGCCTCGTGCGGGCCGTGGTGCCAGGCCAGGGCCAGTTTCCAGGCGAGGTTGTCGGCGTCCCTGAGGCCCTCGTCGAGCCCCTGGGTGCCGAGCGCCCCCAGACAGTGCGCCGCGTCCCCGGCGAGGAAGACCCGGCCGGCACGCCAGCGGCGGGCCAGCCGGTGGTGCACGGTGTGGACTCCGGTGTCGAGAAGTTCGTACGGCGGTGTCGAGCCGCCTGTCCAGCCCGCCAGGGTCTCCCGGACGCGGGACACCAGGAGCTCGGGGGTGACCAGGTCCTTGCCCGGCGGCAGCAGCCAGTCCAGACGCCACACGCCCTCGGGGAGCGGGCGGGCGGTGATCTCCCCGGCCGACGGTCCCGAGGTCCGCCACGGCGGCATCCGGTGGAGCAACGCCCGGTCCTCCCAGGGGAGTTCCGCGCGCAGGGCGGCGACGGCGTGGCGTTCCACGGCCGTACGGCCCGGGAAGCGGATGTCCTCCAGCTTGCGTACAGTGGAGCGCGAGCCGTCGCAGCCGACCAGGTAACTCCCGCGCCACCACGTGCCCTTGGCGCCTCGGGTGTGGGCCGTGACGCCCGAGCGTTCCTGCTCGACGGTGTCGAGACGGCTGTCCGGGACGAGCCTGACCAGCTGCTCCCCCGCGAGGGCGGTACGCAGGGCGCCGGTCAGGACGTGCTGGGCGAGGTGCAGGGGCGCGTCCCCGGCCTCCTCGAAGTCGACCTCGCGCATCACCTGCTTGCGGCGCATCGACCGCCATCCGGCCCAGTGCACACCCAGCTCGCCGACCGGCACCCCGGTCAGCCGGGCCATGAGGGCGGCGGTGTCCTCGTGCAGTACGACGGTGCGGGCCAGGCGGGGTTCGTCCTTGCCGGGCCCCTCGTCGAGGACCACGGAGGGGACCTCCTGACGCGCCAGCGCCAGGGCGAGCGTGAGCCCGACGGGCCCCGCTCCGACGATGATCACCGGGTCCACGACGCGGCGCCTCCTGCCCGCGGCGGAGTCCTCAGGAACGTAGGTGAACAGGAGGTTGGAGCAGGGTGCACGATCACAGAACGTATGCAACCCATTGCCGGTGCTTGCGTCAAGTGACGGAGGCAGTGGCGATCATGCCACTGCCTCCGTGTCGGTGGCATGCGCGGTTCATGCCGCCTGACCCACTGTCAGAACGCGCCGCCACCGGTGTTCTCGCCGGTCCCGTAGGTGCCGCGCACCGCGGCCGGGTTGACCTCCACCGTGTCCTCGCCCAGCACCGCCCCGGTGCTCTTCTTGCTGCGCCGCAGCCGCTGCTCCAGCCAGCTCGCGAAGCTCGTGAGGAGGAAGTTCACGATGATGTAGACGATCGCGACGACGATGAAGCTCGGGATGACGTTGGCGTAGTTGGCGGCCAGCGTCTGGCGCGCGTTGAGCAGCTCGGTGAAGCCGAGCATCACGCCGCCCAGCGCGGTGTCCTTCACGATGACGACGAGCTGGCTGACGATCGCCGGCAGCATCGCGGTGACCGCCTGCGGCAGCAGGATGTTGGTCATCGTCTGGCCCTTGCGCAGGCCGACCGCGTAGGCCGCCTCCGTCTGCCCCTTGGGCAGCGAGAGGATGCCGGCCCGGACGACCTCTGCGAGCACCGAGGCGTTGTAGAGCACGAGGCCGGTGACGGCGGCGTACAGGGGGCGCTGCTCGCTGGAGATGTCCGTGGAGCGGACGTAGAACTCGTTGGCGAACAGCATCAGCAGCAGGACCGGGATCGCCCGGAAGAACTCGACCACCGTGCCGGCGGCGCCCCGGACCCAGGCGTGGTCGGACATGCGGGCGATGCCGAAGACCGCGCCCAGCGGAAGGGCGATGATCATGGAGATCGCCGCGGCCTTGAGGGTGTTGCCGAGGCCCGGCAACAGGTAGGTCGTCCAGGCCTCACCGGTGGTGAAGGGCTCCCAGAGGTTCCACTCGAGCTGGTTCTTGTCGTCCATCTTCTGCCACACCCACCACAGCAGCAGGAGGAGCAGCAGGGTGAAGACGACGGACAGGAGGACGTTGCGCCGTTTCGCGCGGGGTCCGGGAGTGTCGTAGAGGACCGAACTCATCGCTTCACCGCCAGTCGCTTGGCGAGCCAGCCGAGGATGAGGCCGGTCGGCAGGGTCAGTACCACGAAGCCGAGCGCGAAGACCGCGCCGATGGCGAGCGTCTGGGCCTCGTTCTCGATCATTTCCTTCATCAGGAGGGCGGCCTCGGCCACACCGATCGCGGCCGCCACGGTGGTGTTCTTGGTCAGCGCGATCAGCACGTTGGCCAGCGGGCCGATGACCGAGCGGAAGGCCTGCGGGAGCACGACGAGACGCAGGGTCTGGCTGAAGTTCAGCCCGATAGCGCGCGCCGCCTCGGCCTGGCCGAGCGGCACCGTGTTGATGCCGGAGCGGATCGCCTCGCAGACGAACGAGGCGGTGTAGACGATGAACCCGAGCACCGCCAGCCGGAAGCCCTGGACGTCGAAGTTGTCCGCCGCGCCCATCGTCACACCGAAGATGTCGGCGAGGCCGAGCGAGGTGAAGACGATGATGACCGTCAGGGGGATGTTCCGGACGATGTTGACGTAGGCGGTGCCGAATCCGCGCATCAGGGGGACCGGGCTGACCCGCATCGCGGCCAGCACGGTGCCCCAGATCAGGGAGCCGACAGCGGACAGGGCGGTGAGTTTCACCGTCATCCAGAACGCCCCGAGGACGTCATAACCTTCTAGAAAGTCGAACACGATCTCCCGCGCTTCCGGGTGTGTGGCGTGTGTGGGGCGTACGTGGACGGGCGCGGCGCGCCGCCGCCCTGATCGCGGCGGGCGGCGGCGCGCCGGTGGGTCCCTGCGTTACTTGACGATGGTGCCGATCTTCGGGGCGGGCTCGTTCTTGTAGCCGGCCGGGCCGAAGTTGGCGTCGACCGCCTTCTGCCAGGAGCCGTCGCTGACCATCTTCTCGAGGGCGGCGTTGACCTTGTTGACGGTCGCCGTGTCGCCCTTCTTCACGCCGATGCCGTAGTTCTCGTTGCTCAGCTTGAGGCCGGCGAGCTTGAACTGGCCCTTGTACTTGTCCTGGGAGGCGAAGCCCGCGAGGATCGAGTCGTCCGTGGTCACCGCGTCCACGGCGCCGCTCTGGAGGCCGGCGATGCACTCCGAGTAGCCGCCGTACTGCTTGAGCTGGGCCTTCGGGGCGAAGTCGTCCTTGACGTTCTGAGCCGAGGTCGAGCCGGTCACGGAGCACAGCTTCTCGCCGTTGAGGTCCGTGGCCTCGCTGATCTTGGAGTCCTTCTTGACCAGCAGGTCCTGGTGGGCCAGCAGGTACGGGCCGGCGAAGTCGACCTTCTGCTTGCGCTCGTCGGTGATCGAGTAGGTGGCCGCGATGATCTTCACGTCGCCGCGGGCGAGCGCGTTCTCACGGTCGGCGCTCTTGGTCTCGACGAACTCGATCTGGTCGGGCTTGTAGCCGAGCTCCTTGGCCACGTACGTCGCCACGTCCACGTCGAAGCCGGAGAAGGAACCGTCGGGCTCCTTCAGGCCGAGGCCGGGCTGGTCGTACTTGATACCGATCTTGATCTTGCCGCCGCCGCCGGAGCCCGAGCCGGAGCTGTCGTCCTTGCTGTCACCGCCGCACGCGGTCGCGGACAGGGCGAGGGCGAGGACGGCGGCCGAGGCGGCGGTGACCTTGCGGAGCTTCATGGTGAACATCCTTTGGTGGTGAAGAGAGCGAGAGCCGTCGGTGGTCGATCCGGGTGGCACGTCAGTGGTGCAGGATCTTCGACAGGAAGTCCTTGGCGCGGTCGCTGCGCGGGTTGCTGAAGAACTGGTCGGGCGCAGCCTCCTCGACGATCCGTCCGTCCGCCATGAACACCACGCGGTTTGCGGCCGATCGTGCGAAACCCATCTCGTGCGTGACGACGATCATTGTCATGCCGTCGCGGGCGAGCTGCTGCATGACCTCCAGCACCTCGTTGATCATCTCAGGGTCGAGCGCCGACGTGGGCTCGTCGAAGAGCATGACCTTCGGGTCCATCGCCAGGGCCCGGGCGATGGCGACACGCTGCTGCTGACCGCCGGACAACTGGGCGGGGTACTTGTCCGCCTGGGTGGCGACGCCGACCCGGTCGAGCAGGGAGCGCGCCTTCTCCTCGGCCTTCTTCTTGTCGGCCTTGCGGACCTTGATCTGGCCCAGCATCACGTTCTCGAGCACGGTCTTGTGCGCGAAGAGGTTGAAGGACTGGAAGACCATGCCGACGTCGGCGCGCAGCCGGGCCAGTTCCTTGCCCTCCTGGGGCAGCGGCTTGCCGTCGATGGTGATCGAACCCGTGTCGATCGTCTCCAGGCGGTTGATGGTGCGGCACAGGGTGGACTTCCCGGACCCGGAGGGTCCGATGACCACGACGACCTCGCCGCGGGCGATCGTCAGGTCGATGTCCTGGAGTACGTGCAACGCGCCGAAGTGCTTGTTGACGCTCTTCAGGACGACCAGTTCGCCGGTCGCGGCCACATCTTCCTTGGCCACCGATACTTCGGTCATCGCTCTCTGGCTCCGTCCTCCTCGGTTTCGGAGGACAGTAGTGACCCCACGCGACCAGCGTCATTAGTCTTGAGGGGAATCTGAGCATCACGATCCGATAGCAATCGGACACGTGTCGTAGCACTTGCCACCAGTGCGCATCCGGTGTGCGTATCGGCCGGGTAACGGAAGGGCGGCGCAACCGGAACGCTCTTGACGCCGTCCTCATCCATCAGCATGACTGCACGGTGCGCACGCGCGCGTGCGTACGCACATTTGTACCTGTTCACTGCATATTCAGATAGTACGTCCGATGGTCAAAAGGGGGCCGGGGTGAGACTTCTCCTCGTCGAGGACGACAACCACGTGGCCGCCGCGCTGTCCGCGGTGCTCGCCCGGCACGGTTTCGACGTCACGCACGCGCGCAGCGGCGAGGAGGCCCTCCAGGCGCTCGTCCCCGAGGGCGACGGCTTCGGGGTCGTGCTGCTCGACCTCGGGCTGCCCGACCAGGACGGCTACGAGGTGTGCGGCAAGATCCGCAAGCGCACCAGCACTCCGGTGATCATGGTGACCGCGCGCTCCGACGTCCGCTCCCGCATCCACGGGCTGAACCTCGGCGCCGACGACTACGTGGTCAAGCCGTACGACACGGGGGAGCTCCTCGCCCGCATCCACGCCGTCAGCCGGCGCACCGTCCACGAGGACGCGCCCGGCGGCGCGGACACGGCGCTGGTCCTCGGCGCCGTGCGCATCGAACTGCCGACCCGGCAGGTCACCGTGGACGGCACGGTCGTGCAGCTCACCCGCAAGGAGTTCGACCTCCTCGCACTGCTCGCCCAGCGGCCCGGTGTGGTCTTCCGGCGCGAACAGATCATCAGCGAGGTCTGGCGTACGAGCTGGGAGGGCACCGGTCGCACGCTGGAGGTCCATGTGGCGTCCCTGCGGGCCAAGTTGCGGATGCCGGCGCTGATCGAGACGGTGCGGGGGGTCGGGTACCGGCTGGTGGCGCCGGGAGCGTGAGGCGGGCTTCGCGCGGGTGCGGGGAGCCGGGGCGAGGGCTCCGGTGGCCGTGCGCGGGCGGGACCTGTGCGACGCTCGGGGGAGGAGATGTCCGGTCGGGTGAGGACGGTGGCTGTGGGCGCGGGTGACTGCGGTGCTCGGGGTGCCCCTGTGAGCCGTGGCGGCCGCGGGGTGCGCTCGCGGCTTCGCGGCGGGGCGTAGGCGGAGCCGTGCGTACACGTCTTCTCCCGTTGCTCATCATGCTCATGGCCGCCGTGCTCATGGCCCTGGGCGTGCCGCTCGCCGTCGGGATGGCCTCCGCGCAGCAGCAGAAGGTCGTCGTCGACCGGATCGACGACACCGCGCACTTCGCCGCGCTCGCCCAGTTCGTCACCGACGCCTCCGACGAGCGCCTGGAGACCCTGGAGAGCGAACTCGCCAGCTACTACAAGGTCTACGGCATTCGCGTCGGGGTCTTCTACGACGGTGATGTGCCCATGGCCACCGCGCCCGGCGGATGGTTCCTCCCCAAGGAGGGCGAGGTCCGCGACGCGTTCGGCGAGGCGCTGCTCAGCCGGCGCAGCCAGGACCCCAAGCAGGTGTGGCCCTGGCAGCGCGGCCGGCTGGTCGTCGCCTCCCCGGTGATCCGGGACGGTGACGTGATCGCGGTCGTCGTCACCGACTCGCCGACCGGACCGATGCGTTCGCGGATCCTGCACGACTGGCTCGTCATCTTCGCGGGCGAACTCGCCGCCATGCTGCTGGCCGTCGGCGCCGCGCTCCGGCTCACCGGCTGGGTGCTCAGACCCGTACGGGTCCTCGACGCCACCACCCACGACATCGCCACCGGGCGGCTCAAGTCGCGCGTGGCGGTCGCGGGCGGCCCGCCCGAACTCAGGCGCCTGGCCAAGTCGTTCAACGAGATGGCGGACAACGTCGAGGACGTGCTGGAGCAGCAGCGGGCCTTCGTCGCCGACGCCTCGCACCAGTTGCGCAACCCGCTCGCCGCACTGCTGCTGCGCATCGAGCTGCTCGCCTTCGAACTCCCCGAGGGGAACACCGAGATCGCCTCCGTGCAGGCGGAGGGCAAACGGCTGGCCCAGGTGCTCGACGACCTCCTCGACCTCGCGCTCGCCGAGCACACCGAGGCGGACCTGAGCGTCACCGACATCGGGGAGCTCACCGCCGAGCGCGTCGCCGCCTGGACGCCGACCGCCGAGGCCAAGGGGGTACGCATGGTGGGGAACTGTCCGCCCACCACCGCCTGGGCCGACCCCGTCACCCTCTCCAGCGCCCTCGACGCCGTCATCGACAACGCGCTCAAGTTCACCCCGGAGGGCGAGACGGTGTCGGTCACCGTCGCCGCGGACGGGGACACCTCGACGGTCGTCGTCGCCGACCGCGGACCCGGGCTCACCGACGAGGAACTCTCACGGGTCGGTGACCGGTTCTGGCGCAGCGGGCGGCACCAGAACGTCAAGGGGTCCGGGCTGGGACTGTCCATCTCACGGGCCCTGCTGGCCGCGGGGGGCGGGTCGATCTCGTACGGTCACCACGAGCCGCACGGGCTGGTCGTGACCGTCTCCGTGCCGCGCAGCCGTCCTACGGCTTGACCGAGCGGTAGTAGCGGCGGGCCCCGTCGTGAAGGGGGACCGGGTCGGTGTAGATCGCCGTGCGCACGTCCACCAGCTGGGCGGAGTGGACGTCCCGGCCGATGCCGTCCCTGCTCTTGATCACGGTCCGGGTGAGCCACTCGGTGAGCCCGGGGTCCATGTCCTTGCGGGTGATCAGCAGGTTCGAGACGGCCATCGTCGGGACGGTCGTGTTGTTCTGGACGGACGGGTACGCCGACGCCGGCATGTTGGTGGCCCGGTAGTAGCGGGTTGGCTCGCCCTCGGCGTGCAGCTTCGCCACGAGGGCCGGCTCGATGGGAACGAAGCGGAACGCGGAGCGTTCGGCCAACTGCTTCAGACCGTCGGTGGGCAGACCGCCCGACCAGAAGAACGCGTCCAGGCCGTGGCCGAGGAGCTTCGGGCCGGTGTCGATGCCCTCGGCCCTCGGCTCGATGTCCCTGTCCGGGTCGATGCCGGCGGCGTCGAGCACCCGGTCCGCTATCAGCCGTACGCCGGAGTTGGGGACGCCGATGGAGACGCGCTTGCCCTTCAGGTCGGCCACCGTGCGGATGTCCGAGTCGGCGGGGACGACGAGCTGGACGTAGTCGTCGTAGAGGCGGGCCACGCCGCGGAGCTGGTCGGCGCCGGGGTCGCGGTTCTGCTGGTAGCTCTCCACCGCGTCGGCGGCGGCGATGGCGAAGTCGGCCTTTCCGGTCGCCACGAGTCTGACGTTCTCCTGGGAGCCCGCGCTGGTCTCCAGCCTCACCTTCACGTCCGGCATGTCCTTGTGGATCTCGTCCCGGAGGAGCCGGCCGTACTTCTGGTAGACGCCCGCCTTCGTGCCCGTGCTGAAGGTGATCGTGCCGGTCGGGGGGGTCTCGCCCAGCGGGAGCAGCCACCACAGGAGCAGGCCGAGGGCCACGAGGGTGGCGACCGCGGTCTGGAGCGCCTGGCGGCGGCTGAGGTGGGGGAACGGCGGGGGCATGCGGTGATCCTGCCAGGGGGGGTGGGGGGCTGGCCAGTGTGGTTGGTTTGCGGGGGGCTCTGCGTGCGGGTTCGGTGGGGGCGGGCGTTTTTGCGCAGTTCCCCGCGCCCCTGAGATCCTGCGGCGGCCCGTTGCTGCCCGGTGGGGGCGTGTGTAGCGCGTGCGGTGCGGTTTGGGGGCGGGGCCGGGGGGGGGGGGGGGGGGGGGGGCGGGGGCGGGGGCGGGGGGGGGGGGGGGGGGGGGGGGGGGGGGGGGGGGGGGGACGTTGGTTCTGGTGGTTCTCGGGGTGTGGGCCGTGGTGGGGCGGCGGCGGGCTGCGGGG
>NZ_JBIVSV010000012.1:0-282507 GCF_044756385.1 Streptomyces sp. NPDC091972 | reverse complement strand
CGGGGTGTCCGTCCTCGGTCCGGCGGCTCGGCCAATTCAACAGTGCTCTGCAACGGACGCCGGCCGCTGCGGGCGGACACCCCCCACCCCGTCCCCTCACCGCCGTACGCGTCTGCACGAGCGTCCACATGGCCCACCCAGGGGCGCGGCCGCCCTACGACCGAACCGGCCTCCCCTCAGGCGCCGTCCACTGTGACTCGGGGTGGGGTCTCTGGTGTTGTCGGGGTGTCGTGGCGGGAGGTCAGTTTTGTGGCCAGGGGTTCTGTGTAGCGGGCTGTGAGGGGGCCGAGGATGACCAGGATGAGGACGTAGGCCGTGGCCAGGGGGCCCAGGGAGGGTTCTATGCCGGCCGAGACCGCCAGGCCCGCAATGACGATCGAGAACTCGCCGCGGGCCACGAGTGCGCCGCCCGTGCGCCAGCGGCCCTTGGGGGAGATGCCGGCCCGGCGGGCCGCCCAGTAGCCGGTGGCGATCTTCGTGGCCGCAGTGAGCAGGGCGAGGGCGAGGGCGGGCAGCAGGACGGGCGGGATGCTCGCGGGGTCGGTGTGGAGGCCGAAGAAGACGAAGAAGACCGCGGCGAAGAGGTCGCGCAGGGGGCTCAGCAGGGTGTGGGCGCCCTCGGCCACCTCACCGGAGAGGGCTATGCCCACGAGGAACGCGCCCACCGCCGCCGAGACCTGGAGTTGCTGGGCCACGCCTGCCACGAGGATGGTCAGGCCCAGGACGACGAGGAGGAGTTTCTCGGGGTCGTCGCTCGACACGAAGCGGGAGATCAGGCGGCCGTAGCGGACCGCCACGAAGAGGACCAGGCCCGCGGCGCCGAGGGCTATGGCAAGGGTCAGGCTGCCGGCCAGGAGGCCCGCGCCCGCGACCAGGGCGGTGACTATGGGCAGGTAGACCGCCATCGCCAGGTCCTCCAGGACCAGGACGCTGAGGATCACCGGGGTCTCCCGGTTGCCCACCCGGCCGAGGTCGCCCAGGACCTTCGCTATGACGCCCGAGGAGGAGATCCAGGTGACGCCTGCCAGGACAACGGCGGCCACGGGACCCCAGCCGAGGAGGAGGGCCGCGGCCGCTCCCGGGAGGGCGTTCAGGGCGCCGTCGACCAGGCCCGCGGGGTAGTGGGCCTTGAGGTTGGTGACCAGGTCGCCGGCCGTGTACTCCAGGCCGAGCATCAGCAGGAGCAGGATCACGCCTATCTCGGCGCCGATCGAGACGAACTCCTCGCTCGCGCCCAGGGGGAGCAGGCCGCCCTCGCCGAAGGCCAGGCCGGCCAGGAGGTAGAGGGGGATGGGGGAGAGGCGGAAGCGGGCGGCGAAACGGCCCAGGAGGCCCAGGCCGAGGATGATCGAGCCGAACTCGATCAGGAGGACAGCGGAGTGCATGCGCTCTACTCCCGACCGAGGATCGCCGCCGCCGCGTCCACGCCCTCGCGGGTGCCCACGACGATGAGGATGTCGCCGCCCGCCAGGCGGAAGTCGGGGGCCGGGGAGGGGATCGCCTCGGCGCGCCGCAGGGCCGCGACGACGGAGGCTCCCGTGTCGGTGCGCATCCTAGTGTCGCCGAGGACCCGGCCGTTCCAGCGGGAGCCCGCCGCCACCTCGATGCGCTCGGCCACCAGGCCCAGGTCGGAGGCGTAGAGGAGGCTCGCGCTGTGGTGGGAGGGCTTCAGCGCGTCGATCAGGGCGCCCGCCTCGGAACCCGTCAGCCGCAGCGACTGGGCGCAGGAGTCGGGGTCGTCGGCCCGGTACACGCTCACCGTGCGGGCACCGTCGCGGTGCGCCACCACGGAGAGATGGCGGTCCTCGCGGGTCATGAGGTCGTACTGGACCCCGATGCCCGGCAGCGGCGTCGCCCTCAGGCGTGGAGCAGACACGTTTCTTCCCCTTGTGGTTCGAGTGATCGCGGGTGCCGGGTTCGCATGCTGTCAGGTCGCCGTACGGTGGCGATATGGGTGACGTGACGGATATACGCGAGCGGCCGGCACCGGCGAGGCTGGGGCCTCGGGTGTGGTACGGGAGGAGTGAGGGCAGGGCCGTGTCGCTGTTCTGGCGGATCTTCTCGCTCAACGCCGCGGGCCTCGTCGTCGCCACCGCGCTGTTGCTGGGGCCGGTCACCGTGTCCACGCCCGTCCGGCAGGGGGAGGCCGTGGTCGTCCTCGGCGGGCTCGCCCTGCTGCTGGTCGCCAACGCCCTCGTGCTGCGGGTCGGGCTCACCCCGTTGCAGAAGCTGGGGCAGGCCATGGCCGCCGCCGATCTGCTGCGGCCCGGGGTGCGCGCCCCGGTCTCCGGGCCCGCCGAGACGGCCGCGCTGATCACGACGTACAACACCATGCTCGACCGGCTGGAGGCCGAGCGGGCGACCGGTGCCGCCCGCGCCCTCTCCGCGCAGGAGCGGGAGCGGCACCGCATCGCGCGGGAGCTGCACGACGAGGTCGGGCAGACGCTGACCGCCGTCCTGCTCCAGTTGAAGCGGGTCGCCGACCGGGTGCCCGAAGAGCTGCGGGAGGACGTGGGGCAGGCGCAGGAGGCGACCCGGGCCGGGCTCGACGAGATCCGGCGGATCGCGCGGCGGCTGCGGCCCGGGGTGCTGGAGGAGCTCGGGCTGCCGAGCGCCCTGCGCTCCCTCGCGGCCGAGTTCACCACGCACGGGCTGACCGTGCGCCATCACGTCGGCGGCGAACTGCCCCGGCTGACCGAGGAGTCGGAACTGGTGCTCTACCGGGTGGCCCAGGAGGGGCTCACCAATACCGCGCGGCACTCCGGCGCCGACCGCGCCGAAGTGCGGCTCCAGCCGGTCGCGGGAGGAGTCGAACTCCTCGTGCGCGACAACGGCAAGGGGCTGGGCGGGGCACCCGAAGGGGCCGGGATCCAGGGGATGCGGGAGCGGGCGCTGCTGGTCGGGGCGGGGTTCTCGGTGCGGGGCGGCCCCGGGCGGGGGACGGACGTACGGCTGCGCGTACCGGTCCCGGCGGTGGTGCGCTGATGGCCTCGCCGACCCGTGTCCTGCTCGCCGACGACCACACCCTGGTACGACGGGGGGTCCGGCTGATCCTGGAGGGGGAGCCGGACCTGACCGTCGTGGCCGAGGCGGGGGACGGTGCCGAGGCGGTCGAGCTGGCACGCGCGCGTGAGGTCGATCTGGCCGTGCTGGACATCGCGATGCCGCGGATGACCGGGCTCCAGGCGGCCCGTGAGCTGTCCCGGCGGCTGCCGGACCTGCGGATCCTGATCCTGACGATGTACGACAACGAGCAGTACTTCTTCGAGGCGCTCAAGGCCGGGGCCAGTGGGTACGTGCTCAAGTCCGTCGCCGACCGGGACCTCGTCGAGGCGTGCCGGGCCGCCGTGCGCGGTGAGTCCTTCGTCTACCCCGGGGCCGAGCGGGCCCTCGTCCGCTCCTACCTGGACCGGCTGCACCGGGGTGACGACCTGCCCGCGCGGGCCGTCACCGAACGCGAGGAGGAGATCCTCAAGCTCGTCGCCGAGGGGCACACCACGAAGGAGATCGGCGAGCTGCTGTTCATCAGCGCGAAGACGGTGGAGCGGCACCGGGCGAACCTGCTGCACAAACTGGGGATGCGGGATCGTCTGGAACTGACCCGGTATGCGATAAGGGCCGGCCTCATCGACCCCTGAGACGGGCCTGCGGGTGGGAGCCGCGGCGCCTGCGCACGACGTACGCGCCCGCGAGGCCGACCCCGCCGAGTGCGAGGGCCGCTCCGATCGCCCGCTCGAAGCCGGCCGGCCCCACACTGCCCCCGGAGCCGCCCTGGACGCCGAGCGTCGGCAGCGGTGTGACCAGAGGCGTGGTGGGCGTGGCGAGAGGCGTGGCGGCGCTCACGGCGGTGTCCCGTCGCGGCAGCACCTCACAGGCGATGCCGTCGTCCCGGCCCTGGTCCTCGTCGAGCCGGTTCGGGTCGGAGCGGTCGAGGTCGAACTGCGCCTGCGCGTCCTCCTGGTAGGCGAAGTCCGCGCAGTCCAGGTCGCCTGCGTGTGCGACACCGGTCAGCGGTCCGGCGATGGCCAGGACGGCCAGCGTGGCGCCGGTGAGCGTGGTGCGTATTCCCATGGGTCGTGCCTTTCGGGCGGGGCCGGAACAGCCGTCACCGCGAATCTAGGGACGCGCCCGGCGTCCGGCCCGTGGAGCTGGGCCGAACGGGCGCGCGTCTCACAGCAGCGCTTCCCAGTCCTCGTCGAAGTCGGCCGGGTTCAGGAACAGCAGGTCGGCCGGCTCGGCCGGGGCCCGCAGGGACTGTTCCGTCCAGATGCACTTGCCCGTGGGTGTGTAGCGGGCGCCCCAGCGGGTGGAGAGGGCCGAGACGAGCTGGAGGCCCCGGCCGCCCTCGTCGGTGTCCGCGGCGTGCCGGATGCGGGGCATGGTCTGGCTGCCGTCGTAGACCTCGCAGACCAGTTCGGTGGTGTGCAGCAGGCGCAGCCGGACCGGGCCGCGGGCGTGCCGGACGACATTGCCCACCAGTTCGCTGACCAGGAGTTCCGTGGTGGGGGACAGGTCGTCCAGGCCCCAGGCCGTGAGCTGCTCGCGGACGTGGCGGCGGGCCAGGCTCGCAGCCCTCGGGTCTTCGGGCAGGGCCCAGGCGGCCATCCTGTCGGCCGGCAGCGCGTGCAGCCGGGCCACCAGGAACGCCGCGTCGTCGGCCGCCTGCTGGTCCGCCGGCAGCAGACCGGCCGTCAACGTGTCGCACAGACGTTCAAGGTCCACGGCGGTCCCGTCGGCGTGGGCGGCGCCCAGCAGCCGCGCCAGCTCGGCCATGCCCTCGTCGATCTCCCGCGTCGTCGACTCCACCAGCCCGTCGGTGTACAGCACGAGCAGACTGCCCTCGGGCACCTCCAGCTCGGTCGTCTCGAACGGCGGCTTGGCCGCGCCCAGCGGGGGATCGGCGTCCGGTGCCGGGAAGTGCACGGTTCCGTCGGGCCGTACCAGAGCGGGCGGCGGGTGGCCGGCCCGGGCGATGGAGCAGACCCGGGTCGTCGGGTCGTAGAGCGCGTACAGACAGGTGGCGTACGACGCCTCGCTCATGCCGCCGACGATGTCGTTGAGGTGGCCGAGGATCTCGTCCGGTGCCAGCTCCAGGTCGGCCAGGGTGTGCACCGCGGTGCGCAGCCGGCCCATGGTGGCCGCCTCCGGCAGGCCGTGGCCCATCACGTCCCCGACGACCAGCGCGACCTGCCCGCCGGACAGCGGGATGATGTCGTACCAGTCGCCGCCCACGTCCGCGCCCTGCCCGGCCGGCAGATAGCGGGCGGCCGCCGTGCAGGCGGGCAGGTCGGGCAGCGCCTGGGGGAGCAGGCTGCGCTGGAGTTCCCGGGACCGGGTGTGCTCGGCGTCGTAGAGCCGGGCCCGTTCCAGGGACTGGGCGACGAGGGCGGTGATGGTGGTGAGCAGGGCGCGTTCCTCGTCGTCGAGGAGCCGGGGCCGGTCGAAGGAGACCACGCAGACGCCGAAGGTGTGCCCGGACGCCGTCAGCGGCAGGAACGCCCAGGACTTCTTGTCGCCGAGGGCGGGGAAGTCGGCCAGTTCGGGATAGCGGGTGGCGTACTCGCGTGCCGAGGAGAGGAACAGCGGCAGGCCGGAGGCGATCGTGTCCCAGGCGGGGTCGCCGGTCGCCGACCGGCGGCGGCTGTCCAGGAGGGCCACGAAGTCCCGGGGGTAGCCGACCGCGCCCACGTGGTGGAGCCGGTCGCCCTCGCTGACCTGGACCATCAGTCCGGAGGCGGCGAACGGCGGCAGCACCCGGCGGGCCACCGCCTCCACCACGTCCCGGGACGTCGTCGCCTTGGCGAGTTCCGTGGTCAGTTCCGCGATCCGCACCGCCCGCTCGGCCGCGGCCCGTTCCGCCGCCTGCCGCTCCTGCGCCAGCCGGCGCTTCTCCGTGACGTCCTGGAAGTACAGGGTGCGGCCGTCGGGCCCCGGCACCAGCCGTACGTGCAGCCGCCGCCGGCAGTCCGCGATGTACACGTCGAACCCGGTGGACTTCTCCTCGGCCCCGGCCTTCAGACAGCTCTCCTTGAGACCCGGGACCTGACGGGTGGCCGGCAGGTCCCACAGCAGGCGTCCGAACAACTCCTCCTCGGAGAAGCCGAGGAAGCGTTCAGCCTCCAGGTTGGCGAAGGTGATCCGCCACTCGTCGTCCACCGCGAGGAAGCCGTCGCTCATGTGCCGCAGGGCCCTGCTGAGGGCGTCCCGCGCGGTGCGCGACTCGTTGCTCTCCCAGCCGACCCCGATCATCCGCAGGGGCTCGCCCCGCTCGTCGTACGTCGCCCGGCCGCGGGCCCGGGTCCAGCTCCAGGTGCCGTCCGGGCGCCGGACGCGGTACTCGGCCTCGAAGACGCCGTGGCCGGTGATCGCCCGATCCACCGCGGCGAGCGTGGGTGCCAGGTCGTCGGGGTGGACGATCCGCATCCAGTCCTCGACCCGGCCGCTGAAGTCGGCCGGGCGGGTGCCGTACAGCTCCAGGGCCGCCTCGTCCCAGACGAGTTCACCGCTGCGGATGCCCCAGTCCCACGAGCCGACCCGGACCTCCTTGAGGGCGTGCCGCAACCGTGCCCGGTTCGGTTCGGTGTGCGGGGGGCGGGACGGCGGCGGGGCCTGGGCCAGGCGGTCCTCGGTCCAGGCGACGAGGTCCCGCAGGAAGTCCCAGTGCCGCGGGGTGGGTTCGCCCTGCTCTCCGGCGAGGACCGTCAGTGCGCCGATGCCGCGCCGGCCGCTGAACACGGGCAGCGCGGCGAGGCCGGTGCCGGGCCAGGGGGTCCCCTCCGACGGGTTCGGGGGCAGTGGTACCCAGACGCCCTTGCCCTGCTGGAGCGCCCGGGCCGGGGCCAGCGGGCCCTCCTGGTCGACGATCTCCCAGGATTGGGTGAGGGCGGGCGGCAGACCGGCGGACGACACCAGGCGCAGGGCGGACATCGGGCCGCGCAGGTGCACGGTCCCGCCGAGCGCGCCCAGTTCACCGACCGCGTGTCCGAGCGCCAGCCGGAAGACCTCGCTCTCCGTCGCACCTGGGGTGACCGTGCCGAGGAGAGCGAGCCGCGCGTTCATGCAGGGAACCTATCGTTCCCGTTTCCGTTCGAAACCTGCTTCACGGTTTCCGACGAGCTGCCCTCCGGCATTTCCTCACATCAACTCCCCATGTTTTACGAGAAGTTGACGGGACGGCGGTCGTGTGCGTGCCTTCGGGCCGGCGAGGCCATGCCGGGTGGACGCGAGAAGGGGGCCGGTGCGTGGTCGCACCGGCCCCCTCCGCGAGATGGCTCAGTCCGTGCCGAACTCCATCGCCGCCCGGTCGAGCAGGACCTCGTCCTCCGAGACCTCGCCCCGGGAGGCGATCGCCTCGGCGCCGCCCTCGGGGAGCTCGGGCATGGTGCCGATCAGCCCGGTCGCGGCGGCCTGGGAGGCGCCGATGGTGGGGCTGCCGGTGCCGATCAGGCCGAGGCCCGCGTACTGCTCCAGCTTGGCGCGGGAGTCGGCGATGTCGAGGTTGCGCATGGTGAGCTGGCCGATCCGGTCCACCGGACCGAACGCCGAGTCCTCGGTGCGCTCCATCGACAGCTTGTCCGGGTGGTACGAGAACGCCGGACCGGTGGTGTCGAGGATCGAGTAGTCCTCGCCCCGGCGGAGGCGCAGGGTGACCTCACCCGTGACCGCCGCGCCGACCCACCGCTGGAGGGACTCCCGGATCATCAGGGCCTGCGGGTCCAGCCAGCGGCCCTCGTACATGAGACGGCCCAGGCGCCGGCCCTCGTTGTGGTACTGGGCGAGGGTGTCCTCGTTGTGGATCGCGTTGACGAGACGCTCGTAGGCCGCGTGGAGCAGGGCCATGCCGGGGGCCTCGTAGATGCCGCGGCTCTTCGCCTCGATGATCCGGTTCTCGATCTGGTCGGACATGCCCAGTCCGTGCCGGCCGCCGATGGCGTTGGCCTCCATGACCAGGTCGACGGCGGAGCCGAACTCCTTGCCGTTGATGGTCACCGGGCGGCCCTGGTCGAAGCCGATCGTCACGTCCTCGGGCGCGATCTCGACCGACGGGTCCCAGAACCTGACGCCCATGATCGGCTCGACGGTCTCGATGCCGGTGTTGAGGTGCTCCAGGGTCTTGGCCTCGTGCGTGGCGCCCCAGATGTTGGCGTCCGTGGAGTACGCCTTCTCCGTCGAGTCCCGGTAGGGGAGGTCGTGGGCGACGAGCCACTCCGACATCTCCTTGCGGCCGCCGAGCTCGGTCACGAAGTCCGCGTCCAGCCAGGGCTTGTAGATCCGCAGGTTCGGGTTGGCGAGCAGGCCGTAGCGGTAGAACCGCTCGATGTCGTTGCCCTTGAAGGTCGAGCCGTCGCCCCAGATCTGGACGTTGTCCTCCATCATCGCCCGCACGAGGAGGGTGCCGGTGACGGCACGGCCCAGCGGGGTGGTGTTGAAGTACGCCCGCCCGCCCGAGCGGATGTGGAACGCCCCGCAGGTGAGCGCGGCCAGCCCCTCCTCGACGAGCGCGGCCCGGCAGTCGACCAGGCGCGCGATCTCGGCACCGTAGGTCTTCGCGCGGCCGGGCACCGAGTCGATGTCGGGCTCGTCGTACTGGCCGATGTGCGCGGTGTAGGTGCACGGGATGGCGCCCTTGTCGCGCATCCACGCGACCGCGACCGAGGTGTCGAGACCGCCGGAGAAGGCGATGCCGACGCGTTCGCCGGCGGGGAGGGACGTGAGGACCTTGGACATAGGAAGATTATGCATCACCACGTATGGTCATGCAAAGCCCCTGGTGCCGTCCCGCGCGTGATGCGCGTCATCACCGGCCGCTTGACCCTGTTTGAGGGCGCGCGGCGAACGCCGTACGGAAGAAGCGGGCGGGGCCGGATCGTCGGGCGGGCCGGGGCAGGTCGGAGTCCGGGTGGCCGCCGTAGCGGCGTCGCGGGCGCGCGGCGCGGCGGCCCGGTCGTGCACGTCCAGCTCGGTGCGGATGCGGGAGGCGTGGGTGCGCACGGCCTTCTCGGCGAGGAGGAGCCTCCGGGCGACCTGACGCGAGCCATCTCCCATGCGCCGAGCGTGTCCCGGGGCGTCGGCGCGAGGCATCTCCCGTGCGCGGAACCATTGCGGCCCGCCAGGCGGCTGATCGAGCACCTCGTCATCAGCATGCCCACGGTCAAGACTCACGTGGGCAGCCTCCTGGCGGCCAAGCTGCACGCCCGGTACCGCGCGCAGTGGGTGATCATCGCCTGGAGCGGCCTGGCCGAGCGGGGCTTGCCCGCCTGACCGCGTCCTGGCCGACGGCCGGGTCTCGCGGCTCCGGCGAGCGCCTACCCTTGACCCATGACCATCAGCAGCGACCGGAGCCCGGCAGTGGACGTTTCATCTCCGAAAACGTACGAAGTGCGCACCTACGGGTGCCAGATGAACGTCCACGACTCCGAGCGATTGTCCGGCCTGCTGGAGGAGGCGGGGTACGTGCCCGCCCCCGAGGGCTCCGACGGGGACGCCGACGTCGTCGTCTTCAACACCTGCGCGGTCCGGGAGAACGCCGACAACCGTCTCTACGGCAACCTCGGCCGCCTCGCGCCGCGCAAGGCCTCGCGGCCCGGCATGCAGATCGCCGTCGGCGGCTGCCTCGCCCAGAAGGACCGCGACACCATCGTGCAGAAGGCGCCCTGGGTGGACGTCGTCTTCGGCACGCACAACATCGGCAAGCTGCCCGTCCTGCTGGAACGCGCGCGCGTGCAGGAGGAGGCGCAGGTCGAGATCGCCGAGTCGCTGGAAGCGTTCCCGTCCACGCTGCCGACCCGGCGCGAGAGCGCCTACGCGGCCTGGGTGTCGATCTCCGTCGGCTGCAACAACACCTGCACCTTCTGCATCGTCCCTGCGCTGCGCGGCAAGGAGAAGGACCGCCGCACCGGCGACATCCTCGCCGAGATCGAGGCACTGGTCGGCGAGGGCGTCTCCGAGATCACGCTGCTCGGCCAGAACGTCAACGCGTACGGCTCCGACATCGGCGACCGCGAGGCCTTCAGCAAGCTGCTGCGCGCCTGCGGCACCATCGAGGGCCTGGAGCGCGTCCGCTTCACCTCACCGCACCCGCGCGACTTCACCGACGACGTGATCGCGGCCATGGCCGAGACGCCGAACGTCATGCCGCAGCTCCACATGCCCCTCCAGTCCGGCTCGGACACGGTCCTGAAGGCGATGCGCCGCTCGTACCGCCAGGAGCGCTATCTGGGGATCATCGAGAAGGTGCGCGCCGCCATGCCGGACGCCGCGATCTCGACCGACATCATCGTGGGCTTCCCCGGGGAGACCGAGGAGGACTTCGAGCAGACCCTGCACGTGGTCCGCGAGGCCCGCTTCGCGAACGCCTTCACCTTCCAGTACTCCAAGCGCCCCGGCACCCCCGCGGCGACCATGGACGGGCAGATCCCCAAGGAGGTCGTGCAGTCGCGCTACGAGCGTCTCGTCGCCCTCCAGGAGGAGATCTCCTGGGAGGAGAACAAGAAGCAGGTCGGCCGCACCCTGGAGCTGATGGTCGCCGAGGGCGAGGGCCGCAAGGACGGCGCCACCCACCGTCTCTCCGGCCGCGCCCCCGACAACCGCCTGGTCCACTTCACCAAGCCCGACCAGGACGTCCGCCCCGGCGACGTGGTCACGGTCGAGATCACCTACGCCGCTCCCCACCACCTCCTCGCCGAGGGCGCCGTCCTCGACGTGCGCCGCACCCGCGCGGGTGACGCGTGGGAGAAGCGGAACGCGGCCGAGGCCGCCAAGCCCGCCGGTGTCCTGCTGGGCCTCCCGAAGATCGGGGTCCCCGAGCCGCTGCCGGCGGCCACGGGCGGCTGCGCGGCGCACTGAGCCGGGGCGGGTCGTGGGGCGCTGGGTGGTCGTCCTCCAGTCGGACATTGGAAGCGGGTCCGACTACGTCTGCGAGGAGGTGGCCCGCTTCGAGGGCACACGGGAGCAGGCCCGCGCCCGTCTCTACGAGCTCGCCTGCACGCATCGCCCGCGCCCGAGGCTGCGCCAGAAGCGCCGTGACGTCCACCGGATCGGGGACGGCGACGCCTACTATGCGAGGATCGAGGGCCGGGTCCTGACCTTCGCCGTGATCTACCAGTTGGCCGAGCTGGTGTGGAGCACGGAAGGGGAGCCGGAACAGCCCTGACGATAGGCTCCCGATCATGCTTGTCGCCGCCGCCGTCTGCCCCTGCCCGCCCCTGCTCGTCCCCGAGGTCGCCGCGGGCGCCGCGCCCGAGCTGGACGCCGCGCGTGCCGCCTGCACGGACGCGCTCGGCGTGCTCGCCGCCGCCCGGCCCGACCGGCTCGTGGTCGTCGGTCCCGCGGAGCGGAGCGGGCGAGGCGTGTTCCCGGAGGGCAGCCGCGGGTCCTTCCGCGGCTTCGGCGTGGACCTCGACGTGCGGCTCGGCGGGGCCGTTGACGGGGGCGGGAACGGGGACGCGGGGCCCGGCGGGGAGGGGAACGGGGACGGGAGCGGGGACGCCGAGCGTGAGCTCCCTGCCTCCCTCGCCGTCGCCGCCTGGCTGCTGGAGCGCGTGGGATGGGCCGACGCCCCGATCGAGGGACTCGGGGTGGGGGAACCCCTGGAGCCCGAGCGGTGTATCCAGACCGGGAGGGACATCGCCGGCCGGGCCGAGCGGGTGGCACTGCTGGTGATGGGCGACGCCAGCGCCTGCCGCACGCTCAAGGCTCCGGGTTACCTCGACGAGCGCGCGGCCCCCTTCGACGCGGAGGTCGCGCGGGCGCTGGGCGCGGCCGACGTGGCCGCCCTGCGTGCGCTGGACACCGAGCTGGCGTACGCGCTGAAGGCCTCCGGCCGGTCCTGCTGGCAGGTCCTGGCGGGCGCGGCGGAGGGCGCAGGCCTCGGCGGCTCCCTGCTGTACGAGGACGCGCCCTATGGCGTGGGGTATGTGGTGGCGACCTGGTCCTGAGGACCGGGGAAAGCCGGGACCGGTGGTCTTGAGGGCCGCAGGAGAGCGGGGCTCTGTCGGCTTCGGTGGCTCCGCGAGCTTGAGCCCTTGAAACGGCGGACGGCCGGGAGCGTTCCGCCCCGCGGCCGTCCGTCGGTGTGCCGTGCTGTCGTTCCGTCAGGAAGCCGGCGGCGGCGCGGCCGGAGGCGTGCCGCCGGCCCCCGGTCCCTGTGTGCCGTCGTGGTGCGCGAGGCGGTCCATGGCGTCCTTGGCCTTGCCCGTGCCCGTCTGGATCTTGTCGCTGTACTTGCCCTTGGTCTTCTCGTCGACGACCTTCGCGGCCTTGTCGAGACCGTGCTGGACCTTGTCCCCGTGCTGCTGCGCGAGGTCGGAGACCTTGTCCTTGGCCGGGCTGAGCTTGGCCTTCAAATTGTCCAGGAGACCCATCGTTCACCTTCCCACGCGGGACAGTTACGTGCGGGCGCCTTCACCGGCCTCGTGATCGGCCGCCTCGTCGGCGGACTGCTGCTTGGGGATCTCGACACCCTCGGCGGCGGCGTCCTCGACGGCCTCCGTCGCCGTCGGTCCGTCCGTGCCGTCGGCCTCGGTGACCTCGGCCCCGGTCTCGCTCCCGGCCTCGGTCGAAGCATCGGCCTCGGCCTCGGCGCCGCTGGATCCCTTCGCTTCTGCCGTTTCCCCCGCCGCGGGCCCGGCCGTCGGGATGTCGGCCTGCTGCTCGGCGGTTGACGCCTCCTCCGTGGCCTTGGACCTGCGGAGAAGTCGTGCGAAAACGCCCATATCCACTCCATACGTTACTCGTGCGGGGGAAATCCCGCGTCATCCGGTGCGCCCGTTCGCGCTGTCCGGATCGCCGCCTCCGGGAACAGGGCGGCGGAAACCACGCAACTGGCAACGACGCCGAACCCGCGCCGTCACGTAACTCGTTCGAGGTGGCGCTCCGAGGTTTGCGAGACTGGGGCGGTGAGCAGCGCACCCCCCGCCCCCCGCGTCATCGCCGTCGTCGGACCCACTGCGGCCGGAAAGTCCGATCTGGGCGTGTTCCTCGCCCAGCGACTGGGAGGCGAGGTCGTCAACGCCGACTCCATGCAGCTCTACCGAGGGATGGACATCGGCACCGCCAAGCTGACGCCCGAGGAGCGCGGCGGCGTCCCGCACCACCTGCTGGACATCTGGGACGTCACCGTCACCGCGTCCGTCGCCGAGTACCAGCGGCTGGCCCGCGCCCGGATCGACGCACTGCTCGCCGAGGGCCGCTGGCCGATCCTCGTCGGCGGTTCCGGGCTGTACGTCCGTGGGGCCGTCGACAACCTGGAGTTCCCCGGCACCGACCCCGAGGTCAGGGCGCGGCTGGAGGAGGAACTCGTGCTGCGCGGCTCCGGCGCGCTGCACGCCCGCCTCTCCGCCGCCGACCCCGGGGCGGCCCAGGCGATCCTGCCGAGCAACGGCCGCCGTATCGTCCGGGCCCTCGAAGTGATCGAGATCACCGGCAAACCCTTCACCGCCAATCTCCCCGGCCACGACTCCGTCTACGACACCGTCCAGATCGGCGTCGACGTGGCCCGCCCCGAGCTCGACGAGCGCATCGCGCGCCGGGTCGACCGGATGTGGGAGGCGGGCCTCGTGGAGGAGGTCCGGGAGCTGGAGGCGCGAGGGTTGCGCGAGGGGCGCACGGCGTCCCGCGCACTCGGATACCAGCAGGTGCTCGCGGCGCTCTCGGGGGAGTGCACGATGGAGGACGCGCGGGCTGAGACCGTCCGTGCCACGAAACGCTTCGCGCGCCGTCAGGATTCATGGTTCAGGCGCGACCCGCGGGTGCACTGGTTGAGTGGGGCTGCGGCGCATCTCACAGAACTTCCGCAGCTCGCACTGGCGTTGGTCGAACGACCGGTTACAGCCTGATCACGTCCTGGCATCGGGACGCTCCGGCCGTCATCCCGGCATCCGGCGCCGTGCCATCATCGAGCTTCGATCGACCAAGTGGAGTCCGAGTTGGGAGGGCGCGTGGCGATGGAGGCCGGCCCTCGCGACACCGCACAAGGCACCGAGCCCCTCACCGCCGAGAGCGGTGGGCCGGAGCAGGACGCCGAGCGTCTGAGCCCCGACGGGCCCGACGACACCCAGGGCGGTGTGACCGACGACGGCCCCGAGCCCGAGGAGATGTTCCCGGGCGGCGAGGAGGTCGAGGTCGAGCTGCGCCCCCAGCGGCGCCTGCGGATCTGGCAGCTCGCGCCCATCGTCTCGCTGGCCGCGGTCGGCTCCCTGATGTTCGCCTTCCCCCTGGCCTTCGACTTCGGCGACAGCGGAGCGGTGATCGCGATGCTGGGCCTGCTCATCTGCTTCTGCGCGGCGGGCTGGGGAATGATGGCCGCGCGCCGCGTCGGTTACACGTGGCCGGGACTCCCGCAGCGCGGGTCCGGCCGCCGCGCGGACTGGCGGGTCGTGACCGGGTACGTACTGCTGGTGGCCGTGGTGGTCGTGCTCGCGGTGTGGCGGGTGGCGAGACTTCGCTGACGCGGGGCGCGGGGCGCGGGGCGCGGGGCGCGGGGCGCGGGTCGTCGGCGAGGGCTTGGCGGACGTCGGCCTGAGCTGGTGCGGACGGGTCTGGGTGCGGTGGAGACGACTGCGGCGGGTCCTGGTCCGGTGGGTCCGCGGGCGGGCGGATGCTGGACGCGGTCCTGACGGGCGCGGGGTTGGTGGACGTGCGCCCGGTACACGCGGGTCTGACGGACGCGTGCACGTGGAGGTGGCTGGACGGGCGCGGTTTGACTGGGTGCATGCCTGACGGACACGAGCCTGACGGGCGCGCGCCTGCGGGACACGGTTCCGACGAGCGCGGCCATTGCAGGTGGCCATGGCTGGCATGGGCCCGACGCACCCGGTCCCCACGGACGTCCGCTCGGCGGACGCGAGGGAATCGCGTGAGCAGCCAGCCAGCCAGCCAGCCAGCCAGCGAGCCAGCCGGCCCGGCCCAGCTCCGACCCCGCCCCACCGCCCCGCGGTCGAAAAGCCGCACTCCCTTACGATCGAGGAATGAGCACCCGGATCGCCTTCCTCAAGGGCCACGGCACCGAGAACGACTTCGTGATCGTCCCGGACCCCGAGAACGCCCTCGACCTGCCCCCCGCCACCGTCGCCGCCCTGTGCGACCGCCGGGCCGGCATCGGCGGTGACGGCCTGCTCCACGTCGTACGGTCCGCCGAGCACCCCGAGGCCAGGCACATGGCCGACGAAGCCGAGTGGTTCATGGACTACCGCAACGGCGACGGCTCCGTCGCGGAGATGTGCGGCAACGGCGTACGCGTCTTCGCCCGCTACCTCCAGCGCGCCGGCCACGTCACCGAGGGTGACCTCGCGGTGGCCACGCGCGGGGGCGTGAAGACCGTGCACATCGCGAAGAACGGCGACGTCACCGTCGGGATGGGCAAGGCGGTGCTCCCCGAGGGGGACGTCACGGTGAGCGTCGGTGACCGGAGCTGGCCCGCACGGAACGTGAACATGGGCAACCCACACGCCGTGGCCTTCGTGGACGACCTCGCCCACGCCGGCGACCTGCACTCCCCGCCGCCCTTCAGCCCGGCCGCCGCCTACCCGAGCGGGGTCAACGTCGAGTTCGTGGTCGACCGCGGCCCCCACCACGTCGCCATGCGCGTGCACGAGCGCGGGGCGGGCGAGACCCGGTCCTGCGGCACGGGCGCGTGTGCCGTCGCCGTGGCCGCGGCCCGCAGGGACGGCACCGACCCGGCGGCCACCGGCAGCCCGGCGACGTACACCGTCGACGTGCCCGGCGGCACCCTGGTGATCACCGAGCGGACCGACGGGGAGATCGAGATGACCGGCCCCGCGGTGATCGTCGCCGAGGGCGAGATCGACGCCGACTGGCTTGAAAACGCGGTTCGTTGAGCATGGGAATCGCAACGATCAGGGTGCTGGAGGCATCGAACCGCAGCCTCCTGCCCTATGTGCGATTCAGAACCGCAGTCAGTCACAGGTCAGGTGGCGCGAAATCGTAAACCTGCAA
This sequence comes from Streptomyces sp. NPDC091972, assembly GCF_044756385.1. Taxonomy (NCBI): domain Bacteria; kingdom Bacillati; phylum Actinomycetota; class Actinomycetes; order Kitasatosporales; family Streptomycetaceae; genus Streptomyces; species Streptomyces sp. NPDC091972. The sequence continues at coordinate 266,553 of NZ_JBIVSV010000012.1, read as the reverse complement.
ACCGTCGCTCGAATGGGTGATCCGTTTCACGCTCACCGAGAGGCGGTCAGCCGGGCGTGATGGGCTCGGTAGCATCAAGCACCGGCCCGGACGGGGGACAGATGCCATCCCCTGAGCCGTGTCCGCCATGGGGCACCCCGTCCGCCGGTCCACGCAGCCGGAGGTGCCCATGAGTGCGGAGGCGACGAACCCCGCGACCCCAGGTCCGGTAGCGGGCCCGGCCGCCCGCTGGCGGGCGCGGATCGACCTGCGCCGCCTGGGCCGCGCCGCGCTGCTCGGCCCCGCCGCCCGCGACCGGTTGCCCGACGCGATCAGCCACGTCGCCGAGGCCCACCGCGCCCACCACCCCGACGCCGATCTCGAACCCCTGCGCCGCGCCTGGGTCCTGGCCGAGTCCTCGCACCGCGGCCAGATGCGCAAGAGCGGTGAGCCGTACATCACCCACCCGCTCGCCGTGACCCTGATCCTCGCCGAACTCGGCGCCGAGACCACGACGTTGACCGCCTCCCTGCTCCACGACACCGTCGAGGACACCGAGGTGACGCTCGATCAGGTGGGGGAGGAGTTCGGCGAGGAGGTCCGCTTCCTCGTCGACGGCGTCACCAAGCTGGAGAAGGTCGACTACGGCGCCGCCGCCGAGCCCGAGACCTTCCGCAAGATGCTCGTCGCCACCGGCAACGACGTCCGCGTGATGTCGATCAAACTCGCCGACCGGCTGCACAACATGCGCACCCTCGGCGTGATGCGCCCCGAGAAACAGGCCCGCATCGCCAAGGTCACCCGCGACGTCCTCATCCCGCTCGCCGAACGCCTCGGCGTCCAGGCCCTCAAGACCGAACTGGAGGACCTGGTCTTCGCCATCCTCCACCCCGAGGAGTACGAGCAGACGCGCGCGCTGATCGTCGACAACGCCTCCCGCGCGGACGACCCGCTCGCCGAGATCGCCGACGAGGTGCGGGGGGTGCTGCGCGAGGCCGGCATCCAGGCCGAAGTCGTCATCCGGCCGCGGCACTTCGTCTCCGTGCACCGGACGGCCCGCAAACGCGGCCGGCTGCGAGGCGCGGACTTCGGCCGGCTGCTGGTCCTGGTCGGCGAGGACGCGGACTGCTACGGCGTCCTGGGCGAACTGCACACCTGTATGACGCCGGTCGTCTCGGAGTTCAAGGACTTCATCGCCGTACCCAAGTTCAACCTGTACCAGTCGCTGCACACCGCCGTGGCCCGCGGTGACGGCCAGGTCGTCGAGGTCCTCATCCGCACCCACCAGATGCACAAGGTCGCCGAGGCCGGAGTGGTCGCGCTCGGCAATCCGTACGTCGGTCCCGCGGAGGAGCCCAGCTCGGCCGACGGCGAGCGGGCGGACCCGACCCGGCCCGGCTGGCTCTCCCGGCTCCTGGACTGGCAGGCCGCCGCGCCCGACGCGGACACCTTCTGGTCCACCCTGCGCGAGGACCTCGCCCAGGACCGCGAGATCACCGTCTTCCGGCCGGACGGCGGCACCCTGGGCCTGCCCGAGGGCGCGACCTGTGTGGACGCCGCGTACGCGCAGTACGGCGAGGACGCGCACGCGTGCCTGGGTGCTCGTGTCAACGGCCGCCTGGCGACCCTGAGCACCGTCCTCAAGGACGGTGACACCGTCCAGCTCCTCATGGGGCAGGACCCGGCCGCCGAGCCGTCCAAGGAGTGGCTGGAGCACGCCCACACCCCCGCCGCGCGGATCGCCATCCAGCGGTGGATCGCCACCCATCCCGCGCCCGAGGCGCCGGAGCGGAGCGGGACGGCCGGCGGGGTCGCTGAGGCCGAGCGCACCTTCCGGCCCTCCGCCGCGGAGCCGCCGGCTGTCGACACGCCCGACAGCGCGGGCCGGAGCACCCCCGAGCCGCAGACCCCCGACGAGCGGGTCGACGACCGCCCCGGCGCCGCCGTCGCCCTCGTCGACCAGCCCGGCGCGACCGTACGGCTGGCCGGCTGCTGCACGCCCGTGCCGCCCGACGAGATCACCGGCTTCGCCGTCCGCGGGGGAGTGGTCACCGTGCACCGCGTCGAGTGCGCCGCGGTGGCCCGGATGAAGGACATGGGGCGCAGGGAGGTCGGCGTGCGCTGGGGCGACACCGCCGAGTGCCGGGTCACGCTGTTCGCGGAATCGTTCGGCCGCCCGCACCTGCTCGCCGACCTCACCGAGGCGATGGCCGGCGAGGGCGCCGAGATCGTCTCCGCCACCGTCGAACCCCCCAGCCAGCAGCGCGTCCGCCACACGTACACGGTCCAACTCCCGGACGCGGCCCTGCTGCCCGGCCTGATGAGGGCGATGCGCAACGTGGCCGGCGTGTATGACGTCAGCCGGGCGCAGGGGCCCGCGGGCTGAGGGGACCGCCCTGGGGGAGCGTGCCGGGGCAGCGCACCGCAAGGGTGCCTCGGGCAGGGGCGCCTCGGGCAGAGGTGCGTCGGGCAAGGGTGCCTCGGCGAGCAGGAAGGCACGGCGGCCGGCGAGCGGGGTCACCGGGATCGCCGCCCAGAGGAGCGTGTCCGCCCTCGGTGAACCCGTGGGTGAGTCGCCGTAGGTCACCGACATCGGCGGGCCCGAAGCTCCCTCGGCACGCCCCCACGCGTGCGTGGCACGCCGCACCGACACGCGCGCGTGCGGGCCACTGAACCGCCCGCGTCCCCTCTTCGTGACCGGAGGACCCCGTTCGGGTGGGCCGGTCGCGCGTCGTCGCCGTGGGACACGCGCGCGCTGGTAGCGGTGGTGCATGCCGCTCACCCTCCGCACGCACCCCGATCCCACCCTCGCCGACCGGCCCGCCCCCGACGCCCCCCGCCGCCGTACGGGAAGCGCCCGACGGCGCAGGGCGGCCGCGCTGCTCGCCTCCGCCGTCTCCGTGTGCCTGCTCGCCGCGAGCGCCCCGGCCGCGCCGCTCGGCGTGGGGGACCGCCTCTTCCCGCACCTCGGCAACCCCGGCTACGACGTGGCGTCGTACGACCTCTCCTTCACCTATCCCGGCAGCAACAGCAAGCCGCTCACGGCCGTCACCACGATCGACGCCTGGACGACGACGGACCTCGACCGCGTCAACCTCGACTTCGCGCACGGCGAGGTCCGGTCGGTGCAGGTGGACGGACGGCCCGCGACCTTCACCGGCGCGGGGGAGGACCTCGTCGTCACCCCCGAGGAGCCGCTGCCCGCCGGCAGCTGGATGCGCATCACCGTCCGGCACACGAGTGACCCCGTCTCCGCCGCGGACCGGGACGGCGGCTGGGTGCGCACCGCGGACGGGCTCGCCATGGCCAACCAGGCCGACGCCGCCCACCTGGTGTTCCCCTGCAACGACCACCCCTCCGACAAGGCGATGTTCACCATCCGGGTCACCGCCCCCGACGGTTACACGGCCGTGGCCAACGGCCTGCCCGCGGGCGTGGACCGCGTCGGGCCGGTGACCACCTGGACGTACCGCACCCAGCACCCCATGGCCACCGAACTCGCCCAGGTGTCCATCGGCCGCTCCACCGTGCTGCACCGCGAAGGACCGCGCGGACTGCCCGTCCGGGACGTCGTGCCCGCGAAGGACCGCGCCCAGCTCGAACCCTGGCTCAAGAAGACCCCTGCCCAGCTGGCCTGGATGGAGGACAGGGTGGGGCCGTACCCCTTCGAGACGTACGGCATCCTCATGGCCGCCGCCGACACCGGCTTCGAGCTGGAGACCCAGACCCTCTCCCTCTTCGAGAAGGACCTCTTCACCGAGCCCGCCTACCCCCAGTGGTACGTCGAGTCGATCATGGTCCACGAGCTCGCCCACCAGTGGTTCGGCGACAGCGTCAGCCCCCGCACCTGGTCCGACCTGTGGCTCAACGAGGGACACGCCACCTGGTACGAGGCCCTGTACGCGGAGCACAAGGCCGGCCGCACCCTGGAGGCCCGCATGAAGGCCGCGTACGGCGCCTCCGACCGCTGGCGCGCCGCCGGTGGACCGCCCGCCGCTCCCAAGCCGCCCAAGCCCGGCCAGAAGATCAGCATCTTCCGGCCGAACGTCTACGACGGCGCCGCCCTGGTCCTCTACGCCCTGCGCCAGGAGATCGGCCGCAGTGCCTTCGAGAGCCTGGAACGGGCTTGGGTGCAGGAACACCGCGACGGCACGGCGTCGACCGCCGACTTCGTGCACCTCGCCTCCGAGATCGCCGGACGCGACCTCGGCGGCTTCATCCACGGCTGGCTCTACGGCGAGAAGACCCCGCCCATGCCCGGGCACCCGGACTGGAAGCCCGTGGCGGCCACCGCCGCACCGGTGAAATAAGGCGGTGACGAGACGCCCCGTACCGTGCGACCATCTTCAGGTCGGCGCGGCACGGGGCACGGGAATCTCCCGGGACGTTCGTGCGTTGAGAGACATGACCGCCGAATCGGAATCCCCATCGACGTAAGGATCAAATGACCTCCTCTTCATCCCCTTCCCAGGACACGCAGCGCCTCGCGCACACCTACGCCGAAGGTCTTCGGGCCGATGCCCTGATGGAAGAGGACGTCGCCTGGAGCCACGAGATCGACGGAGAGCGGGACGGCGACCAGTTCGACCGCTCCGAGCGTGCGGCCCTGCGTCGTGTCGCCGGCCTCTCCACCGAGCTCGAGGACGTCACCGAGGTCGAGTACCGCCAGCTCCGCCTGGAGCGGGTCGTCCTCGTCGGCGTCTGGACCACGGGGACCGTGCAGGACGCCGACAACTCCCTCGCGGAGCTCGCCGCCCTCGCGGAGACCGCGGGCGCCCTCGTGCTCGACGGCGTCATCCAGCGCCGCGACAAGCCCGACGCGGCCACCTTCATCGGTTCCGGCAAGGCCCTGGAGCTGCGCGACATCGTCGTCGAGTCCGGCGCGGACACCGTCATCTGCGACGGCGAGCTCAGCCCCGGCCAGCTCATCGCCCTCGAGGACGTCGTCAAGGTCAAGGTCATCGACCGTACGGCCCTGATCCTCGACATCTTCGCCCAGCACGCCAAGTCCCGCGAGGGCAAGGCGCAGGTCGCGCTCGCGCAGATGCAGTACATGCTGCCGCGGCTGCGCGGCTGGGGTCAGTCGCTGTCCCGTCAGATGGGCGGCGGCAAGGGCGGCGGTCTCGCCACCCGTGGTCCCGGTGAGACCAAGATCGAGACGGACCGGCGCCGGATCCGCGAGAAGATGGCGAAGATGCGCCGGGAGATCGCGGACATGAAGACCGGCCGCGAGATCAAGCGGCAGGAACGCAAGCGCCACAAGGTGCCCTCGGTAGCCATCGCGGGTTATACCAACGCAGGCAAGTCGTCCCTGCTCAACCGCCTCACGGGCGCCGGCGTCCTGGTGGAGAACGCCCTGTTCGCGACCCTGGACCCGACCGTCCGCCGGGCCGAGACCCCGAGCGGCCGTCTGTACACCCTGGCCGACACCGTCGGTTTTGTACGGCACTTGCCGCACCACCTGGTCGAGGCGTTCCGTTCCACCATGGAGGAGGTCGGCGAGTCCGACCTGATCCTGCACGTGGTGGACGGCTCGCACCCGGCCCCCGAAGAGCAGCTCGCCGCCGTGCGCGAGGTGATCAGGGACGTCGGCGCCACCGGCGTGCCCGAGATCGTCGTGATCAACAAGGCCGATGCGGCGGACCCGCTGACGCTCCAGCGGCTCATGCGGGCCGAGAAGCGCTCCATCGCCGTCTCGGCCCGTACCGGCCAGGGCATCGCGGAGCTGCTCGCCCTGATCGACAACGAACTGCCCAGGCCGTCCGTCGAGATCGAGGCGCTGGTGCCGTACACCCACGGCAAGCTGGTCGCCCGCGCCCACGACGAGGGCGAGGTGATCTCCGAGGAGCACACGGCGGAGGGCACTCTGCTCAAGGTGCGGGTGCACGAGGAACTGGCCGCGGAGCTCGCGCCGTACGTCCCGGCACCGGTCGTGGCCTGAGCGCCGTAGCACTGCCGAAGGCCCGCCCCTTGCGACAAGGGGCGGGCCTTCTGCCTATTCAGGTCTACGGCTGGCGGCATGTGCGATCCGCTTCAGGTCAATGGCAGGCGGCACGGGCAATCCGCTTCAGGTCACCGGCTGGCGCATGGACGATCCCCCGAGCGCCCGTGACGACCGGCAGTCGTCACTGTCCCGCGAACTTCCCGCTGACCGCGTCGTACACGCCCTCGGCCACCTCTCCCAGCCGGGGCCCGGCCAGCCAGCCCGCGTTCACCGGCCCGATCGAGGTGTTGGACACCAGCGCCGGCCGACCGTCCACGCCGGTCGCGACCCAGCCGCCGCCCGACGAACCACCGGTCATCGTGCAGCCGATCCGGTACATCGTCGGATCCGAGACGTTGACCGACAACCGTCCCGGCCTGTCCTGGCACTGGTACAGCGTCTCCCCGTCGAACGGCGCCGCCGCCGGATACCCACTGGCCGTGATGCTCTCCACCTGCCGCACCGCCGGCGCGGCGAAGTCCACCGGCAGCGCCGAACCGACCGTCTCCTCCAACGACTTGCCCGTACCGCCCTCCTCCGGCGTCACATGGATGACGGCGAAGTCGTACGGGGCACCGTCCCCGCCGGTCGGGCCGCCCTGCGCGATCCACTGGTCCGAGGTCCCCGCCCAGTCGGCCCACCACACGCCGTACGGAGCGAGCTCCTCCTCGGTCGCACCGGCCAACTCCTCCGCCCCGAGAGCCTGGTCGTTGTACGACGGCACGAACGCGAGGTTGCGGTACCAGCCGCCGCTCCTGCCCGCGTGCACACAATGCCCCGCCGTCCACACCAGGTTGGACCGGCCCGGGGCGGCCGGGTCCGCCACGACCGTCGCCGAGCAGACCATCGTGCCTTCGGGGGAGTCGAAGAACACCTTCCCCGCCTCGGGAACCCTGTCGTGGTACGTAGGAGACACGGCCTTCGCGTCCACCGGCGCCGGCTCGGGATCGGTCACCCCCTGGTCATCCGAGAGGCCGCTCTCCTGGACACCGCGGTCGGGATCCTCCGCCTCCCGCATCCGCTCCGGGTCCCACAGTCCCTCGATGACGGGGTTGATGTAGTCCTGGGCCTCGCGCAGCCAGTCGTCCCGGTCCCAGTCCTTCCAGGCGCCGTCCTTCCACCGGTCGACATCGATCCCGTGCTCCTTGAGCCTGTCCCTGATGTCGTCCGGGATCGTGATCTTGCCGTCCCCCTCGGACGTGGCGGAGGCGGAGGCCTGCGCGTTCGCGTCCGGATCGCCCGAGCCGCAGCCCGTGGCGGTCAGCGCGAGCACGGAGGCGAGGGCCATGGCGGCCAGCACGGAGGGGGTTCTGCGGCCCGCACTCTTTCCGCCTTCACCGCGAGCCCTCGACGACAGTGGTTCGGATCCCATGCTCCGCCTCCCCCTGGTGTGGACGAACCCGGCACCGGAACCGGGGACTTCCCGCAGACGCCCCGCGAGCTCACCCCCGGCACCGCCCCTTGGAGCGCCATCACACACTATGCGCCCGCTATGGGGGACTTCCGACGGAACCGCAACAGTTTCGTCATGTCAAAGATCTTCGGACAACCCGTAACCCGGTGCACGGTCCGGGGTTGGTAGCGGTGGGGGCTTGCTGCCGGCGGACGGCTCGGTCCCCCACGCCCCAAACCCCGCCGGTTTCCCGACAGTCGGGGCATCGATGTGCCGGGAAGTCGAGCAAAGGGTCACGGGGCTCCGTATGTCGGGGCGGGCGAGTCCGCGAGGGAACCGCTTGCCCCTGCACAGCGCGACGACGGGAGAACCATGGCCGTGACCGAGACCGCACCCGGGGAGGCCACGGCGGAGCCCACCGCCGACGCCGAACCGTCGCCGGCCCGCTCCACGCACGAGGGGATCCTGCGCCGCCAGTCGGCCCGCGAGTCGGCGGCGCGCACCTACGCCCGCGCCCTCCCGATCGTCCCCGTACGCGCCCGCGGCCTGACCATCGAGGGCGCCGACGGCCGCCGCTACCTCGACTGCCTCTCCGGCGCCGGCACCCTGGCCCTCGGACACAACCACCCCGTCGTCCTGGAAGCCATCCGCAAGGTCCTCGACTCGGGCGCCCCCCTCCACGTCCTCGACCTTGCCACCCCCGTCAAGGACGCCTTCATCACCGAACTGTTCCGCAACCTCCCCCCGGGACTCGCCGACCACGCGCGCGTGCAGTTCTGCGGACCGGCCGGCACCGACGCCGTGGAAGCCGCCTTCAAGCTCGTACGCGCCGCCACCGGCCGCAACGGCCTGCTTGCCTTCGCCGGCGCCTACCACGGCATGACCGCCGGCGCCCTCGAAGCGTCCGGCGACGCCTCCGACGGACGGGTCGCCCGGCTGCCCTACCCGCAGGACTACCGCTGTCCTTTCGGCGTCGGCGGCACCCACGGCGCCGAACTCGCCGCCCGCTGGACGCAGTCCGTCCTCGACGACCCCAAGTCCGGGGTGCCGCTGCCCGCCGGGATGATCCTCGAACCCGTCCAGGGCGAGGGCGGGGTCCTTCCTGCCCCGGACGAGTGGATGCGTCGCATGCGCCGGATCACCGCCGACCGGTCGATCCCCCTCATCGCCGACGAGGTCCAGACGGGAGTCGGCCGCACCGGCGCCTTCTGGGCCGTGGAGCACAGCGGCATCACCCCCGACGTGATGGTCCTCTCCAAGGCCATCGGCGGCAGTCTTCCGCTCGCCGTCGTCGTCTACCGCGACGACCTCGACGTCTGGGAACCCGGCGCCCACGCCGGCACCTTCCGCGGCAACCAACTCGCCATGGCCGCGGGCACGGCCACGATGGCCTACGTCCGCGAGAACGACCTCACGGCCCGAGCGGCCACGCTGGGGGCACGCATGCTGGAGCAACTCCGGTCGCTGGCACGGGAGTTCCCCGTGATCGGTGAGGTGCGGGGGCGGGGGTTGATGATCGGGGTCGAGATGGTGGAGGTGAGCGGCGCGGAGGGCGCGAGCAGCGCTGAGGAGAGGCGCGGGCTCCTTGGACCGAGTGGCCTCGTCGGGTCTGGTGGGCTCGGTGGGACCCATGAGGCAGGTGGTCTGTCGCGCCCGGTCGGGTCGGGTAACGCGAGTGGAGGTGGAGGGAGTGGAAGGGGTGGAGCGGGTGGAGCGGGTGGTGTGGATGGAGCGGGTGACGCCGGTGCCGCGGTGCTGCCCTGGGCCGTCCCATCCCCTCGCCCCGCCGCTCCGGAACTCGCCGCCGCCGTCCAGCGGGAATGTCTCCGACGTGGCCTGATCGTCGAACTCGGCGGCCGTCACGCGAGCGTCGTCCGCCTGCTCCCGCCTCTGACGATCACCGACGAACAGGCGATCGCCGTCATCGACCGCCTCGCCGACGCCGTGGCTGCGGTGGCCCGCGATCACGGCCGTGGCGAGGGTAGGCGCCGGGAGCATTGAGGTGGGGATCGGGGCAGAGGGGTGGGGCAGCTGGGGACGGGGGTGGGGCAGCCGGGCGCAGGGGCGGGGCAGCTGGTCGCACCCACATCGGCAACCGGAGTGACCTGCCCACCCGAAGTCGACGGGACGGCTTCCCGGGGCGGGATCTGTGTCCAGCGCCGAGAGCTGAGCCGAGCTGTGGTCGGGATCGGGGTCCATCACTGGGATCGCGCCTGGGGGGAGCTGGTGCGCTGACCGGAGTCGAGGCGGGGAGTGGAGCTGGTGCGCTGACCGGAGTCGAGGCCGGGATCGGAGTCGGGGCCAGGTCAGAAGCCGGAGTCCGAGCCGCCCCCACCGCAGGGACCACCCGTCGCTCCCGAAGAACCGCCATCGTCCAGCAGGTTGCTCAAGGAACCCCAGTTGCCCAGCCTTGGCACGAGCACGTCGGCCTGCCACCCACAAGGCAACAGCAGCTCCTGAGGCAAACCCCCACGGAACACCCCCGAGCAACAACCCCGAAGCAGAACCACCCCGAGGAACACCGACCTTGAACATCACCCCCACCCCCCGCAACTCAACTCCCAGACTCCCGCTCGACAACTCCGACGCTGCCCCCTCCCCGCAGCACCGTTCCCGCCCCGCCCACACCCCGTCTCAGGGCGGGCCCCCCGAACAAGAACTTCTGCGCATTGTCACCACCGACCCCCTGAACCACTCCGATCCGCACACCGCAGCCGAAGCCGCGACCGTGGAGAACCTGCTCCGCTGCTGGGTCCGCGAGACCGGCCTGCCCGCCCCCGCCGACGGCACCCTCCGCATCCCCCTCCCCGCCACTGGCACGTCCCTCCTCGTCCCCGTCCACTACTGGTCCCCGACGGGATGGCACCGCTTCGGCCACCCCCGCCTCGCCGACGCCTCCGACCAGGCCCCGCCGGCCGACGCGGTCACGGTCGCCGCACTGCTCACCCGCGAGTCGGTGCGGACGGAGACCCCTGCCGCCACAGGCGGAGCCGAGCTCGTGGCTCGTGTGGCCGACTCCGCCCGCCGCACCGCCACCTTCGTCTGCGAGCGCCGCAAGGACCCCGACGACGGCCCTGACCTCTTCCTCACCGCCGAGCAGGCACTCGTCCTCGGCCACCCTCTGCACCCGGCACCCAAGAGCCGAGAAGGTCTCTCCGATGCCGAAGCGGCCCTGTACTCACCGGAACTGCGCGGCTCCTTCCGCCTGCACTGGCTGGCTGTCGACCCCTCCCTCCTCGCCACCGACTCGGCCTGGACCGAACGAGGCCGTCCCGTCACCGCCCCTCAGCTCACCCAGCGACTGGCCGGCCCCGACCTCTCGCTGCCCGACGGACGCACAGCCCTGCCGCTGCACCCCTGGCAACTGCGCGAGGTCCGGCACCGCTCCGAGACCGCCCCGCTCTTCGACACCGGACTGCTCCAGGACCTGGGCGCCCACGGCGACCCCTGGCACCCCACCTCCTCCGTACGCACTGTGCACCGCTCCGGTGCCCCCGCCATGCTCAAGCTGTCCCTGGGCCTGCGCATCACCAACTCCCGCCGCGAGAACCTCCGCAAGGAACTCCACCGCGGTGTCGAGGTACACCGGCTCCTTCGCAGCGGCCTGTCCAGGGAGTGGCAGGCAGCGCACCCCACGTTCGACATCGTCCGCGACCCGGCCTGGCTCGCCGTCGACGGGCCCGACGGCGATCCCGTCCCCGGAATCGACGTAGTGATCCGGCACAACCCCTTCACCCCCTCCCATGACGTCACCTGCATCGCCGGACTCGTCTCACCTCGCCCCGTCGCCCGAGCCGGCGCCACGGAGGACGGTCAGGGCAGGAGCCGGCCGGACAGAAGTCGTCCCGGGAGGGACCCTCAGGGCACGGACGGCTCGGGCAAGGAAGGCCCGGAGACGGACAGGCCGGCCTGGCGGTCCCGGCTGGCCGAGATCGTCACCCGCCTCGCCGCCCGCACCGGCCGTCCGCGAGGCGCCGTGGCCGCCGAGTGGTTCCTGCGCTACCTGGAACACGTCGTCCGCCCGGTGCTGTGGCTCGACGGGGAGGCGGGGATCGCGCTGGAGGCACACCAGCAGAACACGCTGGTCCTGCTGGACGGCGACGGCTGGCCCGCCGGTGGCCGCTACCGCGACAACCAGGGCTACTACTTCCGTGAGTCCCGGCGGGCGGAACTCGACGCCCGGCTGCCCGGCATCGGCACACACAGCGACACCTTCGTCGCGGACGAGGTCACCGACGAGCGCTTCGCCTACTACCTCGCTATCAACAACGTCCTCGGTCTCATCGGCGCCTTCGGATCCCAGCACCTGGCCGACGAACGGCTGCTGCTCGCCGCTTTCCGCCGCTTTCTCACCGACGCGGCCTCCGGGCCCTCCCCACTGCGCACCCCGCTTCCCGGCCACCTGCTCGACTCACCCGTCCTGCGCTGCAAGGCCAACCTGCTGACCCGTGTGCACGGCCTGGACGAACTCGTCGGCCCGGTCGACACCCAGTCCGTCTACGTCACCATCGCCAACCCCCTTCACTCCTGAGGAACATGACCCGCCCCGCCTTCTGAGAGGAGCGCCCCCGTGTCTCCCACCGACGCGACCGCCGACGCCGTTTCCACCCCAGTGCCCGACGTCGGCGACGGCACCTGCCCCAGCCGGGGCGAGGACCACACCGCCCGGACCGACCACGGGGGCACCGGGGACCGCACCACCGCCCAGGGCGCTGAGCGGAGCACCCGCTGCGAGGACACGGAGGGCGGCACCATCCGGCCAGCTCACCGCAGCGCCGACCACGAGGACACCCTCGACCTGCGTCTGTCGGACGAACTCATCGCGCTCATCGAGACGGGTCGCTCCGGCTCGGGCGTCGGCGCAGGCGACACCGACACCGACACCGAGACGGACACGGGAACTCGACAGGCGCACGGGCGTGCGCACGGGCAGGGGCACCACAGCCGACACATCGGCGTCACACCCTCCGCCTCACTCCGACCGGACGCCTACGACCTCCTGGACGGAATCGCCGAATGGGGGCCGATCACGACCCCGGCGGGCGTGTTCCAGCTCGTGCCCGTGCGCATCGAGCGGGACCTTCCCCTCGTCTCCCGCTGGATGAACGACCCCGCCGTGGCCGCGTTCTGGGAGCTGGCCGGGCCCCAGAACGTGACGGAGGAGCACCTGCGGTCCCAACTGGACGACGACGGACGCAGCGTTCCCTGTCTAGGCGTGCTGGACGGTGCACCGATGAGCTACTGGGAGATCTACCGGGCAGACCTGGATCCGCTGGCCCGCCACTATCCGGCCAGACCGCACGACACGGGTATCCATCTCCTCGTCGGTACCGTCGCCGACCGGGGGCGAGGTCTCGGCAGCACTCTCCTCAGAGCCGTGGCCGATCTCGTACTCGACAAGCGACCTGCCTGTGCCCGCGTCGTCGCGGAACCCGACCTTCGCAACATTCCGTCCGTCACCGCCTTTCTGAGTGCAGGGTTCCGCTTCTCCTCCGAGGTGGACCTGCCCGCCAAGCGGGCCGCCCTCGTGATCCGCGACCGTTCCCTGCGCGACCTGATGTAGCAACGCGTCATCGTGCAATCACTTTTGGTACACCGCCGGTGCCGGGTCGGTTCCCACCCACCGCAGAATTTTTTCCGCCGGTTCGCAGCGGGCGGTTGCCGCCACACCGCCCCGCCACACCGTTCCGCCACACCGCCCCGCCACACCGCCCCGCTCCGCCGGTAAGCGAACGAAATTTGGTCGCCGCTTGATCGAAGTCGGTCCTGATTGGCTCCCACCGATCCCGGCCCGTCCCTATCGGACCCGACCCGGCCGAAGTCGAACCGATGCGGACTTTCGTGATCTGTTGCGATCCGATCTGGAGCCGCTCCGACCTGCACCCCTTGCCTCTCCGAGGAGGTCCCGGTCTTGATCCCGCCTCTCGTCCCCGCCTTGATCACCCCTTTGTCAGTGCTGAGCCGTAGGGTGGTCGCGCTATGACGAAGCCCTCACTCCCCGAACTCCTGCATGCTGCCGTCACTGCCGTCGGCGGCACGGAGCGCCCCGGCCAGGTGACCATGGCCGAATCCGTCGCGGACGCGATCGACGACGGTTCCCACCTGCTGGTGCAGGCCGGCACCGGTACCGGAAAGTCGCTGGGCTACCTCGTGCCCGCGCTCGCGCACGGGGAGCGGGTCGTCGTCGCGACGGCAACCCTGGCCCTGCAAAGACAGCTCGTCGAGCGCGATCTGCCGCGCACCGTCGACGCGCTGCACCCGCTGCTGCGCCGCCGTCCGGAGTTCGCGATGCTCAAGGGCCGGTCGAACTACCTGTGTCTGCACCGCCTCCACGAAGGCGTCCCGCAGGACGAGGAGGAAGGCCTCTTCGACCAGTTCGAGGCCGCCGCGCCCAGCAGCAAGCTGGGCCAGGACCTGCTGCGTCTTCGGGACTGGTCGCAGGACACCGAGACCGGTGACCGCGACGACCTCACGCCGGGTGTCTCCGACCGTGCCTGGGCGCAGATCTCCGTGTCCTCCCGGGAATGCCTGGGAGCGAGCAAGTGCGCGTACGGCGCCGAGTGCTTCGCCGAGATGGCCCGCGAGCGCGCCAAGCTCGCCGATGTCGTCGTCACCAACCACGCGCTGCTCGCGATCGACGCCATCGAGGGCGCGCCCGTCCTGCCCCAGCACGAGGTGCTGATCGTCGACGAGGCGCACGAGCTGGTCTCCCGGGTCACCGGTGTCGCCACCGGCGAGCTCACCCCCGGCCAGGTCAACCGCGCGGTGCGCCGTGCCGCGAAACTCGTCAACGAAAAGGCGGCCGACCAGCTCCAGACCGCCGCCGAGGGCTTCGAGCGGCTGATGGAGCTCGCGCTGCCCGGCCGGCTGGAGGAGATCCCCGAGGACCTCGGCTACGCGCTGATGGCCCTGCGGGACGCCGCCCGTACGGTCATTTCCGCGATCGGCGCGACCCGTGACAAGTCGGTCCAGGACGAGGACGCGGTCCGCAAACAGGCGCTCGCCTCCGTGGAGTCGGTGCACGACGTGGCGGAGCGGATCACCAACGGTTCGGAGTGGGACGTCGTCTGGTACGAACGCCACGACCGTTTCGGCGCCTCCCTGCGTGTGGCCCCCATGTCGGTGTCCGGCTTGCTGAGGGAGAAGCTGTTCGCCGACCGCTCCGTGGTCCTGACCTCGGCGACCCTGAAACTGGGCGGCGACTTCAACGGCGTGGGGGCGTCCCTGGGGCTCGCTCCGGAAGGAACCGAGGGCGAGGACCTGCCGAAGTGGAAGGGCCTCGACGTCGGCTCGCCCTTCGACTACCCCCGGCAGGGCATCCTCTACGTCGCCAAGCACCTCTCGCGCCCCGCGCGGGACGGCGACCGAGTGGACATGCTCGACGAACTCACGGAACTCATCCAGGCGGCCGGCGGTCGCACCCTGGGACTCTTCTCCTCCATGAGGGCAGCCCAGCTGGCGGCCGAGGAACTGCGCTCCCGTATCCCGGAGTTCCCCATCCTCCTCCAGGGCGAGGAGACACTCGGCGAACTGATCAAGAACTTCGCAGCCGATCCCAAGACCTGTCTCTTCGGCACGCTGTCGCTGTGGCAGGGCGTCGACGTGCCCGGCCCCAGTTGCCAGCTCGTCGTCATGGACAAGATCCCGTTCCCGCGCCCCGACGACCCCTTGATGAGCGCCCGCCAGAAGGCGGTGGAGGAGGCGGGCGGCAACGGCTTCATGGCGGTCGCGGCCACGCACGCGGCCCTGCTCATGGCCCAGGGCGCCGGCCGCCTCGTACGCGCGTCGGGAGACCGTGGCGTGGTCGCCGTACTGGACCAGCGGCTGGCGACGGCACGGTACGGCAGCTATCTGAAGGCGTCACTGCCGGACTTCTGGTACACCACGGACCGTAACCAGGTACGGAAGTCACTGGCGGCGATCGATGCCGCGGCGAAGGCCGCGGAGGCTGCGGAGGTCGCCGCGGAAGCGGAGAAGGCCCAGGCGGAGCTCGCCCCCGAAGCCGCCGAAGCCGAGGAAGCCGAGGAGGCCGAGGCGGAGCTCGGGTGAACGCCTGTGGGCCTGACCCGGCGTCGGGTCAGGCCCACAGGCGATGCGCGCAGCGGCCCGTCATCGGGGCCGAAGAATGCAGGGCCCCGGAACCGGCGCAGGGGTTCCGGGGCCCGGTCGGGACGGCGAGGCCTTCCGCGGTGCTCAGACGCGCCGCAGCACCGCGACTACCTTGCCGAGGATGGTCGCGTCGTCGCCCGGGATCGGCTCGTACGCGGCGTTGTGCGGGAGGAGCCAGACATGGCCGTCCTCGCGCTTGAAGCGCTTGACGGTGGCCTCGCCGTCGAGCATGGCGGCCACGATGTCGCCGTTCTCGGCGACGGGCTGGCGGCGCACGGTGACCCAGTCGCCGTCGCAGATCGCGGCCTCGATCATCGAGTCACCGACGACCTTCAGCACGAAGAGCTCACCGTCACCGACGAGCTGGCGGGGGAGCGGGAACACGTCCTCGACGGATTCCTCGGCGAGGATCGGGCCACCGGCGGCGATCCGGCCCACCAGCGGGACGTACGACGCGGCGGGCTTGCCTGCGGTGTCCGTGGGCTGCACCGAGGCGCCCTGGTCCGAGCCCCGCACCTCGTACGCGCGCGGGCGGTGCGGGTCGCGGCGCAGGAAGCCCTTGCGCTCCAGTGCCATGAGCTGGTGTGCGACGGACGAGGTGCTGGACAGGCCCACCGCCTGGCCGATCTCCCGCATGGACGGCGGGTAGCCGCGCCGCTGGACGGAGTCCCTGATGACCTCGATCACCCGGCGCTGCCGGTCGGTGAGTCCCGAGCTGTCGGCCCGGATGCCTGGAGGTCGGCCCGGCAGGGAGCGCTTGTGCCCCTCGGGATTCACGCCTTCGTTCATCGCATGCACCGGCTCGAGTCGGCCCTGGGTACGGTCCTGGGCAGTGATGGTGGCACTGTCTGCGGTCGTGGTCACGTCGGCCCCTCTCGATGGTCTCCCTGCTGGACAACGGTAGTTGCTTTCGAAAGGTTGCGCCAAACACACGTTCGAGTGAAAAATCGCGAAGCGCCTGACGCGATCACGTGTCTGGGTGTATGGCTAACGCGCCGCCTGCCGAACAAAAGGGCCCATTGCTGTACTCTTCACCGCCGGATGGCGACCTCGCCGGTTGTTGCCCCAGTCTGCCATCCGGTGCCCCGTCGGCCCCGTACCGGCTCTCATCTGTGCGGGAATCCCACGTCCCCTCCTTGTGGCGCCCACGGTATCTCCGCATGCGCCGCAGCGATACGGCTGTGCGCCGTGTTCGCCGGGAGCCGGGACGGTCGTATGGCACACGCCAATACGGGCGCGACACGGGTGTACGGCGTGTATGGCGTGCCAATCCCTACATGTAGTGCTTGGATTGCTACAGCAGCCCAGAAGTTGTGGTCCCCCGGGTCTTCACGCCCGCAGCGATCGCCTATGCTTGGGGCTGCTTCGAGGGGCCCATGGGGCTCAGCGAGGCTATTGAGTCTGCTGTGAGGAGGTTGGGAGTTCATGCACTGCCCCTTCTGCAGGCACCCCGACAGCCGCGTCGTCGACAGTCGTACGACCGACGACGGCACGTCGATCCGCAGGCGCCGCCAGTGTCCGGACTGCTCCCGTCGTTTCACGACCGTGGAGACGTGCTCGCTGATGGTGGTCAAGCGGTCCGGGGTCACCGAGCCCTTCAGCCGCACCAAGGTCATCAACGGTGTGCGCAAGGCGTGCCAGGGACGGCCTGTCACCGAGGACGCGCTCGCCCAGCTCGGCCAACGGGTCGAGGAGGCGGTGCGGGCCACCGGAAGCGCCGAGTTGACCACCCATGACGTGGGGCTGGCCATACTCGGCCCGTTGCAGGAGCTCGATCTCGTCGCATATCTGCGATTCGCCTCCGTGTACCGGGCGTTCGACTCGCTCGAGGACTTCGAGGCCGCGATCACGGAGCTGAGGGAAGACACGGGACCCCCCGCCGCGGACGACGAGGACCGCGGCGAGGCTGAGGGCGGCGACGAGGCCGTCGTGGGGAGCCAGGAAGACGATCGCGGGCCCGGAGGGACTGCTCAGGTCCCCGAGCCCGCCCGCGCCGCCGACTGATCGGCGGGCCGGACCGGGTCAGCACCCCGGACCGGCCGGACGGCGGCGAACCAGGACCTGTTGCGGGCGGTAGCGAGTGGGTGCCCGCAATACCAGACAGAACACCGTGCCACGGGAACAACGGGGCACTTCAGGGCGTTTACGCCCGTACAGGGAGGCGGCATGACAGAGACGGCGAGCGGTCCGGCACGGAGTTCCCGCGCCAAGGGCACCAAGGCGACTGCGAACAAGGGCCTGCGCATCGAGCGCATCCACACCACCCCCGGCGTGCATCCGTACGACGAGGTGGAATGGGCGCTTCGTGACGTCGTCATGACCAACTGGCGCGACGGCTCGGTCAACTTCGAGCAGCGTGGCGTCGAGTTCCCCGACTTCTGGTCGGTGAACGCGGTCAACATCGTCACCAGCAAGTACTTCCGCGGTGCCGTCGGCACCCCGCAGCGCGAGGTGAGCCTCAAGCAGCTCATCGACCGCATCGTGAAGACGTACCGGAAGGCCGGCGAGGACTACAAGTACTTCGCCTCGCCCGCCGACGCGGAGATCTTCGAGCACGAGCTGGCGTACGCCCTCCTGCACCAGATCTTCAGCTTCAACAGCCCTGTGTGGTTCAACGTCGGCACGCCCCAGCCGCAGCAGGTCTCCGCCTGCTTCATCCTGTCCGTCGACGACTCCATGGAGTCGATCCTCGACTGGTACAAGGAAGAGGGCATGATCTTCAAGGGCGGCTCCGGCGCCGGCCTGAACCTCTCCCGCATCCGCTCCTCCAAGGAACTGCTGTCCTCGGGCGGCAACGCCTCGGGTCCCGTTTCCTTCATGCGCGGTGCCGACGCCTCCGCGGGAACCATCAAGTCGGGTGGCGCCACGCGCCGCGCCGCCAAGATGGTCATCCTCGACGTCGACCACCCCGACATCGAGGACTTCATCGAGACCAAGGTGAAGGAGGAGGAGAAGATCCGCGCCCTGCGCGACGCGGGCTTCGACATGGACCTGGGCGGCGACGACATCACGTCCGTCCAGTACCAGAACGCCAACAACTCGGTCCGCGTGAACGACGCGTTCATGAAGGCCGTGGAGCAGGGTGGCAAGTTCGGCCTGACGTCCCGCATGACCGGCGAGGTCATCGAGGAGGTCGACGCCAAGGCGCTGTTCCGCAAGATGGCCGAGGCCGCCTGGGCCTGTGCCGACCCGGGCATCCAGTACGACGACACCATCAACCACTGGCACACCTGCCCGGAGTCCGGCCGTATCAACGGCTCGAACCCCTGCAGCGAGTACATGCACCTGGACAACACGTCCTGCAACCTCGCCTCGCTGAACCTGATGAAGTTCCTGAAGGACGACGGCAAGGGCAACCAGTCCTTCGAGGTCGAGCGCTTCGCGAAGGTCGTCGAGCTCGTCATCACGGCGATGGACATCTCCATCTGCTTCGCGGACTTCCCGACCCAGAAGATCGGCGAGAACACGCGCGCGTTCCGCCAGCTCGGCATCGGCTACGCCAACCTCGGCGCCCTGCTGATGGCGACCGGCCACGCCTACGACTCCGACGGCGGCCGTGCCCTCGCCGGCTCCATCACCTCCCTGATGACCGGCACGTCGTACAGGCGCTCCGCCGAACTCGCCGCGGTCGTCGGCCCCTACGACGGCTACGCCCGCAACGCGCAGCCGCACCTGCGGGTCATGAAGCAGCACGCCGACGAGAACACCAAGGCCGTCCGCATGGACGACCTGGACACGCCGATCTGGGCCGCCGCCACGGAGGCCTGGCAGGACGTGCTGCGCCTCGGCGAGAAGAACGGTTTCCGTAACGCCCAGGCGTCCGTCATCGCCCCGACCGGCACCATCGGTCTCGCGATGTCCTGCGACACCACCGGTCTTGAGCCCGACCTCGCGCTGGTCAAGTTCAAGAAGCTGGTCGGCGGCGGCTCGATGCAGATCGTCAACGGCACTGTCCCGCAGGCCCTGCGCCGCCTGGGCTACCAGGAGGAGCAGATCGAGGCGATCGTCGCCCACATCGCCGAGCACGGCAATGTGATCGACGCCCCCGGCCTCAAGCACGAGCACTACGAGGTGTTCGACTGCGCCATGGGCGAGCGCTCCATCTCCGCGATGGGCCACGTCCGCATGATGGCCGCGATCCAGCCCTGGATCTCCGGTGCGCTCTCCAAGACGGTCAACCTGCCGGAGTCGGCGACCGTCGAGGACGTCGAAGAGGTCTACTTCGAGGCCTGGAAGATGGGCGTCAAGGCGCTCGCCATCTACCGCGACAACTGCAAGGTCGGCCAGCCCCTCTCCGCGAAGACCAAGGAGAAGGAGAAGACCGAGGTCACCGAGAAGACCGAAGCGACCATCCGCGAGGCGGTCGAGAAGGTCATCGAGTACCGCCCGGTCCGCAAGCGCCTCCCCAAGGGCCGTCCCGGCATCACCACGTCCTTCACGGTCGGCGGCGCCGAGGGCTACATGACCGCCAACTCCTACCCGGACGACGGTCTCGGCGAGGTCTTCCTGAAGATGTCCAAGCAGGGCTCCACCCTCGCGGGCATGATGGACGCGTTCTCCATCGCGGTCTCCGTCGGCCTCCAGTACGGCGTGCCGCTGGAGACGTACGTCTCGAAGTTCACCAACATGCGCTTCGAGCCGGCCGGTATGACGGACGACCCGGACGTGCGGATGGCGCAGTCGATCGTCGACTACATCTTCCGTCGCCTGGCGCTCGACTTCCTGCCGTTCGAGACCCGCTCCGCGCTCGGCATCCACTCCGCCGAGGAGCGTCAGCGCCACCTCGAGACCGGCTCCTACGAGCCGACCGAGGAGGAGGTCGACGTCGAGGGTCTGGCGCAGTCGGCGCCGCGCGCCCAGGAGCTGAAGGCGGTCGCCACGCCCAAGGCCGAGGTGCAGGCGGCCAAGCCCGCCCCGCAGCAGGCCCACACCAGCGCCGAGCTGGTGGAGATGCAGCTGGGCATCCAGGCGGACGCCCCGCTGTGCTTCTCCTGCGGTACGAAGATGCAGCGGGCCGGTTCCTGCTACATCTGCGAGGGCTGCGGTTCGACCAGCGGTTGCAGCTGATCTGAGCTAGCTGTCCAGGCGGTGCGGTCGGATCCCGACCGCACCGCCTTCCTGCTTTTCCGTTTCTCCACCGGACGATCACACGTTAGGCTCCCCCAGCGCACGACCGGCGCGAACGGCAGGGTGGGGGACACGGGGAACATGGCCGAGCAGCAGACCGCCGACGTGGCGGAGGGCGTGAGACAGCCGGAGAAGGCACCGAACGAGTGGGGACAGGCCCTGGCGGCACTCGTGCTGGTCGGGGGACTCGCCGCTCTTGTGTTGTCAGGGACCTTTCAGCAGGAGCCCGGTGATCCCGAGCCGGCCGAGTGTCACACGTCGGACGACGCCCGGCCGTCGAAACCCCTCTCGGGCATGCGGTTGTGCACGGCGCTGAACCGGGCGGACCTGCCCACACTGCTCGGCACGCCGACCGACCATGCGATGACCGCCAGCGGCAACGAGACCGTGGGCGACTGGGCCGACGGCACCAGGACCGTCACACCCGAGGCGGAGGTCCAGCTCTCCACCTACTCGGTGAAGCTCTCGACGTCCGAAGACGACATCCCCGTGGCCGAGATGGCCGGCCTCCTCGGGAGTTCGGCGCAGAACCGGACGGTGGGCGGGCACCCGGCGGTCCTCTACTCGAACCGGACCATCGCCCTCAAGTTCCACCTCGGTGGAGGCAAGGTCGACACCGGCCCCGGCGGCATCGCCCGCAGCCTGCTGGTCGCCAAGGACACCGAGGACGGCGGCGGGTTCTACGAGGTCTCGCTATGGCGTCAGGACGACGTCCTGCCCGATGACCTCGCCTTGTTCCGTGTCGCCGAGACCGTGCTGCCGACGGTCCCGGGCTGGACCGCCGGCTGACGCGTCACGCCCGGCCCATGCTCCGGGTGAACGTCGCGGGGTCGTCGTCGAAGCCGGTGATCCCCGGGTGGAAGTCCCAGGTGCCGTCTTCCTGGCGCACGAACTCCGCGACCTTCGCGGCCGTGGCGCCGAGGACGCCGCCGAAGTCGTCCTCGGCCAGGACCGTGTAACCCTCTCGTATGCGCAGGCCCGGGTTGACCACGCCGACAAAGGTGCGGTGCGCGGAGCGCTGCTGGATGACAGTGCCGACGACCACGCGCGTGTACCGGGCGTCCAGCCGGTCGAGTTCGAGGGTCATGACCTCGTCCCAGCCGAAGCCCTTGCCGTCCTTGCTGTCCCGGTTGAGGTAGATCGTGCCGTCGGGTGAACGGCTGTCGAAGTGCACCACATAGGCGGGATCACCGTACGGATCGCCCGCCACGTAGGTCGCGGCGACGATGTCCAGGTCGGTGGCCGGCTGCCCTGCCGGACTCGGATCCCACTTGAGCGAGACCTCGACCTTGCGGATCCCCTTGTTGATGCCGCTCACCAGAAATTCCCCTTCCCCCTGCGCCCGCGGCCCGAACTGCCGGTCAGGCAGGACCGGTTGTCCATCCTGCCACGCGCGTCTGTCACTCGTGGGTCACCTCTGCCGCCGAGCGTGACCGGCGCCACGCTCCGTGGCCTTACCATGGCGCGGTGCTGGTCAAGTGGATTCGCTGCACCGTGGTGGACCGCCGCGGGTTCGAGCGGGGGCAGCGAAAGTGGGCGGGGCTTCTGGGAGAGCCGGGGTTTCGGGGACAGGGCGGAGGCTGGAGCCGGGGGCGGCAGGGTGTGGCGCACATCTTCTCCTTCTGGGAGAGCCGTTCCTTCTACGACTCCTTCATGGCGCGTTCCCACGACCGGCTCGCGGCGGCCCAGTCAGGCACGTTCAAGGACATCCAGGTCAAGCTGTTCGACTACCGCTTCGACGTGAAGACGGGCTTCGAACCCCGCTTCACCGACGCCGATCTGGTGCGGTTCGCCCACTGCCGCGTCCATGAGGAGCGGGCGGAGCACTTCACCCTGATGCAGGAGAAGGTCTGGAACCCGGCGATGGCCGGCTCGCCCGGCATGATCCGGGGCCTGTTCGGAGAGGCCCCGGGCAACGAGTTCCTCGTCCTCTCGATGTGGCGGTCGGCCGCCGAGCACGGCAAGTACCGCACCGAACGCGTGGAACGGCTCGCGCTGCGGGCCCAGACCGAGGCCGACGTCGCCGCCCTCACGGGTGACATCGTGGACCTCGAACCGGCCTGGACGGTTTGAGATCCCGACTCACCAGAAGTGCGCCTCCGGGTGGACGATGGTGCGGGAAATGTGTGACCTACGCCGTATGGAGCCCGTACGAGTGCTCGATACGACCTCTCCCGATCTAGGGTCTTGGCATGGCACGACCACGGCGAATCGTCCTTGTCCGGCACGGGGAGTCAACGGGCAATGTTGATGACACCGTGTACGAACGCGAGCCCGACCACGCCCTGGCCCTGACGGAACGGGGCTGGCGGCAGGCGGAGGAGACCGGTAAACGGCTGCGAGAGGTGCTGGGCCGCGAACGCGTCAGCGTGTACGTCTCCCCCTACCGCCGCACCCACGAGACCCTGCGCGCCTTTCATCTGGACCCCGAGCTCATACGGGTGCGCGAGGAACCCCGGCTCCGGGAGCAGGACTGGGGGAACTGGCAGGACCGTGACGACGTACGTCTCCAGAAGGCGTACCGCGACGCCTACGGGCACTTCTTCTACCGCTTCGCCCAGGGTGAGTCCGGGGCCGACGTGTACGACCGGGTCGGCGGCTTCCTGGAGAGCCTGTTCCGCAGCTTCGAGGCGCCCGACCATCCGCCGAACGTCCTGATCGTGACGCACGGCCTGGCCATGCGACTGTTCTGCATGCGCTGGTTCCACTGGACCGTCGCCGAGTTCGAGTCGCTGTCGAATCCGGGGAACGCCGAGATGCGGATGCTCGTTCTCGGGGACGACGGCAAATACGCACTTGACCGGCCCTTCAAGCGCTGGCGGGAGCCGGAGCCGTACGGGATCACCGATTAGAGTGCAGTCCGATGACCGCTGACTCCGCCACCGACGACCGCCTGCACCGCGCTCTGTCCAGTCTGCGTGGCCTGGCCGTGGGAGACGCGCTGGGCTCGCAGTTCTTCGTGCCGGTGAACTACCCCCTGCTGAAGAATCGAGAGCTGCCGCCCGGTCACTGGCAGTGGACGGACGACACCGAGATGGCCTGCTCGGTCGTGGCCGTGCTGGCCGCCCACCACCGCGTCGACCAGGACGCCCTGGCCCGCTCCTTCGCCGAGCACCACGACTTCGACCGGGGCTACGGACCCGCCGTCAACCGGCTGCTGCGGCTGGTCCGCGAGGGCGGTGACTGGCGCGAGCTCGCCGCGGCCCTCTTCAACGGGCAGGGGTCCTGGGGCAATGGCGCCGCGATGCGTATCGCGCCGCTGGGAGCCTTCTACGCCGACGATCCGGAGCAGGCGACCCACCAGGCCGAGATCTCGGCGTACCCCACGCACCAGCACCGGGAGGCCGTCGTCGGCGCCATGGCCGTCGCCGCGGCCGCCGCGCTGGCCGCCGGCCCCGGCGGTCCGCCCAGCCCCGGTGCGCTGCTGGACGGTGTCATCGCGCTCGTCCCGAAGAGTGCCGTCGGTGCGGGGCTGCGGCGGGCCCGCGACATGCTCGACTACGGCGACGCCTCCACCGTGGCGGCTGTCCTGGGCTCCGGGCGCCGTACGACGGCCCATGACACCGTGCCGTTCGCCCTGTGGTCAGCCGCCCGGTCCTTGGGCGACTACGAGGAGGCGTTCTGGACGACCGCCCAGGTCGGCGGTGACGTGGACACGAACTGCGCCATCGTGGGCGGTGTGCTCGCCGGAGGCGAGGCCGGAACGCCTCCCGCCGAGTGGGTGCAGCGCACCGAGGCGTTCCCGGAGTGGTTGAGGGCGTCGGTGTAGGAGCCGCCGACCCTACCCCGCACCGACCGACCTCGATCACATCCTCGAAACTCTCCGTGCATGTCGGGAACTCTGTGTAACCGGGCGCTCGTTGTCATGACAGTCGCCTTGCGACGAGCGGGTCAGTACGCGGAATGCACACGAGAGGGCGGGGTGTGGTGATGGGGTGGTCGGCGCTGTTCGTTCTGCTGTGCCTGGTCCTTTTGATGCGGATGGCCGGACCGTCGTCCTCGCCGTCGATTCCCCGGATCTGGTCCGGCCATCCGCGGCTCATCGGGAAACCGGTCCCGTCAGCCGATACCCGGGCCCGCCGTGCCGGCGAGAGCCTCCAGGTCGCTCTTGCGGACCTTGATCACCAACCAGGCGCTGACGAGGGCGAGTACGGCCATCGAGGCGGCCGCCACGAAGCCCGAGGAGATGCCCTGGGCGAGCACCTCGTGTCCCCACGGGGCGGGGAGCTGGTGCGTCTTGGCGAACTCGGCCTTCTGCTCCGGCGAACCGTCCGCCATGAAGTGCGGGAGTTGCTTCTCCGCCTCGTCCTTGCTGGCCGACCCGAACACCGTCGTCAGGATGGACAGGCCGAGCGAACCGCCCACCTGCTGCGTGGTGTTGAGCAGCCCGGAGGCCGCGCCGGCCTCGTGCTGGGCCACACCGGAGACTGCGGTGATCGTCAGCGTCACGAAGTTCAGGCCCATGCCGAAACCGAAGATCAGCATGGGGCCGAGCACCCCGCCGACATAGGAGCTGTCGGAGCTGATGAGGGCCTGCCAGGCGAGTCCGGTCACGGCGAGCGCCGAGCCCGTGAGCATGAACGGCTTGGGGCCGAGCACCGGCAGGAACCGCTGCGACAGGCCTGCGCCCAGTGCGATGACGACCGTCACCGGCAGGAAGGCCAGACCGGCCTCGATCGGGGTGTAGTCCAGGACGTTCTGGACGAAGAGCACGATGTAGAAGAACATGCCGAACATCGCGGCGGCGAGACTCAGCATGATCACGTACGTGCCCGAACGGTTGCGGTCGGCGAACATCCGCAGGGGAGTGATCGGCTCCTTGGCGCGCGACTCGATGAAGGCGAAGGCGAGCAGGAGTACCACGGCCGCACCGAAGGACCCGAGGGTCAGGTTGTCGCGCCAGCCTTCGTCCGCGGCACGGATGAAGCCGTAGACCAGCAGGGCCATGCCTCCTGTGGAGGTCAGGGCGCCCGCGATGTCGAAGCGGCCGCTGTGCCGTTCGGACTCGCTGATGTACAGCGGCGTGAGGACGGCGATCAGCACACCGATGGGCACGTTGACGAAGAGCACCCACCGCCAGTCGAGCCACTCGGTGAGCATGCCTCCCGCGAGGAGGCCTATGGCGCCGCCACCCGCGGAGACCGCGGCGAAGACTCCGAACGCCCTGTTCCGCTCGGGCCCTTCGGGGAACGTGGTGGTGATCAGCGCCAGCGAGGTCGGCGACGCTATCGCGCCGCCCACGCCCTGCAGAACCCGGGCGGCCAGCAGTTGCCAGGGCTCCTGGGCGAGACCGCCGAGCAGCGAGGCGAAGGTGAACAGCAGGATGCCGGTCATGAAGACCCGGCGGCGCCCGAGGATGTCACCGGCGCGGCCGCCCAGAAGCAGCAGGCCGCCGAAGGTGAGCGTGTAGGCGCTGACGACCCACGTGAGGTCGGTGGTGCTGAACTGGAGAGCGTCTTGAATGTGCGGCAGCGCGATGTTCACAATCGTCGCGTCGAGGACCACCATGAGTTGGCAGGCCGCGATGACGGCGAGCGCGATTCCGGGGCGTCCTTCCCGGCGGGCCGCACCTGGTTTCTGATCTTTGATCAACGGAGAGGTTGTCACTATGGGTCCCCCACGAGCGCATTAGTGAACGGTGGCGTTCACTGTTGCGTCAACGGTAGTGAGTCCCCGGTAGTGAACGCAAGCGTTCACTTAAGTTTGTTGGCGCGCGGCGTGTCCCCCCTTGTCGCCGCGCGGTGTTCCGTCCCTCCCCGCAATCACCGCTTCCCTGTTCGCTGGAGACATTCAGATGGTTACCTCGCGCTGGACGGCCGCCCCCGCTCAGCCGGCCTCCCCCCGTCGGCGCGGCGCCGTGCTGGAGCGGGCGATTCTCGACGCCGCGCTGGAGCAGCTCGGCACGGTCGGCTGGAACGGCCTCACGATGGAAGGGGTTGCCGCCGGTGCCCAGACCGGCAAGGCCGCGGTCTACCGCCGCTGGCCGTCCAAGGAGGACCTCGTCGCGGACGCCCTCCGGGCCGGCCTGCCCCGCTTCGAGGAGGTCCCCGACCTCGGCGGTGTGCGCGAGGACCTGCTCGAGCTGTGTCGCCTGGCGCGCGAGGCGATGTTCTCGCGACCTGGCTTCGCGCTGCGTTCCGTCATTCACGAATGCGACCAGGCTCAGGCGGAGCGCTTCCATGCCGTGATCTTCAACGGCGTCGTGGAACCGAGCACCAAGTTGCTTCGCGAGATCATCACCCGGGGAATGGAGCGGGGCGAGGTGCGTCCTGACGCGGCGAACGACTATGTCTTCGATGCCATCCCCGCCATGATGATGTATCGCTCCAAGATGCGCGGTAGCGAATGGGACGACCAGGATCTCGAAGAGATGATCGACCAGTTCGTGCTGCCGCTGCTGCGGTCGAGCGGACGGTGAGTGCTCCTCGTGGACGTCTCGGCGCCTTCCGGGGAAACCGGGGTGTCGCCGGGTGATCCGAGCGGCGTACGCTAAGGGCGCCATGCCGTACGAACCGCCTACTCACACCGTCGAGCGCTCTCTTCGTGCCACCACCGGAGCGAAGATCATCGCAGGTGTCGACGAGGTGGGGCGAGGTGCCTGGGCCGGCCCGGTCACCGTCTGCGCGGCGGTCACCGGACTGCGCCGACCGCCCCAAGGCCTCACCGACTCCAAGCTGCTCAGCGTCAAGCGCCGCACCGAACTCGCCGAGGAACTGCGGACATGGGTGACGTCGTACGCCCTGGGACACGCGACTCCGCAGGAGATCGACGACCTGGGCATGACGGCCGCCCTGAGGACCGCCGCCGTGCGCGCCCTGGAGGCACTCCCGGTCCGGCCGGACGCGGTGATCCTCGACGGGAAGCACGACTATCTCGGTACGCCCTGGAAGGTGCGGACCGTGATCAAGGGCGACCAGTCCTGCGTGGCCGTCGCGGCGGCCTCGGTGATCGCCAAGGTCCAGCGCGACAAAATGATGGCCGAACTGGGTATCGACCATGCAGACTTCGGTTTCGCGGCCAACGCCGGGTATCCCTCACCCGTGCACAAGGCCGCGCTCGAGGTTCGGGGCCCCACCCCTTACCACCGCTTGTCGTGGGCGTATCTTGATGCGCTGCCCCAGTGGCGGCACCTCAAGAAGGCCCGTAGCTGGGCGGACGGAAGCGTTCCGAAAATCGAGGGCCAGCTCGGCTTCGATTTCTGACGATTCCGCTCGCACTGATGTGCCACCCGCTGACGCGAGCCGCGCCATCGTTTGATAAAAATCAGCCCATGCCTCTCATTCCCGAGGAGCCTCAGATTCACGAGAGTGCCCAGGGTCCCCGCGCCACTCCGGCCAGCGGCCGCACCGCGCCGACCCCCCGTCCCGTACCCGGTCCACGCCCTGTGGCTCCGCCGCGCCCCGGTCGTCCCGGCCCCCTGCGGCCCGCGCCGCCGGTGCAGCGGACGCCCCACGACGTGGCCGTGGCCAAGCCCGCAGTGCCGGGCCCCGCATCCACCCCTTCCCCCGCTCCGGTCCCGGCTTCGGCGGCCCCGCAGATCCAGCTCATCCCGGCCTCGGCCACCGGTGCGCTCGACGCTGCCGAGGAAGCCGTCGATCTCCTGCTGGAGTCGGGCCGTGCCCCCGGTGAGGTGCTGGTGATCACCACCGGCGACCAGCACCCCTGGGCCGCACATGAGCTGTCCTTCGGCGAGACCGCCTACTGGGCCCAGCACGACGCCGGTGACGACGTGTTCTACGCGGACGCCACCGCAGCCTCGCGTGCCGTGTCCCGCCCGGTGGTCGTCGTCGCCGTCAACGGGGGTTCCGCCGCGGCCGTCGCCGAGGCGCTGCCTCTGGCCCACGCCCGGGCCGGTGCCCTGCTGATCGTCTGCGGTGACCCGCAACAGATCAACTCGGTGCTGGGCGCCGGCGTCTGAGCCGGTTTCAGTGGGTCCGGAAGGACCCCGGGGGGTGAGGAAAGGTGCCGCTCACGCGGCACCTGCACGGCGAGTCCTTCGGCATGCCCGCGTCTGAACGAGCGGCCGACCCGGACCTCACCCGCCATGCCCGATCCAACGGTGTACGCCCGCCGCCACGTCATCTCGGGGACGCCCGTGTCCGGCACATGAGGTGCTGTGCGTGATCAACGCGCCGGAGGCCGTACGTCACCGACGTACGGCCGGAGAACCGGTGACTGGCGGACCCGACCTCAGCGAGCCGCCACGCGGCGCAGGACCTCCGAGGCTGCGCCACCGGTGCGCGGCAGCATGGGCGGTGACTCGGACGTGGCGAAGGGTTCCGGCTCCGAGTCCGCGTTCGGCCGCCGTCCGCCGCGTCCCTCGCCGAGCACCTGCCATCCGTCGCGCGTCAGCGTGATGTAGGCCCCGCAGCGCAGCCCGTGCAGCGTGCAGGCGTCACGCAGCCCCCACATCCACGCGCCGTCCTCCTCCGTCCAACGCGCGTCGCCCTCACGGCAGTAGAGCAGCACGGCGGTCCGCACGGGGGTGCGGCGCCGCAGGTCGTGCGGGATCACCCGGCGCAACTGCGCCAGCAGCGTGTTCCGGAACATCCAGCCGTCAGCCGGCGCCGGGCGACGCGTGAACGAGGCACTCGCCCGCAGCCGTTCGTCCGGGTCGAGGACCGCCACGATCGCGGTCGCCGGTTTGGGACGGTGCCGCGAGTGCAGCCCGCTGACGACCTCGCGTGGGTTGCGCAGCAGCGGGATGCCGGCCTCGGCCCACTCGGCGGGTTCGAGCAGACGGGCCAGAGGGTTGGCGGATGCGGCGGACAGGTCGGCTGACGACGTGGACGCCGCGGAGGACGGAGCGAATCCGAAGGTCACGGTCCTCCCTTCGGCTACGCGCCCATACGGCGGGCGGGGTCGGATTCGGGGGAGCGCGCACCGCAGCAGAGCCCTACCGGTCAACGGACGAGGCCGTGCGGGGAGCGGACCTCAATTCTTCCTGTCGAACTTGGTTGCGGCAACGAGCAATTGGGCTCGCCGACCCGAATCAGACGCTTCGTGGCATATATCCCTACCCAGTGTTTTGCCGGGCGACGCCTGAGTCCTCCGAGCCCGGTGACCGTTGACCGACATCGAGGCACGGGCGGAGCACTGACGCCTCCGGCGCCCGCTCAACCGCGTACCGCCAGCACCAGAGGCAACACCCCCTGGGCGCCCGACCGCAACAGCAGCCGGGCGGCGACCGCGAGCGTCCAGCCGGTCTCGGTCATGTCGTCGACGAGCAGGACGGGACCCTCCGCCGCCTGCAACGCCTCCCGCAGGGACTCGGGCACGACGAGTGCCCCGTGCAGTGCCCGGAGCCGCTGAGCGCTGTTGGAGCGGGGCAGGGAAAGGTCGTCGGAGTGGTCCGTGTACGCGAGGGACCCCAGGAAGGGGAGGCGTCCGACGGTGGAGATCCGGCTTCCCAGCGAGTGCACCAACTGGGGCCGGCTGCGGGAGGGAACGGTCACCACGCCGACGGGTCGGGCCGGTGCGTCCGGGGCGCCGGAGGCCCAGCCGTCGGGCGACTTCGCCCAGTCGGCCAAGACGGTCACGACGGCGTTCGCCACGTCGTCGGGGACGGGAGCGTCCGGAGTCTGGGGCGCGAGCAGCGGCCGGAGACGGTTGCCCCAGCCGATGTCCGACAGCCGGCCGAGAGCCCGGCCGGGCCAAGCCTGTTCGCCGGGCGGGATACGGCCCTTCAGGTCGACGCCGATGGCTGGCAGACCCGTGGGCCACATGCGGCGGGGTTCCACCACGACACCCGCGCGGGCGAGCGAGCCACCGGCCGTGTCCAGGGCGGCCGGGGAGATGTCGGTGGTGAATCGCGGACCGGCGCAGTTGTCGCAGCGACCGCACGGAGCCGCCTGCTCGTCGTCCAACTGCCGCCTCAGGAACTCCATTCGGCAGCCCGTGGTGGTGGCGTAGTCGCGCATGGCCTGCTGTTCGGCGGCGCGCTGCTTGGCGACCCAGGCATAGCGCTCGGAGTCGTACGACCAGGGCACTCCGGTCGCGATCCAGCCGCCCTTGACCCGGTGGACCGCGCCGTCCACGTCGAGCACCTTGAGCATGATTTCCAGGCGCGTGCGGTTCAGCTCCACCAGCGGTTCGAGCGCGGGAAGTGACAGGGGGCGGTCCGCGCGGGCGAGGGCGTCGAGGGTGCGTCGTACGGCTTCCTCGGGCGGGAACGCGACGGACGCGAAGTAGGACCAGATCGCCTCGTCCTCGCGGCCGGGCAGGAGCAGCACCTCGGCGTGCTCGACGCCTCGTCCGGCGCGGCCGACCTGCTGGTAGTAGGCGATGGGGGAGGAGGGCGAGCCGACATGGACGACGAACCCGAGGTCGGGCTTGTCGAACCCCATGCCGAGCGCGGAGGTGGCCACCAGCGCCTTGACCTTGTTCGCCAGGAGGGCTTCCTCGGCCTGCTGGCGCTCGGCGTTCTCCGTCTTGCCGGTGTACGAGGCGACGGTGTGCCCGCACTGACGCAGGAAGGCGGTGATCTCCTCGGCCGCGGCCACCGTCAGCGTGTAGATGATGCCGGAGCCCGGCAGGTCGTCCAGGTGGTCAGCGAGCCAGGCCAGCCGGTGAGCCGCGTCGGGCAGTTGCAGCACGCCGAGGCTCAGGCTCTCGCGGTCGAGCGGACCGCGCAGGACCAGCGCGTCCGAGCCGGTGCCGGTGCCCAGCTGCTCCGCCACGTCAGCGGTGACCCGGGCATTGGCCGTGGCGGTGGTGGCCAGCACCGGCACTCCGGCGGGCAGCTCGGTGAGCATCGTGCGCAACCGGCGGTAGTCGGGGCGGAAGTCGTGCCCCCAGTCGGAGATGCAGTGCGCCTCGTCGACGACGAGGAGGCCGGTGGCGGCGGACAGTTCGGGCAGGACGTTGTCGCGGAAGTCCGGATTGTTGAGCCGCTCGGGGCTCACGAGCAGCACGTCGACCGTCCCCGCGGCGACCTCGGCGCGGATGGTCTCCCACTCCTCGGGGTTCGAGGAGTTGATGGTCCGGGCGTGGATGCCGGCTCGGGCGGCGGCCTCGACCTGGTTGCGCATGAGCGCGAGCAGCGGAGAGACGATCACGGTCGGCCCGGCGCCTCGCTCGCGCAGCAGGGCCGTCGCCACGAAGTACACCGCGGACTTGCCCCACCCGGTGCGCTGGACGACCAGGGCCCGGCGCTTGTCGGCGACCAGCGCCTCGATCGCCCGCCACTGGTCCTCGCGCAGCCGCGCCGACCCGGTGCTGTCCCCGACAAGCCGGACGAGGATCTCGTCGGCAGCCTCGCGCAGCTCCGTCTTGCTCATGTGCGTCATGCCCCCATACAACAGGACGCCTCCGACATCGGGGCGGCTCGGCGGTCAGGCTGTGGACGACGGGACGGGGCACGTCGTGGCTTGTCGTGACCCTGATCGGATTTATCCACAGGCCCAAGCGGAACGCTGAGATCCGCGAGATCGTCTGCGCATGACGAACCACAGCGAAATGACGGGACCCACCGCAAACAGCAACAACAGCGGACGGAACGACAGCGAACGGCAGGGCGGCGTTCGCGGCGGCGGACGGAGTGGCGGCGAAGGGAACAGCCACGGACCTAGCAGCTACGGAGGGAACGGCGGGAGGAACGGAGAAGGGCGCAGCAGCAGCGCCGCCGCACGGCACGGCGGGAGGAAGAGTGAAGGGCGGAGCAGCAGCGCCGCCGCACGGCACGGCGGGAGGAAGAGTGAAGGGCGGAGCAGCAGCGGGCGGGACAGCCACGGGCCGGACAGCCACAGCTCGGACAGTCACGGTGGCTCGGAGATCGGCGACCGGGTCGGATTCGAGGCGCATGGCACCGAACACCAGGTCACTCTGAGGACTCCGGGCGAACTGGCCGACGCCCTTCCCTACCTCCTCGGATACCGGCCCGAGGACAGCATCGTCCTGGTCGCGCTGCACGATCGGGGCGGCCGCGGCCGGTTCGGAGGACGGGCCCGGCTGGGCATTCCCGCGAACAAGGACGACTGGCCGGCTGTGGCCCGGCAGCTCGCGCACGGCCTGATCACCGGCAGCGAGCGCAGGGGCGCCCGCCCCGAGCAGATGGTCGCCTACATCTGTCAGGAGCCGGGGCCCGGTGAGACGGGCAGGCAGATCACGGAGCGGCTCGCCCCGCTCGCCGGGCTGCTGCGCACGGAGTGCGGCCGACTCGACGTCCCTGTGATCGAGGCGTTGTGCATTTCCGCCGGCCGCTACTGGTCGTACTGCTGTCCAAGCCAGGATTGCTGCCCCCCGGAGGGACTTCCCATGGGGCTGCCCGGCACGTCGGTGCTCGCCGCCGCGGCCACGTACGCCGGACTGCAGGTGCGCGGCACACTGCGCGAGCTGCGGGCCAGGCTGCAGCCCTGGGAGACGGCGGCCGCGCTGGAACAGGAGGTCGCTTTGGACACCGCCGGCATGGCCCTGGTCCCCAGGATGCTCGACGAGGTGGGCCGGGCGACCGTGGCCGAGGAGACGCTGCGCCTCGCCAGGCGCACCATGGCACGCTTCGCCGAGGCAGGACCCGTGACGGGCCCGCTCCGGGCCGACCTGTGCGACGACGAACTGCTCGGGCACGACGACGCGGCGCACCTCATCCTCGGGCTGCAGGACCGCACCACCCGGGACCGTGCGGCCGAGTGGATGGAGGCGGAGGAGGCCGGGCCCGCCCTGCGTCTGTGGCGCGCACTGGCCCGCCGGTGCGTGGGACCCTACGGCGAGCATGCGGCGGCACCGCTCACTCTCGCCGGTTGGGTCGCCTGGTCCGCGGGTGACGAGATCGAGGCCAGGGAGGCGCTGGCCATGGCCCTGGGCGCAGATCCCAGCTATCTCTTCGCCCGACTTCTGCATCAGGCCTGCAACGAGGGGCTCGACCCGGAAGCCATCCGTCGCTGTCTGCGCGCGGAGCGCGAGAGCCGCAAGGACCGTGATGGGTGCGCGCGGTCGGAGGCCGATCAGTCCGTGGACGCGCACACAACCGAGGACATGAAGTGGCCGGACACGCCCGGTCCCGACGAGGGCCGGGCAGCGTCCCTGCCTGGTGCTGACGGGACCCAAGGGGCATCCCTGCTCGATCCTGAGGTGCGTCAAGGGGCATCCCTGCCTGATCCTGTCGGGAGTCAGACGGCGTGCCGGTCCGCCGCCGAAGTCGAAGACGCGTTGCCGCCTTGTTCGTCCGACAGCCAGGACGTGTCGCCGCCTCGCCCGTCGGGCGCCGGAGACGCGTCGCTGTCGTGCCCCTCCGCCACCGAAGACGCGCAGCCGCAACCCCCGTCCAATGCCGATGCGCTTCTGCCGACGCCGCAACCCGCCACAGCCTCCCGCCGACGCAAGCGCGTACGTCCCGGCGCTCGCACCGACGTCGGTCCCCGACCCGTGAATGCGGAGGGGCACGATCCCTGTGCCGAGGGATCCCGCCCTCGCTCCCGGTCTGCCCGCGGTACACGTCCCGGTGCCGTCCGACGCACCACGGGCAAGGACGTCGCGCGCCGACCGGAGGGCACAAGGTCCGGAGGCGCAACCGAGGAGGAGGGATGAGCGACCGCTGGAAGGGGGTCGCGCGCGAGTGGTCACGCCTGTGGCGCCGGGTAGCGGTTCCGGGCCGCCGCCATTCGGTCGGCTTCCGGGCCCGGGGGCGTGACCCTGAACAGGCCCGCCCCGTTCACCTGAGTGGCGGAACCTCCACTGGAACCCCACCGCCGCACCGCCCATGTTCTTCAGGAGCCCCGCACCGAGCGGCTGAGACCCCCGAGCCGCGCAGAGCGCAGAGGAAGCGCCCCTTGCATCAGCCGACTCCGCCTTCCACCGACGACGGACGTTCCGCCCTCGGCGCGCCGGCGACGGAGTGGAGAGGAACCACGGGCCCGTCGGCGGGCGCCACGGACACCGGAGGGCCTGAGCCGAGGTTCCCGACCAGCACCCAGCACACCGGGACGGCCCCGGAACACCACGGGAACCCGACCCCGGGAGAGGTCAGGAAAGCCACCACGCCTTCACCGTCATGGGACCGTGAGCCGTCTACACCGGCAGCGCCCGTAGGCCCTCCGTCGTCCACACCGCGCAGTGCGCGTCTGCCGGGGGAGGGCCTCGCGACGAGGCAGGGCTGGTCTCCGCCCCCGTCGGCGACCCGGTCTGCCCGTCCACCTTCATTCGTTCCGTCCGGTCGGCCCCCACAGAACGCCTTCTCGGCTCCCAGAGGGCCGGCCGAACTTCCCCCGGCCCACTCCGTGATCATCTGCGTGGCGCTTCCGGGCCTCGCCATCTCCACGGAGGGGCAGTTGACGGGACAGGGGCTGGAGGGCTTCTACCGCGCAGGCAGACGTGTGCTTTCCCGCTGTCAGGTGCGTGTCGCCGGCCGGGAGCCACTCGGAGTCCAGGCCCGGCCGACCGCGGCGGATCGCGCACGCTTTGTCGCCACCGCGCGGGTTTCCCAAGGGGGAGGCCCGGACCCCGACGTAGTCGTGGAGCGCACCCGCCACGCGGACGGGACCGAGCGCATCGTGCTGCACAGCGCTGCGGCTCGGCCACTGCGACTGCCTGTGGAGGTGGCCCTCGGTACGGATCTGGCGGACCTGGGTGCGATCGCGTCGGGCCGAGCGGGGCCGGAGCTGCCCGCGATCGTCCACGACTCCGGGCTGCGCTGGTCCTGCGCGGCCGGCGGAGCGTCGGTCACCGCCGACCCGCCACCCACCGACGCGCTCGCGTCCGCCGGCCTGCTCCGCTGGGAGTTCGACCTGCCTCCAGGCGGCACGGTCGGCCTGGAACTGCGCGTGCGTCCGGAGGGCGCGGGCCCCGTCCGGGGTGTGGGGCGCGCGGCGACCAGCCCGCTGGCGTCCGCCCGCGCGACAGGAGACCACGCAGCCGTTCAACCGCTCCTGCACACGAGCATCGACGATCTCCAGTCCCTGCTGCTGCGCGACCCGGCACACCCCACCGACACCCACCTCGCGGCCGGAGCCCCGTGGCGCTGCGGTCTCGCCCCGGCCGACGCGCTCGTCGCGGCCCGTATGGCACTGCCGCTCGGCACCCGCCTCGCCGCCGGGACGCTTCGCACCCTCGCGCGCACCCAACTCCGCGGACAGACAGCCCAGTCCGGCATGATCCCAGGGCCGCGTCGGGACGCGGGCGCGCACCTTCCAGCCGGTTGTACGGGCACCGAGGCAACCCTGCTCTTCCCCGCCCTCCTCGCCGAGGCGTTCCGGTGGGGCCTCTCACCGCAGGAGACGGAAGAGCTGCTTCCGGCGGCCGAACGGTGCCTGCGCTGGTTGCGGGCAGCCGTGGGGGAAGGCACGTACCTGTGCGACCCGCATCCCGGCGGCCCCGTCCGATGCGAGACACAGGCACACGCGCATCGCGCGGCCGTCCTCGGCGCCGACCTGCTCGACGCGTTCGACAGACCCGGCGCGGCCGCGTTGCGGCAGTGGGCCCGCGAACTGCGCACGGCTTTCCGCGAGGACTTCTGGATCGACGACCGCAGCGGCGGCCGGCCGGCGGCAGCGCGAACTCCCGACGGACGCCTCGTGCCGCATCTGGGTGCCGCTTCTGTCCATCTCCTCGACACCGGCCTGCTGGGCGGAGGCGAACAGGCACCGTGCCTGCTCGACAGGGTCCAGATCGAGCAACTCGCACGGCTGCTCGGAAGCCCGGCCCTGGACTCGGGCTGGGGGCTGCGCGGACTCGGCACGAAGGAGACGGGCTACAACCCGTTCGGGCATCGCACCGGTGCCGTGAGAGTCCAGGAGACGGCGATCGGCGTCGCGGGCCTCGCCGCCGCCGGGTACGAGAAGGAGGCCGGCTCGCTCCTGCGCGGTCTGCTGGCCGCGGCCGAGGCGTTCGGTCACCGGCTCCCCGAGATGTACGCGGGTGAGCAGCGCACCGACGGGAGTGCTCCTGTTCCCCACCCGGCGGCCTGTCGTCCGGCGGCAACGGCTGCGGCCGCCGCAGTGCTGCTCCTGAGCGCCCTCGCGGGAATCCGCCCCGACGTCCCGGCGGGGACGGTCACACTGCGCCCTGTGCGCAGCGCGCCTCTGGGCGAGATCGGTCTGACCGGACTGAGGATCGCGGGGGCCCCGTTCTCGGTACGGGGCAGCAGACTCGGGCTCGCCCTGGTCGAGGAGGCCGCCGAGGGACTGCAACTGGGCGCTTGACCTCGCACGACACCGGCACGACACCTCTCCCGGCAGTGGCAGGCGGGGAAAGGCGGAACCTGTTCGGGTGGCAGGGGCGCAGCCCTTGATGCGACTGGCGAATGGAGTGTTTATCGTCAGGCAGACGACTATGATCGCCGCATGCCCTACGACCCGTCAGCCTTTCCGCCCTTCGCCGTCACCGTGGACCTGGTCGTACTGACCGTGCGCCGTCACGCCTTGTGTGCGCTCGCGGTACGCAGGGGCGAGCCGCCGTTCCAGGGGCGCTGGGCGCTTCCCGGCGGTTTCGTACGGGCCGATGAGGATCTGGCGCAGGCTGCCGCCCGCGAACTGGCCGAGGAGACGGGGCTGCGAGCCCACGACCCGTCGGTCCCCGTCCAGGACAACGGAGCACACCTGGAGCAGCTCGCGACCTACGGAGATCCCAAGCGTGATCCCCGGATGCGTGTGGTGAGCGTCGCCCACCTCGCCCTCGCCCCCGACCTGCCCGCCCCCCGGGCGGGGGGAGACGCCAGCAACGCCCGGTGGGCGCCCGTCGAGGAGCTGTTGCAGCAGGGCGGCTACGGCCGGGACGGCGAGCCGGTCGCGCCGCTCGCCTTCGACCACGCGCAGATCCTGTCGGACGGAGTGGAGCGCGCCCGTTCGAAGATCGAGTACTCGTCGCTGGCCACCGCGTTCTGCCCGCCCGAGTTCACCGTCGGCGAGCTGCGCCGGGTCTACGAAGCGGTGTGGGGCGTCGCGCTGGATCCACGCAACTTCCACCGCAAGGTGACGGGCACACCGGGCTTCCTGGTCCCCACCGGCGGCACGACCACACGCCAGGGCGGCCGCCCCGCTCAGCTCTTCCGGGCCGGCGGCGCCACTCTCCTCAACCCCCCGATGTTGCGCCCCGAAGTGTGACAGCCCCGAAAACCGGACATAACGCGCTATCTTGCTACGGGTGATCCAGGCGTTCGGACTGACCAGCAATTCCCGCAAGGACTTTCCGCCCGCGGTGGACGACGTGTCCTTCGAAGCCCGTTCGGGCCGCGTCACCGCGCTTCTCGGAGCGACGGGCGCGGGCAAGACGACAGTGCTGAGACTGATGCTCGAACTCCAACAGGGGCGTGGGCTGACCTACTTCAGAGGCCGTCCGCTGCGTCGCATCGCGCACCCTTCGCGCGAGGTCGGCGTACTCATGGGCGAGGTGCCCGGCCATCCCGCGCGCACGGTCCGCGGTCATCTGCGCATGCTGTGCGCCGCCGCAGGCGTACCGGTGCGGCGTGCCGACGAAGTACTCGAAGCGGTGGGCCTGGTCAGCCTGCGCGACGAGCGGCTCGGCACCCTGTCACGTGGCATGGACCGCCGCCTCGGGCTGGCCTGCGTCCTGTTGTCCGACCCGCACACCCTCGTGCTGGACGACCCCGCAGACGGGCTGTCCCCGCGCGAGAGCCAGTGGCTGCACGGCATGCTGCGAGCGCACGCCCAACAGGGCGGCACCGTCCTGTTCACCACGTCCGAGCCCAAAGAGGCCGCGCGCACCGCAGATCACGTCATCACGCTCGAGCAAGGCATAGTCGTCGCCGATCAGGCCGCCACGGAGTTCGCCCGCACCAGGCTCCGCCCCCGTGTCGCCGTCCGTACCCCTCATGCCGTCCGCCTCGCCGCCCTGCTCGCCAAGGAGGCCCG
Organism: Streptomyces sp. NPDC091972; assembly: GCF_044756385.1. Taxonomy (NCBI): domain Bacteria; kingdom Bacillati; phylum Actinomycetota; class Actinomycetes; order Kitasatosporales; family Streptomycetaceae; genus Streptomyces; species Streptomyces sp. NPDC091972. Next base: position 228,161 of record NZ_JBIVSV010000012.1, on the reverse strand, counting down.
CACGGCTCGGCGCTCCGTCGAAGTCGTCCGGGAAGACGGCAACCGCCTTTCGGTGTACGGCAGTACGTGCGCCGAGGTCGGCGAGACGGCCTTCCGGCACGGCGTCCTGGTCCACCAACTCGCCGACGAGATCGGAGACATGGGGCCCGGTGCGGGACCGCTGCCCGGGGATGGCGCCGATGCGACTCAGGACGCGCGACCGGCCGGCATGGGCAAGGGGAGTGCCGGGACGGCGGCACAGGGCGGCCGAGCGCAGGACGGCCTCACCTCGCAGAGCGGCTCACCCACGCACGATGACGGGGCGATGCCCGACGAGCGGGGCGCGCACGGCGATCAGGCCGGGCACGGCAGTCCGGGCGGCCGCAGCGGCCCGACAGTGGGAAGGGATGTCACCGCTTCGAGTCCCGTCACCGTCTCCAGGCCCCCCGCCTCCCTACCCCCCCTCCCGCCCCCCATCTCCGTCCGGTCCGCCCCCAGCCCCTTGCGCCCCCTGCGGTACGAATTCCGCCGGGCGACGGGGATCAGCACCGGATTCCTGACCGGCGCGGCCGTACTCGTCACGTCCGCCCTCACCGCCGTGCTCCTGGCGCGAGTCGGTCACACCCCGCAGGCGCGGCTGCTGGCCGCGTGGCCGAGGGAACTGCCCCTGCCCCCGGCCGCACTCGGGGCCGGGCTGCTGGGCGCGCTCGCGTTCGGCGACGAGTTCCGCCACCCCGCCCTCGCCGCGGACCGCGGCACCGTCCCCCGCCGGCTGGGACTGCTCACCGCGAAACTCGTGGTCGCCGCCGTCACCGCGCTGGGGCTGGCCTTCCTCACGGTGGGCTGCGACGCCGAAGTGCTCTACCTCGTCTACGGACGGGAACTCGCGGAAGTTCCCGCGGACTGGTTGTCACTGAGCGCGAGTTGGTCCGGGCTCGTCGTCGGATGCGCCTGGGCCGGCGTCCTGGCCGCCGGGCTCTTCCGGTCCACCACGGCCGGGCTCGCCGCGGTGGTCGCCGTGCCCGTTCTCGTCGTACCCGTGGTGCACAAGGCGTTGGAGGGGGGGTCGGTGCGAGTGGCGGCGGGGCTTCCCGCGCGGCTGCGCGAGGTCTTCCTTCTGCAGTGGCCCTTCGGTGGGGAGCGTTATCTCGCCGGGGTGGTGCGGGTGATCGCCCAACCCGTGGGCGGGGCACTGGCGTTGTCCCTGACCGCCCTGCTGTGCGCATATCTGCTCACCACCCTGCGGAGCAGGGTCCGATGACGACCGTCCGTGCGCTTCCGATCCCGAACCTGCGCACAACTTCGCGAAGAAAGCGCATTTCTTTCCGATAAGGCGTCAATTGCGACGGGGTGAGCGATCACCCTTTCGTGTGCTTTTCACCAAAGACCTCAAGGGAGTTGGGGGCGGCGCCGACAAAGGATCCGTGAGTACCCTTGCGCACACCATGATGACCGCCGCCCGCTCCGCCGACTCCGGTCTGGCCGGCCCGGGCGATCTCGACCGCTACCCCTATGCCGAGGCCCCGGCCGCAGGCCGCGTCGGAGCCCCCGTCTGGGACGGCTCGGACCCGGAGCTGGGCCGCGTGGGCCGACGGGCCGCGGGCAGCCGCGGGCGCGGACTGCACGGCCAACTCGTCCAGCAGCTCGGCCAGATGATCGTCTCCGGTGACCTGGGAGCCGACCGGCCGCTGGTCCCCGAGGAGATCGGCCAGCGTTTCGAGGTCTCCCGCACCGTCGTCCGCGAGTCGCTCCGCGTTCTGGAGGCCAAGGGCCTGGTCAGCGCCCGCCCGAACGTCGGCACGCGCGTGCGTCCCGTCAGCGACTGGAACCTCCTGGACCCGGACATCATCGAGTGGCGGGCTTTCGGGCCGCAGCGTGACGACCAGCGCCGCGAGCTGAGCGAGCTTCGCTGGACGATCGAGCCGCTCGCCGCGCGCCTGGCCGCGGGACATGGCAGGGAGGACGTCCAGCAGCGTCTCGGTGACATGGTCGAGATCATGGGGCACGCCATGAGCCAGGGTGACGCGCTCACCTTCTCCCGTGCCGACGCCGAGTTCCACTCCCTGCTCATCCAGCTCGCGGGCAACCGCATGCTGGAGCACCTCTCCGGGATCGTCTCGGCCGCCCTCCAGGTCTCCGGCAGCCCGGTCACCGGCTGTGACCGGCCGACCGAGTCGTCCTTGGCGCACCACGGCCGGATCGTCGACGCCCTAGCCACCGGCGACGCCGCGGCGGCCGAGGCGGCCATGCGGCAACTGCTCACCGTTCATCCCGAGGTGGAGCGTGTGGTGCCGGCACCGCGCGAGCACTGACCGCGCACCGCGGGCGGCGCGGTCGAGGATGCCCTTCCCCTTGCGGCACCGTTCGGCCGCCGAACCGTCCCCGTCGGACCCCGCAGGATCTCCAGCGATCCTGCGGGGTCCGACGGTGCGGCGCGGTGACGGTTCCCGGCGCTCTGCTGGTCCGGACGGGCGGGTGACCTCGTCTGTCCATGTCTGACCTTTTTTGTTCGCTTACGGGGTGTGACTCGGGCCACGCAGATTGGGCGTAACGCTCGCGGGAGCAGCGCGATGACCTAAGAGGTGACAGCCGCGGAGGGAATACGGACGCCGTTTCAGGCGCTGTGAATCCTCCCGGCCCCCCGCCCGCGCCGTCGGCCACTCCCAGGCCGGTGGTCGGCTCCTGTCCGCTGTGGACGGGGCCGGAAGCCGTTTCCAACGTTCCGAGAGGTTGTTCGTGTCGGCCAGCACATCCCGTACGCTCCCGCCGGAGATCGCCGAGTCCGTCTCTGTCATGGCTCTCATTGAGCGGGGAAAGGCTGAGGGGCAGATCGCCGGCGATGACGTGCGTCGGGCCTTCGAAGCTGACCAGATCCCGGCCACTCAGTGGAAGAACGTACTGCGCAGCCTCAACCAGATCCTCGAGGAAGAGGGTGTGACGCTGATGGTCAGTGCCGCGGAGCCCAAGCGCACCCGAAAGAGCGTCGCAGCGAAGAGTCCGGCCAAGCGCACCGCCACCAAGACGGTCGCGGCGAAGACGGTGACCACGAAGAAGGCCACCGCCACCGCCACCCCTGCGGCTCCCGCCGCTGAGCCCGCAGTCGAGGGCGAGGCGCCCACGAAGCCCGCCGCGAAGAAGGCCGTGGCCACCAAGAAGGCGGCCGCGAAGAAGACCGTCGCCACCAAGAAGACGGCGGCGGCCAAGAAGACGACCGCCAAGAAGGACGACGCCGAGGCCATCGAGGAAGAGGTCCTCGAAGAGATCAAGCCCGGCGAAGAGGAAGAGGAGGGAGCCGAGAACAAGGGCTTCGTCCTCTCCGACGACGACGAGGACGACGCGCCCGCCCAGCAGGTCGCCGTGGCCGGTGCCACCGCAGACCCGGTCAAGGACTACCTCAAGCAGATCGGCAAGGTCCCGCTGCTCAACGCCGAGCAGGAGGTCGAACTCGCCAAGCGCATCGAGGCCGGTCTGTTCGCCGAGGACAAGCTCGCCAACGCCGACAAGCTCGCCCCCAAGCTCAAGCGCGAGCTGGAGATCATCGCCGAGGACGGCCGTCGAGCCAAGAACCACCTCCTGGAGGCCAACCTCCGCCTGGTGGTCTCCCTGGCCAAGCGCTACACCGGCCGCGGCATGCTCTTCCTGGACCTCATCCAGGAGGGCAACCTCGGTCTGATCCGCGCGGTCGAGAAGTTCGACTACACCAAGGGCTACAAGTTCTCCACGTACGCCACCTGGTGGATCCGTCAGGCGATCACCCGCGCCATGGCCGACCAGGCCCGCACCATCCGTATCCCGGTGCACATGGTCGAGGTCATCAACAAGCTCGCGCGTGTGCAGCGCCAGATGCTCCAGGACCTGGGCCGCGAGCCCACCCCGGAGGAGCTGGCCAAGGAACTCGACATGACGCCCGAGAAGGTCATCGAGGTCCAGAAGTACGGCCGTGAGCCCATCTCGCTGCACACCCCGCTCGGCGAGGACGGCGACAGCGAGTTCGGTGACCTCATCGAGGACTCCGAGGCCGTCGTCCCGGCCGACGCGGTCAGCTTCACGCTCCTCCAGGAGCAGCTGCACTCGGTCCTCGACACCCTGTCCGAGCGTGAGGCGGGCGTCGTCTCGATGCGTTTCGGTCTCACCGACGGTCAGCCGAAGACCCTCGACGAGATCGGCAAGGTCTACGGCGTCACGCGTGAGCGCATCCGCCAGATCGAGTCGAAGACCATGTCGAAGCTGCGTCACCCGTCGCGTTCGCAGGTGCTGCGCGACTACCTCGACTAGGCCGTAGTCGTACGGAAGGCCCGGTTCCCCTCTTCGGGGGCCGGGCCTTCGTGCTGCGCGCGCAGGCGCCCTGCATGACTCTGGGTTTCCGATCACCACGCGGAGTGAGGAGCATGCATGCGTCACCCCATTGCCCGGGCGCTGGCCCGGCCGCTGGTTCTGGCGGCCCTGGCGGCGGCCATACCGCTGGCGTCGGCCGCCCCTGTGGCCGCCGACAGCATCGTCGTCGGGGGATTCCCGGTCGACGTCTCCAAGGCACCCTGGACGGTGGCCCTGTCCAGCCGTGACCGGTTCGGAGGTACGCGCGCCGGGCAGTTCTGCGGCGGAGTCGCCGTCGGCCCCACCACGGTGCTCACCGCGGCCCACTGCATGGGCGAGGACGTCCTCGGGGCCCCGCCCGAGCAGGTGAGTGACTTCCGTGTCATCGCTGGCCGTACGGATCTGCTCTCCACCCAGGGCAAGGAGATCGCCATACGTCAGGCCTGGGTGAATCCCGGCTACGACCCGCAGAGCAACGCCGGGGACTTCGCCGTCATCACCCTCGCGGAGCCGCTGCCGCAGAGCGCGGTCATCGCCATGGCGGCCGAAGGCGATGCCGCGTACGAGCCCGGCACCGAGGCCACGGTGTACGGCTGGGGCGACAGCACGGGCGGCGGCGACTACGCACGCAGTCTGCGGGCCGCACGCGTGCACGTGCTGGCCGACGCGGGCTGCGAGGCGGCCTATCCGGGGGGCGCCGACGGCACCTTCCGCGCCGACAGCATGCTGTGCGCCGGAGAGGACCGGGGCGGCCGGGACGCCTGCCAGGGCGACAGCGGCGGGCCACTGGTCGCCAAGGGCAAACTGATCGGGCTGGTGTCATGGGGGAGCGGCTGCGGGCGAGCGGGCCGGCCCGGTGTCTATGCCCGCGTGTCCGAGGTCGTGCGAACGCTGGGCCCGGACGGTCGCAATGCCGCCGGGGGAGGCCGAGGGGCCGCGTGACAGTGACGAGCGGCTCCCGGTGCCTTACAGCGTCATGAGGCGTCGTGAGCCCTCGTAAAACCACGAGCAAAGCCACGAGCAAGGGCGGCTGCCCCTGGGATCAGGGGCAGCCGCCCTTGTGCCGGCCTGTGCCGGAGCTGGCTCGTCGTGGACGCGAAGTGTCAGCGCTCTTCTTCTGAGGCGGATGCGGGAACGGCCGTGAGCCGCTCCGTCTCGTCCTGTATCTCAGCGGCGATCTTCTTGAGTTCCGGCTCGAACTTGCGACCGTGGTGGGCGCAGAAGAGCAGCTCTCCGCCGCTGAGCAGGACGACGCGCACGTACGCCTGGGCGCCGCAGCGGTCGCAGCGGTCAGCGGCCGTCAGCGGGCTCGCGGGGGTCAGAACAGTAGTCACGTCGCCTCTTCTCTAGCTCGACGAGCTGTCGTACCAGGGTCAACATCCAACCAGCCCCAAAACGTTCCCGCTCGAGGCTTCTCCCAGAGAGAAATTTTCCGGACGGCTGGCTGCTGCCGGTTTGGCGGCGAATGTGCCGTATTGCGTGTCTATGTGTCTTACGGTTTCGCGCTGTCGGTCAGGGGTCGGTCCTCCCGGCTGGGTTGCCGGTTGTTCATGAGGACGTGCCCGGAGCCTAAATGGTTCATGCCCCCAAGGGAACGTGATATGTACTTCACCCCATCGAGGGATCGAACAGGCATGCGACTCTGGACTACTCTGTGTTTCCGCACGAGGGTGGCGTTACAACGGCTCTACCAGGCCTCGGTACCCTCATGGCGGCTACCGAAGCCGCGCCCTTACCCACAAGGGCCCCATCTGAAATTCAGCGAGGAGCGAACCGCGTGACCGCCGAGACGTCCGTGCCGTCCACAGCTCTGCTGGCAGGAGCAGACCGGGACGGTTCCAACTACACCGCGCGGCACCTGCTCGTCCTCGAGGGGCTCGAGGCCGTACGCAAGCGCCCGGGTATGTACATCGGATCGACCGACAGCCGTGGCCTGATGCACTGCCTGTGGGAGATCATCGACAACTCCGTCGACGAGGCCCTGGGCGGGTACTGCGACCACATCGAGGTGATCCTCCACGACGACGCCTCCGTCGAGGTCCGGGACAACGGCCGGGGCATCCCGGTCGACGTCGAACCCAAGACGGGCCTGTCCGGCGTCGAGGTCGTCATGACCAAGCTGCACGCCGGCGGCAAGTTCGGCGGCGGCTCGTACGCGGCCTCCGGCGGTCTGCACGGCGTGGGCGCCTCCGTGGTGAACGCTCTGTCCGCGCGGCTGGACGTCGAAGTGGACCGTGCCGGCAACACCCACGCGATCAGCTTCCGGCGCGGCGTGCCGGGTGCCTTCGCGGGGAACGGCCCCGACGCCAAGTTCGAGGCCGCGAGCGGCCTGCGCAAGGCCAAGAAGATCCCCAAGACCCGGACCGGCACGCGCGTGCGCTACTGGGCCGACCGGCAGATCTTCCTCAAGGACGCCAAGCTGTCCCTGGAGAACCTCCACCAGCGGGCCCGCCAGACCGCGTTCCTGGTGCCCGGCCTGACCATCGTCGTCCGTGACGAGTACGGCCTGGGCGAAGGCGGCAGCAAGGGCGAGGAGTCGTTCCGTTTCGACGGCGGCATCAGCGAGTTCTGCGAGTACCTGGCCAGCGACAAGCCGGTCAACGACGTCCTCCGCTTCTCCGGCCAGGGCACCTTCAAGGAGACCGTCCCGGTCCTCGACGACCACGGCCAGATGACGCCCACCGAGGTCACCCGCGAACTCGGCGTGGACGTCGCGATGCGCTGGGGCACCGGCTACGACACGACCCTGCGGTCGTTCGTCAACATCATCGCCACGCCCAAGGGCGGCACCCATGTCGCCGGCTTCGAGCAGGCCGTCACCAAGACGATGAACGAGGTGCTGCGCGCCAAGAAGCTGCTGCGTGTCGCCGAGGACGACATCGTCAAGGACGACGCCCTGGAGGGCCTGACCGCGGTCGTCACCGTGCGCCTCGCAGAGCCCCAGTTCGAGGGCCAGACCAAGGAGGTGCTCGGCACCTCGGCGGCCCGCCGCATCGTGAACACCGTGATCTCCAAGGAGCTCAAGGCGTTCCTGACGTCCACGAAGCGGGACGCCGCGGCGCAGGCCCGGGTCGTCATGGAGAAGGCGGTCGCCGCCGCCCGCACGCGTATCGCGGCCCGGCAGCACAAGGACGCGCAGCGCCGCAAGACGGCTCTGGAGTCCTCCTCGCTGCCCGCCAAGCTCGCCGACTGCCGCAGCGACGACGTCGACCGCAGCGAACTGTTCATCGTCGAGGGCGACTCCGCGCTCGGTACCGCCAAGCTCGCCCGCAACTCCGAGTTCCAGGCGCTGCTGCCCATCCGCGGCAAGATCCTCAATGTCCAGAAGTCGTCCGTCACCGACATGCTCAAGAACGTCGAGTGCGGTGCGATCATCCAGGTCATAGGAGCGGGGTCCGGCCGGACCTTCGACATCGACGCGGCCCGGTACGGCAAGATCATCATGATGACCGACGCCGACGTCGACGGCTCTCACATCCGATGCCTGCTGCTGACCCTGTTCCAGCGCTACATGCGCCCCATGGTCGAGGCGGGCCGGGTGTTCGCGGCGGTGCCGCCGCTGCACCGCATCGAGCTCGTCCAGCCGAAGAAGGGGCAGGACAAGTACGTCTACACGTACTCGGACCGTGAGCTGCGCGAGAAGCTGCTGGAGTTCCAGAGCAAGGGGGTCCGCTACAAGGACTCCATCCAGCGGTACAAGGGTCTCGGCGAGATGGACGCGGACCAGTTGGCGGAGACGACGATGGATCCTCGGCACCGGACTCTGCGGCGGATCAACCTCGCCGATCTGGAGGCCGCCGAGCAGGTCTTCGACCTGTTGATGGGCAACGACGTGGCGCCCCGGAAGGAGTTCATCTCGGGCTCAGCGGCGACGCTCGACCGGTCGCGTATCGACGCGTAGGGAGGCTGGGCCGGGGCCGGCTGTCCGACAGGCCCCGGCTACATGTCGGGCCCGTTTCGCTGGGCCCAGGCTTCGGGTCGGCTGGTTCTCCGGCTGGGCTCCGTCTCTCCACGTCTGAGGAGTCGGCGCCCCGTGGTCGCACAGTCCTGAGGCCTTCGCGGTCGGCCGAGGGCGGGTCGCGTGGTCTCCCTGCGGCCACCCACGGCGGTCGTACGGTGGCGGCAGCACTCGTGGGCGGGTGGCGGCGGTCGTGTACGGCAGGGGGCGGCGGGCAGCCTACGGTGGTCATGCGCGGTGGCCTACAGAGGTGGTTCGCTGCGGCGACAGCGGGTCATGCGCGGTGGCCGACAGCGGTCGTTCGCTGCGGCCGACAGAGGTTCATGCGCGGTGGCTGACACCGGTCGTTCGCTGCGGCCGGCAGCGGGTCACGCGTGGTGGCCGACAGCAGTCATGCACACGGCCGACGGCGGTCAGGCCCTGCCGGCCAGTGGCGATCGGCACCCGACCCCGCACCCCGCAGGCTTGATGGCGGCGCTCTCCACCCGTGGGTGGAGCGTCCGCCCACCTGAGAATCCACCCGTGATCCACCTCGGCTCCGATCTCCCGACCTGCGGATCTCCGTAGCTTCGAAGGTGTCGGCGGCGTCCGCTGCCGGCAGACCCTTCCTTGCCCACGGAGGCTGTGATGTCCGGGCTCGTCGACGCGTTGCTGATCGTGGTCGCGGTGATCGTGGTGATCGCCCGGCAGTTCCGGGCGAGCCGGATCGACACCGACCGGCGCTGGTGGCTGCTCCCCGTCGTTCTGGCCGTCGTGGCCCTGCGTGAGCCGGGGCTCGTGGACGCCCATCACCGCACGGCATCGATCACCCTGCTCATCGCCGAGCTGCTCACCGGCCTCGCCATAGGGGCCGGCTGGGCGTGGACGAGCCGGATATGGACGGAGCCGGACGGCGCGGTATGGAGCAGGAGCACCAAGGCGAGCGGGGCCGTGTGGGCCGTCGGCATCGCACTGCGCGTCGGTCTCTTCGCGCTCGGCGCGGCGATCGGTGTCCACCAGGACTCCTCCGCATTGCTGCTCGCCCTGGCGGCCACCCTGCTCGTGCGTTCCGGGACCCTCGTCCGGCGAGCGCACTCCCTGCACCCCGCCCCCGCCCCCGCTCCGGCGTACGGTGAGCCCATGGTCAGGTCCACGGGGAAGGAACGTGTGTGACGGCCAATACCTGGACCCGCTGGCCCTCCCGGGAGGCGCTCGCGCGTGAGGCGACCACGCGTCCTCGGCGCCTGCTCGGCTGGATCACCAGGTCGCTCGTGCTCGTCGTGCTTCTCTGGGGCGCGTTCAACAGCAGCCATGTGCGCGGCTGGGGCGTGCTCGGGGCGGTGGCGGGAATCCTCCTCTGCGCCGCCGTCGCCTGGGCGCTGTTCCGCACCACTCTGGCGCACCGCCTCTGGCCCTCACTGGCGCTCTACGGCATCCTCCTGGCGATCGCGGTCGCCGCCCAGGCCGCAGACTTCAGGGCCATCGCCCTCGTCATCTGGTGCGGCTGCGCCATCACCGCTCTGGAGCGGCTGCCCATCGCCGCCGCCCTGCCCGTGACCGTGGTCGCCCTCGCCCTCTACGCCGCCGTCAACGACGACGTGTGGCTGACCACCCTGGCCACGACCGCGGGACTCGCCCTGGCCGGCTACGTCCTGCGGCTGGACGCGGAGGCCCGTGGCAACGCCCAACGGCTGCTCAACCAGGAGCGGGCCGCGCGGGCGGCCGAGGCGGAGTCGGCGGCACTCGCGGAGCGGGCCCGGATCGCCCGCGAGATCCACGACGTGCTGGCCCACAGTCTCTCGGCCCAGCTCGTCCACCTGGAGGCGGCCCGGTTGCTGATCGAGGGCGGCGCGGACCGGGACCAGATACTCGAAAGGGTGGTAGCCGCCCGGGGCATGGCCCGGGACGGTCTCGCGGAGACACGGCAGGCGCTCTCGGCTCTGCGGGGGGACATGACCCCGCTGGAGGAGTTCCTGAGCCGGCTCGTCGGGACGGCCGACGGAGCCGAGGCCACCATTTCGGGTGAGCGCAGACCGCTGCCGGCCGAGGCGTCGCAGGCGGTGCGCAGGGTCGCGCAGGAGGCCCTGACCAATGTCCGCAAGCATGCGCCGGGGGCCAAGGTCCGGATGCGGCTGGAGTACGGCGAGGAGCAGGTGACGCTCGTCGTGCGGGACTCGGGCGGTTCGGCGGGCGAACTCACCACCAGCGGCGGGGGGTACGGTCTGCTGGGCATGCGGGAGCGGGCCGAACTGCTGGGCGGTTCGCTGGACGCCGGGCCGGACGACGAGGGGTTCGTGGTGACGTTGAAGGTGCCGGTATGACGGTGGGGGCGGAGACGAAGCCCGCGCGGGTGGTGGTCGCGGACGATCAGACCGTGGTGCGCGAAGGCATCGTGATGTTGCTCGGACTGCTGCCCGGTATCGAGGTCGTGGGCGCTGCCGGGGACGGCGAGGAGGCGGTGGCGCTCGTCGCCGAACTCGCCCCGGACGTGGTGCTGATGGACCTGCGCATGCCCCGCTGCGACGGGGTGGAGGCGACCCGGAGGATCCGGGCCGAGTATCCGGGGACGCAGGTCGTGGTGCTGACGACGTTCGGGGACGACGAGTCGCTGTTCCCCGCGCTCAAGGCGGGGGCCCGCGGATATCTCACCAAGGACGCGGGAGGCGAGGAGATCGTGCGGGCGGTGCAGAGCGTGCTCTCCGGTGACGCCGGGCTGTCGCCGAGCGTCCAACGGCGGCTGCTGGAGCGGCTGGCGGACCCCGAGCCCCCGCAGCCGGCCCCCGCGGAGGCGCCCGACGGGCTCACCGCCCGGGAGGTCGAGGTGCTGGCGCTGATCGCCGAAGGGCTGACCAATCAGGAGATCGCCCGCGAGCTGCACGTCTCCACCGCCACGGTGAAGACCCACATCAACAACCTCTTCGCGAAGACGGGCATCAAGGACCGTGCACAGGCGGTGCGTTACGCCTATGCGAACGGGCTTGTAAGGCCACCGACGAGAGGAATCACCTGATGGGGTGAAGAGCGCTGGGAAGAAGAGTCGGGGATCTTCCCGTTCTGTCCATCCTTGGGCATGCAGTCAAGCAACGCTCGTCCCCGCGGAAGCGGGGGTGATGCCGAGAGCCCGGCCGAGAACCACGACGGTCACGACGTGACCCGCGCCGAAGCGTCCGCCGGGGTCCGGTACGACGACCCCTGGTACGACGAACTCGCCTCCGGCTGGGGCGAGACGGCCGGGGACGGCACCTCCGTGGTCCCGGTCCCGACGGCACGTGAGGCGCGCGAGGAGCGGGCGGCCGCGGCGGCCGACGTCTACCTCGAGGTGCAGCGCAGCGCGGCCTTCCAGGAGGTGCGCAGCAGGTACCGGAGGTTCGTGGTGCCGGCGGGCATCGGTTTCTTCGCCTGGTACGTGGCGTACGTCGTGACGGCGACGAGCGCACCGGGACTGATGGCACGCCCGGTGGCCGGCGCGGTGAACGTGGCGATGCTCGCGGGACTCGGGCAGTTCCTCACCACCTTCCTGCTGACCTGGGCCTACGCCCGGCACGCGAGGCTGCGCCGGGACCGGGCCGCCCTCGAACTGCGGTGGGACACCCAGGAACTGACGCGCACGGCCCGGGGCGGTGCGTCGTCGTGACGGGGGACCACCAGACTCTGGCGCTGCTGCTGTTCAGCGCGTTCGTCGCGGTCACGCTGGGGATCACGACGTGGGTGAGCCGCCACCGGCACGGTTCGGCGGAGGAGTTCTACGCGGGCGGGCGTTTGTTCTCGCCGATGGAGAATGGTTTTGCCATCGCGGGCGACTACATGTCGGCCGCGTCCTTCCTGGGCATCTCCGGACTCATCGCGCTCTTCGGGTACGACGGGATGCTCTACTCGGTGGGCTTCCTCGTGGCCTGGCTGGTGGTGCTGTTCCTCGTCGCCGAACTGGTGCGCAACTGCGGGCGGTTCACGCTCGCCGACGTGGTCGCCGCGCGGATGAGCGAGCGGCCGGTGCGGATCGCGGCGGGAACCTCCTCGGTCACCGTGTCCGTTCTCTACCTGGTGGCCCAGATGGTGGGCGCGGGCAGCCTGGTCGCGCTGCTGCTCGGCGGCACCAGCGAGGCGGCCCAGTCCTGGACGGTCATCGCCGTCGGAGCCCTCATGGTGATCTACGTGTCCCTGGGCGGGATGCGGGCGACGACCTGGATCCAGATCGTCAAGGCGGTCCTGCTGCTCGGTGGGACGGTCGCGTTGACGGTGCTCGTGCTGGTGCGCTTCCACGGCGACATCGACCAGTTGCTGCTCACGGCGGCGGAGCGCAGCGGCCACGGCCGGTCGTTCCTGGCACCCGGGCTGAAGTACGGCGGTGACTGGACCGCCCGCCTCGACTTCATCAGCCTGGGGCTCGCACTCGTGCTGGGCACGGCAGGGCTGCCGCACATCCTGTCCCGTTTCTACACCGTGCCCACGGCACGTGCCGCACGGCGTTCGGTGGTGTGGTCGATCGGGCTCATCGGCGGCTTCTACCTGATGACGATCGTCCTGGGCTTCGGTGCCGCGGCGATCGTGGGGCCCGAGACGGTCAGGGGATCGAACGCCGCGGGGAACACCGCGGTCCCCCTCCTGGCCCTCGATCTGGGCGGCGGCGCCGACTCCACGGGAGGAACGGTTCTGTTCGCGATCGTCGCCGCCGTCGCCTTCGCGACGATCCTCGCCGTGGTCGCCGGGATCACCCTCGCCTCCTCCGCCTCCGTCGCGCACGACCTGTACGCCTCGCTACGGCGCCGAAGGGCCAAGCCGCGCAGTGAGGTGGCCGTGGCCAGGACCGCCGCCGTGGGGATCGGCGTGATCGCGATCGCCCTCGGCCTGCTGGCCCGCGACCTCAACGTCGCCTTCCTGGTGGGCCTCGCCTTCGCCGTCGCCGCGTCCGCCAACCTGCCCGTGCTGCTCTACTCGCTGTTCTGGCGCGGCTTCACCACCCGGGGTGCCGTCTGGTCCGTCTACGGCGGACTGATCCCGGCGATGGCCCTGGTGCTGCTGTCACCCGTGGTGTCCGGCAGCCCCGAGTCCCTCTTCCCGGGCGTCGACTTCCAGTACTTCCCGCTGCAGAACCCCGGTCTCGTCTCCATCCCGCTGGGCTTCGTCGCGGGCTGGCTCGGCACGGTCACCTCGGCGGAGATCGCGGACGAGGCCAAGCACGCGGAGACGGAGGTGCGGTCACTCACCGGGGCGGGGGCCGTGTAGGGCGGCGCCGCGGCCGGACAGCGCCCTCGTCGTCGTAGGGCAATCGCTCTCGTCGTACGTAAGCGCCGTAGGAGCGAACCTCCGGCGTACGGAGCCGTGGTGCCGTGAGGACATCCCGCGGTGTACGGCTACGGCGTCACCCACGCGTACCGGTGTTCGGGGCGTCCCGTGTCGCCGTATCTGAGGGAGAGGCGGAGGCGGCCGGCCTGTTCGAGGTGGCGGAGGTAGCGCTGGGCGGTGGAGCGGCTCAGGCCCGTCTCGACGGCGACCTCGTGGGCAGACAGCGGGTGGCCGGCGTGGTGCAGGACGCGGCAGATCAGGTCCGTCGTCGGTTCTGAGTGACCACTGGGCAGGCCGGGGGAGGCCGGGGCGGGGGTGGTGCGCAGGGCGCTGAAGATCCGGTCGACCTGTTCCTGGCCGGCGATGCCGTGGCCGCCCACCCGGTCGACGGTGCGGCGCAGAGCGGCATAGGAGTCCAGGCGGGTGCGCAGGGCCGCGAAGGTGAAGGGCTTGACCAGGTAGTGGAGGGCACCCAGGCGCATCGCGGTCTGGACGGTCGTCACGTCCCCGGCTGCTGTGATCATGATGACGTCGGTGCCGTGGCCCTGTTCCCGCATGCGGTGGACGAGTTCGAGACCCGTCTGGTCGGGCAGGTAATGGTCCAGCAGAACCAGGTCGATGGTCCCGCGCTGCACACTGGCCAGTGCCTGGGCGGCGTTGTGGGCGCGGGCGGCCACCCGGAAGCCGGGAACCTTTCCCACGTACTTCGCGTTGATCTCGGCGACGCGGAAGTCGTCGTCCACGACCAGGACGTCAATCATCGGGCCTCTTTCCCTCAAGGCCTGGCGGGCGTCACGCCCGTGTCTCGGCTCCGCTGTTGTAGCGCGAGCAAAACGAGCACAACAGGCTGTTGCAGGCAAAAGAACGGCATGTGCCCAGAAGACTGATGCCGTGGCACAGGCCACATCTACCGTCCCCGGCCATGAGCGCAGACACCAGCCCCGCCATCGAGCTACGGGGCGCGAGCAAGACATTCCGGACCCCGTCGGGGGGGCTGCACACGGCCGTCAAGGGACTCGATCTCACGGTGGGGCGTGGGGAGTTCGTGGCGGTCGTAGGGCCCACGGGCTGTGGCAAGTCGACGACGTTGACACTGGTCAGCGGGCTGGAAGAACCCTCCGAGGGGGAGGTCCTGGTCGTCGGTGAGCCGGTCCGCGGAGTCGGTGACAAGGTCGGTTTCGTCTTCCAGCAGGACGCCACCTTCCCCTGGCGCACGGTCCTGTCCAACGTCATGGCAGGCCCCCGCTTCCGCGGGGTGCCGAAGGCCGAGGCAAGGCAGAAGGCGCGGGAATGGCTGGCCCGGGTCGGGCTCGCGGCCTTCGAGGACCGCTACCCCCATCAGCTCTCCGGAGGCCAGCGCAAGCGGGTCGCGCTCGCCGCGACCTTCGTCAACGACCCCGAGATCCTGCTCATGGACGAGCCGTTCTCCGCGCTCGACGTGCAGACCCGGGCCCTGATGTCCGACGAGCTCCTCGAACTGTGGGAGGGCACGGGAGCCTCCGTCGTCTTCGTCACCCACGATCTGGAGGAGTCCATCGCGCTGGCCGACAAGGTCGTCGTGATGACGGCCGGCCCCGCCACGGTCAAGCAGGTCTTCGAGATCGACCTGCCGAGGCCGCGCAAGGTCGAGTCGGTGCGTCTGGAACCGCGGTTCATCGAGATCTACCGCGAGATCTGGCAGTCCCTCGGCGAAGAGGTCCGCATCACGCGCGAGAGGGGTGCCGCCCGTGTCGCCTGACGTCATGCCCGAGGCCCAGGTCGCGCCGACCATGGCGGACCCCGGCAACAAGACCGACCGCGCGCACTCACGCGCGCGTGCCGCCCGCAGGCGCCGGATCGTCGTCGGCGCGTCCCGTGTGCTGCTCCTGGTGGCCGTCCTGGGCCTGTGGGAAGTACTCGCCCGGGCCGAGGTCATCGATCCCTTCAACTTCTCCATGCCCTCGAAGATCTGGGACCAGATCTGGACCTGGGTGACGCACGGGACCGCGCTCGGCTCGTTGGGCGAACAGATCTGGTACACGCTGTACGAGGCGCTGCTGGGCTGGGTCGTCGGCGTGGTGGCCGGTGTGGTGTTCGGTATTGCGCTGGGGCGGATCACCTTGCTGGCAGACGTCCTTGGTCCATACATCAAGGTGCTCAACTCGATACCGAGGATCGTCCTCGCGCCCATCTTCGTGATCTGGTTCGGACTCGGACCGGCCTCCAAGGTGGCCTCGGCCGTCGTCCTGGTCTTCTTCCCGGTCTTCTTCAACGCCTTCCAGGGGGCTCGCGAGGTCGACCGCAACCTGGTCGCCAACGCCCGCATCCTCGGCGCGAGCGACCGGAGGGTGACGCTCCAGGTCGTCATCCCGTCCGCGACCTCGTGGATCTTCACCAGCCTGCACGTCAGCTTCGGCTTCGCCCTCATCGGCGCGATCGTCGGCGAGTACATCGGGGCCACCAAGGGCATCGGCCTGCTCGTCGCCCAGTCGCAGGGCACCTTCAACGCGGCCGGTGTGTACGCCGCGATGGTCATCCTCGCCGTCGTCGCACTCCTCGCCGAAGGGCTGCTCACCTTCGCCGAGCGCCGCATCTTCCGCTGGAAGCCGACGAGTTCCGACGGCTGAGCCGTCCACGAGGGCCCCTCCCCGGCGTCCTCCCAGCTCCCGCCCCCGGCTCTCCCGCCGCCGCGGTCCGGGGAGCCCCGCAGCTCGCCCGCATCCCGGCTCCCGCATCCCCGGCTCCCGCCCCCCCGCACCGCCCCTCACAAGGACGTGAAACCCATGCGCAAGACCGCCCGGTACACCTCCCTGGCCGCCGCCGGCCTGCTCGCCCTCTCCTCGCTCACCGCCTGTGCCAACGACGCCGCCAGCTCGGCATCGGCCGACTCCGGCAGCAAGGGCGACGGCAAGGGAACCAAGGTCAAGATCATGGTCGGTGGCCTCGACAAGGTCATCTACCTGCCCGCGATGCTGACCCAGCGGCTCGGCTACTTCGACGCCGAGGGACTGGACGTGGAGCTGCTGAGCGAGCCCGCGGGCGTCCAGGCCGAGACCGCGCTCGTCTCCGGCCAGGTCCAGGGAGCCGTCGGCTTCTACGACCACACCCTCGACCTGCAGGTGAAGGGCAAGGACGTGGAGTCGGTCGTGCAGTTCTCGCACGCGCCCGGCGAGGTGGAGATCGTCTCGAACAAGGCGGCGGGCGACATCACCTCACCCAAGGACTTCAAGGGCAGGAAGCTCGGCGTCACGGGCCTCGGCTCCTCGACCGACTTCCTCACCAAATACCTCGCCGTCAAGAACGGCGTGAAGGTCAGCGACTTCACCCCCGTCGCCGTCGGCGCGGGACCGACCTTCATCTCGGCGCTCCAGCAGGGCTCCATCGACGGCGGCATGACGACCGACCCGACCGTCGCGACGATCCTGGACAAGAAGGCCGGGAAGATCCTTCTGGACATGCGGACGCCCCAGGGCTCGGACGAGGCGCTCGGCGGACCGTATCCCTCGTCAAGCCTGTACATGCAGACGGACTGGGTCAACGGTCACAAGGACACCGTCCAGAAGTTGGCCAATGCATTCGTCAAGACGCTCAAGTGGATGTCCACCCACAGCGCCACCCAGATCGCCGACAAGATGCCCGCCGACTACTCGCAGGGCAACAAGCTGCTGTACGCGGTGGCCATCAAGAACACGTTGCCGATGTTCACCAAGGACGGCGTGATGCCCCAGAACGGTCCCGAGACCGTCGAGAAGGTCCTCAAGGCGTTCAACCCCAACATCCAGAACGCCGACGTCGACCTCGACAAGACGTACACCACCGAGTTCGTCGAGAAGGCCGCGCAGAACGCGGGCTGATGCTCCTCACGCGCGGGTCGCCCACACGTAACGGTGTTCCGGGCGGCCCGCGTCGCCGTACTTGAGGGTGAGCCTGGCCCGCCCCGTGCGCTCCAGGAGCTTCAGATAGCGCTGGGCGGTCTGTCGGCTGACCCCGGTGCGCTCGGCGATCTCCTGCGCCGACAGCGGCCCTTCGGCGTTCATCAGAGACCTGCGGACGAGCTCCACCGTGGTCGGGGAGTGCCCCTTGGGCAGATCCGGCTCCGCGGGCGAGGAGAGCGCACCGAAGATGCGGTCGACCTCCGCCTGTTCCGCCTCCCCGCCGCCGTCCAGGGTGCGCCGCAGGTCGGCGTACGCCTCCAGCCTGGCCCTGAGACCGGCGAAGGCGAACGGTTTCACCAGGTACTGCAACGCCCCGTGGCGCATCGCCGCCTGCACGGTCGTCACGTCCCGCGCCGCCGTCACCATGATCACGTCGGTCTGGTGGCCCCGTCGGCGCATCTCCTGAACGACCTCCAGGCCCGTCTCGTCGGGCAGGTAGTGGTCCATGAGGACCAGATCGACGTGAGGGAGGCTCTCCATCTGGCGCAGCGCTTCCGCGGCGCTGTGCGCCTCGCCCGCCACGTGGAAGCCGGGCACCTTCTCGACGTAGGCGGCGTTGACGCGCGCCACGCGGGTGTCGTCGTCCACGACCAGGACCTCGATCATCACGACTCCTCCTCGGTGGCGGCCCGCCCGGTGGGCGGGGCGGTGAGTGCGGGCTGCGGCTCGGCCAGCGCGTCGGGCAGTACGACGGTGAACTCCGCGCCTCCGCCGCCGGCCTCCCCGACGGTCGCGCTGCCACCCTGGCGTTCGGCGAGCCTGCGCACGAGGGAGAGCCCGAGACCGCGCCCCCGGTGCGCGGGCGGTTCCTTGGTCGACCAGCCCTCGGTGAAGACGAGCTCACGCTGTTCCGCCGGGATGCCGGGCCCGGTGTCCCGCACCCTGAGGACGGCGGTACGGCCCTCTGTGCGCAGTTCGACCTCCACGCGCGCGTGCGGTGCGCCGGCGACGGCGTCCAGGGCGTTGTCCACGAGGTTGCCGACGATCGTGACCAGGCCGCTCGGATCGACCAGCCGGTCCGGCAGCCGGGTTCCGTCGGACACCCACAGGGCGACCCCGCGCTCGGCGGCGACGGTCGCCTTGCCCACGAGCAACGCGGCGAGCAGCGGGTCCTCGATCTTCTCGGTGACCTGCTCCGCGGTGGCCCGGTGGTCACCGACGACCTCCCCGACGAACTCCACGGCGTCGTCGTACATCTCCAGCTCCAGCAGCCCCAGGAGCGTGTGCATCCGGTTGGCGTGCTCGTGGTCCTGGGCGCGCAGGGCGTCGATGAGGCCGTGGGTCGAGTCGAGCTCCCGGCCGAGCTGCTCCAGCTCGGTGCGGTCGCGCAGGGTGGCGACGGCTCCGCCGTCGTCGGTGGGCATGCGGTTGGCGACGAGCACCCGCTGGCCCCGTATGGTGACCAGATCGGTGCCCGTCACACGTCCCGCCAGGACGTCGGCCGTACGTCCGGCCCCGAGCGCCTCGTCGGGGGAGCGCCCGACGGCCTCGTCGCCGATGCCCAGCAGGCGTCCGGCCTCGTCGTTGAGCAGGCGGATGCGTCCGGCCCGGTCCAGCGCGACGACGCCCTCCCGGATGCCGTGCAGCATGGCCTCGCGCTCGGCCAGCAGCGCCGAGATGTCGGAGAAGGCCAGGTCACGGGTCTGCCGCTGGACTCTCCTGGAGATCAGCCAGGCGGCCAGCGCGCCGACGGCGAGGGCGCCGCCCGCGTAGGCGAACAGCCCAGGGATCGCGTGGATCAGCCGGGCGCGCACGCTGTCGTAGGCGATGCCGACGGAGACCGCTCCGACGATCTTGTGCTCACCGTCGTACAGGGGCACCTTGCCGCGGGCGGTACGGCCCAGGGTGCCGCTGTCGATCTGCATGATCTCCTTGCCGGCCAGGGCCTGGCCGGGGTCCGTGGAGACGATCCTGCCCACCTCGCTGCGGGTGGGGTGCGACCAGCGGACACCTCGCCAGTCCATCACCACGACGTACTCGGCCCCGGTCGCCCTGCGGATCCTCTCGGCCTCCCGCTGGACGGGGCCGTCGGGCAGCGGGGGTGTGTCCTTGACCTGCTCGGCGATCCGCGACTCGGCGGCGGTGGTCTGGGCGATGGCCAGCGCGCGGCGCATCGCCTGGTCGTCGAGCTGGTCGCTCAGCGGCGCGAGGAACAGACCGGTCGCGAGCACGGCCACTCCCGCGGCGATCGCCAACTGCATCAGAAGCACCTGCGAGAACACCCGGCGGGGCAGTCCGAGGCGCAGGCGGCGGGCGGGGGGAGTGCGGCTCATACCCATGACGTTACGGGGAGGCCCCGGATCCACCGTAGGGGGTGTGGCATGGATCTCTTGATCAACCCGTTGATGAGCCGTACGGGCAGGAGACAGGGCTGTGGACGCACCCGCGCGAGCGCCCGGTCAGCACGCCAGCGCCGTCGAGGTGCTCAGCTCGCGCACCGCCACCACGTCCATCCGCGCGGGCGAGCCGAGCACCGACGCCCCACAGCTTTCCGGACGGGGCGGCAGAGAGGCGGTCTGGGCCACGAGGACGCGCCAGTGACGGCCGTCGACGTGGGCGACAGTCACCTCCCAGTGCGGGGCAGCGCCGTCCGTGCGGACGACCGTCAGGGCCTCGGCCGCGTATTCGCCCACCGTCGTGCGGACGGCCAGCTCGGCCGCCTGGCCGGGGCGCTCCCAGGCGGAGTTGCCGCGACAGCCCTCGACCACGATCCGGCCCTCCTGGACGCTGTGGAGGACCTGCTTGACGGCGTGGGCCTCGGCGCGGCCGTAGGCGTAGCCGTACGGCAGGACCAGCAGCGTCGGGGAGAACCGGTGACCACCCAGATGGGTGACCTCCCAAGCGCCCTCGACGCCCGAGGCGGCCAGTTCCGCGGCGAGCGGACGGCCGAGGAGCGCGCAACAGCGGTCCCGCTTGCCGTTGGTGCACACGAGCGCGAGCGGATCGCCGGTGTGCGGACGTCCGCCGAGCGCCGCGTCGAAGCTGCCGTGGTCCCCCCTGCCGAGCGCGGCGAGATCCAGGTCGAGCAGGTCGCGCGGATCACGCGTCGTCGCACTGCGCAGCCACACGTTTCCGGGGGCGGTGTGGGCGGCGTACACCTGCCGGGTGGTGGGAGTCCCGCTGTCGGCGTGCCGTCCGGGGCGGCGGATGAGCGCGACACGCACGCCCGTGTCCTTCGCCGCGGCCTCCAGGGCGCGGCCCAGTGCGGGGTCCAGGTGGCTCGAAGTGAGCGCCTTGGCACCCCAGGGGCCGGGCTGCTCGAGCAGCAGCCAGGTCCGCGCGGTGGCCGCGGTTCCGGAAACGGGCTCGTCGAGGTCGTGCGAGACCGTTGAGCAGGTACCCACAGAGGTGAGCCTAACCTGACTTGGCGCGCGGCGACTTCCGGCCGGGCCGTTTCAGTGCTCCGGCAGTGGTTGCGGTGGCTTCGGGCCCACATAAGTGCCGCTCGGGCGCATGCGCAGCGGACGTTCGCCGTACTCCTCCAGCGCGTGGGCGATCCAGCCCGCCGTCCGGGCGACGGCGAAGACCGTCTCGCCGGCCGTGGCGGGCATTCCGGAGGAGGCGGTGAACACGGCGAGGGCCAGGTCCACGTTGGCGTGCAGGGGGGCGTGGCGGGCGGCGGTGGCCACGATGTCGCGGGCCGCGAGGAGGGCGGGCTCGGCCCGGGGGATCTCCTCCAGGAGAGCGAACAGGGCACGCGCGCGTGGGTCCTCGCCCGGGTAGAGCCGGTGACCGAGGCCCGGGATGCGGCGGCCGGCGCGCAGTTCCTCCGCGATCACAGGGGCCGCGTCGCCGAGCTCGAGCACGTCGAGCAGCAGTTTGTGGGCGAGTCCGCTGGCCGCGCCGTGCAAGGGGCCCTCCAGGACGCCGAGTCCGGCGGACACGGCCGCGTACGCGTGCGCGCGAGCCGACGCGGCGACGCGTACCGCGAGCGTCGAGGCGGCGAGGTCGTGGTCGACGAGAAGTCCGAGTGCGGTGTCCAGGACCCGCAGGGAGGCCTCGTCGGGCTTGCGTCCGCTGAGTCGCGACCACAGCCGGGGGGCCAGCCGGCCGTCGTCGCGGCGGTGGTCGTGCAGCACGGGTGGCAGGGCGGCGACAAGGGTGGGGATGAGGGTCCGCGCGGAGCCGAGCACGGCCTCCTCGGACAGGTCGAAACGCAGCGGGTCGGCCGCCGCGGCGGCGATCGCGGCGACCCGCAACCGGTCGGTGGGGCCGGTGTGTTCGGGCAGCGCGTCCACCGCGCGACGTGCCGTGGCGACCGTGGTTTCCGGTGCGGTGAAGGTGACCCCGGGCAGCATGCGTCCGGTCCACAGCCACTCGGCGATCTCTTCGTAGGAGTGGCGCGCGGCCAGTTCGGTCGCGTCGACGCCCCGGAAGTAGTAGCGGTCCCGGTCGATGAAGGTGATCCGGGTCCGTACGGAGAGATCGCCGCCGGAGCCCGGACTCCCGCCGCCCTCGCGGCGGTTGCGCCGGGCGAGGGCCTCCACCTCCTTGGCGTCGAAGGTGCTGCCCCGGCCGCCCGGGACACGACGGCTGCTGAGCTGGCCGCGGCTCACGTAGGCGTAGACGGTCTCGGGTTTCACCCCGAGCAGTTCGGCGGCCTCCTTGGTGCTGAGCCGGTGGTCGGCGGGGGCCGGGAGCGGGTCTTGATCGCGCATAAGAGGTCACCGTATCCGCAGCCGGAGGGGTTGATCGGCGGTATTGAGTGCACATTGATCGGATCAATATTGACAGGAAATGAGTCAACCATGGACAGTCGA
This sequence comes from Streptomyces sp. NPDC091972, assembly GCF_044756385.1. Lineage (NCBI taxonomy): Bacteria > Bacillati > Actinomycetota > Actinomycetes > Kitasatosporales > Streptomycetaceae > Streptomyces > Streptomyces sp. NPDC091972. Next base: position 205,974 of record NZ_JBIVSV010000012.1, on the reverse strand, counting down.
ATCAAGTCCAGGGAGGAATCATGTCGGTCAACAGATCCGCAACCACACTCGTCGAGGTACCGCGAGGACTCGCCGGCGTCGTCGTCACCGACACCGAGGTCGGGGACGTGCGGGGGCGCGAGGGGTTCTATCACTACCGCCAGTACTCGGCCGTTGAGCTCGCGCAGACCCGTGGTTTCGAGGACGTCTGGCATCTCCTGGTCCACGGTGAACTGCCGGACGCCGGACAGGCCGAGGCGTTCCGAGCCGAGACCGCGCGGCTGCGGCGGCTCCCCGAGGAGGTCCGCGCCGCACTGCCGGCCGTCGCGGCGGCGAGCGGGAGGTCGGGGCCGCTGGCCGGCATGCGCACCGCGTTGTCGCTCCTCGGGGCGGCGAAGGGGTTCCGGCCGGTGTACGACATCGACCCGGAGGAGCGGCGCCGGGACACGCTCGTGGCGGCCGCCGCGGTGCCGACGCTGCTCACCGCGCTCCACCGGCTGGGCAAGGGGCTCCAGCCGGTGGAGCCGCGAGAGGATCTCTCGTACGCGTCGAACTACCTCTACATGTTGACGGGTTCGGAGCCGGAACCCCCGCGGGCCCGGGCGGTCGAGCAGTACTTGATCTCAACCATTGATCACGGCTTCAATGCATCGACCTTCACGGCACGGGTCATCGCGTCGACGGGCGCGGATGTGGTGGCGTGCCTCGTGGGGGCCGTAGGGGCCTTGTCCGGGCCACTGCACGGGGGAGCGCCGAGTCGGGCCCTGGACACCCTGGACGCGATCGGCACGCCCGACCGGATAGACCCCTGGATCCGTGAGCGGGTGCTCGCCGGTGAACGGATCATGGGCTTCGGTCACGCGATCTACCGCACGGAGGACCCGCGTTCCCGGATGCTCCGGGAGGTCGCCCAGCGGTTCGGCGGGCCCCGGGTGGACTTCGCCGTCGAGGTGGAACGCCGGGTGGAGGCGATCCTGGCCGAGCTGAAGCCGGGGCGGGAACTCCACACCAACGTCGAGTTCTACGCGGGCGTGGTCATGGAGCTGTGCGGGCTGCCGCGGGAGATGTTCACGCCCACGTTCGCGGCGGCGCGGGTGGTGGGGTGGAGCGCCAACATCCTCGAACAGGCGGCGGACCCGAAGATCATCCGACCGGTGGCGCGGTATGTGGGGGCGGAGGCGCCGGTGGCGGTGCCGGTGATGGCGTAGACGAGCGTGGGGCCCGGTGCCGTTCTGGCGCCGGGCTCACTGGGGGAGGGGAGCAGTGGCCGGATCGTCGATCTGCTCGGTCGGGCCCCGGTGTCGCTGGTCGATGGAGGCGGCGGGGCGAAGTGCCACGGGGCACGAGCGAGGGTGACTCAAGTGCCCTTGGCGGGACTCACGCGTCCGGGATGTCGGCCTTGGCGCGCAGCAGGGTCTCCCGGCTCACCACCACGATCCGCTCGTAGTCGGCGCGTGCCGCGTCGGGCGGGAGCTGACCGTCGAGCGCCGCAGTGGCCTCGGTCCCGATCACGGCGAAGTTGCCGTCACTCAGCTCGAAGATGTCGGGACAGGTGTCGCCGCTCATGCTCCCGCGTTCCCTGGGAGAGGCACCAATGCGACGCACGATTCTCAAGGGGGTCCCCGTTCTCACGATGTGGGTGTTGGGCGGGGGACAGGTTAGTCCCACCGCACCCCCCTGTTGTCACACCCGGCGTCCACCTGTTGAGACGGTCTACGCCAAACGGATCTGCCGCCCGGGTGATTCTCCTTGCCCCAACTGGGCTCATTCGACGGGAGGTTCACCCACCACCCACCACTCGTCCGTGTCGGCCTCGTCCAGATCGCGAATGAGGTTGTCCACCATCCGGCCGATGCGACCCTCCTCCGAGTCGTCCTTGAGGCTCGCGCGGTGCGGGCGGGTGGACTCCCAGTACCTGCGGAAGAGAGCACTCCGGCAGAGCACCCGCAAGTGGCCGTGCAGTTCCTCGAGCGTCGCGACACCGACGCGGAAGCCGAACAGCGCGTTGGAGTAGAGGGCGTTCGCGAACAGATGCTGCCGGAGGTGGGTCGGCGACTCCACCTCGAAGGTGCTCAGCACCTGGGCCAGCTCGGGATCGTCGATGGCGCGCTCCAGGAGGCCGAGCTGAAGCCTCTGGTAGTCCACCAGGGCGGCGCGGAACTCGCCGGTCCCGAGGGCTTCCTCGGGGTGGCGTCGCGACCCCTTGCGCCGTCGGCGGCGTGCGGTCAGCGTGGTGAGGACTCCCGCGGTGAAGGCGACCCCCGCCGCGAGCACGGAATCCAGCCCCGGCTTCCCAGATTTCTGTGTGGCCATGTCATCCCCGATCCAAACGGCCGTCCGCCGGTCGTCGGGGTGCGGGTCGACTGATGGGGACCGGCGAGCGGTGGGCGGCGCTTGCCGTCTCCCAGGGTGCCGAGCGGCTCTGATCGGCGGGGGAGGCGGAGAGGAGGCGCACGGAGGGAAGTGAGGGTCGCACGAACCGGCGCCTTCCCCAACGTCTGCCCCGCAAGCGCTGCTAACAATCGTTCACTTCGAGGGGATTGTTCCGGCTCGTATCCTGGTCCGGCATTCCCCCCACGTATGTGCGCCGGGACCGCGATCCGGTGCACGCAGCAGCGCGAAAGAGGTCGTACGTTGAGTCAGCCGAGCGGGAGCCCCCGGCAGATCCCGGTCGTCGTGCTCGCCGGGTTCCTGGGTTCCGGCAAGACCACGCTCCTCAATCATCTCCTGCACCGCAGCGGCGGCAGCCGTCTGGGTGCCGTCGTCAACGACTTCGGCGCCATCGAGATCGACGCCATGGCCGTCGCGGGCGCGCTCGGCGACTCCACCGTCTCCCTCGGGAACGGCTGCCTGTGCTGCGCCGTCGACGTCAGTGAGCTCGACGGCTGTCTCGCCAAGCTCGCCCGCCCGGAGGCCGGCATCGACGTCATCGTCATCGAGGCCAGCGGGCTCGCCGAGCCGCAGGAACTGGTCCGCATGGTGCTCGCCAGCGAGGAGCCCCACATCGTCTACGGCGGTCTAGTCGAGGTCGTCGACGCCGCCGAGTTCGACGACACCCGCGCCCGGCACCCCGAACTCGACCGGCATCTCGCCCTCGCCGACCTCGTCGTCGTCAACAAGCTCGACCGGGCGGCTCCGCAGGACGCCGAGCGCGTTCTGGCGGTCGTCCGGTCACTCGTCGACCGCGCCGCCGTCGTCCCGGCCACCTACGGCCGCATCGACCCCGAGTTCCTCTTCGACTGCCGACCCGACGAGGAGCGCGTCGGACAGCTCTCCTTCGACGATCTGCACGAGCACACCGACGAGCACGGCCACGAGGACCACCTGCACACCGGCTACGACAGCGTGTCGTTCCGTTCCGACGTGCCCATGGACCCCCGCCGCCTCATGGCCTTCCTCGACAGCAGGCCGGAGGGGCTCTACCGGATCAAGGGGTACGTCGACTTCGGGCCGTACGACGTCCGCAACCGTTACGCCGTCCATGCCGTGGGCAGCTTCCTGCGGTTCTACCCCGAGCCGTGGGGCGCCGGGGAAGACCGGCAGACCCAGCTCGTCCTCATCGGCCGCGGTATCGACTCCCACGCGCTGCACAAAAAACTGGGGGAGTGCGCGCAGGACGCCCCGCACACCGCCGACGAGGCCGGCATGTGGGGCGTCCTGCGCTTCGTCCAGGGCACCGAGGAGGAACCCGGGGAAGCAGGGGAACCGGCCTAGACCGGGCCCGCCACCACCGAGACCGTCTTCGCCAGGGACACGCCCGAGCCGTCGCGGCGCGGGTCGATCTCCGGGAGGTCGGCCGGGGTGCCGTTCTTCTGCGCGGCACGGGCCGGGACGGCGCCCGCCCAGGCCAGGGACAGGCAGTCCTCGCCCTTCAGGAACCGCTGGCAGCGCACACCACCCGTGGCGCGGCCCTTGCGCGGGTACTGGTCGAACGGGGTCAGCTTGGCGGTCGTCTGCACCGAGTCGTCGAGCGTGCCGCGCGAGCCCGCGACCGTGAAGACGACCGCGTCCGCCGCCGGGTCCACCGCGGTGAAGGAGATGACCTTCGCGCCCTCGGCGAGCTTGATGCCCGTCATACCGCCCGCCGGACGGCCCTGCGGACGGACCTGGGACGCCTGGTAGCGCAGGAGCTGGGCGTCGTCGGTGATGAAGACCAGGTCCTCCTCGCCGGTGCGCAGTTCCACCGCGCCGACGATCCGGTCGCCCTCCTTGAGCGTGATGACCTCCAACTCGTCCTTGTTGGACGGGTAGTCGGGGACCACGCGCTTGACGACGCCCTGCTCGGTGCCGAGCGCAAGGCCGGGCGAGGACTCGTCCAGCGTGGTGAGGCAGACCAGCGTCTCGCCGTCCTCCAGGGAGACGAACTCCGCCAGCGGGGCACCGCCCGAGAGGTTCGCGGCCGACTCCGGGAGCTGCGGCAGGTCGATGACGTTGATCCGCAGCAGGCGGCCCGCCGACGTCACCGCGCCGACCTCGCCGCGCGCGGTGGCGGGCACCGCCGAGACGATCACGTCGTGCTTGGCGCGCTTGCCGCCGGCCTCCTCCGGGAACGGCTCGCCGTTCGCCGTACGGGCCAGGAGCCCCGTCGAGGACAGCAGCACCCGGCACGGGTCGTCGGCCACCTGGAGCGGCACGGCGGCCACCGGGGCCGTCGCTCCGGCCTCCAGCAGCACCGTGCGCCGCTCGGTGCCGTACTTCTTGGCGACCGCGGCCAGTTCGGCGGAGACCAGCTTGCGCAGCTCGGCGTCCGACTCCAGGATCCGGGTCAGCTCCGCGATCTCCGCGTTGAGGCGGTCCTTCTCGGACTCCAGCTCGATGCGGTCGAACCGGGTCAGGCGCCGCAGGGGCGTGTCCAGGATGTACTGCGTCTGGATCTCGCTCAGCGAGAAGCGCTCGATCAGGCGCTCCTTCGCCTGCGCGGAGTTGTCGCTGGAGCGGATGATGCGGATGACCTCGTCGATGTCGACCAGGGCGGTGAGCAGGCCCTCGACCAGGTGCAGCCGGTCGCGCCGCTTGGTGCGCCGGAACTCGCTGCGCCGGCGCACCACTTCGAAGCGGTGGTCGAGGTAGACCTCCAGGAGCTCCTTGAGGCCGAGCGTGAGGGGCTGCCCGTCGACCAGCGCCACGTTGTTGACGCCGAAGGACTCCTCCATCGGCGTCAGCTTGTAGAGCTGCTCCAGGACGGCCTCCGGCACGAAGCCGTTCTTGATCTCGATGACCAGGCGCAGGCCGTGGGCGCGGTCGGTGAGGTCCTTGACGTCGGCGATGCCCTGGAGCTTCTTCGCGCCGACCAGGTCCTTGATCTTGGCGATCACCTTCTCCGGGCCGACCGTGAAGGGCAGCTCGGTGACGACCAGGCCCTTGCGGCGGGCGGTCACCGTCTCCACCGAGACCGTGGCACGGATCTTGAAGGTGCCGCGGCCCGTCTCGTAGGCGTCACGGATGCCCGTGAGACCGACGATCCGGCCGCCGGTGGGCAGGTCGGGGCCCGGGATGTGCTTCATCAGGGCGTCCAGATCCGCGTTCGGGTAGCGGATCAGGTGGCGGGCGGCCGCGATGACCTCGGTGAGGTTGTGCGGCGGCATGTTGGTGGCCATGCCGACCGCGATGCCCGAGGCGCCGTTCACCAGGAGGTTGGGGAAGGCGGCGGGCAGCGCGCCCGGCTCCTGCTCCTGGCCGTCGTAGTTCGGGGCGAAGTCGACCGTGTCCTCGTCGATGGACTCCGTCATCAGGCTCGCGGCCTCGGCCGCGCGGCACTCGGTGTACCGCATGGCGGCCGGCGGGTCGTCGTTGCCCAGCGAGCCGAAGTTCCCGTGGCCGTCGATCAGCGGCACGCTCATCGAGAAGGGCTGGGCCATGCGCACGAGGGCGTCGTAGATCGACGCGTCGCCGTGCGGGTGCAGCTTGCCCATGACCTCGCCGACCACGCGGGCGCACTTCACATAGCCGCGGTCGGGGCGCAGGCCCATCTCGTTCATCTGGTAGACGATGCGCCGGTGCACCGGCTTGAGGCCGTCGCGGGCGTCGGGGAGCGCGCGGGAGTAGATGACCGAGTACGCGTACTCGAGGTACGAGCCCTTCATCTCGTCCACGACGTCGATGTCGAGGATCCGCTCCTCGTACGAGTCGTCGGGCGGCGGGGTCTTCGTGCTGCGGCGGGCCATCGCTGCCGGCTCCTCTTTTCTGGTCGCTCGCCTACGGGTCGCTCACGTCGGCCCTTTGGCTCACTCTTGCTGAAGCGTGAACGGGATCTGACGCGGACCATTGTGGACCGCGGCACTGACAGTCCGGGCAGGGCCCGGCGGTGCCGCCCGGGCCCGGGGGCCGCGCAGCGCCTCCCTCACGGTTGCCCGCAGGCTACGCGATCCGCTGTGGGCGTACGCGCCCCGGGAACTTCACCGAGGGTCCGCACGCTTGCATACAGTGGCAGGACCGGCAGGAAAACAGCTCCACAACCCGCGGTTTCCACGACCGCGACCGCGATCGAAGGGACGTACATGCCCATGGGTCACACGGCCACAGACCAGGCAGGCACCGGGGGCCTGACAGCGACCGAGCACCGCCTGGCCAACGGGCTGCGCGTGGTGCTCTCCGAGGACCACCTGACCCCGGTCGCGGCGGTGTGCCTCTGGTACGACGTCGGCTCGCGCCACGAGGTCAAGGGGCGTACCGGCCTGGCTCACCTTTTCGAGCACTTGATGTTCCAGGGCTCGAAGCAGGTGCACGGCAACGGTCACTTCGAACTCGTCCAGGGCGCGGGCGGCTCGCTGAACGGCACCACCAGCTTCGAGCGCACCAACTACTTCGAGACCATGCCGACCCACCAGCTCGAGCTCGCCCTGTGGCTGGAGGCCGACCGCATGGGCTCGCTGCTGGCCGCCCTCGACGACGAGTCGATGGAGAACCAGCGCGACGTCGTCAAGAACGAGCGCAGGCAGCGCTACGACAACGTCCCCTACGGCACCGCGTTCGAGAAGCTGACCGCGCTCGCCTACCCGGAGGGCCACCCCTACCACCACACCCCGATCGGTTCGATGGCCGACCTGGACGCGGCCACGCTGGAGGACGCGCGCGCGTTCTTCCGCACCTACTACGCGCCCAACAACGCCGTCCTGTCGGTCGTCGGCGACATCGACCCCGAGCAGACGCTCGCGTGGGTGGAGAAGTACTTCGGCTCCATCCCCTCGCACGACGGCAAGCCCGCCCCCCGCGACGGCTCGCTGCCCGAGATCATCGGCGAGCAGTTGCGCGAGGTCGTCGAGGAGGAGGTCCCCGCGCGCGCGTTGATGGCCGCCTACCGGCTTCCGCACGACGGCACGCGCGAGGCGGACGCGGCCGACCTCGCCCTCACCGTCCTCGGCGGCGGCGAGTCCTCCCGCCTCTACAACCGGCTCGTCCGGCGCGACCGTACGGCCGTGGCGGCCGGCTTCGGCCTGCTGCGCCTGGCCGGTGCGCCCTCCCTGGGCTGGCTCGACGTGAAGACCTCCGGCGACGTCGAGGTGCCGGTCATCGAGGCCGCCATCGACGAGGAGCTCGCGCGGTTCGCCGCGGAGGGGCCCACGGCCGAGGAAATGGAGCGCGCCCAGGCCCAGTTGGAGCGCGAGTGGCTGGACCGGCTGGGCACCGTCGCGGGCCGCGCCGACGAACTGTGCCGCTACGCCGTCCTGTTCGGCGACCCGCAGCTCGCCCTGACCGCCGTGCAGCGCGTCCTGGAGGTGAGCGCCGAGGACGTGCAGGCGGTCGCCAAGGCCAGGCTGCGCCCCGACAACCGCGCGGTGCTGGTCTACGAGCCGCTCACCCCGGCCGAGATCGCCGACAGCGCCGAGGAAGCCGCCGAGGACCCCGAGGCCGCGGCAACCGTGGAAGCCAGCGACGACAACGAGGAGGCGGCCAAGTGAGCGAGCTCGCCGCGATGGAGTTCCACCCGCAGCCGCAGGCGGGCGAGCCCAAGGTCTGGGCCTTCCCCGCCCCCGAGCGCGGGACGCTCGACAACGGCCTGACCCTGCTGCGCTGCCACCGCCCCGGCCAGCAGGTCGTCGCCGTGGAAGTGCTCCTGGACGCACCCCTGGACGCCGAACCCGCCGGCCTGGACGGCGTCGCCACGATCATGGCCCGCGCCTTCTCCGAGGGCACCGACAAGCACTCGGCCGAGGAGTTCGCCGCCGAGCTGGAGCGCTGCGGAGCCACCCTCGACGCGCACGCCGACCACCCGGGCGTCCGCCTCAGCCTCGAAGTGCCGGCCTCCCGCCTCGCCAAGGCGCTCGGTCTGCTGGCCGACGCGCTCAGGGCGCCCGCGTTCGCGGACAGCGAGGTCGAGCGGCTCGTCCGCAACCGCCTCGACGAGATCCCGCATGAGCTGGCCAACCCGTCCCGCCGTGCCGCCAAGGAGCTCTCCAAGGAGCTGTTCCCGGCGGACTCGCGCATGTCGCGCCCGCGCCAGGGCACCGAGGAGACCGTCGGGAACATCGACTCCGCGGCCGTACGCGCCTTCTACGAGAAGCACGTGCGGCCCGCCACCGCGACCGCCGTGGTCGTCGGCGACCTCACCGGCATCGACCTGGACGCGCTGCTCGCCGACACGCTCGGTGCCTGGACCGGTTCCCCGGCCCAGCCGCGGCCCGTGCCGCCGGTGACCGCCGACGACACCGGCCGCGTCGTGATCGTGGACCGCCCCGGAGCCGTCCAGACCCAGCTCCTGATCGGCCGTATCGGCGCCGACCGGCACGCACGCGTGTGGCCCGCGCAGGTGCTCGGCACGTACTGCCTCGGCGGCACCCTCACCTCCCGCCTTGACCGCGTCCTGCGCGAGGAGAAGGGCTACACCTACGGCGTACGGGCGTTCGGCCAGGTCCTCCGGTCCGCGCCGGACGGCTCGGGCGCCGCGATGCTCGCCATCAGCGGCTCCGTCGACACCCCGAACACCGGTCCCGCCCTGGACGACCTGTGGAAGGTGCTGCGCACGCTCGCCGAGGGCGGCCTCACCGACGCCGAGCGCGACGTCGCCGTGCAGAACCTCGTGGGTGTGGCACCGCTCAAGTACGAGACGGCCGCGGCCGTGGCGAGCACGCTGGCCGACCAGGTCGAGCAGCACCTGCCCGACGACTACCAGGCGACCCTGTACCAGCAGCTCGCCGCGACCGGCACCGTGGAGGCCACCGCGGCCGTCGTGAACGCCTTCCCGGTGGACCGGCTGGTGACGGTCCTGGTCGGCGACGCGGCGGCCATCAAGGAGCCCGTCGAGGCCCTCGGTATCGGCGAGGTCAAGGTCGTCAGCGCCGAGTAGCCGAGCACCGGCACGGGCGTGGAGGGGCCCTGGTGACGGCGGCGTCACCAGGGCCCCTTGATGTCCGAATTGGGTGGGAGGTTGCCTGTCTGCCCTGTGGGATGCGCTACAAACACCCTGATCCGTTTGGGTCCTGAAAGCCGCCCCGCTTAGCGTCTTGCGGGCTGTCCGTCAGGCACTGCGCCGCGCCCGCGGCACCGGACAGTCATCGCCGAGTCCCCGTACGGCGCGAGCCAGGGGAGCCGGGGACCCACACCACGTCCCTGGGGTGAATCGGACGCCCACGCGACCGCGAGGGGGTCCGTAGGAGACCTTCCTGCTCCGAACCCGTCAGCTAACCCGGTAGGCGAGAAGGAAGGAAAGGACCAGCCACCACATGGCGTTCACCTGCGCCACCGGGAAGCACCGCCGTCCCAGCCGCATGAAGCGCACCACCGCCCGCGCCGCGGGCGTCGCCGCCCTCGCCACCACCGGCGTCATCGGCACCATCGCCGCCCCGGCGCTCGCCGCCGAGAACTCCGTCGAGCAGACCGGCCTCATGCCCGTCGTCTCCGTCGGCGACTCCCTCGCGGACCAGCTCGACGCCCAGGCCGAGGCCCAGGCGCAGGCCGCCGCGCAGAAGAAGGCGGAGGCGGAGGCCAAGCGCAAGGCCGAGGCGCGTGCCAAGGAGATCCGCGAGGCCAAGGAGCGCGCCGCCCGCGAGGCCGAGCGCAAGCGCCTCAACGCCTTCGTCGCCCCGATCTCCGGCTCCTACGTCTCCACCGGCTACAAGAGCGGCGGCTCCATCTGGTCCTCCGGCAGCCACACCGGTATCGACTTCCACGCCGCCAGCGGCACCTCCGTGCACGCGGTCGGCCGCGGCACGGTCGTCGAGGCCGGCTGGGGCGGGGCGTACGGCAACAACGTCGTGATCAGGATGGCCGACGGCACGTACACCCAGTACGGCCACCTGTCGTCCATCGGCGTCTCGGTCGGCCAGTCCGTCACTCCCGGTCAGCAGATCGGCCTCTCCGGCGCGACCGGCAACGTCACCGGCCCGCACCTGCACTTCGAGGCACGCACCAGCCCCGAGTACGGCTCGGACATCGACCCCGTCGCCTACCTGCGCTCGCACGGCGTCGACGTCTGACGATCGCCCCGCGGCCTCCGCGAGAACCCCGGCTCCCCGAGCCGGGGTTTCGTCGTTTCCGGCACCCCGTTGTCCAAAAAATATCCCTGGATTCCGGTCCGCCGTCGGAAATTCCCGCTCATTGCAATAGAGTCACTGAACACACGTCAATCGGCGACGTTTCACGGGGATTAAGACGGAGGTCGGACATGCGTATTCCGGCGCACTCGGTATGCACGGCGATCCGGGACGACATCGTCGCCGGTGTCCACGCGCGCGGGAGCCGGCTCACCGAGGAACTGCTCGCCCGCCGCTACGGCGTCTCCCGGGTCCCCGTCCGTGAGGCCCTGCGCACGCTGGAGGCCGAGGGCTTCGTGGTGACCCGGCGGCACGCGGGCGCGTGCGTCGCCGAACCGACCGAGCAGGAGGGCGCCGACCTCCTGGAGATGCGCATGCTCCTCGAACCGCTGGGCGCCTCCCGGGCCGCCCAGCGGCGCACCGAGGCCCATCTGAAGGTGCTGCGCGGCCTGGTCAGGCTGGGCCAGGAGCGGGCCAGGCGGGGCAACAGCGACGATCTGCGCTCCTTGGGGGGCTGGTTCCACGAGACGCTCGCGCAGGCCACCGGCAGCCCGGCGCTGACCTCGCTGCTGACCCAGTTGCGGCACAAGATCGCCTGGATGTACGTCGTGGACGCGCCGGCCGACCCCGTGGAGTCCTGGGCGGAGCACGGCGCGATCGTGGACGCGGTGGCCCGCGGGGACGGCGAACGGGCGCGTGCGATCACGGCGCTGCACACCGAGCGCTCGGGCGCGGCGCACCGGCTGCGGTTCACCTCAGGACAGGACCGCGCGGACCGTGTGAGGAGTTCGCAACATCCCGTAAACGTGACGGGTGTGCGGCATTAACACGGGCACCGTATACAAAGAGGGAGTAATTCGCGGGGGCTCTTTCCGCTGCCCGTAAAAGGATAAAGCGAAGGGCCCGCCCGATAATTCGGACGAGCCCTTGCCTGCTTTTCAGGACACCCGTGCTCAGACGGTCTCGGGAAGTTCCTCGAGTCCCTCGGCGACCAGCTTCGCGAGCCGGTCGAGAGCCGCGTCCGCGCCCTCGGCGTCGGAGGCGAGGACGACCTCCTCGCCGCCCTGGGCGCCCAGGCCGAGAACGGCCAGCATGGAGGCCGCGTTGACGGGGTTGCCGTCGGCCTTGGCGATCGTCACCGGGATGCCTGCGGCCGTGGCGGCCCGGACGAAGATGGAAGCGGGGCGGGCGTGGAGGCCCTCGGCCCAGCCGACGTTGACGCGGCGCTCAGCCATGTGATGCTGCCCTTCGGTGTTCAGGGTTGTCTAGACCAGTTTCCCACACGTGAAGCGTCTCCCGGGAGGGCGTGCAGCCTCCCGGGGTGAGACGTCGGACCGCGGCCTCGGCCCGACTTCCGTCCTTGTGCGCTCTCGCGCGTTCTCCACAGACTGCCTCGCGCCGTTGTCGTACGCGAGCCGTACTCTGGGGCCCATGCAGAGCGCGTCGGACCGGCACGAGTACCCCGCCCACTGGGAGGCCGACGTGGTGCTGCGCGACGGCGGCACCGCGCGCATCAGGCCCATCACCGTCGACGACGCCGATCGCCTGGTCAGCTTCTACGAGCAGGTCTCGGACGAGTCGAAGTACTACCGCTTCTTCGCGCCCTACCCACGCCTGTCCGCCAAGGACGTCCACCGCTTCACGCACCACGACTTTGTGGACCGGGTGGGACTCGCCGCCACCATCGGCGGCGAGTTCATCGCCACCGTACGCTACGACCGCATCGGCGCCGACGGCATGCCCGCGTCCGCCCCCGCCGACGAGGCCGAGGTCGCCTTCCTCGTGCAGGACGCCCACCAGGGGCGCGGGGTGGCCTCCGCCCTCCTCGAACACATCGGCGCCGTCGCCCGCGAGCGCGGCATCCGGCGCTTCGCCGCCGAGGTGCTGCCGGCCAACGTCAAGATGATCAAGGTGTTCACCGACGCCGGGTACACCCAGAAGCGCAGCTTCGAGGACGGCGTCGTCCGCCTGGAGTTCGACCTGGAGCCCACCGACCGCTCGCTCGCCGTGCAGTATGCGCGCGAGCAGCGTGCCGAGTCGCGGTCCGTGCAGCGCCTGCTCACCCCCGGCTCCGTCGCGGTCGTCGGCGTCGGACGCGCCCCCGGCGGCGTGGGCCGCAGCGTGCTCGGCAACATCCGGGACTACGGCTTCACCGGCCGCCTGTACGCCGTGAACAAGGCCTTCCCCGAGGAGACGAAGGAGGTCGACGGCATCCCCGCGCACCGCTCGGTGCGGGACGTCGACGGCCCCGTCGACCTCGCGGTCGTCGCCGTCCCCGCCGAGCAGGTCCCCGAGGTCGTCGCCGAGTGCGGGGCCCACGGCGTGCAGGGACTCGTCGTGCTCTCGGCCGGGTACGCCGAGAGCGGCCCCGAAGGACGCGAGCGCCAGCGAGAACTCGTACGGCACGCACGCGCGTACGGCATGCGGATCATCGGCCCGAACGCCTTCGGCGTCATCAACACCTCGCCGGACGTCCGGCTCAACGCGTCACTGGCCCCCGAGACCCCCCGCCCCGGCCGGATCGGCCTGTTCGCCCAGTCCGGCGCCATCGGCATCGCCCTGCTCTCCCGGCTGCACCGGCGCGGCGGCGGTGTCACCGGCGTGACCGGCGTCTCCACCTTCGTCTCCGCAGGCAACCGCGCGGACGTCTCCGGCAACGACGTCCTCCAGTATTGGTACGACGACCCCGACACCGACGTCGTCCTCATGTACCTGGAGTCCATCGGCAACCCCCGCAAGTTCACCCGCCTCGCCCGGCGCACGGCGGCGGCGAAGCCCCTGGTCGTCGTGCAGGGCTCGGGCACCGCCCCGCAGGGCCACGCCGTCCGCGCCACGCGCCTGCCGCACGCGACCGTCTCCGCGCTGCTCCGCCAGGCCGGGGTGATCCGCGTGGACACCATCACCGAACTCGTCGACACCGGCCTCCTGCTGGCCCGCCAGCCGCTGCCCAGCGGACCCAGGGTGGCGATCCTCGGCAACTCCGAGTCGCTCGGCCTGCTCACCTACGACGCCTGCGTGGCCGAAGGCCTGACGCCCTCACCCCCGCTGGACCTGACCACCGCCGCCGCGCCGGAGGACTTCCACGCGGCCCTCGCGCGCGCGTTGGCCGACGACGCGTACGACGCGGTGATCGTGACGGCCATCCCCGCGGTCGGCGAGGGGTCCGCCGGCGACGCCGCCCTCGCCGAGGCGCTCAGGTCCGCCGCGGAGCAGGTCCCCGGCAAGCCGGTCCTCGTGGTCCACGTCGAGCTCGGCGGCCTCGCGGAAGCCCTGTCGGCCGCGACCAGCACCGCGCCCCAGGCCGCCGCCGGACCGCCGAAGATCCGCGCCGACCACCCGTTCCGCGCCCTGGACCGGCTGCGCGCCACCCAGGCCCCGGCGGAACCGCCCGCCCCCGGGAACAGCGACCGCCTCATCCCCGCCTACCCCGCCGCCGAGCGCGCGGTGCGGGCCCTCGCCGACGTCGTGCAGTACGCCCAGTGGCGCCGGGAGGCCGCCGAGCCCGGCAAGGTGCCCGAGTACGAGAACATCGACGAGAAGGGTGCAGCCGCCCTGATCGACGGCCTGCTCACCCGCGGCCAGGGACTCACCCTCGGCACCGAGGAGACCTGCGAGCTGCTCGCCAGGTACGGCATCCAGGTCCACCGCGCCCTGCCCGCCGCGAGCCCCGACGCCGCCGTCGAGGCCGCGGCCGCCCTGGGGTACCCGGTCGCCCTCAAGGCCACCGCCCCGCACCTGCGCCACCGCGCCGACCTCGGCGGCGTCCGCCTCGACCTCGCCGACGAGGAGCAGTTGCGGCGGGCGTACGCCGAGCTGACCGAGCTCTTCGGGCCGCCCGACGAACTGCGGCCCGTGGTGCAGGGGATGGCACCGCGCGGGGTGGACACCGTGATCCGGGCCGTCATCGACCCCGCCGCCGGCGCCGTGCTCTCCTTCGGGCTGGCCGGAGCCGCCTCGCAGTTGCTCGACGACACCGCGCACCGGCTGATTCCGGTCACCGACCGGGAGGCCACGAGCCTGGTCCGCGCCATCCGCACGGCTCCGCTCCTGTTCGGCTGGCGCGGTTCCACCCCGGTCGACACACCCGCGCTGGAGGAGCTCCTGCTGCGGGTGTCCCGGCTGGTCGACGACCACCCCGAGGTCGTCGCGGTCACCCTGGAGCCGGTCGTGGTCGCCCCGCGCGGCCTGAGCGTCCTCGGCGCCTCCGTACGGCTCGCGCCGCCGCCCGCCCGCGACGACCTCGGCCCGCGGACGCTCCCCGCGTACTGAGCGGGGGCGATCGGTGCCTCGCAGTCAGCGCGCCCCCGTAGGATGGACGTCATGGCCAAGACCAGTACGACGACCCAGGGGCTGCGTGCGGCGATCGAACGCAGCGGCTACTACCCGGCCCTCGTGGCCGAGGCGGTGGAGGCCGCCGTGGGCGGCGAGCCCATCCGGTCGTACCTGGTCCACCAGGAGACGACGTTCGACCAGAACGAGGTGCGGCGGCACGTGACCGTGCTCGTCCTCACCGGCAACCGCTTCATCGTGAGCCACACCGACGAGCAGAACGCGGACACCACCTCCCCGACGCCGTACGCCACCACCTCCACGGAGTCCGTGAAGCTCGGCCGGATCTCGTCGGTCGTGGTCAGCCGGGTCGTCGCCAACCCCGAGCAATACCAGCCCGGCACCCTGCCCCGCGAGGTCGTGCTGACCATCGGCTGGGGCGCGGTCTCCCGCATCGACCTGGAGCCCGCCGCCTGCGGCGACCCCAACTGCGAGGCGGACCACGGCTACACCGGAAACTCCACGGCCGACGACCTCAGCCTGCGGGTCAGCGAGGCGGGGGACGGCCCGGACACCGTGCGCCAGGCGCTCGCCTTCGCCCAGGCCATCTCCGAGGCGACCGCGGACGTCACCCGCTGATGGTGCAGCACGCCTGGGACCATCCCGAACCCCTCGCCCTCGACACCGCGCCCGTTCCCGAGTACGGCACCGGCTCCCTCGCCGACCTGCTGCCCACGCTCGCCGCCGGCATGGCCGTACCGGGCACCACCGCCGCGATCCGCGAGCTCACCCCCGCCGACCGGAACTGCGTGTTCCTGATCGACGGCCTCGGCTGGGAGCAGCTCAGGGCGCACCCGGACGAGGCGCCCTTCATGACGTCCCTGCTGGCCAGCTCGCGCGGCGGCACCGGCCGCCCGCTGACCACCGGCTACCCGGCGACCACCGCGACCTCCCTCGCCTCGGTCGGCACCGGCCGCCCGCCCGGCGCTCACGGCCTGCCGGGCTACACCGTGCGCAACCCGGACACCGGCGAGCTGATGAACCAGCTCCGCTGGCAGCCGTGGACCAAGCCGCAGGCCTGGCAGCCGTACCCCACCGTCTTCCAACTCGCCGACCGGGCCGGGGTGCACGCCGCCCAGGTCTCCTCGCCGACCTTCCAGAACACCCCCCTGACCAAGGTCGCGCTCAGCGGCGGAACGTTCCACGGACGGCTGTCCGGCGAGGAGCGCATGGACCTGGCGGCCGCGGAACTCGCCGGCGGCGACCGCTCGTTGGTCTACACGTACTACTCGGAGGTCGACGGCGCCGGCCACCGCTTCGGCGTCGACTCCGACACCTGGCGCGGCCAGCTCATGTACGTCGACCGCCTGGTGCAGCGCCTCGCCGAGCAACTGCCGCCCCGCAGCGCGCTGTACGTCACGGCCGACCACGGCATGGTCGACATCCCCTTCGACGAGCAGCACCGCATCGACTTCGACGAGGACTGGGAACTGCGCGCCGGGGTCGCCCTGCTCGGCGGCGAGGGCCGGGCCCGTCACGTCTACGCCGTGCCCGGTGCCGCGGGCGACGTGCTGACCTGCTGGCGTGAGGTCCTCGGCGAGCAGTTCTGGGTCGCCTCCCGGGACGAGGCCATCTCGGCGGGCTGGTTCGGGCCGCCGGACCACGTCGACGAGCGGGTGTACGACCGGATCGGCGACGTGGTCGCCGCCGCCCGCGACGACGTCCTCCTCATCGCCTCCGAGCGGGAGCCGAAGGAGTCGGCGATGGTCGGCAACCACGGTTCGATGACCCCCGCCGAGCAACTGGTACCGCTGCTCGAAGTACGCTCCTGAGGCCGACCCGGCCGCCCCGCCCCGCACAGAACCGAAAGGTGCTCGACCTCCCATGCCCGAGCTGGTGTTCTTCTCCGGAACCATGGACTGCGGGAAGTCCACGCTGGCTCTCCAGATCGAGCACAACCGTTCGGCGCGCGGCCTGACCGGCATGATCTTCACCCGGGACGACCGGGCCGGCGAGGGCAAGCTGTCCTCGCGGCTCGGCCTGGTCACCGACGCGGTCGAGGTCGAGGACGGCCAGGACCTGTACGCCTACCTCGTCGACCACCTCTCCCGCGGCGGCCGCGCGGACTACGTGATCGCGGACGAGGCGCAGTTCCTGGTGCCGGAGCAGATCGACCAGCTCGCCAGGATCGTGGACGACCTGGACCTCGACGTCTACGCCTTCGGCATCACCACGGACTTCCGTTCCAAGCTGTTCCCCGGCTCCCAGCGCCTGGTGGAACTGGCCGACCGGGTGGAGGTCCTCCAGGTCGAGGCGCTGTGCTGGTGCGGGGCCCGGGCCACGCACAACGCCCGTACGGTCAACGGCGAGATGGTCGTCGAGGGTGCCCAGGTGGTCGTCGGTGACGTCAACCAGGCCGACGACATCGGCTACGAGGTCCTGTGCCGCCGGCACCACCGCCGCCGTATGACCGCCGGCACGGCACGCGCGGCCGCCCTCTCCCCGGACGTGCTGCCGGTCCCGTCGGCCGGGGCGGGTTTCTGACCGGAGGCCGGCAGGGCCTCAGCGCGGGTCCTCGATCAACGAGAAACGCGCCCCCTCCGGATCCGCCACCGTCGCCACCCTGCCGTGCGGGCTGTCGTGCGGCGGGCGCAGCACATGACCGCCCAGCTCGACGAGGAGCCGCGTGGCGGCGGTCGCGTCGGCCACCTCGAAGTACGTCATCCAGTGCGGCCCCCGGTCACGGGGGAGGGCGTGCCCGACGCCGTGCAGACCGGCCACGGGACGACCGCCGCTGTGGAGGGTGACGTAGTCGAAGTCGGCGGAGACCACCGGCTCGCCCTCGCAGCCGAACACCGTCTCGTAGAACTTCATCACGCTCACCGTCTCGAAGGTGAGCAGCTCGTGCCACGCGGGTGTACCCGGGACCCCGGCGACGGACGTGCCCAGGTGGGCCGCCGCCTGCCACACCCCGAAGACGGCACCGGACGGGTCGGAGCCGATCACCAGCCGCCCGGCGTCCCCGGCGTCCAGCGGGCCCACGCCCACCGTGCCGCCGCACAACCGCACCGACTCGGCCGTCAGGTCGATGTCGTCGGAGGCGAAGTAGGGCGTCCAGGCGATCGGGAGCTGGCGGTCGGGCGGCAGTTGGCCGATCCCGGCGACCTCCTGGCCGCCCAGCAGGGCCCGGACGTAGGGCCCGAGCTGCTGCGGTCCCGGCACGAACTCCCAGCCGAACAGCGATCCGTAGAACTCCTGGGTCGCGGCCGTGCCGTGCACCATCAGACTCACCCAGCAGGGCGTACCGGGCGTGTGCCGAGCGGGCGGGGCGGCCGACCCCCTTGCCTCGGTCATCGTCACTCTCTCCTCGGCCCCTCGCGGTGGCCGTGTCGTGTCCGTGGTCCGGACCTCCGTGCCGATGCTCGCACCACCCGCGGTCCCGCGCGCTCCGGGCGCGCCGGGCGGCCTCCCGTGTCGGGGTGCCGGTCGCACGGCTGTCTGACCGTTGCCGCGCGACGGCCGACGGATGTCGATCGGCGGTACAGCATGTGCCCGTTCCCGTACGCATGGTGACCGGGCCTGTCCGGCGGAGCAGAGTAGCCGGACCTGGACGACGCGGCCACCCCGTGCGCGAGGATGGTGGCCATGAACGCCATCATCTCCGCATCCGAACTCGCGAGCGACCTGGCCGGCCCCCACCCGCCCGTCCTGCTCGACGTCCGCTGGCAGTTGAGCGTGGCCAAGGCGGCCGGCGAACCGCCCTTCGACGGCCGGGCCGAGTACGCGGCCGGGCACATCCCGGGCGCCGCATACGTCGACCTGGACCGGGAGTTGGCCGGGCCGGCCGGCGGCGGTGGCCGGCATCCGCTGCCCGACCTCGCGGAGTTCGGCGCCGCGATGCGCAGGGCGGGTGTCTCCTCGAACAAGCCGGTGGTCGTGTACGACGGCGGACAGGGCTGGGCGGCCGCCCGCGCGTGGTGGCTGCTGCGCTGGACGGGTCACCCGGACGTGCGAGTCCTCGACGGCGGGTTGCCGTCCTGGCAGGGGCCGATCCAGTCCTCGGTGCCGGGTCCCGCCCTCGCCGAGGGCGACTTCGTGCCGGTGCCCGCGACGGCCGGTCTGCTGGACGCCGACGCGGCCGCGGCGCTGGCCCGCTCGGGGGTGCTGCTGGACGCGCGCG
Organism: Streptomyces sp. NPDC091972; assembly: GCF_044756385.1. NCBI lineage: Bacteria > Bacillati > Actinomycetota > Actinomycetes > Kitasatosporales > Streptomycetaceae > Streptomyces > Streptomyces sp. NPDC091972. The sequence goes on along the minus strand of NZ_JBIVSV010000012.1, from coordinate 187,077 downwards.
CGGGGGAGCGGTACCGCGGCGAGGTGGAGCCGATCGACCGCGTCGGCGGCCACATCCCGGGCGCCCGGTCCGCGCCCACCACGGACAACGTCGGCCCGGACGGCCGCTTCCTGCCCGCGGAGGAACTGAACGCCCGCTTCAAGGCGCTCGGCGCCACCGACGGCACCGAGGTCGGCGTCTACTGCGGTTCCGGCGTCTCCGGCGCCCACGAGGTCCTGGCCCTGGCGGTCGCGGGCATCCCGGCGGCGCTGTACGTCGGTTCGTGGTCGGAGTGGTCCTCGGACCCGGAGCGGCCGGTCGCGGTGGGCCCCGACCCTCAGTAGCGGACAGCGGAAGGGCCCGCCTCTGCAAGAGACGGGCCCTCACGGCCGGCAGGACCGGCTACTCCTGCTTCTTGCGGCGGGTGCCGAACACGATCTCGTCCCAGCTCGGGACCGCCGCTCTGCGGCCCGGGCGGACACCGTCGGCCTCGGCCTGACGGTCGGTCGCACCGATGAGGCGGTCGCGGTGGCTCGCCACCGAACGCGGCATGAGGACGTCCGCGTAGGCGGAACCGGCCGAGGCCGCGGGAGCCGGCGGCTCCTCCACCTCGGGCTCCTCCTCCAGGGCGGGCGGTTCCTCGATGCTCGCCGTCTCGGAGGGCCGCTCCGGTACGACCATGTCGCCCCGGAAGCTCGGCACCGCCTCCAACAGGCTGGTCAGCGAGTCCCGTTCAGCGACGACCTCCTCGGCCGGCTCGGCCGGGGGCAGGCTGGGCCGGTCGAGGGCGCGGTCCAGCGGACGGTCGCGCGGCAGCCGTGCGATACGCGGCACGAACGGGAAGCTGGGCTCCGGCGCGCCGAGGTCCTCGGACTCGCCGATCAGCGAGCGGGCCTCCTCGTCGACGGCCTGGACGAGCCGCCGGGGCGGGTCGTAGGTCCAGCTCGCCGAGTGCGGTTCGCCCGCGACGCAGTAGACCAGCAGCACCTCCCAGGTGCCGTCGTCACGACGCCACGAGTCCCACTGGACGGTGTCCTTCTCGGCGCCGCGCAGCAACAGCCGCTCCTGCACGGCCTCGCCGAGCTGGGGTCCGGCGTTCTCGCCGGGCCGGCGGACCGGGGTCTTGCGGGCCCGTTCGGCCATGAAGGCGCGCTCGGCGAGCACGGGGCCCTCGAAACGCCGTACACGGTCGACGGGGATGCCTGCGAGCTGGGCTACCTCTTCCGCGGTGGCACCGGCGCGTATACGCGCCTGGATGTCGCGGGGACGGAGATGGCTTTCGACCTCGATCTCGATCTGGCCGAGGCGCGGACGGTCGCCGCGCACCGCTGCGCGCAGCCGCTCGTCGATCGGAAGCGTGTACTCCGTTGAGTCGGCAGCCTTCAGCACCAGCCGTGTGCCGTCATTGGAGACGGCCACGACACGCAGTTCGGGCATGGGGACCTCCCGGGTGGTGCCTGCCGACGTCACGTGCGTCGCTGCTTCCGCTAGTCGAGTGTGGCCTGCCCGGGTGCAGCCTGCCACAACCTTGCCGAGTTGCCCGGCGTGTCGGGCACGGGCCCTGGATCGCCGTTATGGCACGGTTACCTATTCGCAACGCTAAGTGACCAACTCCGTCACCCTGTGCAACTAGCCCCCTCCCGGCCGCCCTTGAAGGCCACGGACGCCCTGGCGGGAGACCGGACCCAGGGCTCGCAACAGTACTCCATTTGGGCCACGTGCGTGGATTGGCGCGCCACTCAACTTCGTTCAAGAAACGCTGCCCGGCCCTTCGTTGAGCGGATTCCGCGATCTTGAACGTGGTGTACTTCACGGAATCACCAGAAACGGAACTATCGGCTTCGGACTTATGTCCGGCCACCGTCCGCTTATGCCCCCAACACCCTGCGCAGATAGTCGTTCTGGAACCGCCGGTCGGGATCGAGCCGGTCCCGGAGCGCGGTGAACTCGCCGAAGCGAGGGTAGACACCGTCGAAGTACTCGGCGTCACGCGTGTGCACCTTGCCCCAGTGCGGGCGCCCCTCGTGCGCCGTGAAGATCCGCTCCGCGGCCGTGAAGTACGCCTGGTACGGAGTCCCCTTGACCATGTGGACGGCGATGTACGCGCTGTCGCGGCCCGATGCGGTGGACAGCGTGATGTCGTCGGCGGGCGCGGTGCGCACCTCGACCGGGAAGCTGACCCGCAGCCCGGAGCGGTCGACCACCGCCTTCAGTTCGCGCAGCACCCCGACCACGGCCGCGCGCGGCACGGCGTACTCCATCTCCACGAAACGCACCCGGCGCGGCGATGTGAAGACCTTGTACGGGATGTCGGTGTACGTCCGCGCCGACAGCGCCTTGCTGGAGATCCGCGCGATCGAGGGGATCGTGCCCGGTGCCGCCCGGCCGACCCACTGGGCCACCTGGAAGACGCCGTTGGAGAGGAACTCGTCCTCGAACCAGCCCTGGAGCTGCGGCACCGGCTTCTCCGGGCCCGCGCTGCGGTTGTTGCGCTTGGTGTTGGTGGAACCGGTGTGCGGGAACCAGTAGAACTCGAAGTGTTCGTTCTCGGCCCAGAGTTCGTCGAACGCGCTGGTGACCTTGTCGAAGCTCATGGGCTCCTCGCGGGCCGTGAGCAGGAAGACCGGCTCGACGGCGAACGTGATCGCGGTGACGATGCCAAGGGCGCCCAGGCCGATCCGGGCGGCCGCGAAGACCTCGGGGTTCTCCTTCTCGGAGCAGGAGAGCACCGAGCCGTCGGCGGTGACCAGCTCCAGGCCCCTGATCTGGGCGGCTATCGAGCCCGACTCCCGGCCCGTGCCGTGGGTCCCGGTGCTGGTGGCTCCCGAGACCGTCTGCTCCATGATGTCGCCCATGTTGGTGAGCGACAGGCCCTCGCGCGCGAGAGCCACGTTGAGCCTCTTGAGCGGGGTACCGGCCTCCACCGTGACCGTCATGGCGTCCCGGTCGATGTTGCGGATGCCGGTCAACAGTTGAGGGCGGATCAACACGCCGTCGGTCGCGGCGATCGACGTGAAGGAGTGCCCGGTGCCGACCGCCTTCACCCGGAGACCGTCCTCGGCCGCCTTCCGCACGGCAGCGGCCAGCTCGTCGACCGAGGCGGGCGTGACCTCCCGCGCGGGACGCGCGGTGACATTGCCGCCCCAGTTACGCCACGTGCCGTTCCTCGCGCTCGCTGCCGTGCTCAACGCTGCCTCCCCGACGTGGAGCCGGCCTCTTGAGCCGGCGGTACCCCAGCAAACCGACCACGACCGCGACGGCCCCGGACACCGCCGGAACCCCGTACCCGGCACGTGCCCCGGCCGCGTCGATCACCCAGCCGGCCACGGAGGAGCCGAGCGCGACCCCGACCGCGAGCCCGGTACTGATCCAGGTCATGCCCTCGGTCAGTTGCGCGCGTGGTACGTGCTGCTCGATCAGGGACATCGTCGTGATCATCGTGGGAGCGATGGACAGGCCCGCAACGAACAGCGCCACGGCCAGAAACGGCAAGTTCCCGACCAGTAGGAGGGGGATCATACTCACGGCCATCGCGCATATGCCCAGCAGCCAGCGAGGTTCGGGACGTCCCCCGAAGTGCAGCAGCCCGAACACGAGGCCCGCCACGCACGACCCCGCCGCGTAGAGGGCGAGCACGACGCTCGCCGCCGCCTTGTGGCCCTGCTCGTCGGCGAAGGCCACGGTGACCACGTCCACCGCCCCGAAGATCGCCCCCGTCGCCACGAAGGTGGCCACGAGGACCTGGAGACCCGGCGAGCGCAGCGCCGTACGGCCGCCGTCCTGCTCGCGCGGGTGCGGGGCCGGCTCGGTGGCCCGCTGCGCGGTCAGCCAGAACACGCCCACCGCCAGGAAGCAGGCGGCGAGCAGCGGACCCGCCTCCGGGAACCAGGCCGTGGACAGCCCGATGGAGATGATCGGCCCGAAGATGAAGCAGACCTCGTCGACCACCGACTCGAAGGAGTACGCGGTGTGCAGCTGCGGGGTGCCCCGGTACAGGGCCGCCCACCGCGCGCGGATCATCGCGCCGAGGCTCGGCACCGAGCCGATGCCCACGGCGCACACGAACAGCACCCAGTCCGGCCAGCCGAAGTGCGCCGCGAGCAGCATCCCGGCGGACGCCGCCAGCGCCACGAGCGTCGCCGGGCGCAGCACCCGGCGCTGGCCGTGCAGGTCCACCAGCCGGGAGACCTGCGGGCCGATCGCCGCGGCGGCCAGCGCGATGGTCGCCGACAGCGAGCCCGCGAGCCCGTACCGGCCGGTGAGCTGGGAGATCATCGTGACCACGCCGATGCCCATCATCGACAGCGGCATCCGGCCGACGAAGCCCGCGGCGGCGAAGCCCTTGGAGCCGGGGGCGGCGAAGAGGGCGCGGTAGGGGCTGGGCACAGGGGTCTCCGGTCGGCCGACGAGCAGCGGCTCGTGCAGGTAAGGCGCGAATGCGCCTCATACAGCTTACGGGTGAGCGGCGCCGACGCACCCGCCCGGGCGCCCGGGAACCCGGCCGGCCACCCCGCCGTTTCGTGGCTGTCAGTACCGGATGACAGGATCGACCCATGCGAGACGCGCTCGACGCCACCCCCTACGACGCCCTGCTCCTGCTCTCGTTCGGAGGCCCCGAGGGCCCGGACGACGTGGTCCCGTTCCTGGAGAACGTGACGCGCGGGCGCGGCATCCCCAAGGAACGCCTGAAAGAAGTCGGGCAGCACTACTTCCTGTTCGGCGGGGTCAGCCCCATCAACGACCAGAACCGCGCCCTGCTGGACGCCCTGCGCAAGGACTTCGCGGACCACGGCCTGGACCTGCCGGTCTACTGGGGCAACCGCAACTGGGCGCCCTACCTCACCGACACCCTGCGCGAGATGGTCGCCGACGGCCGCCGCCGCATCCTGGTCCTGGCCACCAGCGCCTACGCCTCCTACTCGGGCTGCCGCCAGTACCGCGAGAACCTCGCCGACTCACTGGCCGCCCTGGAGGCCGAGGGCCTTCAGCCGCCGAGGATCGACAAGCTGCGGCACTACTTCAACCACCCCGGCTTCGTGGAGCCCATGATCGACGGGGTGGTCCAGTCCCTCGCCGAGCTCCCCGAAGAGGTGCGCGACGGTGCCCACATCGCCTTCTCGACCCACTCGATACCGAACGCGTCCGCGGACACCTCGGGGCCGGTGGAGGGCCACGGCGAGGGCGGCGCGTACGTAGCGGAGCACCTGGAGGTCGCCCGGCTGATCGCGGACGCCGTCCGCGAGCGCACCGGCGTCGACCACCCCTGGCAGCTCGTCTACCAGTCGCGGTCCGGCGCCCCGCACATCCCATGGCTGGAGCCCGACATCTGCGACCACCTGGAGGAGCGCCACGCGTCCGGCGTCCCGGCCGTGGTGATCGCGCCCATCGGCTTCGTCTCCGACCACATGGAGGTCCTCTACGACCTCGACACCGAGGCCAGGGCCAAGGCAGAGGAGCTCGGCCTGCCGATGCGCCGCTCGGCGACCGTCGGGGACGACCCGCGCTTCGCCGCCGCCGTCCGCGACCTGGTCCTGGAGCGGGCCGCGGTCGAGCGGGGACAGCAGGTCACGCCCTGTGCCCTCGGCACGCTCGGGGCCTCCCACAACGTCTGCCCGGTCGGCTGCTGCCCGGCCCGCGCCCCCAAGCCCGCCGCCGCGGGCGCCGACAGCCCGTACGCGTGAGGAGCCCCGTGACCGACCCCCTGCACGCGGAACTGCTGCGGCTGGCCCGGGAGGCCGCCGGTCGCGCCGGTGCCCTGCTGCGCGACGGCCGCCCGGCCGACCTCGAGGTCGCCAGGACCAAGTCCAGTCCCATCGACGTGGTGACCGAGATGGACATCGCGGCCGAGAAGCTGATCACGAACCTGATCTCCGAGCACCGCCCGGACGACGGCTTCCTCGGCGAGGAGGGCGCCTCCACCGAGGGCACCAGCGGCGTCCGCTGGGTCATCGACCCCCTCGACGGCACGGTCAACTACCTGTACGGACTTCCGACTTGGTCCGTCTCCATCGCCGCCGAGCAGGACGGTGAGACGGTCGTCGGGGTCGTCGCGGCGCCGATGCGCGGCGAGACCTACCACGCGGTCCGCGGCGAGGGCGCCTGGGCCACGGGCGCGTGGGAGGGCGAGCGCCGGCTGGCCTGCCGCCCGGCGCCGCCCCTGGACCAGGCCCTGGTGTCGACGGGCTTCAACTACGTCACCGAGGTCCGCGCCCACCAGGCCGAGGTGGCCCAGAGGCTGATCCCCCTGCTGCGCGACATCCGCCGCGGCGGCTCGGCGGCGATCGACCTGTGCGACCTGGCCGCGGGCCGCCTGGACGGCTATTACGAGCGGGGCCTGAACGCCTGGGACTACGGGGCGGGCGACCTCATCGCCCGGGAAGCGGGCGTGCTGACCGGTGGCCGCCCCGGAGAGCGCCCCAACCCGGCCCTGACCGTCGCCGGTACCCCGGGGGTCTTCGAGCCCCTCCAGCAGCTCCTGGAGGACTTCGGCGCCTGGCACGACTGACGGGCCGACTCCGGGCGAACACGAGGTGAACGGACCCGTGCGCCCACGCGGCGGGCCCCCGGCGCTGGATTCGCCGGGGGCCCGCCGTCGTGCGTGAAGCTGTCGTGCGTGAAGCCGATCAGACGCTAGGCGCCGACCTCCACACCGTGTTCGGCAGCGAGGCGGCGCAGGTCGTCGAGCTCGCCCTGTTCCACCTCGACGAGGAAGTCGTCGCCCTCGTCACGAGCCCGCGTCAGGTCGGTCTCGGTCGCCCTTATGCGCTGCAGAAGTCCTGCGGTGAATGCGTCCATCCTGCGCCCCCTCGTCCTGGGTCGTGGGTCGGTGGCACGGGGGTGTGCCGTCGGGAGGGGCGATCACGTCTCTTTGCAGGTGCCCAGCGCTGCCCTGGCCGGGCGGCGACGGTGCCGGACACCACGCCCGCTCTGCGGAAGCGGATCGCACCATGCCGCATGGTGGTACGGCACATGCAGAGCGTGATCGCGGGGTGTAAAGCCGTCCTCCCCCCGCTCGTTTCGACGGAAACCTCAACCACGCGAGAAAATCCCGCATTCCCGTTCCCGCATCTGTCTTTCAGTCGCCCCTCGCCCGCCTTACAGCCGACTTATGGCCGAAAAGGGCAGGATGGAGGCAACACTCACCCGGATCCCTGCCCGCGCGTGCCCAAAGCGCGCTACGCGGGTGGACACAGGAAGGACAAGCGACGTGCGCGTACTCGTCGTCGAGGACGAGCAACTGCTCGCCGATGCGGTGGCCACCGGACTGCGCCGGGAGGCCATGGCCGTCGACGTCGTGTACGACGGTGCGGCCGCCCTGGAGCGCATCGGCGTCAACGACTACGACGTGGTCGTCCTCGACCGTGACCTCCCCCTGGTCCACGGCGACGACGTCTGCCGCAAGATCGTCGAACTCGGCATGCCCACGCGCGTGCTGATGCTCACGGCCTCCGGTGACGTCAGCGACCGCGTCGAGGGACTCGAGATCGGCGCCGACGACTATCTGCCCAAGCCGTTCGCGTTCAGCGAGCTGACGGCACGCGTGCGTGCCCTCGGCCGGCGCACCAGCGTGCCGCTGCCGCCGGTCCTGGAGCGTGCCGGGATCAAGCTCGACCCCAACCGCCGCGAGGTGTTCCGCGACGGCAAGGAGGTCCAGCTCGCGCCCAAGGAGTTCGCCGTCCTGGAGGTGCTGATGCGCTCCGAGGGCGCCGTCGTCTCCGCCGAGCAGCTCCTGGAGAAGGCCTGGGACGAGAACACCGACCCCTTCACCAACGTCGTGCGGGTGACCGTCATGACGCTGCGCCGCAAGCTGGGCGAACCCGCGGTGATCGTGACCGTCCCCGGCTCGGGCTACCGGATCTGATACCCGTGGCCTCCACTCCCGCGCCTCCCCAGGCGCCCCCGAAGCCCACCTGGGACCCCAGGAGGCCGGCCCCGCCGCTGCCCTGGCTGCGCCCGACCATCCGCATAAGGCTCACGCTGCTGTACGGCGGCATGTTCCTGATCGCGGGCATCCTGCTGCTGTCGATCATCTACCTGGTGGCCGCGCAGGCGCTGAACGTCGGCAGCAAACTGCCCTTCGAGATCAACACGGGCAGTGTCACCAGCGACATCTGCCGCAACCTGCCCTCGAGCGGCACCTCGGAGGTCATGAACAAGGCCATCAACGCCTGCGTCAACGACCAGCGTCAGCACGCCCTCGACGACCTCCTCAGCCGCTCGCTGCTGGCCCTGCTCGGCCTCGCGATCATCGCCTTCGCGTTCGGCTACGCCATGGCGGGACGTGTCCTGTCCCCGCTCGGGCGGATCCTGCGCACCGCGCGCGCGGTGGCCGGCTCGGACCTCTCCCGCCGCATCGAGCTGGACGGCCCGGACGACGAGCTCAAGGAGCTGGCCGACACCTTCGACGACATGCTGGAGCGCCTGGAGCGGGCCTTCACGGCCCAGCAGCGCTTCGTCGGCAACGCCTCGCACGAGCTGCGGACACCGCTCGCGATCAACCGCACGCTCCTGGAGGTGCACCTGTCCGATCCGGGCGCCCCGGTGGAGCTCCAGCAGCTCGGCAAGACCCTGCTGGCCACCAACGAGCGCAGCGAGCAGCTCGTGGAGGGCCTGCTGCTGCTCGCGCGCAGCGACAACCAGATCGTCGAGCGCAAGCCCGTGGACCTCGCCGAGGTGGCCGGGCAGGCGATCGACCAGGTGCACGGCGAGGCGGCGGCCAAGGGCGTGGCCATCCGCGGCGAGCAGAGGACGGCGGTCGTCCAGGGCAACGGCGTCCTGCTGGAGCGCATCGCCCTGAACCTGGTGCAGAACGCCGTGCGCTACAACGTCCCCGAGGGCGGCTGGGTCGAGGTGACCACGGAGGTCCAGCACGGCCAGGCCGTGCTCACGGTGACCAACACCGGCCCCGTCGTGCCGGCGTACGAGGTCGACAACCTCTTCGAGCCCTTCAAGCGGCTGCGCGGCGCCGACCGCACCGGCAGCGACAAGGGCGTCGGACTCGGACTGTCCATCGTGCGGTCCGTGGCGCGGGCGCACGGCGGGCACATCACCGCTCAGCCGCGCGAAGGGGGTGGACTCGTGATGCGAGTCACCCTTCCGGTCTGAGATCATGGCCCCCGCACCGAGACCGACATACAGGGATGTTCGCTTTGCGCGGAATTTTCTGGGCACTTGGAGGACTGCCCCCTGTGTGATCGATCACAAGGGAGAATTTCCAGCCATCCACTCTCCGTGATCATGCACCCTGTCGGAAAGCCGGGAAAATCCGGGTTTTCAGGGGTCCTGATCACGGGAAGTACACGGTGAGACGCCTTTGAAGTGCGGGATTCGGACCGTGTACGGTCCCGATCGCCATCCAACCCGATCACTCAAGAGGAGTCCGGTTGGGTGTCGATTGAGTAACAGACCTTGATGTGAGGCAAAATCTCCGCCTCGGGTCGGGCACAAGTCCGGCCTCTCACGCGTTACGTGCGCTGGAGACACCGCAGACACCCAGAGGGGGAGAGCGACATGGCAACGGATTACGACACCCCACGCAAGACCGACGACGACGTCGACTCGGACAGCCTTGAAGAGCTCAAGGCGCGTAGGAACGACAAGTCGACCTCCGCAGTGGACGTCGACGAGTTCGAGGCCGCCGAAGGCCTGGAACTGCCCGGAGCGGACCTCTCGAACGAAGAGCTGGCCGTCCGGGTGCTGCCCAAGCAGCAGGACGAGTTCACCTGCATGAGCTGCTTCCTGGTGCACCACCGCAGCCAGCTGGCCCGCGAGAAGAACGGCCAGCCGATCTGCCGCGACTGCGACTGAGGGCGGGTCGGGCATGACTGGCTCGACCCCTCCCTGGAAGCGCCGCTCTCTCCGCAGGGGAGCGGACCAGGGGCCGTCCGACGGCCCCCACCGCGCGCGTGACGACGAGCGGGGCTCCGCCGATCCGGGAGCCTCGCTCGAACCGGTCGCCGGCCGGGCTGACCTCCCGGCGACGACCGGATCGACCGGACCGGCCGCGCCCGTCGCCAGACGACGGGTGGCGGCGATCCGGGACAGGGCCCGGGAAGGGGCCCGCAAGGGCGGCAGCCGGGCCAGGGCGGGCCTGGCGTATCTCGCCGACCGGATCATCGAGAACGCCCCGCGTATCCCCGTACGCGACCTCGCGACCCTCCGGCGCCAGTTCCCGGGGCTGGGCCCCGAGGAGCTCGCGGACAAGCTCGTCACGGGCGCCGCGAGCGCCACGGCGACGGTCGGAGCGGGGATCGGCGCCGCGGCGATGCTCCCCGTGCCGCCCGCCATGCCGACCGAACTGGCCGCCGAGATCACCGGTGTGGCCGCCATCGAGCTGAAGCTGATCGCCGAACTCCACGAGGTCTACGGCGTACGACCGCCCGGCAACCTCAAGGAGCGCAGCACCGCGTACCTGAACTCCTGGTCGGGGGAGCGCGGGATCGACGTCAAGAAGCCGGCGACGGTGAGCGGTGCCCTCAACAGCCAGATGAAGCAGCAGTTGCGGCAGCAGATCATGAAGCGGATGATCCGCGACCTGCCGAACCTCATGCCGTTCCTGGTCGGCGCGGCCGTCGGGGCGGTCATGAACCGCCGGGACACCAGAAAGCTCGCCGGGCGGATCCGCAAGGACCTGCGCAAGGTCCAGGTGCCCTGGAGCGACCTGCCGGCACTGCCGGCCCTGGAGGTCCCGAAGAACCCGCTGGAGCTGGAGAAGTAAGACTTCCGTGAGAAGTCGGGGCCGCACCGACCCGACGGTCGGGTGAAGCCGTGCACGAACGTTCTAGGCGGCGGCCGTGCGGGCCGTTCGCAGCGCCTCGGCCAGCCGCTCCGGCTCGCGCGTCGACAGGTACAGGTAGGGCGTCGGGTCGTCCGGGTCGGTGACCTCCACCTTCAGCGCCCTCGGGATGTAGGCCCGCAGCAGCAGAAAGGCGCGGGTGTCGGCCTTGTAGGTCCGCCAGGCGCGCGCCTCCTCCGGGTCGAGGATCTCCGCCTCGCCCAGCGCCGACACCGGGATCTTCGCCTCGCCCGCGATCAGCGAGTCACCCACGACGCGGATGCGCAGCGAGCCGTAGGAGCTGGCGACGACCGCCGCCGCGGCGGTGCCGCCGACCAGACCGCCGAGCAGCGGGAGCGTCCCGAAGGGGAGCAGGATCAGCGCGAAGGAGACCCCGACCAGGAAGGAGATCAGCCACCAGGAGCGGGGGGCGGTGAGGCGTTCGTCGTACGGGACGGCGGAGGGCTGCATGGAACCAAGCTTGGCACGGTGTCCGGACACCTCCGACGCGCGGGTAAGGTCTGCGCCTGTGAGTGGTACTTCCCCGGCTCTCCAGCCTCCCGCCGACGCGTCGCAACCTGTGCGACACCCGGAAGCCCCTGCGCCCGGTGAGCTGCTCGGTGCGCACTACGGCCAGTGTTTCGGCTGTGGCGGCGAGCAGCCGCACGGGCTGCACCTGGAGGCGCGGGCCGGCGAGGGGGTCTCGGTCACCGCCGAGTTCACCGTGCGCCCCGCCCATCAGGGTGCTCCCGGCCTCGCGCACGGCGGCGTGCTCGCCACCGCCCTCGACGAGACCCTGGGCTCGCTCAACTGGCTGCTGCGCACGATCGCCGTGACCGGACGCCTGGAGACCGACTTCGTACGGCCGGTGCCGGTCGGCACGGTGCTGTACCTGGAGGCCGAGGTGACCGCGGTGGCCGGACGGAAGATCTACTCGACCGCGACCGGCCGGATCGGGGGTCCCGAGGGGCCCGTCGCGGTCCGCGCCGACGCCCTGTTCGTCGAGGTCAAGGTCGACCACTTCATCGACAACGGCCGCCCGGACGAGATCCGGGCCGCCATGGACGACCCGGACCAGGTCCGTCGTGCCCGTGCCTTCGAGGTGAACCCGTGAGCCGTGACCCCCTGAACGTGCTGATCCGGCGCGTCGACCCCGACGTACCGCTTCCGTCGTACGCGCACCCCGGTGACGCGGGGGCCGATCTGCGGACCACCGAGAGCCGTGAACTCAGGCCCGGCGAGCGGGCCGTGCTGCCCACGGGGGTGTCTGTGGCGCTGCCGGAGGGGTACGCGGCCTTCGTGCACCCACGATCCGGTCTCGCCGCCCGCTGCGGTGTCGCTCTCGTGAATGCCCCGGGGACGGTTGATGCCGGGTACCGTGGGGAGATCAAGGTGATCGTGGTGAATCTCGACCCGCACGAGTCGGTGCGGTTCGAGCGTTTCGACCGGATCGCCCAACTCGTCGTCCAGCAGGTCGAGAGGGTCCGCTTCCAGGAGGTCGCGGAGCTTCCCGAGTCGGCACGGGCCGAGGGGGGCTTCGGGTCCACCGGCGGTCACGCCGCCGTGGGCGACGGGGGCGATACAGGCGATGCGGCCGCCGCGGGCGGTCATACGGGTGGGAATCGATACGCTTCGGTCGTATCCGACCGGGAAGGACAGTGACGTGTTCGGACGTCGCAAGAAGAAGGGTGCCGCCGAGGACGCGGCCGGCGAGGCCGAGCAGGTCGTCGACAGCGTCGACACTGAGGCGGACGACGTGGAGCGCGAGCGCGTGCGGCTGGAGCCGGAGCCGCGGCCCGACGGGCCCTGGGACAGCACCGAGGTGCGCGACCCGGCCGAGGGCCGGGTGGACCTGGGCGGTCTCTTCGTGCCCGGCGTCGACGGCATGGAGCTGCGGGTCGAGGTCGCGGGCGACGCCATCGTCGCGGCCACCGTCGTGCTGCGCGACAGCGCCATCCAGCTCCAGGCCTTCGCCGCGCCCAAGCGCGAGGGCATCTGGGGCGAGGTGCGCGAGGAGATCGGCTCCGGCATCACCCAGCAGGGCGGCATCGTCGACGAGGTCGAGGGTCCGCTGGGCTGGGAGCTGCGTGCCCAGGTGCCGGTGCAGCTGCCGGACGGCACGGGCGGCTTCCAGGTCGTGCGGTTCGTGGGTGTGGACGGCCCGCGCTGGTTCCTGCGCGGTGTGATCTCGGGTCAGGGCGCGGTGCAGCCGCAGGCGGCCGGGCTCCTGGAGCAGATCTTCCGGGACACGGTCGTGGTCCGCGGCGAGGGCCCGATGGCGCCCCGCGACCCGATCGTCCTCAAGCTGCCGAACGACGCCCAGATGGTCCCCGAGGGCGTCCAGCAGCAGGAAGAGGGCTCCCGCTTCTCCGGCGGCATGGGCCAGCTCCAGCGCGGCCCGGAGATCACCGAGGTCCGCTAGGCGTACGACATCGAGGGCCGCCCCCCGTCTCGGGGTGCGGCCCTTCCGCATGCACGGGGCGTTTTCGTGCGCGGGGCCTTGACGCGGGATTGGTCTGTACCTACCTTCTCGGCTCAACGCGTCTGTTCACAAAGGCGCTTCACGTTCATATACGAGAACGGAAGGCCCCCCACGTATGCGCAGAACCGCTCTCCTGGCCGCCGTCGCGGCCCTCGCCGCCGGTGCTCTCGCCGTGCCCGCCGACGCGGCGCCCGCCACCTTCGCCCACCCCGGAGTCACTGTCTCCCAGGGGCAGTTGGACTTCGCCCGCAGCAAGGTCAACGCGGGTGCCCAGCCCTGGAAGGGCGCCTTCGACGCCATGCTGGCGAGCAAGTACGCCGACCTGAACCGCACGCCCAAGCCGCGGGCGGTCGTCGAGTGCGGCTCGTACTCGAACCCCAACTACGGCTGCACCGACGAGCGCGAGGACGCGATCGCCGCCTACACCGACGCGCTCGCCTGGTACATCACCCGCGACGAGCGGTACGCCAAGAAGTCCATCCAGCTCATGGACGCCTGGTCGGCCGTGATCACGGACCACACCAACAGCAACGCGCCCCTCCAGACCGGCTGGGCGGGCTCCACCTGGCCCAGGGCCGCCGAGATCATCAAGTACACGTACAGCGGGGGCTGGGCGAACTCCGGACGCTTCGCGACCATGCTCCGGAACGTCTACCTGCCCGAGGTCATCAACGGCTCGAACTCCAACGGCAACTGGGAGCTGTCGATGATGGAGGCGGCCGTCGGGATCTCCGTCTTCCTGGAGGACAGGACGTCGTACGACAAGGCCATGGCGAAGTTCCGCACCCGTACCGCGGCCTACGTGTACCTCGCCTCCGACGGTGAGCTGCCGAAGACCGTGCCGAGCCAGAACCTCAACACCCGGGACAAGATCGTGGGTTACTGGCAGGGGCAGTCCACCTTCGTCACCGGGCTCACCCAGGAGACCTGCCGGGACTTCACCCACACCGGGTACGGCATCTCCGCGATCTCGCACGTCGCCGAGACGAGCCGGATCCAGGGGGAGGACCTGTACGGCACGGACGTGGGCGAGCGGCTGCGGCAGGCGCTGGGGTTCCAGTCCAAGTACGAGCTGGGGACGGCCGTGCCGAGCTGGCTGTGCGGCGGGTCGCTGAAGCTGGGGCTCGGGCCGGTCACCGAGGTCGGGTACAACGCGCTGCACAACAGGCTCGGCGTGGCCATGACCAACACGCAGACGCTGACCGAGCGGAACCGGCCGGCGGGCAGCAACAACCTCTTCGTGGCCTGGGAGACCCTCACGCACGGGGACAACCCGAGCTGAAGCTGTTGAAGGCCGGGCGCCGGACGGTGATACTGGCGCCCGGTTTCGCGGGTTCGCGGGTGTCGCGGTCTCGTGGTCTCACGGGGGAGGACGCATGACGCAGGTGGTCACCGAGACCATGGTGCGGGTCGAGGACATCCACAGGTCGTTCGGTGAAGGGGCCGCGGCGGTGCACGCGCTGCGCGGGGTCTCCTTCGAGGTGCCGCGCGGTGAACTCGTCGCCCTCAAAGGGCGTTCGGGCTCCGGGAAGACCACGCTCCTCAACATCGTCGGCGGGCTCGACCGGCCGGACCGGGGACGGGTCGAGCTCGACGGGGTCGACATCGCGGAGCTGGACGAGGACGGGCTGCTGGCCCTGCGCCGGGACCGTATCGGCTTCGTGTTCCAGTCCTTCGGGCTCATCCCGATCCTCACCGCGGCCGAGAACGTGGGCGTGCCGATGCGGCTGCGCCGGATGGACGCACGCGCGCGTGAGGAGCGCGTCGAACTGCTGCTGGCCCTGGTCGGACTCGCGGACCACGCCGGGCAGCGGCCCGGAGAGCTCTCCGGGGGCCAGCAGCAGCGGGTCGCCATCGCCCGAGCGCTGGCCAACAACCCCTCCCTCCTCGTCGCCGACGAGCCGACCGGCCAACTGGACGCGGAGACCGGCCACGCGGTCATGGAGCTGCTGAGGGCCGTCGTACGCAGCGAGAACGTCACGGCCCTGGTCGCCACACACGACGCGACCCTGCTGGACCTGGCGGACCGGGTGCTGGAGTTGGGGGACGGGGAGATCGTGGGGGCTTGAGACGCCTCGCCCGAGGAGCCGGCCGCGCGGCGGGTTCGGCCTGGACGGGGTCGGCTTCCGTGGGCGCGGGGGGTGGCGGTAGTGGTCCGGGAGGGCTGCGGAGCGGTTCCGGTGCGTGCGGGGTCGCTTGCCGGGTTCGGGTTGCCGCCCGGCAGTGGGGGCGCGGCGGTGGTCGCCGGTCATGGCCGTGGGGCCCGGGGACGCGGCTTTTTCCGGACGGGACATCGAGGCCGGCCAGCAGCAGTCGAGGGCCGTCTCGCGGCGCGCGGGGCTGGGGGACTTTCCGGGCTGGGGAGCGAGCCGCGGTCCGGGGTTCCGTCACGTGAGTGGGGGCTGTGGAGCCCATTGCAGGGGGTGGACGGGGCTCAACGTGCCGGGGCCTCGCCGAGACCTCGCGGCGCCCTCACCGAGGCTGTGCGGCGCGGTTCCCTCCCGACGGCGGGTAGGGCTGTAGCGCCTTCTGCCGAGGGGTGGCGCCGTCATGAGCCCCCGAACCGCTCAGGGTCTGTCCCGAGGTCTCCGGCGTGTCCCACGAGGACGGGTCGGGCTGTGCAGCCCGTTGCCGGGCGGCCGGGGGCACCTCAGGGTTCGATGCCTGACGCGCCCAGCGTCTCCCTGTGGTCTCCGTGCCTCCCTGTGAAATGACAGCTGTGCCGCCGGGAGGATCGGAGCGCCTGGTGCCGTTCCGGGGCGACCGGCCGGGCCGGTGAGTCCAGTGCCTTCACTGGGCGCTCGAAGCGTCCGGTGCCCTGAGGCCCCCGCCGCCGCCCCCGTCAGGGTCTCGTCAAAGACCGCTCGTGGGGCCTCTCCCGGGCGCCCCCGTGGCGTCGGCGGTCGTAAGGTCGTCGCTGGGCAGGTGGTGGTGACCGGAAGACGATGGGGACATGGGACGCGGCAGGCTTCGGATCTATCTCGGCGCGGCGCCGGGCGTCGGGAAGACGTACGCGATGCTGGCCGAGGCGCACCGCAGGAGTGAGCGGGGCACCGACTGTGTCGTGGGGGTCGTGGAGCATCACGGTCGGCCGCGGACCGAGGCGATGCTGCACGGGCTGGAGCAGGTGCCGCGCCGGGAGGCCGGTGTCGTCACCGAGATGGACGTGGACGCCGTCCTGCGCCGCGCCCCCGCCGTAGCCCTGGTGGACGAACTCGCCCACACCAACGCCCCGGGCTCGCGCAACGCCAAGCGCTGGCAGGACGTGGAGGAACTGCTCGCGGCCGGGATCGACGTGGTCTCGACGGTGAACATCCAGGACCTGGAGTCGCTCGGTGACGTGGTCGAGTCGATCACCGGGGTGCGGCAGCGCGAGACCGTGCCCGACGAGGTCGTACGGCGGGCCGACCAGATCGAGCTTGTCGACATGTCACCCCAGGCGCTCAGAAGGCGGATGGCGCACGGCAACATCCATCAGCCCGACAAGGTCGACGCGGCCCTGTCCAACTACTTCCGGCCCGGCAACCTCACCGCCCTGCGGGAGCTCGCGCTGCTGTGGGTGGCCGACCGGGTCGACGAGCACCTCAAGCAGTACCGCAGTGAGCACCGGGTCTCGACGATCTGGGGGTCCAGGGAGCGGATCGTCGTCGGGCTGACCGGCGGTCCGGAGGGCCGGACGCTGATCCGGCGGGCCGCGCGCCTCGCCGAGAAGGGGGCCGGCGGCGAGGTGCTCGCCGTCTACATAGCCCGCAGCGACGGACTGACCTCCGCCTCGCCCAAGGAACTCACCGTGCAGAGGACCCTCGTCGAAGATCTTGGCGGAACCTTTCACCACGTGGTCGGCGACGACATACCGGCCGCCTTGCTCGACTTCGCGCGCGGTGTCAACGCCACCCAGATCGTCCTCGGCTCCTCCCGCCGCAAGACCTGGCAGTACGTCTTCGGGCCCGGCGTCGGCGCGACCGTGGCCCGCGAGTCCGGGCCCGACCTGGACGTGCACATCGTCACCCACGAGGAGGTCGCCAAGGGGCGCGGACTGCCCGTCGCCCGCAACGCGCGGCTCGGACGGACCCGGGTCCTGTGGGGCTGGCTGGTCGGACTGGCCGGACCGGTGCTCCTGACGGTCCTCCTCACCACCGTCGACCTCGGCCTCGCCAACGACATGCTGCTGTTCCTGGCGGTCGTGGTGGCCGCGGCCCTGCTCGGCGGGCTCTTCCCCGCGCTCGCCTCGGCAGCGGCCGGCTCGCTGCTGCTGAACTACTTCTACGCACCGCCCCTGCACCGCTGGACCATCGCCGACCCGAAGAACATCGTCGCCATCGTGATCTTCGTGGGCGTCGGCGTCTCGGTCGCCTCCGTCGTCGACCTGGCGGCCAGGCGGACCCATCAGGCCGCCCGGCTGCGCGCCGAGGCGGAGATCCTGTCCTTCCTCGCCGGCAACGTGCTGCGCGGCGAGACCGGCCTGGAGGAGCTCCTGGAGCGGGTGCGCGAGACCTTCGGCATGGAGTCGGCGGCCCTGCTGGAGCGGGCGGGCGGAGCCGAGCCGTGGACCTGCGCGGGCCGGGCGGGACTCGGGCCGCCCGTGGAGCGGCCCGAGGACGCCGACGTCGACATGCCGGTGGGGGACCACATGGCGCTCGCGCTCACCGGACGGGTGCTGCCCGCCGAGGACCGCCGGGTGCTCGCCGCCTTCGCCGCCCAGGCCGCCGTCGTCCTGGACCGCAGCAGGCTCCAGGAGGAGGCCGACCGGGCCCGCACCCTGGCCGAGGGCAACCGCATCCGTACCGCGCTCCTGGCGGCCGTCTCGCACGACCTGCGGACCCCGCTCGCCGGGATCAAGGCGGCCGTCTCCTCGCTCAGGTCCGACGACGTGGCATGGTCGGAGGAGGACCGGGCGGAGCTCCTGGAGGGCATCGAGGAGGGCGCCGACCGGCTGGACCACCTGGTGGGCAACCTGCTCGACATGTCCCGCCTCCGGACCGGCACGGTCACCGCGATCGTCCGGGAGATCGACCTCGACGAGGTGGTGCCGATGGCGCTCGGCGGGGTGCCCGACGGCAGCGTGGACCTGGACGTCCCGGAGACCCTGCCGATGGTCGCCGTCGACTCGGGACTGCTGGAGCGGTCGGTGGCCAACCTGGTCGAGAACGCCGTCAAGTACAGCCCGCCCGGCACCCCCGTCCGGGTCTCCGCCAGCGCCATCGCCGACCGCGTCGAGGTACGGGTCGTCGACCGCGGCCCCGGCGTCCCCGACGAGGCGAAGGAGCGCATCTTCGCGCCCTTCCAGCGCTACGGCGACGCCCCGCGCGGCGCCGGTGTGGGGCTCGGGCTCGCCGTGGCCCGGGGTTTCGCGGAGGCCATGAACGGCACCCTCAACGCGGAGGACACGCCCGGGGGCGGCCTCACCATGGTGCTGACGCTCCGCGCGGCACACACGCGTGCGGAGCTCCCCGCCGATCCCGCCGCAACGGCAGAACCCGAAAGGCAGGCCACATGACCAGGGTGTTGGTCATCGACGACGAGCCGCAGATCGTGCGCGCCCTCGTGATCAACCTCAAGGCGCGCAAGTACGAGGTCGACGCGGCGCACGACGGCGCCACCGCACTCGAGCTCGCCGCCTCCCGCCACCCCGACGTGGTCGTCCTCGACCTGGGCCTGCCCGACATGGACGGCGTCGAGGTGATCAGGGGGCTGCGCGGCTGGACCAGGGTGCCGATCCTCGTGCTGTCCGCCCGGCACTCCTCCGACGAGAAGGTCGAGGCGCTGGACGCGGGCGCCGACGACTACGTCACCAAGCCCTTCGGCATGGACGAGCTGCTCGCCCGGCTGCGGGCCGCCGTGCGGCGCGCCGAGCCCGCGGGAGGCGGCGAGGAGGACGTCCTGGTGGAGACCGGCGAGTTCACCGTCGACCTGGCCGCGAAGAAGGTCCGCAGGCACGACAGGGACGTTCGTCTCACCCCCACCGAGTGGCACCTGCTGGAGGTGCTGGTCCGCAACAGCGGCCGGCTCGTCGGCCAGCGGCAGCTCCTCCAGGAGGTCTGGGGGCCGTCGTACGGGACGGAGACGAACTACCTGCGGGTCTACATGGCCCAGCTCCGGCGGAAGCTGGAGGCGGACCCCTCGCATCCCAAGCACTTCGTCACGGAACCGGGCCGGGGATACCGGTTCGAACGCTAGTGCTGCGGGTACAACGCTGTCGGCGCACCCCGGTACGCTTTCGGATATGAGTGCTGTTCCCCGTTCCGAGAAGCCGGTGGGCCGGTTCCGGCGCATGCTCGACCGGCTGTCCTCGTCGCAGGAGGACCTGGAGTCCGAGGAGCTGCGGGAGGACACCGCGACCGCAGGCTGCACCCGGATCGGTGACTGCCACGACCGTCAGATCGTGACCGTTACTGGTACCTTGCGCACGGTCACCCTGCGTCCGCGTGCGGGCGTCCCGGCCCTGGAGGCCGAGCTGTTCGACGGCTCCGCCGCCCTCGACGTGGTGTGGCTCGGCCGGCGCTCCATCGTCGGGATAGAACCGGGGCGCAAGCTGATCGCCTCCGGGCGGATCTCGATGAGCCGGGGCCGCCGGGTGCTGTTCAATCCCAAATACGAACTCCGACCCCTCGGACGGGAGTAGCCGGTGACGTCTCTCGACAAGCCGACCGAAGACACTCAGGCCGACGACGCACGGGCGGTGACCGAGGCCGCCCTGTTCGAGGCGTTCGGCGGCGTCCGGGGCATGGTCGAGACGGTACTGCCGGGCCTGCTCTTCGTCACGATCTTCACGATCAACAAGGACCTGCACCTGTCGGCGATCGCCGCGCTCGCGGTCTCGCTGCTGCTGGTCGTGGTCCGCCTGGTCATGCGGGACACCGTCAAGCACGCCTTCAGCGGGGTCTTCGGCGTCGCCTTCGGTGTCGTCTTCGCGATGATGACGGGCAACGCCAAGAACTTCTACCTGCCCGGCATGCTCTACACCCTGGGCCTGGGCCTCGCCTACGTCGTCACCACGCTCGCGGGCGTGCCGCTGATGGGGCTCATCCTCGGCCCGGTCTTCAAGGAGAACCTCTCCTGGCGGACCCGCAACCCCGGCCGCAAGAAGGCGTACGCCAAGGCCAGTTACGCCTGGGGCGGCATCCTGCTCGCCAAGTGCGCGATCCTCTTCCCGCTGTACTGGTGGGCCGACACCGCGCAGCTCGGCTGGGTCCTGGTCGCCCTGAAGATCCCGCCGTTCCTGCTGGCCGTATGGCTGACCTGGGTCTTCCTCGCGAAGGCGCCCGCTCCGATCGACGTGTTCGCGGAGATGGAGGCGGAGGAGAAGGCCGCAGAGGAGCGCAGGGCGGCGCAGGCCGCGGACCACGGGGACACCGAGGCCGCGGGCGGACGGCACCGGCGCGAGGCCTAGACCCCTCCACGACGACGGAGGGCGCCCTGCACACGCAGGGCGCCCTCCGTCGTCGTACCGTCTAGGAGGCTTCCTCCCGGCGGACCGACAGCAAATCCTCGAGCTGTTCCTCGCGGGCCTGGGCGGCCACGAAGAGGAGTTCGTCGCCCGCCTCCAGGGAGTCCTCCTGGGACGGGGTGAGGACCCGGGTGCCGCGGATGATGGTGACCAGGGAGGTGTCCTCGGGCCACTCCACATCGCCGACCGTCGTGCCGGCCAGCGCCGACTCCTCGGGCAGGGTCAGCTCCACGAGGTTCGCGTCGCCGTGGCTGAAGCGGAGCAGGCGGACCAGGTCGCCGACGCTCACCGCCTCCTCGACCAGGGCGGACATCAGGCGCGGGGTGGAGACGGCGACGTCCACGCCCCAGGACTCGTTGAACAGCCACTCGTTCTTCGGGTTGTTCACCCGGGCGACGACCCGCGGGACGCCGTACTCCGTCTTCGCCAGCAGGGAGACGACCAGGTTGACCTTGTCGTCGCCGGTCGCGGCGATCACGACGTTGCAGCGCTGGAGCGCGGCCTCGTCCAGGGAGGTGATCTCGCAGGCGTCGGCGAGCAGCCACTCCGCCTGCGGGACGCGCTCGACCGAGATGGCGGTCGGCGCCTTGTCGACGAGAAGGACCTCGTGGCCGTTCTCCAGCAGTTCGCCCGCGATCGAGCGGCCGACCGCACCGGCACCGGCAATGGCGACCCTCATCAGTGACCGCCCTCCTCTTCGGGACCCTTGGCGAAGGACGCCTCGACCTTGTCGACCTCGTCGGTGCGCATCATCACGTGCACCAGGTCGCCCTCCTGCAACACCGTCTGCGAGGTGGGCAGGATCGCCTCGCCGAGGCGGGTCAGGAACGCCACGCGGACGCCCGTCTCCTCCTGCATCCTGCTGATCTTGTGGCCGACCCAGGCGGACGAGGCGTGCACCTCGGCCAACTGGACGCCACCGGTGGGATCGCGCCACAACGGCTCCGCCCCCGAGGGCAGCAGCCGGCGCAGCATCTGGTCCGCCGTCCAGCGGACCGTGGCCACCGTCGGGATGCCCAGGCGCTGGTAGACCTCGGCACGCCGGGGGTCGTAGATGCGGGCGGCGACGTTCTCGATGCCGAACATCTCGCGGGCCACACGCGCGGCGATGATGTTGGAGTTGTCGCCGCTGGAGACCGCGGCGAAGGCGCCGGCCTCCTCGATGCCCGCCTCGCGCAGGGTGTCCTGGTCGAAGCCGACTCCGGTGACGCGACGGCCGCCGAAACCGGAGCCCAGTCGTCGGAAGGCGGTGGGGTCCTGGTCGATCACGGCGACCGTGTGCCCCTGTTGCTCCAGGGTCTGGGCGAGAGCGGAACCCACTCTCCCGCAGCCCATGATGACGATGTGCACGACCGTCCTTCCGGTGTCAACAGTTACTGCTCAGCCACATCAGGGTCTCAGACAGAGGCCCAAGCTACACACGCGCGGTAGGACGACGGCACCCCTGTGCACGGTTGCCCGTGACTTCGTTCCGATCAACGGCGGCTGATGCTGCGGACGCTCGCGAGAGTCAGGAATCCGAGGCCGACGAGGGTGGCTGCGGCGCCGATCAGCTCTGCGGTCGTGTGCACGGAACCTCCGGAGGCGGTAAGGGGGGCGGGGTCTTGTCATATAGGCATGCGCATCCGGTGCCCCACGGAATCCGTAGCCGGGCGGCCGCCGATTTCACCCGGAGAGCAGATGCGGGGTGCCGGGTGGTTGCCCGCCCGTTCGAACGCTTACGCTTCTCTGTTGTGTCCAAACTGACCGACGTGCCCAAACGGATCCTGATCGGGCGCGCACTGCGCAGTGATCGGCTCGGGGAAACGCTCCTGCCGAAGCGCATCGCCCTTCCCGTGTTCGCCTCCGACCCGCTGTCGTCCGTGGCGTACGCGCCCGGCGAGGTGCTGCTGGTCCTGTCCATCGCGGGCGTGTCGGCGTACCACTTCAGCCCCTGGATCGCCGTCGCGGTCGTCGTGCTGATGTTCACCGTGGTCGCCTCCTACCGGCAGAACGTGCACGCGTACCCGAGCGGCGGCGGCGACTACGAGGTGGCCAACACCAACCTCGGTCCCAAGGCCGGCCTCACGGTCGCCAGCGCCCTGCTCGTGGACTACGTCCTCACGGTCGCCGTCTCCATCGCCTCCGGCATCGAGAACCTCGGCTCGGCGATCCCCTTCGTGGTCGAGCACAAGGTGTTCTGTGCGATCGGCGTGATCGTCCTGCTGACCCTGATGAACCTGCGCGGGGTCAAGGAGTCCGGCTCGCTCTTCGCGATCCCGACCTACGTCTTCGTCGCGGGCGTCTTCGTCATGATCGCGTGGGGAGCGTTCCGCGGCCTGGTGCTCGACGACACCATGCGGGCGCCGACGGCGGACTACCACATCAAGGCCGAACACCAGGGTCTGGCCGGTTTCGCCCTGGTCTTCCTGATGCTGCGCGCTTTCTCCTCCGGCTGTGCCGCGCTCACCGGCGTCGAGGCGATCTCCAACGGCGTGCCCGCCTTCCGCAAGCCCAAGTCGAAGAACGCGGCGACCACGCTCGCCGCGATGGGCCTGCTGGCGGTCACCATGTTCTGCGGGATCATCGCGCTGGCCATGGCCACCAAGGTCCGCATGGCCGAGAACCCGGCCGTCGACCTGATCCACAACGGCGTCGCCGTCGGCTCCGACTACGTCCAGAACCCGGTGATCTCCCAGGTCGCCGAGGCCGTCTTCGGCAAGGGCAGCTTCCTGTTCATCGTGCTCGCCGCGGCCACCGCGCTGGTGCTGTTCCTCGCCGCGAACACCGCGTACAACGGCTTCCCGCTGCTGGGCTCGATCCTCGCCCAGGACCGCTACCTCCCCCGCCAGCTCCACACCCGCGGCGACCGCCTCGCCTTCTCCAACGGCATCGTGCTGCTGGCCGGCGCGGCCGGACTCCTGGTGTGGATCTACGGCGCCGACTCGACCCGGCTGATCCAGCTCTACATCGTCGGCGTGTTCGTGTCCTTCACGCTCAGCCAGACCGGCATGGTCCGGCACTGGAACCGCCACCTGGCGACCGAGAAGGACGCCGCCACACGCAGCCACATGATCCGCTCCCGTGCGATCAACGCCTTCGGCGCCTTCTTCACGGGGCTCGTCCTGGTCGTCGTGCTGGTCACCAAGTTCACCCACGGCGCCTGGGTGGCCCTGCTCGGCATGTGCATCTTCTACGCGACGATGACGGCGATCCGGAAGCACTACGACCGGGTGGCAGAGGAGATCGCGGCGCCCGAGGGCCCGAGCGACGACAGTCTGCGGCCGTCCCGCGTCCACTCCGTCGTCCTGATCTCCAAGATCCACCGCCCGGCGCTGCGGGCACTGGCGTACGCCAAGCTGATGCGCTCGGACTCCCTGGAGGCCCTGAGCGTCAACGTCGACCCGGCCGAGACCAAGGCGCTGCGCGACGAGTGGGAGCGGCGCGGGATCGACGTACCGCTGAAGGTGCTGGACTCGCCGTACCGCGAGATCACCCGGCCGATCATCGAGTACGTGAAGGGGCTGCGGAAGGAGTCGCCGCGGGACGCGGTGGCCGTGATCATCCCCGAGTACGTGGTGGGCCACTGGTACGAGCATCTGCTGCACAACCAGAGCGCGCTCCGGCTCAAGGGCCGGCTGCTGTTCACGCCGGGGGTCATGGTGACCTCGGTGCCGTACCAGCTCCAGTCCTCGGAGGCGGCGAAGCTCCGGGCCAAGCGGCGGCAGGAGTGGAACGCGCCGGGTGCGGTGCGCCGTGGTCCGGCCGAGCGGGCGAAGGAGCCGTCGGCGCCGAAGTAGACTGGTGGGCTGTTGTCCTGGCGGGTCGTCGTCCCGCCTCTTCCCTTGACGTTGTGGAGTCACCCCGCCATGCAGGCAGAACCGAAGAAATCGCTGGTGGGGCAGGAGTTCGAGGTCGAGGTCGGCCCCGTCGCCCACGGCGGGCACTGCATCGCCCGCACGGACGACGGCCAGGTGCTGTTCGTCCGGCACACGCTGCCCGGCGAGCGGGTCGTGGCCCGGGTCACCGAGGGCGAGGAGGGCGCGCGGTTCCTGCGCGCCGACGCGGTGACGGTCCTGGAGGCGTCCAAGGACCGCATCGAGGCGCCCTGCCCCTACGCCGGTCCCGGCCGCTGCGGCGGCTGCGACTGGCAGCACGCGAAGCCCGGGGCTCAGCGGCGTCTGAAGGGCGAGGTGGTCGCCGAGCAGCTGAAGCGGCTCGCCGGTCTCACGCCCGAGGAGGCCGGCTGGGACGGCACGGTGATGCCGGCCGAGGGCGACAAGCTGCCGGCCGGCGAGGTGCCCGCCTGGCGCACCCGCGTGCAGTACGCGGTGGACGCCGACGGCAACGCCGGTCTGCGCCGCCACCGTTCGCACGAGGTCGAGCCGA
Organism: Streptomyces sp. NPDC091972; assembly: GCF_044756385.1. Taxonomy (NCBI): domain Bacteria; kingdom Bacillati; phylum Actinomycetota; class Actinomycetes; order Kitasatosporales; family Streptomycetaceae; genus Streptomyces; species Streptomyces sp. NPDC091972. The sequence goes on along the minus strand of NZ_JBIVSV010000012.1, from coordinate 162,027 downwards.
TCGAGCACTGCATGATCGCCGCGCCGGGCGTCAGCGAGCTCGGCATCGAGGAGCGCGACTGGTCCGGGATGGCCTCCGTGGAGGCGATCGCGGCCACCGGCTCCCAGGACCGCATGGTCATCCTGGAGCCCCGCCCCGGCGCCCGCCTCCCCCTGGTCGAACTCGACAAGCCCGTCTCCGTGATGCGCGTCGAGGAGAAGGACGGCGGCATCCACCGCGTCCACGGCCGGGCCTTCGTGCGCGAGCGCGCCGACGGCCGCACCCACCGGGTGGGCAGCGGCGGCTTCTGGCAGGTCCATCCGCAGGCCGCCGACACCCTGGTCAAGGCGGTCATGCAGGGGCTGCTGCCGCGCAAGGGCGAGATGGCGCTCGACCTGTACTGCGGTGTCGGCCTGTTCGCGGGGGCGCTGGCCGACCGCCTCGGCGACAAGGGCGCCGTCCTCGGCATCGAGTCCGGCAAGCGCGCGGTCGAGGACGCCCGCCACAACCTCGCCGCCTTCGACCGGGTCCGCATCGAGCAGGGCAAGGTCGAGAGCGTCCTGCCGCGCACCGGCATCACCGAGGTCGACCTCATCGTCCTCGACCCGCCGCGCGCGGGAGCGGGCCGCAAGACCGTGCAGCACCTGTCGTCCCTGGGCGCCCGGCGCATCGCGTACGTCGCCTGCGACCCGGCCGCGCTGGCGCGGGACCTGGGCTACTTCCGGGACGGGGGGTACCGGGTGCGGACGCTTCGGGTGTTCGACCTCTTCCCGATGACCCATCACATGGAGTGCGTCGCGATCCTGGAGCCCGCCGCAAAGGGGCTCTGACCTGCGATTTCCCAGGTTGTTCCGGTTTCCCGGCCCGTGAGCGCGGCCGAGGTCCTCCGCTGTGCGAAGCCGCCGCCACCGGCGGTGGCGGCGGCTCGGGTCAGTCGGCGGCGAGCAGGTGGGCGGGGGCGATCCGGGACAGCCCCCGGATCGGCACCGTCAGGGCCGCCACCACCAGGGCGGTCGCCGCGAGCGTGGCCAGCAGCGCGGCGCCGGCGACCGGAAACAGGTGACCGTGCAGCACGCCCCGGCCGAGGGTCAGCACCCCGGCCAGACCGAGCACGGCACCGGACAGGCCGCCCAGCAGAGCCAGTCCGATCCCCTCGTAGAGGGTCAGCTTCGCCAGCTCGCGGTTGGTCCAGCCGGTCGCCCGCAGCACCGCGAGATCGGCGGCGCGTTCACGCTGCGAGATGACCAGGACGTCGATGGCGCCGGCCGCGCCCAGCAGCAGGGAGAGGGCGACGCTGAGGTAGTCGGCCTCGCGCGCCTGCGCCACCACGGCACTGCCCAGCAGCGACCCGGCCACCTCTCCCCGGAAGGCCAGCGTCAGGGCGAGCAGCACGGTGAACGCGGCCACTCCCAGCGCCAGCCCGGCCGCACCCAGCAGCGTGCGGCCCCGCACCCGCAGCAGGTTGAGCACGGCCAGTCCGGCCACCGAACGCACCGGGTGCGGGCGGCGGGCCGCCGTCACCGGGGGCCGGACGGCCTCCATCGGTCCCAGCCGGGTGGCGAGCCAGGCGGGGATCAGGCCCGCCGCCGTGGCCAGGAGGAGCGCCACCGGGAGCACGAGGAGTGACTTGGCGCCGGCTTCTGGCTGGCCCAGCACCCGGCCCAGCACGTACGCGAGCACCGTGCCCACGGCTCCGGCGGCGAGGCCGATCAACGCCAGTTCGGCGAGGACCAGGCGGAGCACTTCGCCACCGCTCCAGCCGAGGCAGCGCAGCGTGCCGATCTCGGTGCGACGTGAGCGCACCGAGGCCAGCGCGGCCTGGCCGATGAAGAGCGCGCACACGACGAGGACCAGCAGGAAGAGCACCGCGCTCTTGGTGTCCACCGCCCGGAGGATGCGCAGTGCCACGCCCTTGGCGACCCAACGCTCCGTCACCTGCGCCGAGTCGGCCAGTGCCACCGTCTGCGGTGCGGGCGAGCTGCCGACCGTGACGTCGACCTGGAGCCGGGGGTAGGTGGCCCGGATCTTGCCGGCCACCGCGTTCACCCGTGCCCGGGAGGCGGTGTCCACCCCGGTCACTCCGGCCACCCGGATCCTGATCGCGCTGACCGGCGCCTTGTCCTGGAGGCTCGGGACCCGACGGCTCCCGGTGAGCGCGGTGACGGAGTCCATCGTCGTCAGCATGGTGGGCGGCGGGCTGACGTAGCCGCCCAGGTTGCGGTCGGGCTGCAACGGCCTGCCGTGCAGCTTCGCCCGGGTCGCGCTGTCCGCACCGGTGACCTGCGGGGTCTGGTAGGTCTCCAGCGGGGTGTCGGACAGGGGCGAGAAGCCGGGCAGTCTGCCGGTGTCATAGCGGCCGACCAGGCGGACGAAGGGATTGGGCAGGCGTCCGGAGTCCACGCCGTCGCACCTGCCCAGGCCGATGCAGTCCGTGGCGGCGTGACTGGTCACCTTCCGGTACTGGGTGCCCTGGTGGTTCTCCTCGGGGACGTTGGGGAACGGCTGCTGGTTCGAGTTGGTGATCCACAGGCCGGGCTTCTGCGGGGGCTGCGGCTGCGCGGCGAGGTCGCCGTCGGAGGTCCGGCGGTAGGTGACCGGGCCGACCGTCCAATAGCTGCCGGTGTCGAACGAGTTCTCGGTCAGTGCCTTCCGGTAGCCCTTGCTCAGGTCGACGCGGGTCGTGCCCACCGGTGTGCCGCGCAGGTCACGGACGAAGCGGCCGGCCGTCGGGTTGCCCAGTTTCGAGGGCAGCTCGGCCGGGTCGCCGACGTCGAGCCGCTCGACCGTGGCGTCGAGCGTGCCGGTGGTCAGCGGGGCGTCGCTGAGCAGTGCGGGGATGTAGGTGTCGTGCCGGCCGTGGACGCTCTTGGCGCCCGACACCCGCCACGGCTTGTCCTGCTCGGTGAGCATCCGGCCCGAGGCGATGGTGCCGCCCAGGCCCACCAGCCGGTCCTCGGCCACCGGGTCGACGGCGGACAGCAGTACCGGGTAACTGACCGGAACGTCGATCGTGGCCTTGGCCCGGCCGGACTGGCAATTCATCCGCGAACTCAGGTCCGGGTCGAACGGCGACCTGTCCCTGAGGTCCTCGGCGATCATGTTCGGCTTCAACGGCAGATCCAGGTTGAACTGGGTCTGCTCGGTCTTGTCCCAGTTGAAGTAGTAGCAGACGTCGTACTTCCCCTTGATCCGGTACCGCTGGGTGCTCCTGTCGGCCGCACCCGTCTCCAGGGTGTCGGACTGGAAGAGACCGTCCGACTCCGACGCCGACGTCAGGGGGGAGCGGGTGAGGTAGACGTACTCGTCCGAGGTGCGGTAGCTGCCCAGTCCGGAGGTGAGCACCGGGCGGATGCGCAGGATCTGCCGGGACGCCTTCCCGTCCAGGAAGCGGGACACGTCCACCGTGACGGTGCTCGCCACCATGAGATAGCCGATGTTGGCGACCGGTGCGGCCACGTCGATGCCGGCCATGCCGCGGATGCGCCGGTACTGGTCGACGGTGATGCCGCCGAACGTGCCGGACAGGAAGTTCGGCGCGACCAGACCGCTGCGCCGCTCCACGTCCGTCTGCGAGCCGGGCGGGCGTACCAGGACGTCGTACGCGGAGCGTGAGTTCTTCCGGACCGTGCCCACGGTGGTCGCCTGGCTCGTGCTCACCGTCGCGGTCAGCAGGGTGAAACTGGTCGCCGCCACCAGGATTCCGGCGGCCAGGGCCAGCGCGCGCCCGCGCCGCCGCCGCAGCTGGTCGAGAACCATCGTCATCACGGGCGCAGGCCCCCCAGCCGGTTCAGCACGTCGCCGGACGGTGTGATCCGCTGGTCCGAGGTGATCCTGCCGTCCTGCAACCGCACCACCCGGTCACCGCTCGCGGCGACCTCGGCGTCGTGCGTGGCGATCAGCATCGTCATCCCGTAGCGCTCCCGCAGCGACATCAGCAGGTCGATGATCTCCCGCCCGATGACGCTGTCCAGGTTGCCCGTGGGCTCGTCGGCCAGTAACAGTCCCGGCCGGTTGATCAACGCCCGTGCGACGGCGACGCGTTGCTGCTGGCCGCCCGACAACTGGGAGGGCAGGGCGTCGGCCCGCTGGTCCAGGCCCACGGCTTCGAGCAACTCCATGCCGCGCGCACGCCGGTCGAAGTCCACTCTGCGCGGCAGGACGGGGGCGAGCACATTGTCCAGCGCGGTCAGCGCGGGCAGCAGGTGGAAGCGCTGGAAGACGAAGCCGACGCGCCGCCGGTGACGGTCCAGGTCCCGGGGTTTCAGTCGTGTGCCGTCGATCTCGACGTGCCCCTCGTCGGGCAGGTCCATCCCGCCCGTCACATGCAGGACGGTGGATTTGCCGGCGCCGGACGGCCCGGTCAGCATCACCACCTCGCCGGCCGCGACCTCCAGGTCGATCTCGTCCAGAGCGGTCAGGCCGGGATACCGGCGGCTCACCCCGCGCAACGCCACGCTCACAGCCATGTGTCCAGCCTCGCCCTCAGCACGCCCGTACATCCCCGCCCATGCATTGCGACAATGCAGGGGTATGTTGTCACAATGTAGAAGGGACGTGTATGCCGCTCCACCACGCCGTGCTCGCGCTGCTGACCCGGCGACCGAATCACGGATACGAACTCAAGGCCCGGTTCGAGGAGGCCGTCGGCCCGCAGTGGGGCGGCCTGAACATCGGTCACCTGTACCAGATCCTCGAACGGCTGGTCCGGGACGGCTATGTCTCGCGCTCGCAGGTCGCGCAGACCGACCGGCCCGACAAGAACCTCTACACGCTCACCGAGGCGGGCGAGGCCGAGCTGCGCTCGTGGGCGACCACCCCCTGGGTGCGCGTCGGCGGCTTCCGCGACGAGTTGTTCCTGAAGCTCCTCGGCGCTGTCGCGCTGGGCCCGCAGGCCCTGGCCGCACTGATCGAGTCGCAGCGGCAGACGTACCTGTCCGAGCTCGCGGGACTGGCGCAACAGCGCCGCGCCCACGCCGACGAGCCGCTGGTCGCCGTCCTGATCGACGCCGCCATCGCGCACACCAAGGCCGACCTCGGACTGCTGGACAGCGCCGCGCAGCGTCTGGGCCCGCTCGCCACGGCACAGGGCGCGCAGGCCCCGGAACGCTCAGCCTCACAGGTCCGGGATGACGCCGACGAGGCTCCGAGGGGCAGGGCGGGATGAGAGGGGGCCGCACGATCGCCGGGAGGGGTGCACCACGAGGGCGACCACCGTGCTGACCGAAGGCAAGCTCAGCACCGACCGACGGGCGCCGGCACGCGTGCACGGCAGCGAAGGCGGCTCGGTACCGGCTCATTCCCCCTGATCGGGCTTCGCCAGCTCCGCGTTGAACTGGGCGCCGACCAGGAGGGCCAGGTTGGACAGCCAGAGCCAGACCAGGAAGACCACGACGCCCGCCAGCGAGCCGTACAGCCGGTTGTAGGTGCCGACGTGCGAGGTGTACAGGGCGAACCCGACCGAGACGGCCAGCAGGAGGGCCACCGCCAGGGTGCCGCCCGGCGCCGTCCGGCCGACGGGGCGGGAGCACGCCGGGCCCGAACGGTACAGAACGAGGACCAGGGCCACGGCGACCGCGGCGATGACCGGCCACCGCAGTGTGTCCCAGCCGGTCTGGAGACCGGTGCCCAGATGCAGCGCACTGCTCAGGCGCCGGACCAGGTTGCCGCTGATCAGCAGTGCGAGGGTCGACGTCAGGAGCAGGGCGAGCAGCACCAGGGCGGTGGCGAGGATGCGCGGAGCGGTACGCCAGACCGGCCGGTCCGCGTCGACGCGGTGCATGGCGTAGAGCGCGCGGCGGAAGACGCTCAGATAGCTGCATCCCGACCACAGGGCGCCCGTCCCACCGACGAAGATCAACGTCCACGCCGTCGACGACTGCCCGGCCATCTGCCGCAGGGCGCCGCGCAGCAGGGCACGGGACGCGCTCGGAGTGGCCTGCACCACGCGGTCGATGACCTCCGGCTCGGCGGTGGGCACGGCCAGACCGAGGATCGAGAGAATCACCAGCAGGGAGGGGAACAGGGCCAGGACCGCGTAATAGGTGAGCGCCGCGGCCCAGTCCGTGACGTCGTCGTTCCAGACGGTCACCGGCGTCCGGCGCAGCGCCGTCCGCCATCGCGTCGTGCGACCGTCCGCGTCATCCATGGCGAGACCTTCTTGTGGTTACGGCTGTGGTTACCGGCTGTGGTGACGGACTTGTGGTCACGGGACGTCAGGTCGTTTCACAGGAAGCGTCGGATCGGCCCGACCGCGGCCTCCCCGACGCGTTGCAGCACGGCCCGCCTTCTCCAGCGGTGCAGGTCGATGTCCACACTGCGTTCGAGATCCGTCTCGTAGTCCCTGTCGAGGGCGGCGGTGAACTCCTCGTCCAGCACGGCGAGCATCACCTCTTCGTCGTGGTCCATGGAGCGCCGGTTGAAGTTGGTGGATCCGATGAGGGAGGCCACCGAGTCCACGGTGATGATCTTGGCGTGCATCATGGTCGGCTGGTACTGGCGTATGTGCACGCCCGCCCGGAGCAGACGCGTGTAGTGGTGCTGACCGGCCAGTTGGCAGGCGCGCTGGTCGGTGTGGGGACCGGGCAGCAGGATCTCGACCCGCACCCCGCGGCGAGCGGTCTCGCACAGCAGGTCGATGAAGTAGTCGTCCGGAGCGAAATAGGCGGTGGCCAGCCGGAACCGTTCCTCGGCGGAGCTGAGCATGATCCTGATGAGGGTCTGCATGTCCTGCCAGCCGATGCTCGCGGAGCCGCGGACGACCTGTACCACCGACGAGCCGGCCTGCCGGTGTTCCGTGAAGCGGTCACGGGCGTCGAAGAGCTCGTCGTGGCACTCGGCCCAGTTCTGCGCGAACGCGGCCGCGACGCCGTCGACGGCCGGACCGCGCACCCGGACATGGGTGTCCCGCCACTCGGCGGGGTTGCGCGCGTCGCCGCACCACTCCTCCGCGATGCCGACGCCGCCGGTGAAGGCGGTGTCCTCGTCGACGACGAGGGCCTTGCGATGGCAGCGGTGGTTCTGCTTGAACGGCGACAGCCACGCCGGCTTGCGGAACCAGGCCACCTGCACGCCCGCGGCGCTCATGAGGTCCAGCAACCGCCCCTCGATCTCCTTGGCGCCGAAGCCGTCGAGCAGCAGGCGTACCCGCACCCCCGCACGGGCGCGTTCGGCCAGCGCGTCGGCGAAGTCGTGGGCGATCTGCCCGCGCCAGTACACGAACGTCATCATGTCGATGGTGTGCCGGGCCGAACGGATCGCTCCGAGCATCGCGGGGAAGATCTGATCGCCGTTGCGCAGCGGCACCAGGTCGTTGCCCTCGGTCGCGGCCACGCCGATCAGCCGCTCCAGACGGCGGCGCAGCCGCTGCTTGCGCGCCGCGAGGTCGGGGGTGGTGTCCTGTGCGAGAAGTGCGGGTCTGCCACCGAGTGTCACGCCGGGTCTCCGAAGGGTCGCGAAGCGGGAACGTCACGGGCCGGCGGACCGGCCCGGACATCCGCCTTCCCGGTCGGCGCCGCGGCACACGATTACCCCGGTCACGGGTTCCTGCGGCACGATGGCGCTGACATCCCGCCCGAGAGCGTGGCCCCTCTGGAGCCCTCGACCACACGACCCCCGGAAGGCCGCCGCATGAGGATCTCGCAACGCGCCCAGTCCGTCGCGCCGTTCTACGCCATGGAGTTCGGCAAGCATGCCGCGGCGCTGGAGGCCGAGGGGCGGCACGTCGTCAAACTCAGCCTGGGGGAGCCGGACTTCGGGGCCCCGCCGGCCGTGATCGAGGCGATGCGGGAAGCCGTGGGCAGCAGGCCCATGAGCTACACCGGGGCGCTCGGGCTGCCCGAACTGCGCCTCGCCATAGCGCGGTTCTACGGCGAGCGGCACGGCGTCGACGTCGATCCGGCCCGGGTCGTCGTGACCGCCGGGGCGTCGGCCGCGCTGGTGCTGGGCGCCGCCGCGCTGGTCGACCCCGGCGACGAGGTGCTCATCGCCGACCCCTCCTACCCGTGCAACCGGCAGATCGCCGAGAGCTTCGGGGCGCGGGTCACGCTCGTGCCCACCGGCGCCGGGTCGCGGTACCAGCTGGACGCGGCCTCCGTGCGGTCGCGCTGGACGGACCGCACCCGCGGGATCATGGTCGCCAGCCCCTCCAACCCGACCGGCACCTCGGTGCCGGCCGACGAGCTGGCCGCGATCAGCGAGGTCGCCCGGGAGCGGGACGCCTGGCGGATCGTCGACGAGATCTACCTCGACCTCGGCGACCACGACGAGCACGGACGGCCGCCGCGCAGTGTGCTGTCGTACGACCAGGACGCCGTGGTCATCAACAGCTTCTCGAAGTACTTCGGGATGACCGGCTGGCGCCTGGGCTGGTGCGTGGTGCCCGAGGCGCTGGTGCCCGCGCTGGAGCGGCTCGCCCAGAACTACATGATCTGCGCCTCCACCCCCGCCCAGTACGCCGCGCTCGCCTGTTTCACACCCGAGTCGCTCGCCGTGTGCGAGGAGCGGCGGGCCGAGTTCGGGCGGCGGCGGGCCCTCGTCCTCGACGGGCTCGCACAGATCGGTCTGCCGGTGCCCGTGCCGCCCGACGGGGCGTTCTACGTCTACTTCGACGTCAGCGGCACCGGGCTGACCTCGTGGGAGTTCTGCGGGCGGGCGCTGAAGGAGGCGCAGGTCGCGCTCACGCCCGGGCGGGACTTCGGGGTGGACACCGCCGACACGCATGTCCGGCTGTCCTACGCGGCCTCGGCCGGGGAACTGCGCGAGGGGATCGCGCGGCTCGGGAAGTTCGTCGCAGGGCTCGTCTAGACACGGCACAGGGGCCGGTCCGCCGGGACCGGCCCCTGTGTCATGCGGATGCTCAGACCAGGTCGAAGCGGTCCAGGTTCGAGACCTTGACCCACGCGTCGACGAAGTCCTTCACGAACTTCTCCTTGGCGTCGTCGCTCGCGTAGACCTCGGCGAGCGCGCGCAGCTCGGAGTTGGAGCCGAAGACCAGGTCGGCACGGGTGCCGGTCCACTTCAGCTTGCCCGTCTCCGCGTCACGGCCCTCGAAGTGCGTCTGGTCCTGCGAGGTGGACTTCCACGTCGTGCCCAGGTCGAGCAGGTTGACGAAGAAGTCGTTGGTCAGCACGCCCGGACGGTCGGTGAAGACGCCGTGCACGGTGCCGCCCTGGTTGGCGCCGAGGACGCGCAGACCACCGACGAGGACGGTCATCTCGGGGGCGCTCAGGGTGAGCAGGTTCGCCTTGTCGAGCAGCAGGTACTCGGCCGGCAGACGGTTGCCCTTGCCGACGTAGTTGCGGAAGCCGTCCGCGGTCGGCTCCAGCGCGGCGAAGGACTCGACGTCGGTGTGCTCCTCGGTCGCGTCCACGCGGCCCGGCGTGAAGGGGACCTCCACGGCGTAGCCGGCGTCCTTGGCGGCCTTCTCGATCGCCGCGGCACCCGCGAGGACGATCAGGTCGGCCAGGGAGACCTTCTTCGCACCGGTGTTGAACTCGGCCTGGACGCCCTCCAGGACGCGCAGGACCTGCGCGAGCTGCTCGGGGTCGTTGACCTCCCAGCCGCGCTGCGGCTCCAGGCGGATGCGGGCGCCGTTGGCACCGCCGCGCTTGTCGCTGCCGCGGAAGGTGGACGCCGAGGCCCACGCGGTGGACACGAGCTGCGAGACCGTGAGGCCGGTCTCCAGGATCTTGACCTTCAGGGCCGCCACGTCGGCGGCGTCGATGGCCTCGCCCTCGGCCTGCGGCAGCGGGTCCTGCCACAGCATCGTCTCGGCGGGGACCTCCGGGCCGAGGTACAGGGACTTCGGGCCCAGGTCACGGTGGGTCAGCTTGTACCAGGCGCGGGCGAAGGCGTCCGCGAACTGGTCCGGGTTCTCGTGGAAGCGCTTGGAGATCTCGCCGTAGATCGGGTCGAAGCGCAGCGAGAGGTCGGTGGTGAGCATCGTGGGCCGACGCTTCTTCGACGGGTCGTGGGCGTCCGGGATGATCTCCTCGGAGTCCTTGGCCACCCACTGCTTGGCGCCGGCCGGGGACTCGGTGAGCTCCCACTCGTAGCCGAAGAGGATGTCGAAGAAGTCGTTGCTCCACTGGGTGGGCTTGGTGGTCCAGGTGACCTCGAGACCGGAGGTGATGGCGTCGCCGCCCTTGCCGGTGCCGTAGGTGGACTTCCAGCCCAGGCCCTGCTCCTCCATGGAGGCGGCCTCGGGGTCGTTGCCGACATGGTCGGCGGGGCCCGCGCCGTGGGTCTTGCCGAAGGTGTGGCCGCCGGCGATGAGGGCGACGGTCTCCTCGTCGTTCATGGCCATGCGGCGGAAGGTCTCACGGATGTCGCGGGCCGCGGCCAGCGGGTCCGGGTTGCCGTTGGGGCCCTCGGGATTGACGTAGATGAGGCCCATCTGGACGGCGCCGAGCGGGTTCTCCAGCTCGCGGTCGCCGGTGTAGCGCTGGTCGTCGAGCCAGGTGGTCTCGGGACCCCAGTAGACGTCCTCGTCGGCCTCCCAGACGTCGGCGCGGCCGCCGCCGAAGCCGAAGGTCTGGAAGCCCATGGTCTCCAGGGCGACGTTGCCGGTGAGGATCATGAGGTCGGCCCAGGAGATGGACTGGCCGTACTTCTTCTTGACCGGCCACAGCAGACGGCGGGCCTTGTCCAGGTTGCCGTTGTCCGGCCAGCTGTTCAGGGGCGCGAAGCGCTGCTGGCCACGGCCGCCACCGCCGCGGCCGTCGCTGATGCGGTAGGTGCCGGCGCTGTGCCAGGCCATCCGGATCATCAGGGGGCCGTAGTTGCCGAAGTCGGCCGGCCACCAGTCCTGCGAGGTGGTGAGCACCTCGGCGATGTCCCGCTTCACCGCGTCCAGGTCCAGGGCCTGGAACGCCTTGGCGTAGTCGAAGTCCGCGCCGAGCGGATTCGCCACGACCGGGTCCTTGGCGAGGATCTTGAGGTTCAGGCGCTCCGGCCACCACTGGCGGTTGCCGCCGCCCTGGGTGGGGTGCGGGGCGCGCTCGTGCGCGACCGGGCAGCCGCCAGTGCCCTCGGGCTTGGAGTCGGTGACGATTGCGTCGTGGTTCTCAGACATGTCAGTCCTTCCGAACTGGGTGGATCACGGTGCTGAAGTAAGCCCTTGGGCGGAACAGGCGGGGCACAGGCCCCAGTAGATGACCTCGGCCTCGTCGATCGAGAAGCCGCGGTCGTCGGAAGCTGTCAGGCAGGGCGCGTGACCGACGGCACAGTCGACGTCGACGACGGCCCCGCACGACCGGCAGACCAGGTGGTGGTGGTTGTCCCCGACCCGTCCCTCGAACCGTGCCGGGCTGCCGGGCGGCTCGAGACGGCGCACGAGGCCGGCCGCGGTGAGCGAGTGCAGGGCCTCGTACACGGCCTGGAGGGATATGTGGCCGAGGCGGTCGCGCACTCCCGTGGCGATCGCGTCGGCCGCGAGGTGGTCACCGGCCCGGACGGTCTCGAGCAGTGCGACGCGCGCGGCCGTCACCCGCAGGCCGGCACCGCGCAGCTCAGCGGCGGTGTTCGGAGGCTGGGGGGCGGTCATGGGGGACAACCTACCCCCACAAACACGAATGGTTCAAGAAATGGAACCGTTCCAAGTCTGTGGCGCGTCGGTTCCGGCCAGGCCGGGCGCGGTGAGGCGCTCACCACACTTCCCCATCAGCTGTGCGGGCGGTGTAACCCCTGGTGAACGGCTTGGGAGACATCTGTGTAATGGGCATTTCGTACGGTCGGTGGAGATCGAACCGGCTGAGCTCAGGAGGCGTGCCCGCGGTGCGGACGGTCTGCTCGTACTGCGGGGTGGGCTGCGGCCCGGTCCTCGACATCGGGAGGGGCCCGGACGGACGGCGTACGGTCCTGAAGGCGTCCGGCGACAAGGAGCACCCGCCAACTCCGGCAGGCTCTGCACCAAGGGGGCGGCGCCGACCTGCTCGCGGCGCGACCCACGGGAGTTGAAGAAGCTCCTGCGCCCCGGGAACAAGGACGGGCTCGCCAGGTGGGGCTGGGGCAGGCAGGCCGTGGACGTGATCACGGAGTACGCCGTGCAGGCCGGCCCGCAGGAGTGGGCACGCACCCTCGGGCGCCTCCAGCCGCGCCTGTACTCCATCTCGTCCAGCCCGCTGACCGACCCGCACCTCGTCTCGCTGACCGTCTCCGTCGTCCGCTACGAGAACCTGCACGGCCGGCCCCGCCAGGGCGTCTGCTCACCCTTCCTCGCCGACGCCGCCCCCGACACCCCGGTTCCCGTCCACGTCCAGCGCTCCCCGCACTTCCGCCCGCCGGCCGACCCCGCCACACCCATGGTCATGACCGGCCCCGGCACCGGTGTCGCCCCCTTCGTCGGCTTCCTCGAACAAGCGCCGGGCGCTCGGCCACCGCGCCCCGGACTGGCTGTTCTTCGGCGAACAGCACAGGGCGACCGACGTCTGCCACGAGAACGAGCTGACCGGCTTCCTCGCGGACGGCACCCTCACCCGCCTGGACACCGCGTTCTCCGCGACCGGCGCGCCAAGGTCTACGTGCAGGACCGGATGCGCGAGCACGGCCCGCTGCTGTGGTCCTGGCTCCAGGACGGCGCCCACCTCTACGTGTGCGGCGACGCCTCCCGCATGGCGAAGGACGTGACCGGACCGCCCGAGGGGCGCCGGACCGGGCGTGGGAGTATCGGTCGCCGTGAGGGCGTCCCCTGCGGTCCGGAGCCTGCGCGCGGCGGTGTTCGCCGCGCTGTGCGTGCTGCTGGCCGCCGGTGGACACACGCTGGCGACCGGCATGGCACCACCGCTGTGGACACAGGCGGCCGGGTTCGTGCCGGTGTTCGCGGCCGGGTGGCTGCTCGGCGGCCGGGAACGGTCGCTCGGGGCCATCGGCGGGGCGACGCTCACCTCCCAGGGCGGCCTCCACCGGTGCTTCGCGGCTGCCCGTCCGCCCGCCATGACGGTCATGCACGGCATGCGCACGACCCACCCGCACGTCCACGCCCTCACCCCGCACGCCACCGCCGCCCATGTCTCGGCCGCCCTGCTGCTGACCTGGTGGCTCCGGTGCGGCGAGGCCGCTCTGTGGTCCCTGCTGCGCCGGGCCGTCACCCTCGTCCCCGGCCTCGCCGCCTGGTGGCAGGGGTACGGCGAACCGGCCGCACCGGGCCCCGTGCGGCCGCCCGCGGACGCCCCGCGCACCCCCCGCCCCCTGCTGCTCCGTCACACGGTCCACCGGCGCGGACCGCCCACGAGGATCCCGTACCCCGTCTGAGCCCCTCACCCGTTTCCCGTCCGTACGGAGATTCCTCACCCATGTCCTCGACAGCCACCGCCCTGCGCCGCGCCGGCCTCGGCACCGCACTGGCCGCCTCCATCGTCCTCACCGCCGCGGGCGTCGCCTCCGCGCACGTCACCGTCCACCCCGACAGCTACCCCAAGGGCGCCACCGACGGCGCCCTGACCTTCCGCGTGCCCGACGAGAGCGACACCGCGAGCACCACGAAGGTCCAGCTCTTCCTGCCCGCCGGCCATCCCCTGCTCGGCGTGCTCGTCTCCCCGCACGACGGCTGGACCGCCAAGGTCACCGACACCAGGCTCAGGAGGCCGGTCAGGACGGACGACGGCACGATCACCGACGCGGTCTCCGAGATCACCTGGACCGGCGGGCGGATCGGCCCCGGCCGGTACGAGGACTTCGACGTCGCCTTCGGCCAACTGCCCGACGACATCGCCCGGTTGCCCTTCAAGACCCTCCAGACCTACTCCGACGGGAAGGTCGTCCGCTGGATCGAGCAGGCCGCCCCGGGCGACGCGGACCCGGAGAACCCGGCGCCCGTCCTGAAGCTGACCTCGGGCGCCGGCACGTCCGGCGCCGCGCGCGACTCCACAGCCCGCGCTCTCGGCGCCGCCGGGCTGGTCGTGGGCGTGCTCGGGGCGGCGGCCGGTGCCTTCGCCGTCGTACGGAGCCGCCGTACGCGGTGAGCGGACGCCCGTGGATTTCCGTACCCACAGGTGGGGACCGGTGCCCGGATGGGAGGATGGGGCGCCATGACAGCAGGGTGGTGCGCACGCACGGTACGGGCCGCGGTGTTCGCGGCCGTCTGTGTGCTGCTCGCCGCCCTCGGGCACGTCCTCATGTCCGGCGCCGACGTCCCGGGCCGGACACTGGCCGCGGGCCTGGTCGCGACCGGGGGCGCGGGCTGGTGTCTGGCCGGCCGTGAACGCGGGCTGCCGCTGATCGTCGCCGTCGTGGTCGCTGCCCAGACAGTCCTGCACTCGGCGTTCTCCCTCGCGCAGTCCGCAGCGGCGGCACCCGGCATGGGCGGGATGCACAGGGAGTCCGCGCACATGAGCGGCATGGACTCCCTCGACGCGGCCCCCATGGGGACCTCGTCGGGTGTCGACGCGCTCTCCTTCCTCGTGCCGTTCGGGATGTACGCGGCCCACCTGCTCGCCGCACTGCTCACCGGCCTCTGGCTGGCGTACGGCGAGCGGGCCGCGTTCCGCGTCCTGCGGGCCTTCGCGGCCCGGCTGGTCGCCCCGCTGCGGCTGCTGCTCGCCCTGCCCGCCACCCCGCACCGCCCGCGTCCGCGGATGCGCCGGTCCCGCTCACGGCGGGCGCCGCGGCTTCTCCTTCTCGTCCACGCGATCAGTCATCGCGGTCCGCCCGCGGGGATCGCTGTCGCCTGACGACAGCCAGTGCACCGAGGCCGCCCCTGTGCGGCCCGGTCCCCGGCCGTACGCCCACGCCCACGTCGGCGCCCTGCGGCCGGATCCCCTCACCGGACCGCCCCGCGCCCGCGTGCGCACAGGCGGTGGTCCGGATCACGGCTGACCCGAGAAGGACACCTGGTGATCACTTCCGCCCCGCCCGTCCCGGCCGACCTCCGCGCCCGACGGGAGTCCGCCGACGCCTCCGCCACCGCCTGGGCACTCGCCGCCCGCGCCGGTGACGCGGACGCCGTCGACCACTTCGTCCGTGCCCTGCACCGTGACGTCCTGCGCTATGTCTCCCACCTCTGCGCCGACCCCCAGGCCGTCGACGACCTGGCCCAGGAGACGTTCCTGCGCGCGCTCGGCAGCCTGCACCGGTTCGAGGGGCGCTCCTCGGCGCGGGTCTGGCTGCTGTCCATCGCCCGCCGCGCGGTGATCGACGGCTTCCGGCACACCGCGGCCCGGCCCCGCCGGTACGACGGTCCGGACTGGCAGGCCGCGGTCGAGCGGGCCCAGCCCCGGGGCGTGCCCGGGTTCGACGACGGCATAGCGCTGCTCGACCTGCTGGGGGCACTGTCCGCCGAGCGGCGGGAGGCGTTCGTCCTCACCCAGATGCTGGGGCTGTCCTACGAGGAGGCGGCCGTGGTGAGCGGCTGTCCGGTGGGCACGGTCCGGTCCCGGGTGGCGCGGGCCAGGGCGGCGCTGGTGCGGCTGGTGGTCTGAGGCCGTGGGCGACCGCGGCCTCGGCACGGCCGGTCGCGCGCTTCCCCGCACCCCCGGTGCGGGGGAGGACCGGCCCGTCGTGCCTGCCGGCCGGGCCGGAACCAGCTCGGCATGATCCGCGGCCTGACCACGGGCGCCGCCACGCTCCTCGTCAAGCGGCCGGCAGCGTGACGTAGGTGCTCGACAGCGTCTGCGGCGAGGACGTGAACACCCGCAGCCGGACCCGCTGCCCCGGCTTCGGGAGCGCGTACGTCCCCTCGGGCGGCCGCAGTTCATAGGTCGCCGTCGCGTGGGCGGGCAGTGTGGCGGGCCCCCGCAGCACCGAGAAGTACGGGTACATGCCCTGGCCCCGGGTGAGGGTGAAGTGGGGCGTGAGGGCGTCGTCGCCCGTGTTGGTGACCCGCAGGGTCAGCCGGGACAGCGCGCGCACGTCGTGACGCACCGAGGTGACCTCCATGCGCAGGGGCGGTGAGCCGGTGGCCGCCACCGTCGCGCTCGCGAGCGCCGGGCCCAGCAGCAGGACGGCCGCGGCGATCCGCGCGGGACGCCGGTCAGGGCCGGTGAGCCGGCGCGCGAACGGCTGCCAGGCCCCCGCGAACTCGGACGCGGGCGCGGTGACCGCCGCCGCCAGCCACAGCGGGGTCATCATCAGGTAGTAGCCGTCCTGCGAACGCGTCGCCAGCCAGAAGGCCAGCCACGGCAGCACGGTCGCCGCCGGACCCAGGCGGCGCACGAAGAGCACGAACAGCGCCAGCAGGCCGGCGAGCAGCAGCAGACTCGCGTACCCGTACCAGTCGAGCCGGTCGCTGCCGTCGGTGAGGTACAGCGACACCCCGACCAGGCCCTGCCCGTGCAGCACCGCACCCTGGACGAGCGGCAGCGCGATCCCCTTCAGCCACGCGGCCGGCTGGCTCACGACGAAGTACGCGTTGATCAGCAGCCAGGTGCCGGTGGCGACCTCGGCGAGCCGCAGCACCACCGAGCGGGCCCCGCGCGCGCCGAGCTCACCGCGCCGCACCGCGTGGATCCCGGCGAGCAGGAACGGCGCGAGGAACCACGGCAGTTGCTGTGCCGCGCACGCCGCGCCCAGACAGGCGGCCTGTGCCGTCCCGGCCGCCCCGAGCCGTCCGCCCCGGCCGATCCGGGGCCAGCGCACCACCACCGGCACCAGCAGGGCGAGGGCCAGGATCGCCGGGTAGCCGAGCCGGCCGTACATGGTGACCATCGAGAAGCCCAGGCACGTCATGGTCGCCGCCGACCGCCACGGCACGGGCAGCAGCCACCACAGCACGACCGTGCCGACGAGGAGCGCGCCCGTGCTCGTCGCTGTGGCCGGCAGTCCCCCGTGCCCGAGCCACAGCAGGGGCGCGGTCAGCAGCGGGGCCAGCGGGGGATAGCCGTACGTGTAGTCGTAGCCGCCCGTGACGGTCGGGGTGAGCGCGATGCCGTCGCGGCCGAAGAGCCACGGCCAGGGACGGCCGTAGATTCCGTGCCCGGCGACCAGGTCGCGGGCCGCCTGCGCGGTGAGGACCGACTCGTCGGAGCCGCGGTGGAACAGGACGAACGCGCACAGGGCGAGCGTCAGACCGGTCACCAGCACGCACAGGTCCACGCGCGCCAGGGCCCGCCGGCCGCGCACGACCAGGGCGAGGACCCCGCAGACGAGGATCGAGGCGTAGCAGACCGAGATGACCCCGGCCACGGCGGGCCGGTGGCCGGCCGCCCGCGTCCACACCTCGCGCGTGCCGATGAAGAGGCTGACGTCCGCGAGCAGCGTCAGGACGCGATGCCACTGCGTCGGGGGTTCCGGGGCGGGGGACACCGAGGGCCGGGCCGGCCGGCCGGGTGCCGACAGCCGAGTATCTGCCAGGAGCACGCCACCGGACGCTAATCGGACCCGGTGAGCGGGGCGCGGACGGAGGCCAAGAGTCCGGTGTGAGGCGGGTAAGACCCTTTCGTCCCGCGGGGCGGGGTGTGATGTGTCCGCCGACGCGGTCGCGGACCGTGTCGTTGTTGGGCCGAACGGGTGACTTGGCGTAAGAATTGGCTGGTGCAGGCATTGAAGGCGAGTCGGAGCGGGGGCAGCCGGTGAACAGGTACGACGTCACCGATGAACAGTGGGAGGGGCTCGCCCAGGTCGTTCCGTTGCGGGGACGGGACGCGTGGCCGTCCGCGGTCGACCACCGGTCCAGGCCGGAGGCCGAGACCGAGGCGCGGCGCCGGTTCGTGGTCCTGCGGATCAACGTCTTCGCGGACGCCCGCGAGGTCGCCGAGACCCTGATGGCGGGCATCCCCGTCCTGCTCGACCTCACCAGCGCGGAGAGCGAGGTCGCCAAGCGGGTCCTCGACTTCAGCACGGGTGTCGTGTTCGGGCTGGCCAGCGGCATGCACCGGGTGGACCGGAACGTGTTCCTGCTCACTCCGGCCGGCACCGAGGTGACGGGGCTGATGGAGAGCGCGGGGATGCCGGGGGTCTGAGCCCGGGGGAGGTTCGCCCGTTCGTAGGAAGGCCGCCGCGCAGGAACGGTTCGCCCGGTGGCGGAGCCCTACGGTCCGGATATGCGCGCGTCCCCCGCCTCCTCCGTCGTGCCGGCCCAGTCGGCTCCTCCGTCCGCGGAACTGCCGCAGGGCGGTGGGTGCCGCCCCGACCGGCCCTGCCTCACCGAGCTGCGGCTCTCCGCGTACGCCGGGCACCGGCGGGCCGGGCTGCCGCTCGGGCCGCTGACGCTGTTCGCCGGGCCCAGCGGGAGCGGCAAGACGAGCGCGCTCCGGGCGTACGAGTCACTCGCGCGGCTCGGCGGCGGCGCGAGCCTGGCCGAGGCGTTCCCCCGGCCCGCCGCCTGTGTCCCCGACCGGGCCCGCCCCGACGCCCAGCGCCGCCGCGGCTTCCGCATCGGCTGCACGGCCGACGGGCCCGAGGGGCCGGTCCGGCTCGACGTGGCCGTCCAGGCCGAGCCCGAACTGCGCATCGTGGGGGAGCGGTTGACGTCCGGCGGACTGGTCCTGCTGGAGACCGCCCTGCGCGATCCCTCCCGTCGGGCCGTGCAGGCCGCCTGGCACACCGCCGGCAGCGCGCCGGTCACCCGCGCCCCGCTCCCGGACGACCGGCTCGGCACCCCCCTGCTCCCGCTGCGGGTGGCCGGCAAGACGGACGGACAGCGGCGCGTCCTGGCCGCCGCCGAGCAGATGGTCGTGGCCCTGCGTTCCGTCTTCGGCTGCGACCCGCGGCCCGGACGCATGAGGCTGCCCGTTCCGACCGGTTCCGGACGGCTGCTCGGCGGCTGCGACAACCTCGCCGACGTCCTATGGCGCACCCGCGCGGAGTGCGGCCGGCGGCACGCGCAGCTCGTCGCCGCGGTGCGCGCCGGATGCGCGGGACCGGTCGCCGACGTGCTCGCCGAGGCCCTGCCCGGCGGGACGGTCCGGGCGCTGCTCGACCGCGGCGACGGCGACCGCACGGAGCTCGGGCGGCTGGGGGACGGCGAGTTGCGGTACCTCGCCCTCGCGCTGGTGCTGCTGACCGGGCCCGGGGTGCTGGAGGTCGACCCGGCCGGCGAGGTGCCCGCGGCGATGCAGACGCTCACCGTGCTCGCCGACAACCTCGACCGGAACCTGGACCCGAGGCAGCGCACCGAACTCCTGCGGCTGGCCGTGCGGATGTGCGACCGCGGACACATCCGGTTCGTCGGCGCGGTGAGCGACGCCTCGTGGGCCACGGGGACGGACGGGGTCACGGTGGTACACCTGGAGCCGTGACAGAACCCCTCGACGTGGCGAAACTGCAGCGCCGGCTGGCCGACTTCGCGGCGGCGCGCCACTGGCAGCCGTACCACACCCCCAAGAACCTGGTCGCCGCGCTCAGTGTGGAGGCCTCCGAACTGGTCGAGATCTTCCAGTGGTTGACCCCGGAGGAGTCGGCGCGGGTCATGGACGACCCCGACACCGCGCACCGCGTCACGGACGAGATCGCCGACGTGCTCGCGTATCTGCTCCAGCTCTGCGAGGTGCTCGGCGTCGACGCGCTGGCCGCGCTGGACGCGAAGATCGACCGCAATGAGCGGCGGTTCCCCGCACCGTGAGGAAGGATTCAGTCCTCTTTCACTCTCCGTGATGAAAAGGGGGACCGAAACCGATTTGTTGTCCACAGATTTCCGCCTACCTCTGGCTTTTCGTTCCGAGCGACCTCACTCTGGGTAGTGGACAAGGGAGTTCGGGTGGACGAGCCCGGGGACGTCGCGACAGACGGGGGCAGCCGATGGACGCGGTGCGGCTCATCGTGACGAGCAGGCGTGCCCTGGCCGGGGGCGGCGAGGCGCCTCAGGTCATGGCGGAGGTGTGGCAGGCGCAGGCCCTCGCCCAGGCGATAGGGAGCCGCCTCGCGGTCGCCGGACCGCCCGAGCTCCGGGGCGAGGCCCTCGGACTGACCGAGCTCGCGGGCCGGGGTTGCGGAGTGCTGGAGCGCCCCGACATCGCCGTGGCGGAGTTGCGGGCCGCGCAGCTCACCGAACTCGGCGACGCCCGCCAGGCGCTCCTCTGCCTCGGCGGTCTCCTCGGCGAGGTGGGCATAGCCCTGGTCGGCCTGGCCTGCGCGGCGGACGACGAGACGACCTACTGGCAGTGCATGGAGGCGATCGACGCGGCGGACGAGTCGCGGGACCGGGTGGTGCAGATGCTGCGAAGACTGGCGGACCGGGCGGAGGAGCTGCCTGAACGGGAAGCGGGGTGAGCGGCCGGTCGCACAGCTCCCCGCGCCCCTGAGGGGGTGCAGCCCGTCTCTGCCCCGGCCGCACCCACTTTCTCGGGGGCGCCGCGCGCCCCAGCCCCACCGGCCGGCAACCGGCGACCGACCTCAGCCGGCCTCCTCCTCGCCGGCTTCCCGTACCGAACCCTCGGCCCCCTGAAGATCCGCGTCCAGCGCCGACAGGTCCGCGTTCAGCGCCGCCATCAACTCCTCCATCTGCTGAAGCAACCCCTTCGGCTGCCCGGCCCCCGCAGTCAGCGGCACGGTTTCTTCGGACATGACGGCCTCCTCGGCCCAAGGACCCACACACGGGTGACGGATGACGCACCGGCGACGACGCGCCGGCTCCGCCCGAGCCAACGATCACCGAAGGGCCCGGTCACTGGCACCACCACCCCTCGCCTGCGCCGGGGGCCGAATTTCACCCGCCCGTGGAGGCGGGGACGGCAGGGACCGGTGCGGTCACAGCGAACCCCTGCGTGCAGGATGGAACCATGGATCTCCGCATCTTCACCGAGCCCCAGCAGGGCGCAACCTACGACACCCTCCTCACCGTCGCGAAGGCCACCGAGGATCTGGGCTTCGACGCCTTCTTCCGGTCGGACCACTACCTCAAGATGGGCGACGGAGACGGCCTCCCCGGCCCCACCGACGCCTGGATCACCCTCGCCGGACTCGCCCGCGAGACCAAGCGGATCCGCCTCGGCACCCTGATGACCGCCGCCACCTTCCGGCTGCCCGGCGTCCTCGCCATCCAGGTCGCCCAGGTCGACCAGATGTCCGGCGGCCGCGTCGAACTGGGCCTGGGCGCAGGGTGGTTCGAGGAGGAGCACCAGGCGTACGGCATCCCCTTCCCGAAGGAGAAGTTCCCCCGCCTGGAGGAGCAGCTCGCCATCGTCACCGGCCTGTGGGCCACCGAGCCCGGCCAGACCTTCGACTTCCACGGCGAGCACTACGAGCTCACGAAGTCGCCCGCGCTGCCCAAGCCCGCCCAGCAGAGGATCCCCGTGCTCATCGGCGGCCACGGCGCGACCCGCACCCCGCGCCTCGCCGCCCGCTACGCCGACGAGTTCAACATGCCGTTCGCCTCGCCCGAGGACAGCGAGGCCCAGTTCGGCCGGGTCCGTGCCGCCGCGCAGGAGGCGGGCCGCCCGGCCGACGCGATCACCTACTCCAATGCCCTCGTGGTCTGCGTCGGCAAGGACGACCAGGAGGTCGCCCGCCGCGCCGCGGCGATCGGCCGCGAGGTCGACGAGCTCAAGGCCAACGGCCTGGCCGGCACCCCCGCCGAGGTCGTCGACAAGATCGGCCGCTACGCCGCCGTGGGCTCCACCCGGATCTACCTCCAGGTCCTCGACCTCGACGACCTGGACCACCTGGAGCTGATCTCCGCACAGGTCCAGTCGCAGCTGTCGTAAATCGAAGGCGCTGGTCGTAGCCCTGTGCGAAGCTGAGGGCGTCGTCCTGCCGAGCCCCCGGGATCACCCTTCCCGGGGGCTCGCGCGCGCACGGCACCCTGTCCCGTCCACCGGCCGGAAAGGCCACGCGCATGTTTCTGACGATCAGTACCACCGGCACTCCCGAACGCCCCGCCACCGACCTCGGCTTCCTGCTGCACAAGCATCCCGACAAGGCGCAGGCGTTCTCCACCTCCTACGGCAGGGCGCACGTCCTGTACCCCGAGGCGGACGATCAGCGCTGCACGGCCGCGCTGTTGCTGGAGGTCGACGCGGTGGCGCTGGTCAGGCGCGGCAAGGGCAAGGGACGCGGCGGCGCCCCCGACGCGGCCCTCGCGCAGTACGTCAACGACCGCCCCTACGCGGCCTCCTCGCTGCTCGCGGTGGCGCTGAGCGCGGTCTTCTCCAGCGCGATGCGCGGAGTGTGCCACGCCAGGCCCGAACTGCCCGCGCAGCCGCGGCCGTTGCGCATCGAGGTGCCCGCGCTTCCGGCCCGCGGCGGTCCGGAGCTCGTCCGGCGGCTGTTCGAGCCGCTCGGCTGGACCGTGACCGCCGACGCGGTGCCGCTGGACGCGGAGTTCCCGGAGTGGGGCGACTCGCGCTACGTCCGCCTCGAACTGGAGTCCACGCGGCTCACCGTCGCCGAGGCCCTACGGCACCTGTACGTCCTGCTGCCGGTCCTCGACGACGCCAAGCACTACTGGGTGGCCCCCGACGAGGTCGACAAGCTGCTCAGGGCCGGTGAGGGCTGGCTGCCCGAGCACCCGGAGCAGCAACTGATCACCAGGCGCTATCTGTCCCGCCGCTGGTCGCTGACGCGCGAGGCGATGGAACGCCTGGAGCTGGTGCGGCTCGCGGAGTCCGACGACACCGAGGTCGAGGACATCGACAACGCCGTCGCGGCGGAGACCGAGAGCGAGGAGAAGCCGACCCCGCTCGCCGTCCAGCGCCGCGAGGCCATCCTGACGGCGCTGCGTGCCGCCGGTGCCGCCCGCGTCCTCGATCTCGGCTGCGGACAGGGCCAGTTGGTGCAGGCACTGCTCAAGGACCCGGCGTTCACCGAGATCGTCGGCGTCGACGTGTCGGTGCGGGCCCTGACCATCGCCTCCCGGCGGCTCAAGCTGGACCGCATGGGGGAGCGGACGGCCTCGCGCGTCAAGCTCTTCCAGGGCTCGCTCGCGTACACCGACAAGCGGCTGAAGGGGTACGACGCCGCCGTGCTCAGCGAGGTGATCGAGCACCTCGACCTGCCCCGGCTGCCGGCCCTGGAGTACGCGGTGTTCGGCGCGGCCCGCCCCCGGACCGTCCTCGTGACGACCCCGAACGTCGAGTACAACGTCCGCTGGGAGTCCCTCCCGGCCGGGCACGTCCGGCACGGCGACCACCGCTTCGAGTGGACACGCGAGGAGTTCCGCGCCTGGGCCTCGTCGGTGGCCGAACGGCACGGCTACGACGTGGAGTTCACACCCGTGGGACCGGACGACCCGGAGGTAGGACCTCCGACCCAGATGGCCGTTTTTGAATTGAGCACCGCCGTGACGAAGCCCGAGAAGGAGGCGAAGGCGGCATGACCGAGACCCAGCGCACGGGGCGCACCCTGCCCGTCACCGACCTCTCCCTCGTCGTCCTCGTCGGCGCCTCCGGCTCCGGCAAGTCCACCTTCGCCCGCCGGCACTTCAAGCCGACCGAGGTGATCTCCTCGGACTTCTGCCGGGGCCTGGTCTCCGACGACGAGAACGACCAGGGCGCCACCAAGGACGCCTTCGACGTCCTGCACTACATCGCGGGCAAGCGGCTGGCCGCCGGCCGCCGCACGGTCGTCGACGCGACCAGCGTGCAGTCGGACTCCCGGCGCCAGCTCATCGACCTGGCCAAGAAGTACGACGTGCTGCCGATCGCCATCGTCCTGGACGTGCCCGAGGAGGTGTGCGCCCAGCGCAACGCCGGCCGCACCGACCGGGCCGACATGCCGGTCCGGGTCATCAAGCGCCACATCCGCGAACTCCGGCGCTCCGTCCGCCACCTGGAGCGCGAGGGCTTCCGCAAGGTGCACGTCCTGCGCGGGGTCGACGACATCGAGCAGGCCACCGTCGTCACCGAGAAGCGCTTCAACGACCTGACCCACCTCACCGGCCCCTTCGACATCGTCGGCGACATCCACGGCTGCGCCGCCGAACTCGAGTCGCTGCTCGGCAAGCTGGGCTACGTCGACGGGGTCCACCCCGAGGGCCGTACCGCGGTCTTCGTCGGCGACCTCGTCGACCGCGGCCCGGACAGCCCGGGGGTGCTGCGGCGCGTGATGGCGATGGTCAAGTCGGGCAACGCGCTGTGCGTGCCGGGCAACCACGAGAACAAGTACGGCCGTCACCTCAAGGGCCGCAAGGTCCAGCACACCCATGGCCTCGCGGAGACCATCCAGCAGATGGAGGCCGAGTCGGACGAGTTCCGGGCCGAGGTCCGCGAGTTCATCGACGGACTCGTCAGCCACTACGTCCTCGACGGCGGCCGGCTGGTCGTCTGCCACGCCGGTCTGCCGGAGAAGTACCACGGCCGCACCTCCGGCCGGGTCCGTTCGCACGCCCTGTACGGCGACACGACCGGGGAGACCGACGAGTTCGGGCTGCCGGTGCGCTACCCGTGGGCGGAGGACTACCGGGGCCGGGCCGCCGTGGTCTACGGCCACACCCCGGTCCCGGAGGCGACCTGGCTCAACAACACCATCTGCCTGGACACCGGCGCGGTGTTCGGCGGCAAGCTCACGGCGCTGCGCTGGCCGGAGCGGGAGCTGGTCGACGTACCGGCGGAGCGGGTCTGGTACGAGCCGGCGAAGCCGCTGAGGTCGGAGGCTCCCGGCGGCCAGGACGGCCGGCCGCTCGACCTCGCCGACGTGCACGGCCGCCGGGCGGTCGAGACCCGGCACCAGGGCCGGGTGGCGGTCCGCGAGGAGAACGCGGCCGCGGCCCTGGAGGTCATGAGCCGTTTCGCGGTGGACCCGCGGCTGCTGCCGTACCTTCCGCCGACCATGGCCCCGACGGCGACCAGCCGCGTCGAGGGCTACCTGGAGCACCCCGCGGAGGCGTTCGCGCAGTACGCCGGGGACGGGGTCGAGCGGGTCGTGTGCGAGGAGAAGCACATGGGCTCGCGGGCGGTGGCCCTGGTGTGCCGGGACGCGGAGACGGCCCGCAGGCGCTTCGGGGTGGACGGACCGACGGGCTCGCTGTACACCCGCACGGGCCGCCCGTTCTTCGACGACGAGTCGGTGACCGAGACGATCCTCGACCGCCTGCGGACGGCGATCGGCGCGGCGGGTCTGTGGGACGAACTCGCCACGGACTGGCTGCTGTTGGACGTCGAGCTGATGCCGTGGTCCCTGAAGGCGGCCGGTCTGCTGAGGTCGCAGTACGCGGCTGTCGGCGCCGCGTCCGGCGCGGTGTTCCCGGGTGCGCTGGCCGCGCTCCGGGGCGCCGCCGATCGGGGCGTGGACGTGTCGGACCTGCTGGCCCGGCAGCGGGAACGGGCCGACGCGGCAAGCGCGTTCACCGAGGCGTACCGCCGCTACTGCTGGACCACCGACGGCCTGGACGGCGTCCGCCTGGCCCCGTTCCAGGTCCTCGCGGTGCAGGGCCGCAGCCTCGCCGGGCTCCCGCACGACGAGCAACTGGCCCTGCTGGACCGCCTGGTGGAGCACGACGGCACGGGCCTGCTCCAGACCACCCGGCGCCTCTACGTCGACACCGGTGACCCGGAGTCGGTGCGGGCGGGCGTCGACTGGTGGCTGGAGATGACCGGCCGCGGCGGCGAGGGCATGGTCGTCAAGCCGCTCGGCGCGGTGGTCCGCAGCACGGAGGGACGACTGGTCCAGCCCGGCATCAAGTGCCGCGGCCGGGAGTACCTGCGGATCATCTACGGCCCCGAGTACACCCGCCCGGAGAACCTCGACCGCCTGCGCAACAGGTTCCTGAACCACAAGCGCTCCCTCGCGATCCGCGAGTATGCCCTGGGCCTGGAGGCCCTGGACCGGCTGGCGGAGGGCGAGCCGCTGTGGCGGGTGCACGAGGCGGTGTTCGGGGTGCTGGCACTGGAGTCGGAGCCGGTCGACCCGCGGCTCTGAGCCGCCGGGCCGCACCTGAGGGGGTGACCCACCGGTCACCCCCTCACCCCACCAGCCGCAACCGCTCCCCGCACACCCCCACCTCCACGGTCTGCCCCCACGTCAGCTCCAGCGAGTCGCCCTCCATCCCGTCCCCGAAGGCGATCAGGCGCTCGGACTCGACGGTGAGCCGCAGCCGGGCGGGGGCGG
Organism: Streptomyces sp. NPDC091972; assembly: GCF_044756385.1. Classification (NCBI taxonomy): domain Bacteria; kingdom Bacillati; phylum Actinomycetota; class Actinomycetes; order Kitasatosporales; family Streptomycetaceae; genus Streptomyces; species Streptomyces sp. NPDC091972. The sequence goes on along the minus strand of NZ_JBIVSV010000012.1, from coordinate 136,137 downwards.
GGAGTTCCCCGGCGGTCAGTGAGGTGCCGGTGGCCGGGGAGGGCCAGGCCTCGCGGACGAACCAGACCAGCCGGGTCTCCGTCGGGGCCGGCAGCCGCAGGGCGGCGCCCCGCTCCTGCCACACGGACCGGAGCCAGCCCGTGGCTCCGGTCCCCGTCCCCACCAGCACCCCGGAGGACGCCTGGGCCTCGACGACACCCCCGTCGCCCTCCAGGCCCAGGCGGTACCGGGCGGTCTGATGGCCGGCGGCGCCCAGGTAGATCTCGTTCAGTGCGACGAGCCGCTGGGTGTCGTCCGCGACGGCCTCGACCATCGTCAGCTCGTCGACGCTCGCCCCGCCCGCCGCGAGCAGCTTCGCCGTGTCCCGCGGGCGGTGCCGTACCAGGACGCCGGGGTTGCGCCCCGGTTCGGTGTCGATGCCCAGCACCGGCTGTCCGGACAGGTACTTGGCCACGTTGGCCACCAGCCCGTCCTGGCCGACCACGATCACGACGTCCTCCGGGGCGAACAGGAACCGGTCCAGGTCGCCCCGCTCCACCCGTGCCTGACGCCAGGTCAGCGGGATCGCGGCGGTCACCTCGGCGAGCGCCCGGCGGGTGCGCTCGTGGCGTTCGGCGACCTCCGCGATGTCCCGGCCCCGGGAGGAGAGGAAGAAGGCGGCCTGGCCGTGTGTGCCGTGGTGGGCCACCAGCTCCGCGTACTCCGTGGTGCGGTGGACCAGGACGGCCCGCGGCGCGAGACTCACTCCGGCTCCCGCGCGCCCAGCCTGGCCAGCAGCCCCGTCAGCACGTCCGGGGAGATCGTCACGCTGTCGATGTGCGGCAGGTTCTCCGCGAGCCGGGTCCCGGTGAGGGCGTGCAGGGTGGCGACCCCGACGTCCTCGTGCACCTTCAGCCAGGCGGCCTGCGCCTGTGCCTTCGCGTCACCGACCGCGCGCACCCCCTCGGCCTCCGCGCGGGCCAGCCGTACCGAACGCGTCGCCTCCGCCTCGGCCCGTACCGCGTCCGCCGCCGCGTGCTCCTCGGCCTCCCGGCGGGCGTTGGTTCCCCGCTGCTCGACCAACTGCTCCTCGCGGCGGGCGAGTTCGATCTTGCTGGCCAGTTCGTTCTCGGCGATGGTCCGCTCGCGCTCCACGGCGACGGCCCGCCGTTCGTAGGTGGCCCGGTCGGCCTCCTGCTGGATCTGCTCGCGGGCCGGGGTGCGCAGGGCCCGCTCCACCTCCGGTTCGGGTCTCAGGGCCATCACACGGACGGCGACCACCTCGATGCCGGTGGCCGGCAGCCGGGGCTCGGCGTCCAGGCCGGCCGCGACCCGCTCGCGCACCGCGGTGACCCCGTCGACCAGGGCGGCGGAGAGGGGGGTGCGGGCCAGTACGGCGAGCGCGTGCTGCTGGGCCGTCTCCGTGAGGAGCGTGCCCAGTTGCTCCAGGGGAGCGCCCCGCCACACCCCGGTGTCCGGGTCGATCGAGAAGTCCAGGCGGGCCGCCGCGAGGGCCGGGTCGCCGATCCGGTAGGTGACGGTCGCCTGGACCGCCACGTCCTGGAAGTCGGACGTACGGGCGTGGAAGGTCATGGCCAACTCACGGTCGTCCACCGGGATTTCGGAGAGCGCGGCGGTCAGTGCGCGGAACCAGAAGCTGAGCCCCGGACCGTCGTGCAGCAGCTTGCCGCCGCGGTGGTGCCGGATGTGCGCCGTGGGCGCCCCGCGCAGGTGGCGCCAGCCGAGGCGCCGGGTGATGTCGGCCATCGAAACCCCTCTTTTCGTCTGTTGGACGATAACTGGAGGGACGTATTGTCGTCAAGGGGACGAGAACAAGAAGCGGGGCGGACGGGGGCGTCAACAGGGCCCCCGCCGGTCAGGATGGAGGCATGGGATTCCATGTCGACTCCGAGGCCGGGCGGCTCAGCCGCGTCATCCTGCACCGGCCGGATCTCGAGCTCAAAAGGCTCACCCCCAGCAACAAGGACGCACTCCTCTTCGACGACGTCCTGTGGGTGCGCCGGGCGCGCGCCGAGCACGACGGGTTCGCCGACGTGCTGCGCGACCGCGGTGTCGCCGTGCACCTCTTCGGCGACCTGCTCGCCGAGGCCCTGGAGGTCCCGGCGGCCCGTTCCCTCGTGCTCGGCCACGTCTTCGACGAGAAGGAGTACGGCCCGCTGGCCACCGACCACCTGCGGGCCGCCTTCGAGGCGCTGCCCGCCGGGGAGCTCGCGGAGGCCCTCGTGGGCGGCATGACCAAGCGGGAGTTCCTGGACGCGCACCCGGAGCCGACCTCCGTGCGCTTCCACGTCATGGATCTCGACGACTTCCTCCTCGCCCCGCTGCCCAACCACCTGTTCACCCGCGACACCTCGGCCTGGATCTACGACGGCGTCTCGGTCAACGCGATGAAGTGGCCCGCCCGGCAGCGCGAGACCGTCCACTTCGAGGCGATCTACCGTCACCACCCGCTCTTCCGCGACGAGACGTTCCACCTCTGGTCGGAGGGGCAGGCCGACTACCCGTCCACCATCGAGGGCGGTGACGTCCTCGTCATCGGCAACGGCGCCGTCCTCATCGGCATGAGCGAGCGGACCACGCCCCAGGCCGTCGAGATGCTCGCGCACAAGCTGTTCGCCGCGGGCTCCGCGCAGTCGATCGTGGCCCTGGACATGCCGAAACGCCGGGCCTTCATGCATCTCGACACCGTGATGACGATGGTCGACGGCGACACCTTCACCCAGTACGCCGGGCTCGGCATGCTCCGGTCGTACACCATCGAACCGGGCGTCGGCGACAAGGAGCTCAAGGTCACCGACCATCCGCCGGAGCACATGCACCGCGCGATCGCCGCCGCCCTCGGGCTGAACGAGATCCGGGTGCTGACCGCCACCCAGGACGTGCACGCGGCCGAGCGTGAGCAGTGGGACGACGGCTGCAACGTCCTCGCGGTCGAGCCGGGCGTCGTCGTCGCCTACGAGCGCAACGCCACCACCAACACCCATCTGCGCAAGCAGGGCATCGAGGTCATCGAGATCCCGGGCAGCGAACTGGGGCGGGGCAGGGGTGGTCCGCGCTGCATGAGCTGCCCGGTGGAGCGAGCGTCTGTATAGAAATGCTGAACATCGTATAGACTTCCAAGGTCCTGTTCCCGTCCCTCTGGAGCGCCCTCCCATGGCGACTGTTCCCACCGCCCTCGCCGGGCGCCACTTCCTCAAGGAGCTCGACTTCACGGCGGAGGAGTTCCTCGGCCTGGTCGAGCTGGCCGCCGAGCTGAAGGCCGCCAAGAAGGCCGGGACCGAGACCCGCCGCCTGAGCGGGAAGAACATCGCGCTGATCTTCGAGAAGACCTCCACGCGCACCCGCTGCGCGTTCGAGGTCGCCGCCGCCGACCAGGGCGCCTCCACGACGTACCTCGACCCGTCCGGCTCGCAGATCGGGCACAAGGAGTCCGTGCGGGACACCGCGCGCGTGCTGGGCCGTATGTACGACGGGATCGAGTACCGCGGGGACAGTCAGCAGAAGGTGGAGGAGCTGGCCGCCCACGCCGGTGTGCCGGTCTACAACGGGCTCACCGACGACTGGCACCCCACGCAGATGCTGGCCGACGTGCTGACGATGACCGAGCACACCGCGAAGCCGGTCCGGGAGATCGCCTTCGCCTACCTCGGCGACGCGCGGTTCAACATGGGCAACTCCTACCTGGTCACCGGTGCGCTGCTGGGGATGGACGTACGGATCGTCGCGCCGAAGTCCTACTGGCCCGCGCAGGAGGTCGTCGAGCGGGCGCGGGCGCTCGCCGTGGACAGCGGGGCGCGGATCACCCTCACCGAGTCGCCGGAGGAGGGCGTGCGGGGGGCCGACTTCGTCGCCACCGACGTCTGGGTCTCGATGGGGGAGCCGAAGGACGTGTGGGACGAGCGGATCGCCGCGCTGTCGCCGTACGCCGTGACCATGGACGTGCTGCGGGCCACGGGGAACGCGGACGTCAAGTTCCTGCACTGCCTGCCCGCCTTCCACGACCTCGGCACGAAGGTGGGGCAGGAGATCTTCGAGACCCACGGACTGGAGTCCCTGGAGGTCACGGACGAGGTGTTCGAGTCGGCGCACTCGGTCGTGTTCGACGAGGCGGAGAACCGTCTGCACACGATCAAGGCCGTGCTGGTGGCGACCCTGGCCTGAGCGTCACGCCGGGTGCCACTGGGGCGGCACCACCGGAAGGCGGAACCAGACCGCCTTGCCGGTCTCGGTCGGGCGGTGACCGCACGACGAGCTGAGCGCCCTGATCAGCAGCAGTCCCCGGCCGTGCTCCTGCCAGGGGTCGGGTTCCCCGGCGTCCGGGCGGGTGAGGTGGCCCGGGGGCGCCGGGTCCGGGTCGTGCACCTCCACCTGGCAGCCGGTCGGCAGCAGCTCCACGACCAGCTCTATCGGGGTGTCGCCGGCGGTGTGCTCCACGGCGTTGGCCACCAGCTCGGCCGTGAGCAGCTCCGCGGTGTCGCAGTCCGCCCCGTGCTCCAGCTCGGCCAGCGCGGTGCGGACCAGAGCGCGTGCCACGGGCACGGCCGCGGCGGAATGCGGCAGCGCGATGCGCCAGGAGGCGGAGGCTGGAGGGCGATCTTGCAAGGCGGGTCCGTTCATGAGCAGGCTGTCCTGCTTTCAACCGTATGAATGGTACGGCGCCGTCGGACGAGTCGTCCGGCGGGCACCGTACGGGACCTTCGGCCCCCTCGGCAGGCGGCTTACCCGTAGCAACGGCTTGCCTCGCGCGGCCGATCCCGCCGTTGCCGGGCTGTCGACGAGCCGTGACGGATGTGACGGGGCCAGGTCACATCCGCAGTGCCCTATCGCGCACTCGTGACGACAGTCAAAGATGAGTGATAGCTTCGAAGGGCAGAGCGCACCTCGAACCTCGCACCCCGCCCGAGCACGAGGAGGCCGCACGGACATGAGCCCCTTCACCGGCTCCGCCGCCCGCACCCCCGACTGGCAGCACCTGCGCGTCGACCTCGCCGACGGCGTCGCCACGATCACGCTCGCCCGCCCCGACAAGCTCAACGCGCTCACCTTCGGCGCCTACGCCGACCTGCGCGACCTGCTCGCCGAACTGTCCCGCGAGCGTTCCGTGCGGGCCCTGGTCCTGGCCGGCGAGGGCCGCGGCTTCTGCTCCGGCGGGGACGTAGACGAGATCATCGGCGCCACCCTCGCCATGGACACCGCCCAGCTCCTCGACTTCAACCGGATGACGGGCCAGGTGGTCCGGGCCGTGCGGGAGTGCCCGTTCCCGGTGATCGCCGCCGTGCACGGGGTGGCGGCGGGCGCGGGCGCGGTCCTCGCCCTCGCGGCCGACTTCCGGGTCGCGGACCCCTCGGCCCGCTTCGCCTTCCTCTTCACCCGCGTCGGCCTCTCCGGCGGCGACATGGGCGCGGCCTATCTGCTGCCCCGCGTGGTCGGCCTCGGCCACGCCACCCGTCTGCTCATGCTCGGCGAACCGGTCCGCGCCGCCGAGGCCGAACGCATCGGCCTGATCAGCGAACTGACCCAGGAGGGCGGCGCCGACGAGGCCGCCCGGGCCCTGGCCCGGCGCCTTGCCGAGGGCCCGGCGCTGGCGTACGCCCAGACCAAGGCGCTGCTGACGGCGGAGCTGGACATGCCGCTGGCGGCCGCGGTGGAACTGGACGCCTCGACACAGGCCCTGCTGATGAACGGCGAGGACTACCGGGAATTCCACGCGGCGTTCACGGAGAAGAGGCCACCGAAATGGAGCGGACGGTGAACCCCCTCCGGGTGGCCGTCGTCGGCGGAGGTCCCGGCGGACTCTACGCGGCCGCCCTGCTGAAGCGTCTCGACCCGGCCCGCGAGGTCACCGTCTGGGAACGCAACGCCCCCGACGACACCTTCGGCTTCGGCGTGGTCCTCTCCGACGAGACCCTCGGCGGCATCGAACACGCGGACCGGCAGGTCTACGAGGCCCTGTGCGAGGACTTCGTCCGCTGGGACGACATCGACATCGTGCACCGGGGCGTACGGCACACCTCCGGAGGCCACGGCTTCGCCGCGCTGGGGCGCAGACGGCTCCTCGAGATCCTGCACGACCGCTGCCGCGCCCTCGGTGTGGACCTTCGCTTCCGCACCCGGGCCCCGTCCGACCTCGCTGACACGCACGACCTCGTCATCGCCGCCGACGGAGTCAACAGCACGACACGCGGGGCCCACGCACATGTGTTCCGCCCGCATCTGACCGCCCACCACTGCCGCTACATCTGGCTCGCCGCCGACTTCGCCTTCGACGCCTTCCGCTTCGAGATCGCCGAGACCGAACACGGCGTGATGCAGCTCCACGGCTACCCCTATGCGCCCGACGCCTCCACCGTGATCATCGAGATGCGCGAGGAGGTCTGGCGGGCCGCCGGCTTCGACGAGGTCCCTGTGCAGGAGTCGACGGAGAGCTGCGCCAAGATCTTCGCCGACGCCCTCCGCGGCCGCCCCCTGCGCTCCAACAACTCCACGTGGACCACCTTCCGCACCGTGGTCAACGAACACTGGTCGCACGGCAACACCGTGCTGCTCGGCGACGCGGCCCACACCGCCCACTTCTCCATCGGCTCCGGCACCAAGCTCGCCGTGGAGGACGCCCTCGCCCTGGCCGCCTGCCTCGACGAACAGCCGTCGCTGGAAACGGCGTTGGCGGCCTACGAGGCGGAGCGCAAACCCGTCGTCGCCTCCACCCAGCGCGCCGCCCGCGCCAGCCTGGAGTGGTTCGAGAACCTCGGCCTCTACCTCGACCAGCCGCCCCGCCAGTTCGCCTTCAACCTGCTCACCCGCAGCCGCCGCGTCACCCACGACAACCTGCGCCTGCGCGACCCCCGCTTCACCGGTGCCGTGGAACGCGAGTTCGGCTGCCCGCCGGACACGCCCCCGATGTTCACCCCGTTCCGGCTGCGCGGCCTGACCCTGCGCAACCGGGTCGTGGTGTCGCCGATGGACATGTACTCCGCCACCGACGGCGTCCCCGGCGACTTCCACCTGGTCCACCTGGGCGCCCGGGCCCTCGGCGGCGCCGGGCTGGTGATGACCGAGATGGTGTGCGTCTCTCCCGAGGGGCGCATCACGCCCGGCTGCACCGGCCTCTACAACGGCAGGCAGGCCGAGGCGTGGAAGCGGATCACGACCTTCGTGCACGAGCGGTCACCGGGCACCGCGATCGGCGTGCAGCTCGGCCACAGCGGCCGCAAGGGCTCGACCAAGCTGATGTGGGAGGGCATCGACGAACCGCTGCCCGAGGGCAACTGGCCGGTCGTGGCGCCGTCCGCGATCCCGTACACGCCCGTCAACCAGACCCCGCGCGAACTCGGCCGCGCCCAACTGACCGACATCCGCCTCCAGTTCACACAGGCCGCCTGGCGGGCCGCCCGCGCCGGGTTCGACCTCCTCGAACTGCACTGCGCCCACGGCTACCTGCTCTCGAGCTTCCTCTCCCCGCTGGCCAACCGGCGCACCGACGCCTACGGCGGCTCGCTCGCCAAGCGCCTGCGGTTCCCGCTGGAGGTCTTCGACGCCGTCAGGGAGGTGTGGCCGCAGGAACGGCCCATGACCGTCCGCATCTCCGCCACCGACTGGGCCGAGGGCGGCAACACGGCCGAGGACGCCGTCGAGATCGCCCGCGCCTTCGCCGCGCACGGCGCCGACGCGATCGACGTGTCGACCGGGCAGGTCGTGGCCGGGGAACAGCCGGAGTACGGGCGCTCGTACCAGACGCCGTACGCGGACCGGATCCGCCACGAGATCCGCGTCCCGGTGATCGCGGTCGGCGCGATCTCCTCCTGGGACGACGTCAACTCACTGATCCTGGCCGGTCGCACGGACCTGTGCGCGCTGGCCCGACCGCACCTCTACGACCCCCACTGGACCCTGCACGCGGCCGCCGAGCAGGGGTACGACGGCCCCGGCGCCGTCTGGCCCGACCCGTACCGCGCGGGCAGCCGGCGGCCGCAGACCGGGCGTACCGACGCCCCCAGGCCCCGGCTCACGCTGGGGAGTTGAGATCGTGGGATCACAGCCCGGCGAACGTGGCCCCCGCGTCCCGCAGTCGCTCGTGCAGGCCCCGGAACACCGCCGCCGCCCGCTCGCCCGGCCAGTCCTCCGGGAGCAGCCCGGCGGGCAGTCCGGGGTCGGCGTAGGGGAGGTGGCGCCAGGAGTCGAGGACGAGGAGGTAGTCGCGGTAGGCCTCCTCGGGCGGGGTGTCGGCCCGTTCCTCCCAGGCGCGCAGCACGCCTGCGTGTCGGTCGAGGAACGCCTCGTGCTCCTTGGCGATCGCGGCCAGGTCCCACCAGCGGGCGACCGCCTCGGCGGTGGCGGCGAATCCGAGGTGCTCCCCGCGGAAGAGGTCGACGTACGGGTCCAGCCGCAGCCGGCAGAGCGTGTGGCGGGCCTCCTCGTACAGCCGCGCCGGGGCGATCCACACCCCGGGTGCAGCCGTGCCGAAGCCGAGCCCGGCCAGCCGTGAGCGCAGCACGTGCCGCTTCTGGCGCTCCGACTCGGGCACCGAGAACACCGCGAGCACCCAGCCCTCGTCCTCGGGCGGGGCCACCGCGTAGATGCGCCGGTCGCCGTCGTCGAGCAGTTGGCGGGCGTCCGGCGACAGTTCGTACCCCGCCGAGCCCCGCGCCGTGCGGGCCGGCAGCAGCAGCCCGCGCCGCTTGAGCCGGGACACCGACGACCGTACGGAGGGGGCGTCCACGCCGACCGCGGCCAGCAGCCGGATCAGCTCGGCGACGGGCACGGGGCCCGGCATGAAGCGGCCGTAGGCTCCGTAGAGCGTGACGATGAGAGACCGTGGTGCATGCTGGTCGGACACGTTGATCATCTTAGGTCGTGTGGATCACTGCTGGTCACCATCGGTGCGCAGCCTGAACCGCTGGAGCTTGCCGGTCGCGGTGCGCGGCAGCGCGTCCAGGAAGACGATCTCGCGCGGGCATTTGTAGGGCGCCAGTTCGCCCTTGACGAAGGTGCGCAGCGCCTCGGCGTCGCGTTCGGCGCCCTCCTTGAGGACGGCGTAGGCGACGACGACCTGTCCGCGTGCCTCGTCGGGCCTGCCCACGACCGCCGCCTCGACCACGTCCGGGTGCCGCAGCAGGGCGTCCTCGACCTCGGGTCCGGCGATGTTGTACCCCGCCGAGATGATCATGTCGTCCGCGCGGGCCACATAGCGGAAGTACCCGTCGCTCTCGCGGACGTAGGTGTCGCCGGTGATGTTCCAGCCGTCCCGCACGTACTCGCGCTGGCGGGGGTCGGCGAGGTAGCGGCAGCCGACGGGGCCGCGCACGGCGAGCAGTCCGGGCTCGCCGTCGGGCTTCTCGTGACCGCTCTCGTCGACCACGCGCGCGTGCCAACCGGGTACCGGCACACCGGTCGTCCCGGGCCGGATGTGCTCGTCGGCCGCGGAGATGAAGATGTGCAGCAGCTCGGTGGCGCCGATGCCGTTGACGATCCGCAGTCCGGTCCGCTCCCGCCAGGCCTGCCAGGTGGCCGCGGGCAGGTTCTCGCCGGCCGAGACGCAGCGGCGCAGGGACGAGACGTCGTGCGCGTCGAGCTCGTCGAGCATGGCGCGGTAGGCGGTGGGGGCGGTGAACAGGACGGAGACGCGATGCTCGGCGATCGCCGGGAGCAACTGCTTCGGGTGGGCCTGTTCGAGGAGGAGGGAACTGGCGCCCGCCCGCATCGGGAAGATCACCAGACCGCCGAGACCGAAGGTGAATCCGAGCGGGGGACTCCCGGCGAAGACGTCATCCGCATGTGGTTGAAGCACATGCTTGGAGAAGGTGTCGGCTATCGCGAGCACATCCCGGTGGAAGTGCATACAGCCCTTGGGGCGCCCGGTGGTCCCGGAGGTGAAGGCGATGAGCGCCACGTCGTCGGCCGCGGTCCGCACGGCCGGGTACGGCGTCCCGGGCGCCTCGCGGTTCAGGAGGTCGTCGGGGGAGTCGCCGCCGTACGTCGTGATCCGCAGGCCCGGTATCTCGGCCTTGGCGAGATCGTCCACGGAACGTATGTCGCACAGGGCGTGCTCGATGCGCGCGATCCCGCACATCGTGGCCAGCTCGTGCGGACGCTGCTGGGCCAGCACCGTCACGGCGACCGCGCCCGCCTTCAGCACGGCCAGCCAGCAGGCCGCGAGCCAGGGCGTGGTCGGGCCGCGCAGCAGCACCCGGTTGCCGGGGACGACCCCGAGATCGCCGGTGAGGAGGTGCGCGATCCGGTCGACACGGGTGCGCAGCGTGCCGTACGTCCATGTCTCCCCGGCCGGGGTGCGGAAGACGGGGCGGTCGTCGGGCGGTCCCGTCAGCAGCTCGGCGGCGCAGTTCAGCCGATCGGGGTACCGCAGCTCCGGCAGGTCGAAGCGGAGCTCCGGCCACTGGTCGGAGGGCGGGAGGTGGTCGCGCGCGAAGGTGTCGACGTGGGCCGAGGCGTTCATGGCGGGTCGCCCCCTTGCCTTCCGGGCCGCGTGGGCCGCCTTGTGGGCGTCGATGGTGGGCTCGCACAAGGAGCGTATCGTGTTGGTGACGACAGTCAACGGCACGCGATATCGTCGGAGGGCCCTGTCGACGAGAGAGGACCGGCGATGCCCGCATTCTCGCTCGAACCGTCACAGACCGCCCGGTGTGCGGAACTGCGCGCCCTCGCCGCGGACCGCCTGCGCCCCCTGGCGGAGAAGGGCGAGCCGGGCCGGGTGAACCGGCCGCTGGTCGCCGAACTCGGCCGACTGGGCCTGCTGGAGCGGCTGTTCACCTCCGGCGCCCTCGACCTCTGCCTGATGCGCGAGTCCCTCGCCCACGCCTGCACGGAGGCGGAGACCGCCCTCGCCCTCCAGGGCCTCGGCGCGCACCCCGTCCACGCCCACGGCACCCCCGCCCAGCGCGACCGCTGGCTGCCGGCGGTCGGCGAGGGCAGCGCGGTGGCCGCGTTCGCGCTCAGCGAGCCGGGGGCCGGGTCGGACGCGGCGGCGCTGGGACTGCGGGCGGAGGGGGAGGGGGAGGGGAACGGCGGGCCGTCCCCGGCCGGTCCGCCCTCGAACCCGTCCCGCACCGCCGGCCCCGTCGCCGAGTCCGACGGCTCCGCCCGCTGGCGGCTGACCGGGGATAAGTGCTGGATCTCCAACGCCCCCGAGGCCGACTTCTACACCGTCTTCGCCCGGACCACCCCCGGCGCCGGAGCCCGCGGAGTGACCGCCTTCCTCGTGCCCGCCGACCGTCCCGGACTCACCGGCACCGCCCTCGACATGCTCTCCCCGCACCCGATCGGCGCCCTCGCCTTCGACGCCGTGCCGGTGAGCGCCGACGACGTCCTCGGCGAGGTCGACCGCGGCTTCCGGGTCGCCATGGGCACCCTGAACCTCTTCCGGCCCAGCGTCGGCGCCTTCGCGGTCGGCATGGCCCAGGCGGCGCTGGACGCGACCCTCGCCCACACCTCCCGACGGGACGCCTTCGGCGGCAAGCTGCGGGACCTCCAGAGCGTGGCCCACACGGTCGCCGAGATGGCCCTGCGCACGGACGCGGCCCGCCTCATGGTGTACGCGGCGGCGACGGCGTACGACGAAGGCGCCCCGGACGTGCCGAAGCGCGCGGCGATGGCGAAGCTGCTCGCCACCGAGACCGCGCAGTACGTCGTCGACACCGCGGTGCAGCTGCACGGCGCACGGGCCCTGCAACGCGGTCATCTGCTGGAGCACCTCTACCGGGAGGTGCGCGCCCCGCGCATCTACGAGGGGGCCAGCGAGGTGCAACGGGGCATCATCGCCAAGGAGTTGTACGCCGACCTGGAGGTGTCGTGAGCGCCGAGCGCATCAACCCGCCCGAACTGTCCCCGCCCACGGGGTTCTCGCACGCGGTCGTCGCCACCGGCTCGCGGCTCGTCTTCCTCGCGGGGCAGACGGCCCTGGACGCCGACGGCAAGGTGGTGGGGGAGTCGCTGCCCGAGCAGTTCGAGCGGGCGCTCACCAACCTGCTCACCGCCCTCGCGGCCGCCGGCGGCACCCCGGCCGACCTCGCACGGGTCACCGTCTACACCACCGACATCGCCGCCTACCGCACCCATGCCCGCGAACTGGGCCGTATCTGGCGGGAGTCGGCGAGACGGGACTATCCCGCCATGGCCGTCGTCGAGGTCGTGCGGCTCTGGGACGACCAGGCCGCGGTCGAACTCGACGGCTTCGCGGTGCTGCCCTAGGACCGCCGGTTCCCCGGGGTTCGCGCGGTGCGCGGTCGCGGTCAGGCGGCGACGGCGAGCTGGTCGGCCGGGACCCGGTGCGGTGCGACGACGCGACCGTCGGGGAGCAGCTCGCCGGTGTCGTCGAAGACGATCGCGCCGTCGCACAGCAGGTTCCAGCCCTGCTCGGGGTGGGCGGCGACGATGTGCGCGGTGGTGCTGTCGGACGCAGTGCACGAAGAGCGGTGAGAACACATGGCGCACCTCCACATTCGGTGGACCGTCCGTATGGGGTCCGTATCCGTATGGGTAGACCATGCTCCCGTCGCGAACTCATCGGAACGGCCCGACATGAAGCGTGACAACACGCGGACAACTCTCGGACGGTTCCACGACGCTCGGTGCGGACTCGCCACCGAAGGGGTGACGATCACGGCTCTCCGGGCGTGTTCCCGGTAGCAGTGGAGGCCCCCACTCCACTCAACCGGGAGGTACCCCCATGCCCGCTCGCCCCCTTCGCCCCGCTCTCGCCGCCGCGCTGTTCCTGCTGGCCGTCCCCGCACTGCCCGCGAGCGCCGACGCGAACGAGACCGTCACCGTCGACCCCCTCGGCCGTGTCGCCGCGGACGGCACCGTGACCCTGTCCGGGACCTACCGCTGCACCGGCGGTTCGGGCCCGGTGTTCGTGAGCTCCTCCGTGAGCGGGAGCTCCCCGTCGGTCCGGCACGGCATCGGCGGGACCCGCGCGGTGTGCGACGGCGTGGAGCACAGGTGGGAGAACACGGGCAAGCCCACCTCGGACGTCCTCGAGCCGGGTCCGGCCCGGGTCGAGGCCACCCTCATGGAACTCCGCCTCCAGGGCGGCCTGCCGCTGCCCCGCTTCCACGCGGCCGAGCAGCGGGACATCACGCTGACGAAGGGCTGAGCGAGGACGCCTGCCCGCGCCGGCGGCTGTCGCCCACGGCGCTCACCGTACGAGTGTGATCTCCGGCGGCCACAGCACGCCCTCCGCCAACAGCAGTGCGGGTCCCAGGTGTTGCGGGCACACGATCAGCGGTGGCCGGGCGTGGCAGGCGATCTCGAAGCGGGCGCGGGCCCCGCACTCCTCCCCGTCGCGTGGTCCGGAGTGCCGGCTCGCGCACCGCAGTGCGGGTGGGGTGTGCGTCATGGTGTCCTCCTGCGGGCTGAGGGCCGACCGGGGGTGGGGCCGGCGCACCCCGCACCCGTTCAGGCTAAGGACGACAGGTGCGGGCGGCCTGTCCGGTCGGCCGTCCGGGTGAGGCTCCGGAGCCGTGATCACCCGTGAGCCCGTCGGCTCGGCCCCCTGGGGGCCCGCTCTCAGACGGGATACGCGTGCGTCTGCACCGCCTTGACCGCCGCCCAGACCTCCGCGCCCGGGTGCAGGTCCAGTTCGGCGGCGGCCACCGTCGTGAGGTCCGCCGCGAGGGGGAGCTCGCCCGTGAGGTCGGCGCGGACCTGGTCGCCGTGGGTCTCCAGGCCGGCCACCTCGCACCGCCAGTGATTGCGGGCGCTCGCGCCGGCGGGGGGCTCGCGGTAGAGGGTCACGGCACTCGGCGGGAACGCCACGAACACGGGACCCGTGAGGTCCTCCGTGGTCGTGAGCGAGGGTCCGTCCGCGAGGCGGACCGTGTGGCCGTCGGCCTCGCCCCGGTAGAGGTTCAGGCCGACGAGCCGGGCGATGTAGTCGGTGCGCGGACGGCGGGCGATGTGGGACGGGACGCCCTCCTGCACGACCTCGCCGTGCTCGATGACCACGAGGCGGTCGGCGAGGACCATCGCGTCCAGCGGGTCGTGCGTGACGAGTACGGCGACGGCCTCGAAGTCGGCCAGGTGGCGCCGGAGTTGGGAACGGACCTCCAGGCGGGTGCGGGCGTCGAGGGCGGCCAGCGGCTCGTCGAGCAGCAGCAGCCGGGGGCGGGTGGCCAAGGCGCGGGCCAGGGCGACGCGTTGGGCCTGGCCTCCGGACAACTTGCGGGGCTTGGCGCTCGCGTGGGCCGCGAGACCCATGCGGTCCAGCCACTCGGCGGCCTGCTCCCGCGCCCGGGCCCTGGTCGCGCCCTGGCAGCGGGGGCCGAAGGCGACGTTGTCGAGGGCGCTGAGGTGGGGGAAGAGGAGGTAGTCCTGGAAGACGACGCCGACCGGGCGGGACTCCGGAGGCGTGCGCTCCAACGCGGCCCCGTCCAGCCGCAGATGGCCGTTGGTGAGCGGCGTGAGACCGGCGAGGGCGCGCAAAGCGGTGGTCTTTCCGGCACCGTTCGGACCCAGCAGGGCGACGACCTCACCGGGGGCGACGGCCAGGGACACGTCGAGGCGGAAGGCACCGCGGTCCACGACCAGGCGGGCGTCGAGGCCGGTGGTGCTGGGGTTGGCGGTGGCGGGGCTGGTGCTGGTGGTCGGGTTGGTAGTGCTGGGGTTTCTTGTGGTCGGGTTGGTGGTGGTGCGCTGGGTCTCGCCGGCGACGGTGCTGTCACCGCTTCCGGTCGCCATGATGTCGTCGTCGGTCCGGGGTGTCTCGCGGTCACGGTGGCCACGCCACGCCTGCTCCCCGCCCCCGGCCGCCCCGCCCCCGGCCGCCCCGCCCCCGGCCGCCCCGCCTCCGGCTGCCCCGCCCCCGCCCGTCCCCGTCATCCGGTCGCCATCCAACGGTCGCGCAGTCCCGCCAGTACCGCCACGGAGACGGCCAGCAGGACCAGGCTGAGGGCGATCGCCGCCTCCGGGTCGCTCTGGAGGGCGAGGTACACCGCGAGCGGCATGGTCTGGGTACGGCCGGGGAAGTTGCCGGCGAAGGTGATCGTCGCGCCGAACTCGCCGAGCGCCCGCGCCCAGGCCAGTACGGCGCCCGCCGCGACACCCGGCGCGATCAGCGGCAGCGTGACCCGTCGGAACGCGGTGAAGCGGGAGGCGCCCAGGGTCGTCGCCGCCTCCTCGTAGCGCGGGTCGGCGGCCCGCAGGGTGCCCTCCACGCTGATGACGAGGAAGGGCATCGCCACGAACGCCTCGGCGACCACCACCCCGGCCGTGGTGAAGGGCAGCGTGATCCCGAACCAGGCGTCGAGCCACTTGCCGACGACCCCGTTGCGGCCCAGCGCCATGAGCAGCGCGACACCGCCGACGACCGGTGGGAGGACCAGCGGCAGGGTGACCAGGGCACGGACCAGACCGCGGCCGGGGAACTCGACGCGGGCCAGCAGCCAGGCCAGCGGGACCCCGATCACCAGGCTCACCGCGGTCGCTGCCGTGGCGCAGACGAGGGAGAGCTGGAGCGCCTGCCACACGGCGGCGCCGGTGAGCTGTTCGGGCATGCCGCGCCAGGGGGCCCGTACCAGAAGCGCGACCAGCGGCACGGTCAGGAAGGCCAGGCCGAGCAGCGCGGGCACGAGCAGGGGCAGCGGCACACCGCCGCCGGGCGCGCGGACACGCCGACGCCGCGGGCCGCCCCGCAGGGTCTCGGTCCCGGCGTCGGTCGGGTCTGTACGGGTCACGGCTTCAGGAACCCCGCCCCGGTCAGGACCTTCCGGCCCTCGGCGGACCGCACGAGCGCGATGAACGCCTTTGCGGTGGCCGTGTTCCGGGCGCTCTTGAGCAGGGTGATCGGGTAGTCGTTGACGGCGTCGGCGGACTCGGGGAACTCCACGCCCTCCACCTTGTCACCCGCCGCGCGCACATCGGTCCTGTAGACGACGGCCGCGTCGGCCTCCTTCAGTTCGACCTTCGTCAGCGCGGACTTGACGTCCTGTTCGTAGGAGACCGGGGTGAGCTCGAGCCCGCTCGCGTCGAGGGCCTTCTGCGCGGCTGCGCCGCAGGGCACCTCCTTGTCGCACAGCACGACCTTCAGGTCCTTGTCCGTGAGGTCCTTCAGCGACCGCACGTCGTCCGGGTTGCCGGGCAGGGTGGCGATCTCCAACTGGTTGCGCACGAAGGTGACGGGCGTGCCCGAGGCGTCCTGGGCGTCCGTGACGATCTTCATCGTCTTGGGGCTGGCCGAGGCGAACACGTCCGCCGGGGCGCCGCCGGTGATGCTCGCGGCCAGGGAGTCGCTGCCGCCGAAGCTGAAGGTGACGTGGGTGCCGGGGTGGGCCTGCTCGAACCGCTGGCCCAGCGTCGTGAAGCTCTCCTTGAGGGAGGCGGCGGCGAAGACGGTCACCGTGCCGGACAGCCGGCCCGACGCGGACGACAACGGCTCCGAGGACGAGGAGTCCGAGTCGGACGACGAGCAGGCGCTCAGGGCCAGCAGTGCTGCGGCACCCGCGCCGGCCGTCCGCAGGGCCCGCCGGCTCCGGCGCGCGGTAGGGGTCATCACAGGTCCGCTCCCTCTGGTCCTCGTCGTCCCGGCTCCACCGTCGGCAAGGCCGCGGATGCCGATTATGCCGATCATAGTGACGCAGATGCCAGGCGGAAGTCCCCTGTCGCATCGCATGAGCGGGAAACCCGATCCGGCAGGCTGGCATGTGCGTTCCTACGGGAAGGCGGCTCCGGTGCCGGAACCGTAGCCCTGCTCAGGTGCGGTCGATGTGCACGTTCGTCGACTTCACCCGGGCGGTGGCCTCGACCCCGACCTCCAGGCCGAGCTCCTCCACGGCCTCCCGCGTCAGCAGCGACACCAGCCGGTGCGGGCCCGCCTGGATCTCCACCTGGGCCGCCACGTCGCCGAGCTTGACGGCGGTGACGATGCCGGGGAAGGCGTTGCGGACGGAGGTGTGGGAGAGGGTCTCCTCGCCGCCCCCGCCCTGGGCCAGTTCGACGGAGAAGGCGGCCAGGTCCCTGCCGTCGATGAGGCGTCGCCCGCCCTCGCCCCGGTGCGTGGGCACCCGCCCGGCGTCGGCCCACCGCCGCGCGGTGTCGGGGCTCACGCCGAGCAGCCGGGCGGCCTGGCCGATGGTGTAGGACTGCATAGGCGCCAAGATAGGCGATCGGCCGCGCGGCCGGGTCGGGGCTCCGGAGCCGGGCCGACCGGCCCTGGGTACGGCGGAGCCCACCCGGAGGGGACCGGAAGGGCGACCGCCGCCACCGCCCGGACCCGGCGGGCCGGGCCCCGGAGCCCGGACCCGGCCGGCCCGGACCCCGCCGCCGCGAACCGCTCAGATGTCCCGGAAGATCTCGATCTGCGCCCCCACCGAGTTGAGCCGTTCGGCCAGGTCCTCGTAACCGCGGTTGATGACGTAGACGTTGCGCAGCACGGACGTGCCCTCGGCCGCCATCATCGCCAGCAGGACCACCACGGCGGGGCGCAGGGCCGGCGGGCACATCATCTCCGCCGCGCGCCAGCGGGTCGGGCCCTCCACCAGCACCCGGTGCGGGTCGAGGAGTTGGAGGCGTCCGCCCAGCCGGTTGAGGTCCGTCAGGTAGATCGCGCGGTTGTCGTAGACCCAGTCGTGGATGAGGGTCTGGCCCTGCGCGACCGCCGCGATGGCCGCGAAGAACGGGACGTTGTCGATGTTCAGGCCGGGGAACGGCATCGGGTGGATCTTGTCGATCGGCGCCTCCAGCTTGGAGGGGCGGACCGTGAGGTCGACGAGGCGGGTGCGGCCGTTGTCCGCGAAGTACTCCGGCGTGCGGTCGTGGTCGAGCCCCATCTCCTCCAGGACCGCGAGTTCGATCTCCAGGAACTCGATCGGCACCCGGCGCACGGTCAGCTCCGACTCCGTCACCACGGCCGCGGCCAGCAGGCTCATCGCCTCGACCGGGTCCTCGGAGGGGGAGTAGTCGACGTCCACGTCGATGTGCGGCACACCGTGCACGGTGAGGGTGGTGGTGCCGATGCCCTCGACCCTGACGCCCAGCGTCTCCAGGAAGAAGCACAGGTCCTGGACCATGTAGTTGGAGGAGGCGTTGCGGATGACGGTGACGCCGTCGTGGCGGGCGGCCGCGAGCAGCGCGTTCTCCGTCACGGTGTCGCCGCGCTCGGTCAGCACGATCGGGCGGTCGGGGCGGACCTCGCGGTCGACCCGGGCGTGGTACTGGCCCTCGGTCGCGGCGACGTCCAGGCCGAACCGGCGCAGCGCGATCATGTGCGGCTCGATGGTCCGGGTGCCGAGGTCGCAGCCGCCGGCGTAGGGCAGCCGGAAGGCGTCCATGCGGTGCAGCAAGGGGCCGAGGAACATGATGATCGAGCGCGTGCGGACGGCGGCCTCGGCGTCGATGGCGCCCATGTCCAGCTCGGCCGGCGGCACGAGTTCGAGGTCGACGCCACCGTTGATCCACCGGGTGCGCACCCCGATGGAGCTCAGCACCTCCAGCAGGCGGTAGACCTCCTCGATGCGGGCGACCCTGCGCAGCACCGTGCGCCCCTTGTTGAGGAGCGAGGCGCAGAGCAGGGCCACGCACGCGTTCTTGCTCGTCTTGACGTCGATCGCGCCGGAGAGCCGACGACCGCCGACCACCCGCAGATGCATCGGGCCCGCGTAGCCCAGAGAGACGATTTCGCTGTCCAGTGCTTCACCGATACGGGCGATCATCTCAAGGCTGATGTTTTGGTTGCCGCGCTCGATGCGATTGACGGCGCTCTGACTGGTGCCGAGCGCCTCGGCAAGCTGTGACTGCGTCCAGCCCCGGTGCTGTCGGGCGTCACGGATGAGCTTGCCGATACGTACGAGGTAGTCGTCTGCCATGCGGTTGAGGCTATCTCAGATATGAGATGCCGCATTCCGGGGGGTCCGTTCGGGGGAGGGGCCCGGACGGACCTGGGGCGACGTCAGTGGCGCTTGGCGGTGCGGGTCCGGCGCCATCCGAAAGGTCCCGGCAGGTCGACCGATGTCGTACGACGTCCCGTGCTGCTGTGGGTGTGCTTCGGCCCGTGGCTTCCGCCGCCGGTCGTGATGGACCAGGAGTGCCGGTTGATGTTCAGCCGCACCCCGGGAAGAATCCGGAAACTCTTGCGGAAAGTGAGCGGCATGGGGTCCTCCCCTTGAAGTTCGGTCGCGTGCTTTCGACGTCGTTCGCATACCCCCGCTCGGCGAAGAGATGGCTGCCGCGTTCACACCGGCCCGTGGTGGTGGGCGAGTTGGGGAGGCGGGGGTGGCGGTGGAGGTGTGGTGCGGACGGGGGTTCGCGCGGGCCCCGGTGCCCCTCCTCGGCGGCCTCTCCTTGGTGCCCCTCCCGGCGGCGTCACGATCCGCTGCGGCCCAGCTCCACGGCCCGCGACGGCCGGCTTCGCGGTCCCTGCCGACCGCTTCCACGGTCCGCGACGGCCGTCTCCGCGGTCCCTGCCGGCCGCCTCCACGATCCGTGGAGGCCGGCTCCGCGATCCGAGGTGGCCTCCGCCCTCGTAGTGGTTCCGCGCACATCGGGACATCGCAGCGAGGCCGGGCATGACCATCCCGGCCTCATGTACTAGAGTTATCTCGACATCGAGATATCTGCCGAGGCGTACCGCAGTCGCACGCTTTCGCTGGGTCTGGCAGTAAGGCATACCTAACTTAGCCTTACCTTAGCGGATCGGCCAAGACGGCGTGGCGGCAGGATGCGGTGGTAAGCGCACAAAAATGAAGGAGACTGTCGTGTCGGCGAACAGCTTCGACGCCCGCGCCACGCTGAGCGTGGGCGACGAGTCGTACGAGATCTTCCGGCTGGACAAGGTGGAGGGCTCGGCCCGCCTGCCGTACAGCCTCAAGGTTCTCCTGGAGAACCTCCTCCGTACCGAGGACGGCGCGAACATCACCGCCGACCACATCCGCGCCCTCGGCAACTGGGACTCCCAGGCCCAGCCGTCGCAGGAGATCCAGTTCACGCCGGCCCGCGTGATCATGCAGGACTTCACCGGCGTGCCCTGTGTCGTCGACCTCGCCACCATGCGTGAGGCCGTGAAGGAGCTCGGCGGCGACCCCGCGAAGGTCAACCCGCTGTCCCCGGCCGAGCTGGTCATCGACCACTCCGTCATCGCGGACAAGTTCGGCACCCACGACGCCTTCGCGCAGAACGTCGAGCTGGAGTACGGCCGCAACCGCGAGCGCTACCAGTTCCTGCGCTGGGGCCAGACCGCGTTCGACGACTTCAAGGTCGTCCCGCCGGGCACCGGCATCGTCCACCAGGTGAACATCGAGCACCTGGCCCGCACGGTCATGGTCCGCAACGGCCAGGCGTACCCCGACACCCTCGTCGGCACCGACTCGCACACCACGATGGTCAACGGCCTCGGTGTGCTGGGCTGGGGCGTCGGCGGCATCGAGGCCGAGGCCGCGATGCTCGGCCAGCCGGTCTCCATGCTCATCCCGCGCGTCGTCGGCTTCAAGCTGACCGGTGAGCTCAAGCCCGGCACCACCGCCACCGACCTCGTGCTGACCATCACCGAGATGCTCCGCAAGCACGGCGTGGTCGGCAAGTTCGTCGAGTTCTACGGTGAGGGCGTCGCCGCCACCTCCCTCGCGAACCGCGCCACCATCGGCAACATGTCGCCGGAGTTCGGCTCGACCGCCGCGATCTTCCCGATCGACGACGAGACGATCAAGTACCTCAAGCTCACCGGCCGCTCCGAGCAGCAGCTCGCGCTCGTCGAGGCGTACGCCAAGGAGCAGGGCCTCTGGCTGGACCCGAAGGCCGAGCCGGACTTCTCCGAGAAGCTGGAGCTCGACCTCGCCACGGTCGTGCCCTCCATCGCCGGTCCGAAGCGCCCGCAGGACCGCATCGTCCTCGCCGAGGCCGCCCAGCAGTTCGCCAAGGACGTCCTCAACTACGTCGAGGCGCCCGTCGCCCAGCAGACCGCCGCCTCCCCGGTCGACGAGGCCAGCGCCGAGTCCTTCCCGGCCTCCGACGCCCCGGCCTACGGCAGCCAGGAGAACGGCGCCGGCGCGCCGCAGCACGCCGACGGCACCGGCGCCGCCGTCCCGTCCAACCCGGTCACCGTGACCGCCCCCGACGGCTCGACGTACGAGATCGACCACGGCGCGGTGACGGTCGCGGCCATCACCTCCTGCACCAACACCTCGAACCCGTACGTCATGGTCGCCGCCGCGCTCGTCGCGAAGAAGGCCGTGGAGAAGGGCCTGACCCGCAAGCCGTGGGTCAAGACCACCCTCGCCCCGGGCTCCAAGGTCGTCACCGACTACTTCGACAAGGCGGGCCTGACCCCGTACCTCGACAAGGTCGGCTTCAACCTGGTCGGCTACGGCTGCACCACCTGCATCGGCAACTCCGGCCCGCTGCCGGAGGAGGTCTCCAAGGCCGTCAACGACCACGACCTCGCGGTCACCTCGGTCCTCTCCGGCAACCGGAACTTCGAGGGCCGTATCAACCCCGACGTCAAGATGAACTACCTGGCCTCCCCGCCGCTGGTCGTCGCGTACGCCCTCGCGGGCTCCATGAAGGTGGACATCACCAAGGACGCGCTGGGCACCGACCAGGACGGCAACCCGGTCTACCTCAAGGACATCTGGCCCTCCGAGGCCGAGGTCAACGACGTCGTGGCGAACGCCATCGGCGAGGACATGTTCAACAAGTCCTACTCCGACGTCTTCGCGGGCGACGCCCAGTGGCAGGCCCTGCCGATCCCGACCGGCAACACCTTCGAGTGGGACGCCGAGTCGACCTACGTCCGCAAGCCCCCGTACTTCGAGGGCATGACGATGGAGACCACCCCGGTCTCCGACATCACCGGCGCCCGCGTGCTCGCCAAGCTCGGCGACTCGGTCACCACCGACCACATCTCGCCCGCCGGTGCCATCAAGGCCGACACCCCGGCCGGCAAGTACCTCACCGAGCACGGTGTGGAGCGTCGTGACTTCAACTCCTACGGCTCCCGCCGAGGCAACCACGAGGTCATGATCCGCGGCACGTTCGCCAACATCCGCCTGCGCAACCAGATCGCGCCGGGCACCGAGGGCGGCTACACCCGCGACTTCACCCAGGACGGCGGTCCGGTGTCGTTCATCTACGACGCCTCCCGCAACTACATCGAGCAGGGCATCCCGCTCGTCGTCCTCGCGGGCAAGGAGTACGGCTCCGGCTCGTCCCGCGACTGGGCCGCCAAGGGCACCGCGCTCCTCGGCGTCAAGGCCGTCATCGCCGAGTCGTACGAGCGCATCCACCGCTCGAACCTCATCGGCATGGGCGTCCTGCCGCTCCAGTTCCCCGAGGGCCAGTCCGCCGCGACGCTCGGCCTGACCGGCGAGGAGACCTTCTCCTTCACCGGTGTCGAGGAGCTCAACAACGGCACCACCCCGAGCACGGTCAAGGTCACCACCGACACCGGCGTCGAGTTCGACGCGGTCGTCCGCATCGACACCCCCGGTGAGGCCGACTACTACCGCAACGGCGGCATCATGCAGTACGTGCTGCGCAGCCTGATCCGCAAGTAAGCCCCTTCGGGCTCCTGAGGGCCGCACTCCCGGTGACGGGGGTGCGGCCCTCGGCCGTACCCCCGCCGTCGTCGGTCATCACCCACCCTCAGGCGGAACACAGGGTTCCCTCAGCGGACGGGGACACGATCGGTACATGACCGGCACATCCGGGTCCCGAACCGGCCACGTGGGCGGACCCATCCTCGACGACGAGCCCGCGCTCCACGACGTGCCGTCCGTCGCCGAGGCGGCCCGGCGCCCTTGCCCGGCGGACGATCCGCCCGGCACGCCGGACGGGCGCGGCGCCCTTCGTACGTCCCGCTGTCGAGCGCTCCACGCCGTCGTGCTCGACGGCATGCCGCCCGAGCCCGGCGGCCACCGGGTGCCGCGCCGGCCGCGCTTCGGGACCCCGGGGCTGCCCGTCCTCACCCTCGATGAGCTGGTGCCGCGAGTGTGCGGACCGCCGCGCCGGGCCGGGTCCGGGCGCGGCCGTACCGACGGTTCCGTGCGGGTGCTCTCCGACCTGCGCCGCAAGAACGACGGGGCAGGGACACCGGTGATCCACACCGTGCGCGCCCTCGGGCACGCCATCACGGCCACGGGGGAGGGGAGATGAGCCGGCGCCCAAGCGCGGGGATGCGTTCCCGGCCCCTTCGCACCCGCCTGCTCGTCCTCCTCATCGCCACGCTGGTCGTCGTCTGTGTCGCGATGGGCCTGCTCGCGACCCTCCTGCAACGCGCCTACCTGATGGGCGACTTGGACGACCGCGTCCGACACACCGCCGAACGGGTCCTGGACACGGCCTCGTTGCACCCTGGCCTCCAGGACGACCTGACCTTCCTGCGGGAGAGCGGACAACCCGCCGGAGTGCTCTCCGCCCGGCTCGGCGAGGACGGCGCCGTCGTCTCCGCGGCCGTCGTCGTCCAGGACGCCCCGACCCACGAGCTCAGCACCGGCCAGCGCACCGCCCTGGCCGGGATCGGCGCGGACGGCGCGATGCACACCCGGACCGTGCCCGGCCTCGGCGCCTACCGGGTCACCGTGCTCGTCGACGGCGGCGTCCGGGTGCTGGCCGGCCTCCCCCTGGACGACGTCCAGGACACGCTCAGCGGACTCGTCCTGATCGAGGCGGGTGTCGCCCTGGCCGGACTCGCCGTAGCGGGCTGGGTCTGCGCGGTGGTCGTACGACGGCAACTGGGCCCCCTTTCCCGAGTCGCCGCGACCGCCGCCGAGATCTCCCGCGCCCCGCTCGGACGCGGCGAGGTCACCGCTGGCACCCGGGGGCCCGGACGCGACACCGACCCCGGCAGCGAGGCCGGACAGGTCGGCGCCGCGCTCAACCACCTCCTCGACCACGTGGAGTCCTGTCGCGCCGAGCGACGGCGCGGCGAGGAACGCATGCGGCGCTTCCTGGCCGACGCCAGCCACGAACTGCGGACCCCGCTCGCCTCGATCGCCGGGTACGCCGAGCTGATGAACCGCGGCACCGACCGCGTCGAACCGGTGCTGGCCTGGCGCCGCGTCTCGGCGGAGTCGGCCCGGATGACGGGCCTGGTCGAGGACCTGCTCCTGCTCGCCCGGCTCGACGAGGGACGCGCCCTGCACCTCGCGGAGGTGGACCTCGCGGCCCTGGTCGCGGAGGCCGTGTGGGAGGCGCGGGTGGCGGGCGGCGGCCACGACTGGCAGCTCGAACTCGACCCGGACGCACCGGCGTCGGTGATCGGTGACCAGGCCCGGCTGCACCAGCTGGTGGCCAACCTCCTGTCCAACGCGAGGATGCACACGCCGGCCGGCACGAGGGTGACGGCATCGGTGGAGTCCGCGGACGGCCGCTGCGTGATCCGCGTCCGCGACAACGGCCCCGGGATCCCCCCGGCCCTCCTGCCCACGGTCTTCGAACCCTTCACCCGGGCGGACGCCTCCCGCTCCCGCGCCGACGCCGGCTCCGGCGGATCGGGCCTGGGGCTGGCCGTCGCGGCGGCGATCTCGGCGGCCCACGGAGGCCGTATCCAGCTGCACAGCGTCCCGGGCCGCACCGAGTTCACGATCGACCTCCCGGCGGCCCTGGAGACGGGGGTGGGGGAGAGGGCGGTCTCCGGGAACGGGGCACCGGTATGACTTCCGCGTACGGGGGCGGAGCCGGGCTCGCGCCGCCGACGTACGACAGCGGCGAGTGCGGGCCCACGGCCGGGAGCGGAGGCGCACGGCTGGAGGGACACAGGTCTAACGCCGGGAGTAACGCGGGTGGAGCGCCTCCGCCGGCCCCCGCCGCCGAAATCCAGTGGATCAGCGCAATAGCCCCCCATTACGGTGCTGCCGAACCCAGTCCCCGAGGCAAGGACGTGCCGTTGTACACCGTGTGAGACCCCCCGAGTGCTGATCGGTCGCGCGTCGCACCTGTGCGCCGCGCTGCTTTCCGCTGCGGTCTTCTCACTGAAACCGGTGTACTTCTGTGCTCACCAACTGGGTGGTCGCGCCCACCTGCCTTCCGCTCGTCCGCCGCCGTTGCCACACATGCGCGTCGGAACGCTTCCGGCCCGACGGCAAGTTCCGTGTCAACGCGCACCACAAGCTCCTCGACGCCTGGCTCCTCGTCCTCTGCACCGCCTGCGGACAGACGGCGAAGCTGACGGTCCTCGAACGGACGCACGTGCGTGACGTACGACCCGAACTGCTGGACCGGCTGCACGCCAACGACCCCGCCCTCGCTGCCGAGTTGCTCCAGGACCCGGCAGTGCGGCGCCGCAACCGCACAGCCCTCGACTGGGACGGCGCCTGGCGTCTCGACACCGGCGGATGGGACCATCTGGACCGTGAGGTCATCGACGTCGCGGTTCGCTTCGCGGCACGCATCCCAGTCCGTCCGGCACGGCTCATCGCCGAAGGCTTCGCCCTATCCCGGGCCGAGGTCGAAAGACTCATCGCGGAGGGCCAACTGGTCTCGGCGGTCCGGCTGAACTCCCGACTCTCCGACACCTTCACGTTCACACTCAAGCGCTGAAGCAGGAACGGCACTTGGGGCCTGCGAGGCGGGGCTCCAAGTGCCGGGCACCCCCGGGAGGCCCCGGCTGACCCTGCACGCCCCCCAGCTGACCCCGCACCCCCGCCAGACCCCGCGCCCCTACCGCCCACCCCCACCCCCTATCCCCCACCCCCAATCCCTCGCCCCCTGTTTACACGCACCCCACTTCGCGCTACCTTCCGCAACACGTGGGGTGGGAGCGCTCCCATACGGACGGACCGGAACCCGCCCGTGTGCCGCCCCCATCCCACGGCAACCACACACCCCGCACGGCCCGTACCTCAAGGAACGGACTGGACTGTCATGATCCTGACAAGATTGTCGAGGGTGACCCGTCCCAGAGCCCTCTTCCTGGTCCTCGTCTCCCTCCTGGCCACCGTCCCCGCCCTCAGCCTGGTCCTCACGGCCGGAGTCACGGCCGAGGCCCACGGCACCCCGATGAAGCCCGCCAGCCGCACCTTCCTGTGCTGGCAGGACGCCCTGACCGACACCGGCGAGATCAAGCCGGTCAACCCGGCCTGCAAGAACGCGCAGGCGGTCAGCGGCACCACCCCGTTCTACAACTGGTTCTCCGTGCTCCGCTCGGACGGCGCCGGCCGCACCCGGGGCTTCGTGCCGGACGGCCAGCTCTGCAGTGGCGGCAACACCAACTTCACCGGCTTCGACGCCCCCCGCGACGACTGGCCGCTCACCCACCTCACCGCGGGCAAGACGGTCGACTTCTCCTACAACGCCTGGGCCGCGCACCCGGGTTGGTTCCACGTCTACGTCACCAAGGACGGCTTCGACCCGAAGAAGACCCTCACCTGGGACGACATCGAGGCCCAGCCCTTCCTCAGCGTCGACCACCCGCCGCTGAACGGCAGCCCCGGCACCGTCGAGGCCAACTACTCCTGGACCGGGCAGCTCCCGGCGGCCAAGTCCGGCCGCCACATCATCTACATGGTCTGGCAGCGCTCGGACAGCGCGGAGACCTTCTACTCCTGCTCCGACGTCGTCTTCGACGGCGGCAACGGCGAGGTCACCGGCATCCACGAACCGGGCAACCCCACCGAACCCGTGCCGGGCACCTGCACCGCCACCCGCAAGACCACGGGCACATGGAGCGGCGGCTACCAGGCCGAGGTGACCGTCACCAACTCCGGCGACGTCCCGATGCTGGGCTGGATGGTCGACTGGACCCTCCCGGCCGGCCAGAAGGTCGAAAGCCTCTGGAACGGCAACGCCACCTACGCCGGCCAGAACGTGATGGTCCACAACGCCAACTGGAACGGCTCACTGAGTCCGGGGCGGAGCGCGACGTTCGGATACGTCGTCACCGGCTCCGGAGCTGACACGGCCACGACTCTTCCCTGCCGCGTCGGCTGAGTGGCCGTCAGATCACGCTCGGACCTTCCGCTCAGGGCGGACCCGGTGGGGCTGTGCGCCACCGGGTCCGCGAGCCGTGTCGGCGCAGGGGGGTGGTGACCGACGCGGATGGTGCATGGCTTGTGACGACGCGACGCGCGACAACGTTGTCTACGTGGTCTGTACATGACTCTACCGTGCCAACGGACAACGATGTCAATTAGGTTGGGGAAATGGCTGGACCGCCCGGGCGACGGCCGCGCGCGCCCCGACAGCCGTACGCACCCTTCCGTGATACGCGTGGCGCACGTTACTGTCCCTGCGGCTTGTGCGACCTGTGGTGCGCGACCCGTCCGAAGGAGGAGGGGCCGCGTCATGCGTTTCCGTCCTGTGTCCCTGCTGCTGGCGGCCGTTCTCGCGGCCACCGGCGCCACTCCCGCCCTCGCGGCACCCGCCGCTTCGCCACCCGGTCTCGTCGACGACCCGACCGCCTACGTGAACCCGCTCATCGGCACGGAGAACGGCGGCAACGTCTTCCCCGGCGCCGTCACCCCGTTCGGCATGTTCTCCTTCAGCCCTGAGAACACCCGGGGCGACGCCACCCGCACCGCCGCCCCCGGCGGTTACCTGTACGGCGCGACTCGCGTCCGCGGCTTCAGCCTCACCCACATGTCCGGCACGGGCTGCGCGGGCGGCAGCGGCGACATCCCGCTCTTCCCGTTCGCGGGCGAGGTGACCTCGTCCCCGGCGAGCGACACCAAGGACGCCGTGTACGCGTCCGACTTCAACCACGCCGACGAGACCGCGGAACCCGGCCACTACAAGGTGGGTCTGGCCTCCGGCGTCACCGCCGACCTCGCCGCCACCGCCCGCACCGGCTCGGCCCGCTTCACCTACCCGGCCGACAAGCCCGCCTCGCTGCTGTTCCGCACCGCCAACTCCGAGGTGGGGTCGGAGGATTCGACGGTGGAGATCGACCCGGCGACCCGGACGGTCTCCGGCTCGGTCACCTCCGGCAACTTCTGCGGCTACCTCGACCCGGAAGGCCAACGCGCCTACTACACCCTGCACTTCACGGCCCACTTCGACCGCCCCTTCGCGGCCACCGGCACCTGGCAGGACGACAGGCTCACCCCCGGGTCCGTCAAGGCCTCCGGCGGCACGGGCGGGTTCTCCCAGGGCGGTCGGCCCGTCGCCGGCAAGGGGGCGGGCGGATACGTCCAGTTCGCGCCCGGCACCGAGCAGGTCGGCGTCCGCATCGGCATCTCGTACGTCAGCCGGGCGGGGGCCGAGGCCAACCTCGCCGCGGAGAACCCGCGCGGGCGCTCCTTCGACGCGGTGCGCGACGCGGCCCGCCGCGCCTGGCGTGAGCGGCTGCGGGCGATCCGCGTAGGCGGCGGCACCGAGGACGAGCGCACCACCTTCTACACCGCGCTCTACCACGCCCTCCTCCACCCCAACGTCATCAACGACGCCGACGGCCGGTACCGGGGCAGCGACGACAAGGTGCACACCGTCGCCCGCGGCCACCGGGCCCAGTACGGCACCTTCTCCGGCTGGGACGTCTACCGCGGCCAGGTGCAGCTGCTGACCCTGCTCGACGCGCGCACCGGCTCCGACGTGGCGCAGTCCCTGTACGAACTGGCCCGCCAGAACGGCGGCGTCTGGGACCGCTGGCTGCACGGCGCGAGCGGCACCCACGTCATGAACGGCGATCCCTCACCCATCGCGCTGGCCGGCATCCGCGCCTTCGGCGGCACCGGGTTCGACCTGCGCGGCGCCCTGGACTCCCTCGTACGGGCGGCCACGGTCCCCACCGAGCAGGACCTGTCGTCGGCCGGGAAGCCGGTGCTGTCCGTCGGCCAGCGTCCCTCCCTCGACAAGTACCTGAGGCTGCACTACATGCCGTCCGTCTCCAACGCCTGGGGCGGCGCCGCCGAGACCCTGGAGATGTCCGGCGCCGACTTCGCTCTCTCCCAACTGGCCCGCGCGGCAGGGGAGAAGGACACCGCGGCGGCCTTCACCAAGAGATCCCAGTGGTGGCAGAACAACTTCAACATCGCCGCGGACCCGGGCGGCGGGTACATCGCCAACCGCAAGGCGGACGGCAGTTGGGTCACCGGCTTCACCCCGGGCACCGGGAACGGCTTCGTCGAGGGCACCGCGGCCCAGTACACCTGGATGGTCCAGCACGACCCGGCGGGTCTGTTCGCCGCGATGGGCGGCCGAGCCAAGGCCCTCGACCGCCTCGACGCCTTCTTCCACGACGGCAAGGGCGACTGGGCGTTCACCGGCAACGGCGGCGAGAAGTCCGAGCTGGACAACGAGCCGTCCATCAACGTCCCCTACCTGTACGCCTACGCGGGCGCCCCGTACAAGACGCAGGAGACCGTCCGGGCCGCCATGCGGCAGCTCTGGTCGACCCGGCCGGGCGGCATCCCCGGCAACGACGATCTCGGCGCGATGTCCGCCTGGTACGTCTTCTCCGCACTCGGCATGCACCCGCAGGTGCCGTCGCGGTCCGAACTCGTCCTGGCCTCGCCGCTGTTCCCGCGTATCGAGATCGACCGGCCCACCGGCAACGACATCTCCGTCCGTGCGGAGGGAGCGGCCGCCGACGCCCCGTACGTCCACTCCCTGAGGGTGAACGGCCGCAGCAGTCAGGCGCCCTGGCTGCCCGCGTCCTTCGTGCGCGACGGCGGCCGGCTCGACTACACCCTCTCCACCGAGCCCGCCCCGGCCTGGGGAGCGGACGCGGCGCCGCCTTCCTTCCGCGAGGGCGAGCAGCCGTACCAGATCGGCGTCGGCCCGACCACGGCGAAGCTCGCCCCGGGCGGCAGCACCAAGGTCGGGGTCCGGGCGCTGTCCCTGAGCGGCGACGGCAAGGGCCCCGAGGTCCGCTTCCGCGTCGAGACCCCGGAAGGCGTCACCGCGAGCCCCGCCGAGGGCACCGTGGCCGACGGCTCGCAGGAGATCACCCTGAGCACCACCGAGGGCACCGCGCCGGGGTACTACGACGTCACGGTCGCCGTCACCTCGGAGGACACCGCGTACCAGCAGCCGGTGTCCCTCACGGTGGCCGCGCCCGGCACCCTGCTCGCCGCGTACGACAACACCGGGATCTCGGACGACTCCGGCGACCACGACGAGGCCGACTACGACGGCGGCGGCTGGAGTTACTCCCGCCAGGCGCTGGAGGCGGCCGGCCTCACCGCGGGCAGGCAGGGCACGGTGGGCGGCCTGGCCTTCACCTGGCCGGACGCGCCGAACGGCCGCCCCGACAACGCCACGGCATCCGGGCAGACACTCCAACTGGACGCGCCGGTCGGCAGGTTGTCCTTCATCGGCAGCGCGGTCAACGGCAACCAGCAGGGCCAGGCCGACGTCACCTACACCGACGGCAGCACCGGCACGGTCGAACTCGCCTTCACGGACTGGACCGTCGGCGGAGGCGGCGGCACCGTCCAGTACGGCAACGAGGTCGTCGCCCGCGCCGCCTACCGCAACGTGGCGGGCGCGGACCGGGACCCGGTGGCCACGTACGTCTTCGCCACGAAGCCCTTCACGGCACCGGAGGGCAAGAGGATCGCGAGCGTGACGCTGCCGCGGAACACGGACCTGCACGTGTTCACCCTGGCCGGCGACTGATCGGCAGGACTCCGGCCAGCCAGTCGAGTTGGCGGCGCACGTGCACCGCGTCGCCGCCCTCGTGGCCGTTGTAGGGGTAGGCGTGGATCTCCTTGCGGGGGTCCACGCCGGTCAGCTCGCCGTAGCGGTTGAAGGCCGCGTACGCCCCGCTCGGCGGGCACACCGTGTCGCGCAGCCCCGTCCCGAAGTGGGCCGGGGCGGCAGCGCGCCGCGCGAAGGAGACGCCCTCCATGTACGAGAGCGTGCGGTACGCGGCCTCCTCCGCGCCCCGGTGCACGGCGAGGTACGCGCCGATCTCGCCGTACGGACTCGCGTCGGTCAGCTCCAGGGCGCGCCGGATCCCGCACAGGAAGGGAGCGGTGACCAGGACCGCCGCCAGGTCCGGCACCAGTCCCGCGACCGCCAGCGCCAGCCCGCCGCCCTGGCTGTTGCCGACGGCCACGACGCGTTCCCCGTCCACGTCCGGCAGGGCCCGCACCGCCGCGACGGCACGCACCGCGTCCGTGATCAGCCGCCGGTAGTGGTAGGCACGCGGATCGAGCAGCCCCCGTACGGCGGGACCCGGGCCGCCCGGCGCCGAGGCGTGCGGGTCGGGGGTCGCGCCGCCGTTGCCGTACTGGTCGCCCTGGCCGCGGTTGTCCATCAGCAGGTGCGCGTATCCCGCGTTCACCCAGGTCAGACGCTCGTGGGGGAGGCCGCGTCCACGGCCGTAGCCGGCGTACTCGACGACCGCGGGCAGCGGCTCGGGCACCCCGGCGGGCCTGCTGTACCAGGCGCGCACCGGATCGCCGCCAAACCCCCGGAAGGTGATGTCCCAGGTCCGGGTCAGCCGCAGGCCGTTCTCCGCGGGGCGCACCGACACCAACACCTCCGTCCGCGCGGCCTCCTTCAGGGTGTCACGCCAGAACTCGTCGAAATCCGGGGGTTCCTGGACATCGGGACGGTAGTGCTCCAGCTCCGCGGCGGGCAGATCGAACGCAGGCACAGGACACCTCGCATGAGTCGGTCCAAGTAGTGAAACTTGCGGAGGACGCTGGGTTTTGGCCTCCCTGTCCTACCCCACTCCTGTCCCGCCCATCTCCCGCACGCCCCATTGACAGCGCTTTCTCCCGCCCTCTAAGTTGCCGCGAAGTTACCGGTAAGAGCTCGAAAGTTTCGGTTCCATATCTCCGTCTGAGAGGACCGAGCATGAGCACATCCGTCAAGTCGGCCTCTCCACCGTCCAGCGTCGACGACCGGCCCGCGGCCCCCGCCCGTCCCACCCCGCGCCCCGGATGGCGCCGGGCCCTGCGCCGTGACTGGCAGCTCTACTCGCTGGCCGTCCTGCCGCTGCTGTTCTTCCTGGTCTTCCGCTATCTGCCGATGATCGGCAACGTGATCGCCTTCCGGCGCTTCGAGCCCGGCGGCTCGATGTTCGGCGAGGACTGGGTGGGCCTGCGCTATGTGCGCATGTTCCTCAGCGACCCGACCTTCTGGCAGGTCTTCCGCAACACCCTGTGGCTCGGCGGGCTCACCCTCGTGTTCTGCTTCCCCGTCCCGATCGTGCTCGCCCTGCTGCTCAACGAGGTGCGCAGGCGCTCCCTGAAGCGGTTCGTGCAGTCGGTGTCGTACCTCCCGCACTTCCTGTCGATCGTGATCGTGGCGGGCCTCACGATGCAGATGCTCGCCACCGACGGGCCGGTCAACCACGCCCTCGGCTGGCTCGGCCACGACGAGATCCGCTTCATCCAGGAACCCGGCTGGTTCCGCACGATCTACGTCGGCTCGGAGATCTGGCAGACCGCCGGCTGGGGCACGATCCTCTACCTCGCCGCGCTCACCACCATCGACGAGGACCTGTACGAGGCCGCCCGCATCGACGGCGCCAACCGCTGGAAACAGATCTGGCACGTCACCCTGCCCGGCATCCGCCCCACCATGATCACGCTGCTGATCCTGAACGTCGGTACGTTCATGGCGGTCGGCTTCGAGAAGGTCCTGCTGCTGTACAACCCGCTGACCTACCCGACCGCCGACGTGATCTCGACCTACGTCTACCGGGCGGGCGTGGAGTCCAACAGCTTCAGCTACGCGGCCGCCATCGGGCTGTTCGAGGCGATCATCGGCCTGGTCCTGATCACGTCCGCCAACACGCTCTCGCGCCGCACGGTGGGGACCAGCCTGTGGTGAGGCCGAGCCGCTCCCACCGGGTCTTCCAGGGCGTCAACGGGGTGGTCCTCTCCCTCGTCGTGATCGTGACCCTGTACCCCTTCGTCAACATCGTCGCGCGGTCCTTCAGCGGGGAACGGCAGATCCGGGCCGGTGAAGTGACCCTGTGGCCCAAGGGGTTCAACCTCACCACGTACCGGATCGTCCTCCAGGACTCGATGTTCTGGCGCAACTACGGCAACACCGTGTTCTACACGCTCGTCTCCACCGCCGTGGCCATGGTCCTGACGACCTGTTACGCCTATGTCCTGTCGAAGAAGCACCTCAGGGGGCGCGGGGTGCTCGTCGGCATCGCCGTGTTCACGATGTTCTTCACCGGCGGGCTGATCCCCCACTACATCCTGGTCACCGAGCTCGGACTGAAGAACAGCGTCTGGGCCATCGCGCTGCCGAACGCGATCAGTGTCTTCAACCTGCTGGTGATGAAGGCGTTCTTCGAGAGCCTGCCCACCGAGCTGGAGGAGGCCGCGCAGATCGACGGCCTGAGCACCTACGGCACCCTCTTCCGGGTCGTGCTGCCGCTGTCCAAGGCGGTCGTGGCGACCATGGTGCTCTTCTACACGGTGTCCTTCTGGAACTCCTGGTTCAGCGCGTTCCTCTACATGGACCAGTCCGACCTGATGCCGGTCACCGTCTATCTGCGCAACCTCATCGCCGGTGCCACCGGCGGCGGCAACGCGGGCGCCGGCACTGCGGAGCTCAGCCAGGTCGGGGCGAGCATCCAGGCGGTCACGATCGTGCTCACCGCGCTGCCGATCATCTGCGTGTACCCGTTCGTCCAGCGCTACTTCGTCTCGGGCGTGATGCTCGGCGCGGTCAAGGGCTGACAGCCCGTCACATCCCCAACGGAACAAAGGAGTATCCGTGGAGAACACCGGTTCGCTGTCACGGCGTCAGATCCTCGCCGCCGCCGGGTTCATCGGACTCGCCGGCCTCACCGGCTGCGGCAGCGGTGACGACGGAGGCGACTCCAAGGACCTCTCCAAGAAGCAGAACGGCGCGATGAAGGAGTACCGGGCGGGTCAGCGGTTCAAGGCGTCCAAGGCGCTGTCCTTCTCCCTGCTGCACAACGACAACCCGGTCTATCCCCTCAAGAAGGACTGGCTGTTCTGGAAGGAGGTCACCCGACGCACCGGGGTCACCGTCAAGCCCCTCGACGTCCCGCTCGCCGACTACGAGAAGAAGCGCAGCGTCCTCATCGGCGCGGGCGACGCCCCCTTCATCATCCCCAAGACGTACCACCCCTCCGAGGTCGCGTTCGTCTCGTCCGGCGCGATCCTCCCCGTCAGCGACTACGTGGACCTGATGCCCAACTTCCGGGACAAGGTGAGGAAATGGCACCTGGAGCCCGAACTGGACTCCATCCGCCAGTCCGACGGCAAGTACTACCTGCTGCCCGGCCTGCACGAGAAGCCCAGGTCGGGCTACTCGCTGTCGCTCCGCACGGACATCCTCGACAAGCACGGACTGTCCCTGCCCACGACATGGGACGAGGTGTACGACGTCCTCAGGGCGCTCAAGTCCGAGTACCCCGACAAGTACCCCTGGAGCGACCGCTGGAGCACCAACACCCCGTTCCCGTGCGGCGCGTTGTTCAACTACCTGGGCCAGGCGTACGGCGTCAAGGCGGGATGGAACTACGACAACCTCACCTTCGACACCAAGGCGCAGAAGTTCGTCTTCACCGCGACCCAGGACGCCTACCGGCAGATGATCGAGTACCTGAGGAAGATCGTCGCCGAGAAGCTCCTCGACCCCGAGAGCTTCACCCAGCAGGACGACCAGGCCGTGCAGAAGCTGCTGGCCGAGAAGTCGTACGTGATCAGCGCCAATCCGCAGGAGCTGGTGCAGAACTACCGCTACAACCTGAGCAAGCAGGTCAAGGGCGCGACCATCGAGATGGTCCCGGTCCCGCTCGGCCCGGCCGGCCCGATCCTGCTGAGCGGCATCCGGCTGGAGAACGGCCTCATGATCTCCAGCAAAGCCCTCAAGAGCGCCGACTTCGTCGCGATGATGCAGTTCGTGGACTGGCTCTGGTACTCCGACGAGGGACAGAGGTTCTGCAAGTGGGGCGTCGAGGGCGTCACGTACACCGAGTCCGGCGGCAGGTACACGCTGAAGCCCGGGATCTCGCTGATGGGCTCCGACCCGGACGCCCCGAAGGATCTCCAGAAGGACTACGGCTTCTTCAACGGCGTGTTCACCTACGGCGGCAGCTGGGAGCTGGTGTCCTCCAACTTCAGCCCGGACGAGAAGAAGTTCCAGGACGTCATGTCCCAGCGCAGGGAACTCCCCGTCGACCCGGCCCACCCGCTCCAGTCCTTCGAGCAGGAGCAGGCGACCCTGTGGGACACCCCGCTCAAGGACCACGCCATCCAGAACACCCTCCAGTTCGTGCTCGGCAAGCGCCCGATGTCCGAATGGGACGCGTTCGTCGCCGAGTCGAAGGCGAAGAACATGCAGCAACTCGTCGACCTGCACAACAAGGCGTACGAGCGGTTCAAGAAGGAGAACGGGTGATCCCCCGCGTCCCCGCCGAACTCCCGGGCCGCCTCTCCGACACCTGGCGCCACTGCGCCGGCACCGGCACCGGCAGGACCGAACTCGCCCCGCGCCGCGTGAGCCGGGTGCGGGCCACGGCCGGCCGCACCGCAGCACACGGCCCGCCGACGGGAGGGCGG
The DNA here is from genome assembly GCF_044756385.1 of Streptomyces sp. NPDC091972. Classification (NCBI taxonomy): domain Bacteria; kingdom Bacillati; phylum Actinomycetota; class Actinomycetes; order Kitasatosporales; family Streptomycetaceae; genus Streptomyces; species Streptomyces sp. NPDC091972. The sequence goes on along the minus strand of NZ_JBIVSV010000012.1, from coordinate 100,759 downwards.
CACCAGGAGCGCCACCCACCCCACACCCCGCCCTCCTTCGGCACCGGTTCGCTCTCCCGGGCGGCGGCCCTGATCCACACCCTCGTCACCGTCGAGGGCCTGTTCCTGGTCGCCGCCTCCCCGGGACTCGCGGGCCTGCTCCTGCTGGGCCCCGCCCCCGCCAACCTCCCGCTCGCCGCCGTGTGCCTGCTGCCCCTCGGCCCGGCCACGGCCGCCGCCCTGTACGCCCTCCACCACCGCGACCGCGACCTCGCCGACCTCCACCCCGCCCGCTCCTACTGGCGCGGCTGGCGGCTCAACGCCGTCCCCGCTCTGAAGCTGTGGACACCCCTGCTGGCCTGGCTCACGGTCATCGCCTTCTCCCTCACCCACTTCGCCGCCACCGGCCTGCCCGCCTGGTGGGCCGTGCTGCTCGCGGCCGTCGGCGTCGGCTCCCTCCTGTGGGGCGCGCACGCGCTCGTCCTGACCGCCTTGTTCGTGTTCCGGGCGAGGGACACCGCGCGCCTCGCCGGCTACTTCCTGTTCCGGCACCGCCGCGCCGGCCTCGGCGCCGCCTCGCTGCTCGTCCTGACGGCCGCCGGGACCGCCGCGCTGACCGAGGCCCTGCCGGCCCTGCTGGCCGCCCCGATGCTGCTGTCCCTGCTGCACAGCAGCCGCCCCGTGATCGCCGAGACCGAGGAGGACTTCACCGCTTGACCCGTCGAGCTCCGGGATTCCTTACGGCGGCGACCACGACCCCGAGCAGTGGCCGCGGGAGGTCCGGGACGCCGCCTGTTCTTCCTCCTCAACCACGCTGACACGGCCGCGGAGTCGAGGGCGCACGCCACCGTCACCCACCTGCTCACCGGCAGACGGACAGCGGCCGGCGCCCCCTCGCCCTCGACCCGGGAGCCCTGGCGGTCCTCCGGCTTCAGTGGATCGTGCGCCCCCGTTCGTCCGGCACGCCCGACTTCCGGAAGAAGTAGCTGTTCACCTGGTCACGCCACTCGCGGGCACTGCGGAGCTGCTCCTCGAACCGCTCCGTCACCCGCGCGTGGCGCTCCGGGTCCACGAGACCCGCCAGCGAGGCCCACACCTCCCGGGCCGCCTCCACCTCCGCCACACCCTCGAAATGGGTGTCGTAGATGTGCTGGATCACCGTCTTCCCGCTGTGCAGCACATGGTCGTACGACACGTGGTGGAAGAACAGCAGCAGCTCGTCCGGGCAGCTCTCCACCGACTCGTACAGCTCGGCCCAGGGCTTGGCGTACTGCCCCGCGTACCCGGTCCCGCCCGCCACGCTCCGGTCGACACCGACGCCGTCACGGTCGGCGAAGTGGTACGTGCCCCAGGGGCTGTACTCGTAGCCGTCGACGCTCGGCCCGTAGTGGTGCCCCGGCTGGACCATGAACCCGACGCCCAGCGGAGCGGTGTACTTCTCGTACGTCCGCCAGGACTCGCCCAGGATCGCGCGCAGACCCGCGGTGAGCCGGGGCTCGCCGCCGAAGGCGAGCCCGATCCACTCGTCGAGGACCCGGCCCGGATCGGCGTCCGGCTCCCAGGCCAGCCGCCCGAACGTGTACAGGTTCGCCTGGGCCAGCGGATGACCGGTCCAGAAGGGGTCGTCCCCGACGTTGGACACGGCGACGAGCCCGCCGCGCACCAGCTCGCCGACCGTGGACCCGCCGTCGATCCGGAAGCGCAGCACCTCGCTCCACATGGGCCCCAGCCAGCACACGTGCCGCTGCTGACCGGTGTACTCCTGCGTCACCTGGAACTCCACGGCCAGGCGTGTGCCGGGCATCGCCCCGATCAGCGGGGAGACCGGCTCCCGCACCTGGAAGTCCATCGGCCCGTGCTTGACCTGGAGGACGGCGTTGTCCGCGAACTCCCCGTCCAGCGGCACGAAATGGTCGTAGGCGGCCCGCGCCCGGTCGGTCGAGCGGTCCCGCCAGTCCTGGCGGTGGTCGTAGACGAACGCCCGCCAGTGGACCGTACCGCCGTACGGCTCCAGGGCGGCGGCCAGCATGCCGGCCCCGTCGGCGTGGCTGCGCCGGTACGCGAACGGGCCCGGCTGCCCCTCGGAGTCCGCCTTGACCACGAACCCGCCGAAGTCGGGGATCGCCGCGTACACCCGGGCGGTCGCCTCCGCCCACCACGCCCGCACCGACGCGTCCAGCGGATCGGCCGTGGACAGCCCGCCCAGCACCATCGGCGCGGCGAAGGTCACCGACAGATGGACGCGGATCCCGTACGGCCGCAACGCCCCCGCGAGGTCGGCCACTTCACCGATCCGGTCGGTCAGCAGGCGCGCCTCGGCCGCGTGCACGTTGACGTTGTTGACGGCCACGGCGTTGATCCCGCAGGCGGCGAGCAGCCTGGCGTACGCCCGCACCCGCTCCAGGTCCCCGCGCGCCCTCCCGTCCGCCCAGAACAGCGATCCGCCGGCGTACCCGCGCTCCACCTGGCCCATCACCGGGTGCACGGCCACGTTGTCCCAGTGGTCGAGCATGCGCAGGGCCGACCGGGGCCGATGGACGACAGGGCGGGCCTCGCCGTGGAACGCCGCCTCCCCGAGCCGTACGACGTGGAAGAAGCCGTACAGCAGCCCGCGCGCGCCGGACGCCGTGACGGTCGTACAGCCGTCACGGCGTCCGCAGGTGAACCCCTCGCCGTCGTCGTCCCCGGACAGCTCCAGGACGAGATCGGGGTCCTCGCGCACGACCGCGCCCCCGAACCGCCCGCAGGCCGCGGCCACCTCACCGCGGACCGTGTCCACCAGGGGACCCGAGCCGCGGATCAGGGTCCGCCGGGTGCCGATCGGCCGGAACGCCCACTCCGGCAGCCAGGCCGGATCGACACCCTGCATGGGACCCCCAACACGGCTGCTCAGGCGAGCAGTTCGACTTCGGCGACCACCGCCTCACCGTCGAGCACGAGACGGTACTTCCCGTACGTACCCGCGGACCTCACGGAGAACGCCCGGGTCTGCCGGTCCCACGCGAAGGTCTCCCCGGACCGCCGGTCCAGGGTCTTCCACGTGGTCCCGTCGTCCGACCCCTGGAGCGTCCAGCCGGTCGGCGCCTTCGTACGGTCCGACGACGAGGTCAGCGTGTACTGGACCCCCTTGACCTCGCCGGACACCGGAAGGTCCACCGAGGTCACGGCCGCGTCCGTGGCCGACGTGTCGTCGAACAGCGGCCCGTCACCGGAGAGCACGTCCGCGCGCGGCGTCGGCACCTCGTCGTCCTGGGTGATCGACACCGGGGCCGCGTTCTTCCCCGTGCCCCACTTGGACGGCCGGGGGCCCATGTCGAAGTCGAGGACCGCGCCCTTGGCCAGGACCGAATGGGGGAGCGAAGTCGACCTCCAGGGCTTGCCGTTGACCCTCAGGCCTTGCACGTACACGTTCCGCGCACTGTTCTCCGGCGCCCTGACCACCAGGTCCCGGCCGTTCTCCAGATGGACCGTGGCCTTGGTGAACAGCGGGGAGCCGACGGCGTATTCGCCGCTGCCCATCACCAGCGGGTAGAAGCCCAGTGCCGAGAACAGGTACCAGGCCGACTGCTCGCCGTTGTCCTCGTCCCCGTGGTAGCCCTGTCCGATCTCGCTGCCGACGTACAGCCGCGACAGCACCTCACGGACGTTCTTCTGCGTCTTCCACGGCTGGCCGGCCGCGTCGTACATGTAGTTGACGTGGTGGGCGACCTGGTTGGAGTGGCCGTACATGCCCATCCGGACGTCCCGCGCCTCGGTCATCTCGTGGATGACCCCGCCGTAGGAGCCGACGAACTCCGGCGAGGCCGTCTCCGGCGTCGCGAAGTACTCGTCCAGCTTCTCGGCGAGGCCGGAGCGGCCGCCGTACAGGTTGGCGAGGCCCCGGCTGTCCTGCGGGGCGGTGAAGGCGTACCCCCAGCCGTTGGTCTCGGTGTAGTCGTAGCCCCACACACGCGGGTCGTACTTCGAGGACTCGACGCGCCACTCACCCGTCTTGTCCCGGCCCTGGAAGAAACCGGCCTTGGCGTCGAAGAGGTTCACGTAGTCCCGGGCCCGGTTGAGGAAGTACTCCGACTCCTCCTTGTAGCGCTTCTCACCGGTCTTCGCGTAGAGCGCCCGGCCCATCCGCGCGATGCCGTAGTCGTTGAGGTAACCCTCCAGCGCCCAGGACAGGCCCTCGTGGGTGTCGGTGCTGGTGTAGCCGAGGAAGGGCGAGGTCTCCATGCCCTTGCGTCCCACACCGGAGGACGGGGGCGCGACCGTGGCGTTCTTCAGGGCCGCGTCGTACGCCGACTTCGCGTCGAAGTCGACGCCCTTGACGTACGCGTCCGCGAAGGCCACGTCCGAGGAGGTGCCGGTCATCAGGTCCGCGTAGCCCGGCGAGGACCAGCGCGAGGTCCAGCCGCCGTCCTTGTACTGCTGGACGAAACCGTCGACCATCTCGCCCGCCTGAGACGGCGTCAGCAGCGAGTACGCCGGCCACGTGGTCCGATAGGTGTCCCAGAAGCCGTTGTTGACGTACACCTTGCCGTCCACGATCTTCGCCCCGGTGTGCGTCGGGGTGTCGGGGGACGGCATCGGGGAGAACGGCGAGGCGTACTGGTACTTCGAACCCACCTTCTCGAAGCCGGAGTTGGGGTACAGGTACAGCCGGTACAGGCTGGAGTACAGCGTGGTGAGCTGGTCCTGCGTGGCGCCCTCCACCTCGACCTTGCCGAGGATCCGGTCCCACTGCCCCCGGGCCAGGTCCCGGACCCTCTCGAAGGACGTGCCCTCCGGGATCTCCTGGCGCAGGTTGTCCTTGGCCTGGTCGAGGCTGATCAGCGAGGTCGCGAGCCGCAGCGTGACGGTCCGGTCGGCGCCGGCGTCGAAGCGCAGGTATCCCTTGACCCCGCTCGACGATCCGTCCGTCACCGGCTTGTCGAAGACGCCGTAGACGAAGAGCCGGGTGGCCCCGGTCGACAGCCCGGACTTCACGTCCGAGTACCCGGTGATCACCCCCGCGTCCTTGTCGAGCGAGAGGCCCGCCTGGTCCGTGACGTTGTCGAACAGGACGCTCGCGTCGTCGCCGGGGAAGCTGAAGCGCAGGGCCGCCGCGTGGTCGGTCGGCGCCATCTCCGCCTTCAGCCCGTTCTCGAACCGCACCCCGTAGTAGTACGGCCGCGCGGTCTCGTTCTCGTGCCGGAACGCCAGCTCGCGTGCCTCCCGGCCGGTGTCCGGGGTGCCGGCGGCGGCCGACGGCATCACCTGGAAGGTCTGCCGGTCGCCCATCCACGGGCTCGGCTCGTGGCTCGCGCTGAACGCCTGGATCGTCGGCAGGTTGTCGTCGTTGTTCGCACGTGCGTAGTCGTACAGCCAGCTCAGCGAGGACGCGTTGGTCACCGGCGTCCAGAAGTTGAAGCCGTGCGGCACGGCCGTCGCCGGGAAGTTGTTGCCGCGCGAGAAACCGCCGCTGGAGTTGGTGCCCCGGGTGGTCAGTGCGTAGTCGGACAGGTGCGCCCTGGGCTTCTCGGGCGCGGCCCGCTCCAGCGTGATGTCGTCCAGCCAGCCCCGGAACTTCGCGGGCCCGCTCGGGGAGTCGTAGGCGACGAGGATCCGGTCGACGGTCTTCCCCGCCGCGACCGATCCGATCCGCGCGACCACGTTGTTCCACTGGTTGACGTAGAGCGTCTTCGAGGCGCCCTGCCCGCGCGGCGAGAGCGTGAATCCGTGCTGGTCACGCGCCCCGAGGTCGCTCAGGAAGGTGCCGTCGGTGAAGGCGAGGTCCACCGACACGTTGGTCGAGTCGTAGTCCCGGTCGCCGTCCACCATCGACGGGTAGATCCGGTACGACAGCCGGGTCAGCCGGTCGACCCGCACGTTCACGTCGAAGATCTTGTTGTACGAGTACGCCCGCCCCTCGGCCGTGTGCCGTCCGGCGTAACGCAGGGACTTCTTTCCGGTGAATCCCGCGGCCGCCTTGGCGGTGGGCGATCCGGTCGGGCTGCGGTCGACGAGGGACAGCATGTCCGGGGGCACCGGCCCCTCGTTCTCGCCCGTGGAGAGCTGGAGGTCGGCGAGCTGGAGGATCCCGGAGGCGCCGTTGTTCTTCGTGATCTCCAGCCGGAAGTGCCGGTACTCGGCGACGGCGTCCGCCGGGATGTCGTACGGCTTCGTCTGGAACCGCTCGGCGAAGGTCTCGCCCGTCCGGGTGTCGAGGGTCTTCCAGTCCTTGCCGTCGGTGGAGCCCTTGAGCGTCCAGTCCCTCGGGTCGCGCTCGGCGAAGTCGTTGGCCGAGGTGAGCGCGTAGGTGACCGCCTTCACCGGCTTGTCCAGGTCGAACTCCGCCCAGCCGGTGGACGCGAAGGCCAGCCACTTGGTGCCCGGCTCGCTGTCGGCGAGGTTCTCCTTCACCTCGCCCCCGGAGGCGTTCTCGGCGCTCGCCCGGATGTCGGTGACCCGGTCGGTGACATTGCCCGGGATACCGGTGCGGTAACCGCCGTCGACGCCGGAGGCCCTGCCGCCGTCGACCGTGCTGAGCCAGTCGGGCGCCGGCTCTCCCGCCTCGAAGGAGGAGGCGAACCCCTCGTCGGCGGGGGCGGGAGCCTCGGGCAGGGCGACCGCCGCGCCCTGCGAGCCCACCGTCACGCAAAAGGCGGCCGTGATCACGACCGCCGTACTCCGTCTGAGCCGAGTTCTGTACCGATCCATCGGCGAGTACCCTCCCTGCACAAGGACGGACAACGTTGTCACACAATCCGTGCAAGGATCAGTAGGGGCCCAAGTGGACAGTGATGTCAAGGGCGTTGGGTGCGGCATTCGGGGCCTATGTCGCGGATTTTTCCGGCAAGCTTCGCACAGGGCGCTCATATTTCCGCGAGGTCTCAACTAGAGAACACCCAAGACCAACATTGCATTCGATCTTGCTCACTCGGCCGGAAGTGGACTATACCTGTCGGCGATTCACCCCACTTGCACGTACCTCCTGCACGAACCTGCTTGACCTGACCGCGGTGCCGGGGAGGATCCGGTTCACCGCCTGAGTCCTGGAGAAGGCGAGGACTTGAGCATGGGATCCACTTCCGCAGAAAGCCACGGTGACGCGGGTGTCGGCCGCCGCGATCTGATCAAGCGGTCCGCCGCACTCGGACTGGCCGCCGTTCCCGCGACCGGTTTCCTGTCCGCCTGCGCGAGCGGCGGCGGCGACGATTCGAGTGACGACAGCACCAAGGGCACCACCTCGAAGGACAACCCCTTCGGCGCGGCGAAGGGCAGCAAGCTCGACGTCGTGATCTTCAAGGGCGGCTACGGCGACGACTACGCCAAGGCGTGGGAGGCCGATTTCCAGAAGAAGCTCGGGATCACCTCCACCCACACCGGCACCCAGGAGATCACCGGAAAGCTCCAGCCGCGCTTCAACGCCGGCAACCCGCCGGACATCGTCGACGACTCCGGCGCCCAGCAGATCAAGGTCGACGTCCTCTACAAGAACGGGCAGCTGCTCGACCTCGCCGAGGTCCTGGACGCACCCGCCATCGACGACCCGAGCAAGAAGGTCCGCGACCTGATCATCCCGGGGACCCTCGACGCGGGCCTCCAGGGCGGCAAGGTCGTCGCCCTCAACTACATCTACACCGTCTGGGGCCTGTGGTACTCCGGCAAGCTCTTCAAGGAGAAGGGCTGGGAGGAGCCCAAGACCTGGGACGACTTCCTCGCGGTGTGCCAGGACGCCAAGAAGCAGGGCATCGGCGGCCTCGCCCACCAGGGCAAGTACCCGTACTACATCAACGTCGCCATCATGGACCTGATCGCCAAGAAGGGCGGTCTGGACGCCATGAAGGCGATCGACAACCTCGACCCGAAGGCCTTCGTGGGCTCGGACGCGGCCCAGGCCGGCGTCGAGGCGATCTACGAGGTGGTGGAGAAGGGCCTGTTGATGCCGGGCACCAACGGCCTCACCCACACCGAGTCGCAGACCCGCTGGAACCAGTACAAGGCCGCCTTCATCACCTGCGGTTCCTGGCTGGAGAACGAGCAGCTCAAGCAGACGCCCGCGGACTTCGACATGAAGTTCATGCCGATGCCCCTGCTGCCCGACAGCGCGCTGCCCTTCGAGGCGATCCGGGCCGGTTCCGGCGAGCCCTTCATCATCCCGGCGAAGGCCAAGAACCTGCCGGGCGCCAAGGAGTTCATGCGCCGCATGCTCTCCAAGGAGTGGTCGACGCTCTTCGCCAAGGAGGCCAACTCCCTCACCATCCTCAAGGACGGCGTGGACCCGAGCGTGAAGCTGCGCCCCGGCACCCAGTCCACCGTCGAGGCGTCCAAGGCGGCCGGTGACGACACCTTCCGATACCTGTACACCGAGTGGTACAGCGAGATGGGAGCGGCGATCGAGGCCGCGTCCAACGAGCTGATGGCCAAGCGCATCCAGCCGAAGGAGTGGCTGAAGCGGGCCCAGGCCGCGGTCGACAAGCAGGCCAAGGACCCGGCCTCCAAGAAGAACCACCGGGACTGACCGCAACGCCGTTTCCCGGGCCGGAGCACTCCGGCCCGGGAAGGGACACCAGGGGCAGGAATCGCCAATGCGCAAAGGGCAGTACAGGTTCGTCGGGGGATTTCTCTTCGCTCCCGTGGCGCTCTACCTGATCTTCGTGATCTGGCCCTACATCCAGACGATCGGCTATTCGCTGACCGACTGGAAGGGGCAGTCGCAGACGTTCAAGTTCATCGGCCTGGACAACTACAAGGCGCTGTTCCAGGACGACGTCTTCATGCAGGCCATCTGGCACAACATCCTGTTCCTGATCTTCATCCCGGTGATCACCATTCTGCTCGCCCTGTTCTTCGCGTTCATGCTGAACGCGGGCGGGCGCAGCAAGGCCGGCGGGGTGCGGGGAGTCGCCGGATCGCAGATCTACAAAGTCGTCTACTTCTTTCCGCAGGTGCTGTCGCTGGCGATCGTCGCCGTGCTGTTCAACGCGGTGTACCGCAGTGACGGCGGCGGTCTCCTCAACGGATTCCTGATCAAACTCGGCCTGGTCGACGCCGAGAATCCGATGGAATGGCTCAACGAGCCGAATCTGGTGCTGTGGATGCTGGTCATCGCCGTGGTCTGGCACGGCGTCGGCTTCTACCTGGTGCTGTTCTCGGCCGCCATGCAGTCCATCCCGAAGGACATCTACGAGGCCGCGCTGATCGACGGCGCGGGCCGCAACCAGTCCTTCTTCCGCATCACCCTGCCCCTGCTGTGGGACACCGTGCAGACCGCCTGGGTCTATCTGGGCATCGTCGCGATGGACATGTTCGTACTGGTGTCGTCGATGACCCAGAACATGGGCGCCTACGGCGGCGGCCCCGACCATCACAGCGACGTGATGTCGACGGTGATGATGCGCAACTTCCAGTACTTCGGCAAGAGCGGATACGCCTGTGCGATGGGCGTCGTCATGCTGCTGCTCACCCTGGTCCTGTCCGTGGTCATGCTGCGTGCCACCCGCCGCGACCGCGTCGAGTTCTGAGCGGGAGAGATACGACGATGAGCGCACCCATCAAGGAGACCGCCGCCGTCCCGGCCCAGCGGACCCCGGGCACCGCCCCGGTCCGCCCCGGCAGCGAACGCAGCGAGGGCGTCGTCCTGAACGCCTTCTCGCACGGCTTCCTCGCGCTGTGGGCCCTGCTGATCGTGCTGCCACTGCTGTGGCTGGTGCTCAGCTCCTTCAAGACCGACGCCCAGATCGGCGGCTCGGCCTTCGGCTGGCCGCAGAACTGGTCCCTGGACGTCTTCGGGCGGGCCTGGGACAAGGGCATCGGCGACTACTTCCTGAACACCGTCATCGTGCTGGTCTTCTCGGTACCGCTGACGATGCTGCTGGGCTCCATGGCCGCCTACGTCCTGGCGCGCTACGAGTTCTGGGGCAACAGGTTCCTGTACTTCTTCTTCGTCGCCGGCGCGATGTTCCCGGTGTTCCTGGCCCTGGTCCCGCTGTTCTTCATGGTGAAGCGGCTGGACATGCTGAACACCTACCAGGGGCTGATCCTGGTGTACGTCGCCTACTCGATGCCGTTCACGGTGTTCTTCATGCACGCGTTCTTCCGGACGCTGCCCACGGCCGTGTTCGAGGCCGCGGTCCTCGACGGCGCCTCGCACACCCGCACCTTCTTCCAGGTGATGCTGCCGATGGCGAAGCCGGGGCTGATCAGCGTCGGCATCTTCAACACCCTCGGCCAGTGGAACCAGTTCATCCTGCCCACGGTGCTGATGCAGCCGCAGAGCGGCGACGATCCGGAGCGCTATGTGCTCACCCAGGGACTGATCCAGCTCCAGCAGCAGATGGGGTACGCCTCGGACCTTCCGGTGCTCTTCGCGGGGGTGACCATCGCCATGATCCCCATGCTGGTGGTGTACCTGTCCTTCCAGCGCCAGGTGCAGGCGGGCCTGACTTCGGCGACCCTGAAGTAGCGCTCCGCGAGCGCACGGCGGCGCACCGTTCCCGGCTTCGGTGACGGTGCGCTCACGTGTGCCCTACGCCCCGGATACTGTTCAACCTCTTGACGGGAGGCGACCCGAACGGCTCAGCTTAGAGTTCACTAGTTGGACATAGACGGGGCCTCATTGGTGCGGTCCCGCGCGCAGGAGGTCGTCGTGGAGACTCCGGGGTCGCAGTCGTCACTGCATCGGGCCAACCTGGAACGGGTCGTCCGAGCCGTCCGGCTGGCCGGGTCGCTCACGCAGGCGGAGATCGCACGGACCACGGGACTGTCCGCCGCGACCGTCTCCAACATCGTCCGCGAGCTCAAGGACGGCGGAACCGTCGAGGTCACGCCCACGTCGGCGGGTGGCCGGCGGGCCCGTGCGGTCTCCCTGAGCGGAGACGCGGGCATCGTCATAGGAGTGGACTTCGGGCACACCCATTTGCGCGTCGCGGTCGGGAACCTCGCCCATCAGGTGCTCGCCGAGGAGTCCGAGCCGCTGGACGTGGACGCCTCCTCCAGTCAGGGCTTCGACCGGGCGGAGCAGCTCGTCACCCGGCTGATCGAGGCGACCGGCGTGGACCGCTCGAAGATCGCCGGGGTGGGCCTCGGCGTGCCCGGGCCGATCGACGTGGAGTCGGGCTCCCTGGGCTCCTCCGCCATCCTGCCGGGCTGGATCGGCACCAAGCCCGCCGAGGAGCTCCAGGAACGGCTCGGCGTGCCCGTCCACGTGGACAACGACGCCAATCTCGGCGCCCTCGGCGAGCTGGTCTGGGGCAGCGGCCGGGGGGTGCGCGACCTGGCGTACATCAAGGTCGCGAGCGGTGTCGGGGCGGGCCTGGTGATCAGCGGCAAGATCTACCGGGGCCCGGGTGGCACAGCGGGAGAAATCGGGCATATTACTCTTGATGAGTCCGGCCCCGTCTGCCGTTGCGGCAACCGTGGCTGCCTGGAGACGTTTGCGGCCGCGCGCTATGTGCTGCCGCTGCTCCAGTCCAGCCACGGCACCGATCTCACCATGGAAGGCGTTGTTCGACTCGCGCGGGACGGAGACCCTGGCTGCCGTCGGGTGATCGCCGACGTCGGCCGACACATCGGCAGTGGAGTCGCCAATCTCTGCAATTTGCTGAACCCGAGCCGAGTCGTCCTGGGCGGTGATCTCGCCGAGGCCGGTGAGCTGGTGCTCGGACCGATCCGGGAGTCCGTCGGCCGCTACGCGATCCCCAGTGCGGCACGTCAACTGTCCGTGCTTCCAGGGGCACTTGGAGGTCGTGCGGAGGTGCTCGGAGCACTCGCCCTCGCCCTCAGCGAGATGGGTGATTCGACCCTTTTGGACAGCACGCTGCACGCTGCGGCGCCTGCGTTCACTTAGAGAACGCACGACGTCGTTGCCATCTCGTTAAGTATTTACTTCTTGACGTCGCACGTGTGGCCGAGTTGACTTCCAGCCACCTCGGCCGCAACGACGCGGCCTCGTCAGGGAGGTTTCTCAAGTGAACACGCTCATGCGTCGTGCCGCCGTGTCCGTAGCGATCTCGGCCCTCGCCGTCTCGGTCGCCGCCTGTGGCAAGGCCGGCGACGACGACAACGGCAGTGACAGCAGCAGCTCCGGTGCCGGCGGCAAGTCCATCGGTCTGCTCCTGCCCGACAACGTCACCGCGCGGTACGAGAAGTTCGACAAGCCGTACTTCGAGGCGAAGGTCAAGGAGCTGTGCAGCGACTGCACCGTCTCCTACGCCAACGCCGCGGCCGACCCGGCCAAGCAGGCCCAGCAGATGAGCAGCATGGTGACCAAGGGCGTCAAGGTCATCGTCGTCTCCGCCCAGGACTCCGCCGCCATCAAGTCCTCCATCGCCTCCGCGGTGAGCAAGGGCGTCAAGGTCGTCGCGTACGACCGTCTGGCCCAGGGCCCGGTCTCCGCGTACGTCTCCTTCGACAACGTCAAGGTCGGCGAGCTCCAGGGCCAGGCCCTGCTCGACGCCCTCGGCTCCAAGGCGACCCCCAAGGCCAACGTCGTCATGATCAACGGTGACGAGGCCGACCCGAACGCCGCGCAGTTCAAGGAAGGCGCGCACAAGGTCCTCGACGGCAAGGTCAAGATCGCCTACGAGCAGTCCGGCCTGTGGAAGGACACCGTCGCCGCGCAGAAGATGTCCGCGGCCATCACGCAGCTCGGTGCCAAGAACATCGCGGGCGTCTACGCCGCCAACGACGGCATGGCCGGTGGTATCGCCAACACCCTCAAGGGCGCCGGCATCAGCAACATCCCGCTGACCGGTCAGGACGCCGAGCTCGCCGCCATCCAGCGGATCGTCGCCGGCACCCAGTCGGCCACCATCTACAAGCCCTACAAGGGCGAGGCCGACAACGCCGCCGAGCTCGCGGTCAACCTGCTCCAGGGCAAGGACATCAAGTCCCTCGCCGACACCGAGGTCACCAGCGGCTCCGGCGACAAGGTCCAGGCGAAGCTCCTGACCCCGGTCTCGGTCACCGTGAAGAACATCAAGGACACGGTCGTCAAGGACGGTCTGTACACCGTCGCCGACATCTGCACCGCGGACTACGCCGCCGCGTGCAAGAAGGCCGGCCTTCAGTAGGTCCCGCTGAGCCACCGGGGCGAGTCCTTCGACGGACCTGCCCCGGCAGGCAGGCACAGAGCCTGTCCGGCGCCCGCACCGCCTTCATACCCCGCTGCGGGGCGGGCGCCGGACGGAAGCACGACGGACGCAGCCGTTGCCAAGAGGCACCGGCCGCGCGCATGTTCGACTAGTAAATCCGTGCTCACGACACAACTCGTCAGTCGAGTGCTACGAGCCTGAGTGTCCCGAGCACAACCCCTCCGCGCCTTACCCCAAGCGCGGCATCCCCGCCGGTCAGGCGGCGAAGGAGATGGTTCACGTGTCCGCTACGCCCGTGCTGGCGTTGCGCGGAGTCTCCAAGCGATTCGGTGCGGTGCAGGCCCTCACCGATGTCGAACTGGAGGTCCACGCCGGAGAAGTGGTCGCCCTGGTCGGCGACAACGGCGCCGGAAAGTCCACGCTGGTCAAGACGATCGCCGGTGTCCACCCCATCGATGAGGGTGTCATCGAGTGGGACGGCAACCCGGTCAGCATCAACAAGCCGCACGACGCCCAGGGACTCGGCGTCGCGACGGTCTACCAGGACCTCGCCCTGTGCGACAACCTCGACGTGGTCGGCAACCTCTACCTCGGACGCGAGCTGCTGCACCGCGGCATCATCGACGAGGTCACGATGGAGAAGAAGGCCCGCGAGCTGCTGAGCACGCTCTCCATCCGCATCCCGAGCGTGCGCATCCCGATCGCGAGTCTGTCCGGCGGTCAGCGCCAGGTCGTCGCCATCGCGCGCGCCCTGATCGGCGACCCCAAGGTCGTCATCCTGGACGAGCCCACCGCCGCCCTCGGTGTCGAGCAGACCGCACAGGTCCTCGACCTCGTCGAGCGGCTGCGCGAGCGCAACCTCGGCGTCATCCTCATCAGCCACAACATGGCCGACGTGAAGGCTGTCGCCGACACGGTCGCCGTGCTGCGTCTGGGCAGGAACAACGGCTCCTTCCCGGTGAAGGACACCAGTCAGGAAGAGATCATCTCCGCCATCACCGGTGCCACGGACAACGCCGTGACCCGTCGTGCGGGGCGTCGCAGCACGGAGGCCGCGAAGTGAGCGACACATCCAAGGTTTCCAAGGCGGACGCGGCGGAGGGGCAGCAGTCCACCGTCGCCCCGGCCGACGACCCCACCGCCGCGTCGATCGCCGTCGTCGATCCCCGGCTGCTGGTCCGTGAAGAAGGCTTCAAGGGCTACTGGACCGAGTTCACGCGCAAGGTCAAGGGCGGTGAGCTGGGCTCCCTGCCGGTGGTGATCGGTCTGATCATCATCTGGACGATCTTCCAGCTCCAGAACGACCGCTTCCTGAGCGCCGACAACCTCTCCAACATCAGCTACTACCTGTCGGCCACCGGCATGCTCGCCATCGGCCTGGTGTTCGTCCTGCTGCTCGGCGAGATCGACCTGTCGGTCGGCTCGGTCAGCGGTCTGGCGTCCACCCTGTTCGCGGTGTTCGTCGTCGAACACGGCATGAACCCCTGGCTGTCGCTGGTCCTGGCGGTCATCACCGGTATCGTCGTCGGCGCCCTGCACGGCTGGTTCTTCGCGAAGATCGGTGTGCCGGCGTTCGTCGTCACCCTGGCCGGCTTCCTCGGCTGGAACGGTCTGATGCTGTGGCTGCTGGGCTCCAGCGGCACCATCAACATCCCGTCCGACTCGGGCCCGGTCCACCTGCTGGGCCAGAACTCGTTCTTCATGGACCAGGCCATCATCGGCGCGTACCTGCTGGCCGGTCTCGGTGTCGTCCTGACCCTCGTCGGGAACTTCGGCGAGCAGCGCCGCCGCAAGGCCGCGGGCGTGCCCTTCCGGCCGACCAGCGAGATCCTGGTGCGCGTCGGCGCGCTCGCGGTGGCGTCCTTCGTCACGGCGGCGGTGCTGAACGACTCCTCCGGTGTCACCAACGCCCTGGTGATCTTCCTGGCCGCCCTGGTGATCGTGGACTTCGTGCTGCGCCGCACCACGTACGGCCGCAAGGTCTTCGCGGTCGGCGGCGGCATCGAGGCGGCCCGCCGTGCCGGTATCAACGTGCCGATGATCCGGATCACCGTGTTCGCCATCTCCGGCGGCTTCGCGGCGATCGGCGGCATGTTCTTCGCCGGTCAGACCGCCAGCGCCACGCTGAGCGCCGGTGGCGGCAACACCCTGATGCTCGCCATCGCGGCGGCCGTCATCGGTGGTACCTCGCTGTTCGGCGGCCGCGGCTCCGTGTGGTCCGCGCTGCTGGGCATGCTGGTCATCCAGTCGATCCAGACGGGTCTGGACCTGCTGAACATGAACCAGTCCATCCAGTACATGATCACCGGTGGTGTTCTGCTGGGCGCGGTCGTCATCGACTCGGTGTCCCGAAGGTCCCAGAAGGCCGCCGGTCGCGGATAACACCGCAGGGCAGCGCCCTTCCGGCTCGATCGTCTTGCCCGGCACCCGCGAGGTGCCGGGCAAGACTGTTGTCGTAGGACATTAGACTCGACACGCCCGGCAAAGCTCGATCAGCTCTAATGCAAGGAGGCACGGGTGCCGCTGCTGACCCGTATCAGGGGACCGCGCGATCTGGACCGGCTCAGCCTTGAGGAGCTGGACCAGCTGGCGGAGGAGATCAGGAGCTTCCTCGTCGGCGCCGTCTCCAAGACCGGCGGCCACCTCGGCCCCAACCTCGGTGTGGTCGAGCTGACCATCGCGCTGCACCGGGTCTTCGACTCGCCCAAGGACCGGGTGCTCTTCGACACAGGGCACCAGGCGTACGTGCACAAGCTGCTCACCGGACGCCACGACTTCTCGAAGCTGCGCTCCAAGGGCGGCCTGTCCGGCTACCCCTCGCGCGCCGAGTCCGAGCACGACGTCATCGAGAACAGCCACGCCTCCACGGTCCTCGGCTGGGCCGACGGGCTCGCCAAGGCCAACCAGGTGCTCAAACGGGACGACCACGTCGTCGCCGTCATCGGTGACGGCGCCCTGACCGGCGGAATGGCCTGGGAGGCGCTGAACAACATCGCCGACGCCAAGGACCGCCCGCTCGTCATCGTCGTCAACGACAACGAGCGCTCCTACGCGCCGACCATCGGCGGCCTCGCGAACCACCTGGCGACCCTGCGCACCACCGACGGCTACGAGCGCTTCCTGGCCCGCGGCAAGGACCTCCTGGAGCGCACCCCGGTCGTCGGCCGCCCGCTCTACGAGACCCTGCACGGCGCCAAGAAGGGCCTCAAGGACTTCATCGCGCCCCAGGGCATGTTCGAGGACCTCGGCCTGAAGTACGTCGGCCCCATCGACGGCCACGACATCGAGGCGCTGGAGTCGGCGCTGGCCCGCGCCAAGCGGTTCAACGGCCCGGTGATCGTGCACTGCCTCACCGAGAAGGGCCGCGGCTACGAGCCCGCCGAGCAGGACGAGGCCGACCGCTTCCACGGCATCGGCCCCATCCACCCCGACACCGGCCTGCCCATCAAGGCCGCCGCCGCGAGCTGGACCTCCGTCTTCGGCGACGAGATGGTCAAGCTGGGCCAGGAGCGCGAGGACATCGTCGCCATCACCGCGGCCATGCTCCAGCCGGTCGGCCTGAAGAAGTTCGCGGACACCTTCCCGGACCGCATCTACGACGTCGGCATCGCCGAACAGCACGCCGCCGTGTCCGCGGCGGGCCTGGCCACCGGTGGGCTGCACCCCGTCTTCGCCGTCTACGCCACCTTCCTCAACCGCGCCTTCGACCAGGTCCTCATGGACGTCGCCCTGCACAAGTGCGGGGTGACCTTCGTCCTCGACCGGGCCGGCGTCACCGGCGACGACGGCGCCTCGCACAACGGCATGTGGGACATGTCGATGCTCCAGGTCGTGCCCACGCTCCGGCTCGCCGCCCCGCGCGACGCCGAGCAGCTGCGCGCCCAGCTGCGCGAGGCCGTCCAGGTCGACGACGCGCCGACCGTGCTGCGCTACTCCAAGGGCGTCGTGGGCCCCGCCGTACCCGCGGTGGGCACCGTCGGCTCCATGGACGTGCTGCGCGAGCCGGGGACGGACAGGCCCGACGTGCTCCTCGTCTCCGTCGGCGCCCTCGCCCCGATGTGCCTGGAGATCGCCGCCCTCCTCGACAAGCAGGGCATCTCCACCACCGTCGTCGACCCGCGCTGGGTCAAGCCCGTCGACGAGGCCATGGCCCCGCTCGCGGAGCGGCACCGCGTGGTCGTCACCGTCGAGGACAACAGCCGCGTCGGCGGAGTCGGCTCGGCGATCGCACAGGCCCTGCGCGACGCGGGCGTCGACGTCCCGCTGCGCGACTTCGGCATCCCGCCGCGCTTCCTCGACCACGCCTCCCGCGCCGAGATCATGGCGGAGATCGGGCTCACCGCCCCCGACATCGCCCGCCAGGTCACCGGCCTGGTCTCGAAGCTGGACGGCCGGTACGACAGCGCCCCGGCCGAGGCGCAGCCCGCCCGCGACTGACGCCCCGGTACGCCCGAACGGGCCGGTCACGCCACTCTTGACAGTGGCGTGACCGGCCCGTTCGCGTGAATCCCGCCGTGCCGGGGCATACGACCTACGCCCCCTCTCGATCATGTCGAGGACGACACAGCGTGGGAGGTCCCGTGAGCAGCACCCTCTTCCGGACGAAGAAGGTCGAGCAGTCCATCCTCGATACCGAGGAGCCAGAGCACGCGCTCAAGAAGTCCTTGTCCGCGCTGGATCTGACCGTCTTCGGCGTCGGTGTGATCATCGGCACCGGCATCTTCGTCCTGACCGGCACCGTCGCCAAGAACAACGCCGGCCCGGCGGTCGCCCTGGCCTTCGTCGTGGCCGGCGTCGTCTGCGCGCTCGCCGCGCTCTGCTACGCCGAGTTCGCCTCCACCGTCCCGGTGGCCGGCTCGGCGTACACCTTCAGTTACGCCTCCCTCGGCGAACTGCCCGCCTGGATCATCGGCTGGGACCTGGTCCTGGAGTTCGCGCTGGGCACGGCGGTGGTGTCCGTCGGCTGGTCCGGCTACATCGCCTCGCTGCTGGACAACGCGGGCTGGCACCTGCCGGCGGCGCTCGGCAGCAGGGACGGGGCCGACGGCTTCGGCTTCGACATCCTGGCCGCCGCGCTCGTCCTGGTGCTCACCGGCATCCTCGTGCTCGGCACCAAGCTCTCCGCGCGGGTGACCTCGCTGGTCGTGGCCGTCAAGGTGACGGTCGTGCTGACCGTGATCATCGCCGGTGCCTTCTTCGTCAAGGGCGACAACTACCACCCGTTCGTCCCGAAGGCGCAGGACGTGCCGGCCGGCGACAGTCTCCAGTCGCCGCTGATCCAGCTCATGTTCGGCTGGGCGCCCTCCAACTTCGGCGTGATGGGCATCTTCACCGCCGCCTCCGTCGTCTTCTTCGCCTTCATCGGCTTCGACGTCGTCGCCACGGCCGCCGAGGAGACCAGGAACCCGCAGCGCGACATGCCCCGCGGCATCCTCGGCTCCCTCCTCATCTGCACCACCCTCTACGTGGCGGTGTCGATCGTCGTGACCGGCATGCAGAAGTACACGGACCTGTCGATCACGGCCCCGCTCGCGGACGCCTTCAAGGCCACCGGCCACCCCTGGTTCGCGGGCTTCATCAGCTTCGGCGCGGCGGTCGGCCTCACGACGGTGTGCATGATCCTGCTGCTGGGCCAGACCCGGGTCTTCTTCGCGATGAGCCGGGACGGACTGCTGCCCACGTTCTTCTCCCACGTCCACCCGAAGTTCCGCACCCCGCACCGCCCGACCATCCTGCTCGGCGTGATCATCGCGATCGTCGCCGGCTTCACGCCCCTGAGCGAGCTCGCCGAACTGGTCAACATCGGCACCCTGTTCGCGTTCGTGGTCGTCGCCATCGGCGTGATCATCCTCCGCAAGTCCCGCCCCGACCTGCCCCGGGCCTTCCGCACCCCGTGGGTGCCGGTCATCCCGATCCTGTCGGTGGCCGCCTCCCTCTGGCTGATGCTCAACCTGCCGGCGGAGACGTGGCTGCGGTTCGCCGTCTGGATGGTGCTCGGGTTCGCCGTGTACTTCCTGTACGGCCGGACGCACAGCCGCCTCAACCAGCGGGCCGAGACGGAGTAGCTCCAGGGAACAGAGGGCGGCTGCGGGTCGCCAGGGGTTGGTCCCAGCAGACGTCGCCTGCACCCACCCAGGGGCGCGGGGAACTGCGCGACCAGCCACAACGCACCCGCGGCCGCCCCACGACAGGGCGCGGCACACCCACAGGCGCTCAGGGACGAACCGTCCGCGGGCCCGCCACCTCCGCCCCCAACTCCCCGACCCTGCGCCGCAGTTCACGGTCCGCGGTGACCACCAGCACCGGCCGTCCGCCCGCCCGCGCGACCAGCTCCACCATGTGGTCGTCGCCGCTCCCCGGGGCCGACTCCACCCGCACCCCCGGCACGGAGGCCACTCCCCGGGCCGCCCCCTCCACCACCAGCACGATCTCCAGCGGTCCGTCCCGCCCCGGCATCCCGTCCACCGCCAGCCGGTCCCGCAGCCGCTCCGCCGCCCCCCGCCGGTCCCGCCACCACCCGTCCGGCACCGACCCGACGACGTTCGCGGCATCCACGACGACCAGCAGCACGTCACTCATGCCCCCAGCGTCCCACGCCCGGCCCGCCCGAGGACGGCGCCGGCCGCCGGATTAGAGTGGAGCCGTGTCAATGGTCCGTACAGTGAACGGCGACTGGCTCATCCGCGCCCGCGACGGCCGACTCGGCGTCTACGCCACCCGTGACGACGCGGTGTGGTGCAGGGCGGAACGCCGCCCGGGCGGCGACACCTGGCTGCCCTGGCGCAAGGTCGGCGGCGACCAGCGCCTGCACCCCGGACTCGCCGTGGGACACGGCTCCGACGGCTACGCGCACCTCGTGTCCTGGCGGCCCACCAAGGCCCAGGAAGCGGGCCTCGTCCACTCCACGCACTTCCGCGTCCACCTCGCCGCCCTCGACTGGAACCCGGTCGGCCACCCCGACAGAGCCGGCGCGCGCACCGGCATGCCCGCCGTGGCCGTCGACGCGGAGGGCCGCGCCCACGTCTTCGTCCGCGACCGCGGCCACGGCGTACGCGCCCTCATCCAGAAGGAGCGCGGCGGCTGGAACGCCTGGGCCGACCTCGGCGGGACCGACGTGCACGAGCAACTCACCGCCGTGACGGGGGAGTCGGGCCGCGTCGAGCTGTACGGCACCAGTCCGGCGGGCATCCTGCGCTGGCTCCCGGGGGAGGCGGGGGCGCCCCCCGTCCCGGCCGACCCGCTGCCGGTGCGCGTGGAGCCGGGCACGCTCAGCGCGCTGCCCACCTCCAAGGAGCACACCACGCTGTTCTTCGCGGACCCCGAGGGCATGCTCCACGCCTGGCGTCCGGACACGGAACCCGTTCCGCTGCTCGCGGCGGCCGGGCCCGGCCCCGCGGCGCTGCTGCGCTGCACCCTGGAGGGCCACGACTGCACCCTGCTCGCCCAGCGTTCGGCTTCCGGCCGGGTCGCCTTCGCCGCGTGTCCGACGGAGCAGGAGTCGGCGGGCCTGTGGTGGACGGAGTCCGGTCCGCAGGTTCCGGCGGGCACGGCCGTGGCCCTCGCCGAGGACGCGGACGGCCGTGTCACCGCCGCCACGGTGACCCCTGACGGGGACCTGCGGATCGCCCGGCAGAAGGACGAGCCGGGACTGGCCCTCGCGGCCTGGCAGGAGGTCTGAGCCCCTGCCGGCCCCGTCCGGTGCACGGTGTACGACAAGGGCCCCCGCCGCGGCGGGGGCCCTCTTCAGGGTCGTACGCGGAACGCTTACGCCGGAACCGACGCCACGCCCGGAGCCAGGAACTTCTTGCCGTTCACGCGCTCGGAGACGCCCTCGCGGTCCAGGTACGGCGTGATGCCGCCCAGGTGGAAGGGCCAGCCGGCGCCCGTGATCAGGCAGAGGTCGATGTCCTGGGCCTCGGCGACGACACCCTCGTCGAGCATGAGCCCGATCTCCTGGGCGACGGCGTCCAGGACGCGCTCGCGGACCTGCTCCTCGGACAGGACGACATCGCCCTGCTTGAGGAGCGCGGCGACCTCCGGGTCGAGCTCCGGCTTGCCGGAGTCGTAGACGTAGAAGCCGCGCTTGCCGGCCTTGACGACCGCCGCGAGGTTCGGGGAGACCGTGAAGCGGTCCGGGAAGGCCCGGTTAAGGGTCTCCGAGACGTGCAGACCGATCGCGGGACCGACCAGCTCCAGGAGGACGAGCGGGGACATCGGCAGGCCGAGCGGCTCCACCGCCTTCTCCGCCACGGCCACCGGGGTGCCCTCGTCGATGACGTTCTGGATCTCGCCCATGAAGCGGGTGAGGATGCGGTTCACGACGAACGCCGGGGCGTCCTTGACCAGCACCGCGGTCTTCTTCAGCTTCTTGGCGACGGCGAACGCCGTGGCCAGCGAGGCGTCGTCGGTCTGCTCACCGCGGACGATCTCCAGCAGCGGGAGGATCGCGACCGGGTTGAAGAAGTGGAAGCCCACGACCCGCTCGGGGTTCTTCAGCTTCGACGCCATCTCCGTGACGGAGAGGGAGGAGGTGTTGGTGGCGAGGATCGCGTGCGCCGGGGCGACCGCCTCGACCTCCGCGAACACCTGCTGCTTGACGCCGATCTCCTCGAACACGGCCTCGATGATGAAGTCCGCGTCGGAGAAGCCCTCCGCCTTGTCCAGCACACCGGTGACCAGGGCCTTGAGACGGTTGGCCTTGTCCTGGTTGATACGGCCCTTGCCGAGCAGCTTCTCGATCTCGGCGTGGACGTAGCCCACACCCTTGTCGACGCGCTCCTGGTCGATGTCGGTCAGGACGACCGGCACCTCCAGGCGGCGCAGGAAGAGCAGCGCGAGCTGGGAGGCCATCAGACCGGCGCCGACGACACCGACCTTGGTGACCGGGCGGGCCAGGTTCTTGTCCGGGGCACCCGCGGGACGCTTGCCGCGCTTCTGCACCAGGTTGAACGCGTAGATGCCGGAGCGCAGTTCGCCACCCATGATCAGGTCGGCGAGGGCCTGGTCCTCGGCGTCGAAGCCCTGCTGGAGGTCGCCGTTCTTGGCGGCCTCGATGATGTCCAGGGCGCGGTAGGCGGCCGGAGCGGCCCCGTGCACCTTGGAGTCCGCGATGAAACGGCCCTTGGCGACGGCCTGGTCCCAGGCCTCGCCGCGGTCGATCGCCGGGCGCTCGATGGCGATCTCGCCCTTGAGGACGGACGCCGTCCACAGCAGGGACTGCTCCAGGAAGTCCGCGCCCTCGAACAGCGCGTCGGCGATGCCCAGTTCGTAGACCTGAGCGCCCTTGAGCTGCTTGTTCTGGTTGAGGGAGTTCTCGATGATGACCGAGACGGCCTTCTCGGCGCCGATCAGGTTCGGCAGCAGGGTGCAGCCGCCCCAGCCGGGGACCAGTCCGAGGAAGACCTCGGGGAGCGAGAAGGCGGGCAGGGCCGCGGAGACCGTGCGGTAGGTGCAGTGCAGACCGACCTCGACGCCACCGCCCATCGCCGCGCCGTTGTAGTACGCGAAGGTCGGCACCGCGATGCCCGCGAGGCGCTTGAAGACCTCGTGGCCGCCCTTGCCGATGGCCAGCGCGTCCTTGTGCTCCTTGAGGAGCTCGACGCCCTTGAGGTCGGCGCCGACGGCGAAGATGAACGGCTTGCCGGTGATGCCGACACCGACGATCTCGCCGGCCGACGCCTCCTTCTCGACCTGGTCGATGGCGGTGTTCAGGTTCGCCAGCGACGCCGGGCCGAAGGTGGTCGGCTTGGTGTGGTCGAAGCCGTTGTCCAGCGTGATGAGCGCGAAGCGCCCCGCGTTGAACGGCAGGTCCAGGTGGCGTACGTGCGCCTGGGTGACGACCTCGTCCGGGAACAGCTCGGCCGCACCCTTCAAGAGCTCAGTGGTGCTCACTTGCTGCCTCCGGCGTCCTTGTGGTTCGGGTTCTCCCAGATGACCGTCGCGCCCATGCCGAAGCCGACGCACATGGTGGTCAGGCCGTAGCGGACCTCGGGCTGCTCCTCGAACTGGCGGGCCAGCTGCGTCATCAGACGCACACCCGAGGAGGCCAGCGGGTGACCGAAGGCGATGGCGCCGCCGTACTGGTTGACGCGCTCGTCGTCGTCCGCGATGCCGTAGTGCTCCAGGAAAGCCAGGACCTGGACCGCGAAGGCCTCGTTGATCTCGAAGAGACCGATGTCGGAGATGGACAGACCCGCCTGGGCGAGCGCCTTCTCGGTGGCCGGGATCGGGCCGTAGCCCATGACCTCCGGCTCGACACCCGCGAAGGAGTAGGAGACCAGGCGCATCTTGACCGGGAGGTCGTTCTCCCGGGCGAAGTCCTCGGAGGCGATCAGGGAGGCGGTGGCACCGTCGTTCAGACCGGCCGCGTTGCCGGCGGTGACCCGGCCGTGGACGCGGAACGGGGTCTTCAGACCGGCGAGGTTCTCCAGCGTGGTCCCCGGGCGCATCGGCTCGTCGGCGGTGACCAGGCCCCAGCCCGTCTCACCGGCCTCCGGGTTGGTGCGGCGCACCGAGATCGGCACCAGGTCGGCCTGGATCTTGCCGTTGGCGTAGGCCTTGGCGGCCTTCTCCTGGGAGCGCACGGCGTACTCGTCGGCGCGCTGCTTGGTGATCGTCGGGTAGCGGTCGTGCAGGTTCTCGGCGGTCATGCCCATGAACAGGGCGGACTCGTCGACGAGCTTCTCGCTCACGAACCGCGGGTTCGGGTCCACGCCCTCGCCCATGGGGTGACGGCCCATGTGCTCGACACCACCGGCGATGGCGATGTCGTAGGCACCGAAGGCGACCGAACCGGCGACCGTGGTGACGGCGGTCAGCGCGCCGGCGCACATGCGGTCGATGGAGTAACCGGGCACCGACTGCGGCAGACCGGCGAGGATGCCCGCCGTGCGGCCGATGGTCAGGCCCTGGTCGCCGATCTGCGTGGTCGCGGCGATGGCGACCTCGTCGATCTTCTTGGGGTCGAGACCGGGGTTGCGGCGCAGCAGCTCCCGGATCGCCTTCACGACGAGGTCGTCGGCGCGGGTCTCGTGGTAGATGCCCTTCGGGCCCGCCTTGCCGAACGGGGTGCGGACGCCGTCGACGAAGACGACGTCCCTGACGGTACGAGGCACGATGGCTCTCCTCCAGATGCGGGATCTGCACTGCTGCGATGCGCTGAGCGCGCGCTCAGGACCCATGCTACTTATGAGTAACGTGACTGCCCACCCCTGGAGGCGGGAGCGGCGAAGGTCACACCGCGCAAGGCGCCGTGGAGCCCCGCGGTGTCGGCACCGGAGCGGGCACCGGGTGATCCTGCCCTCGGAAGATCTTGGCGCGATCTCGACGTCGCTGTTCCGCTTCAAGGGCCCCGGCCCGCAGCCGCCACGCCCCGGCAACCGTCCCCGGCGGCTAGGCGGACAGCGCGGCCACCAGCACAGGAGTCACCTGCTCGACCTGCCAGGCCCGAGCACCCAATGCCGCCAGCGCCGCCCCGACGGACTCCGCACTGACCACGGCGGGCGGCTCCCAGCACACCCTGCGCACGGTGTCCGGGGTGATCAGGTTCTCCTGGGGCATGTTCAGCGTCTCGGCCAGCGCGGACACAGCGGCCCGCGCAGCGGACAACCTCGCGGCCGCCGCGGGGTCCTTGTCGGCCCACGCCCGCGGCGGCGGGGGCCCCGTCACCGGCTGCCCGGGCTGCGGCAACTGCGTCTCGGGGAGGGCCCTGGCCCGGTCGACGGCGGCCTGCCACTGCTCCAGCTGCCGTCGGCCCATCCGGTGCCCGAAGCCGTTCAGCGCGGCCAGCGCGTGCACGTTGGCCGGCAGGGCGAGCGCCGCCTCGACGATCGCCGCGTCGGACAGCACCTTGCCGGGCGACACGTCCCGCCGCTGGGCGATCCGGTCCCGTGCCTCCCACAGCTCCCGCACGACGGCCAACTGCCGACGCCGCCGTACCTTGTGCATCCCGGAGGTCCGGCGCCAGGGGTCCTTGCGCGGCTCGGCCGGCGGGGCCGACGCGATCGCGTCGAACTCCTCGAGCGCCCACTCCAGCTTCCCCTGCCGGTCGAGCTCCTTCTCCAGCGCGTCCCGCAGGTCGACGAGGAGCTCCACGTCGAGGGCGGCGTAGCGCAGCCAGGGCTCGGGCAGCGGGCGGGTCGACCAGTCGACGGCCGAGTGCCCCTTCTCCAGCGTGAAGCCCAGCACTCCCTCGACCATCGCGCCGAGCCCGACCCGGGGGAACCCGGCGATCCGTCCGGCCAGCTCGGTGTCGAAGAGGCGCGAGGGGACCATGCCTATCTCGCGCAGGCACGGCAGGTCCTGGGTGGCGGCGTGCAGCACCCACTCCACACCGGAGAGCGCCTCGCCCAGGCCCGAGAGGTCGGGACAGGCCACGGGGTCGATCAGCGCGGTCCCCGCTCCCGCGCGGCGGAGCTGCACGAGATAGGCGCGCTGTCCGTAGCGGTAGCCGGACGCCCGCTCGGCGTCGACGGCGACAGGGCCGGATCCGGCGGCGAACGCGGCGATCACCTCGGCGAGCGAGTCCTCGTCGGCGATGACGGGCGGAATGCCCTCACGCGGCTCCAGCAGAGGGATCGGAGCCTCCGCGACAGAAGATCCGCCATCGTCCGGAGGGCCGCCTCCGGTGGTTCGCAGTGGAACGTCTGCTGCGGTCTCTTGGGCGTCGGTCACCTGTCAAGGGTATCTGTGTATGGACAGCGCCTGCCGACGGAACGTTCCGTCGGCAGGCGCCTGGGGGTCGTAAACCAGTCAGCCCGGTGAAAGGCCTGGTTCACGTCCGTGAACAGTGAGGCGTGCAGAGCCTCAGTGGATGATTCCGGTGCGGAGAGCCACCGCCACCATGCCGGCACGGTCTCCCGTGCCGAGCTTGCGGGCGATCCGGGCGAGGTGGCTCTTGACGGTCAGTGCGGACAGGCCCATCGAGACGCCGATCGCCTTGTTCGACTGGCCTTCGGCGACCAGTCGCAGCACCTCGACCTCGCGGCCGGAGAGCTCGCGGTAGCCGCCCGGGTGGCTCGGGGCACCCGGGGGGCGGCGGTGCATACGGGCGGCGGCGGCGCCGATGGGAGCGGCTCCCGGTCGGGTGGGGAGCCCGAGGTTGGTCCGGGTGCCGGTGACGACGTAGCCCTTGACGCCGCCCGCGAGGGCGTTGCGCACGGCGCCGATGTCGTCGGCCGCGGAGAGGGCGAGCCCGTTGGGCCAGCCCGCGGCGCGGGTCTCCGACAGCAGCGTCAGGCCGGAGCCGTCGGGGAGATGGACGTCGGCGACGCAGATGTCTCTGGGACTGCCGATACGGGGACGGGCCTCCGCCACGGACGAGGCCTCGATGACATCGCGTACACCGAGCGCCCACAGGTGACGGGTGACGGTGGAACGGACGCGCGGGTCGGCCACGACCACCATGGCGGTGGGCTTGTTGGGGCGGTAGGCGACCAGGCTTGCGGGCTGCTCGAGGAGAACGGACACCGGGCCTCCTGGGGTGGGGACGGCTGGAAGGTCACAGACGTCTTCGGCACCGAACCCGGCGTCCTTTAGGGAATGATCACGATCTAGTGAGTAACAATTAGTGCAATTCGGACGTACGGTCGATCGTTCGGTGAACATATCGGTTCGTTCGAGGGGCCACTCCTGACTGAAAGTGGCCGTATCGACAAATTGATGCTCCATGTGGGTGGCCGCCGCCCCGAACGCGGACGGTCAGCGTGCCTGGGGGTCCCGCCGCTGGGGGAGCGTGACCACGGAGGCGTCGCCCGGCCCGGCCGGCGGCAGGCCCGCGACCTGGGCCAGCAGATCGCACCAGGAGGCCAGGTGGCCCGCCGTGTCCGGCACCCCGCCCAGGCCCTCGCGGGGCGTCCAGGAGGCGCGGATCTCGATCTGCGAGGCCGCCGGGCGCTCGGACAGACCTCCGAAGTAGTGCGAGCTCGCGCGCGTGACGGTGCCGCTCGGCTCGCCGTACGACAGCCCGCGCGCCGCCAGCGCGCCGGTCAGCCAGGACCAGCACACCTCGGGCAGCAGCGGGTCGGCGGCCATCTCGGGCTCCAGCTCCGCGCGCACCAGCGTCACCAGCCGGAAGGTGCCCCGCCAGGCGTCGTGGCCGTCGGGGTCGTGCAGCAGCACGAGGCGCCCGTCGGCGAGGTCCTGGTCGCCGTCGACGACCGTCGCCTCCAGCGCGTACGCGTGCGGCGCGAGCCGCTGGGGCGCCCGTGTCGGCTCGATCTCGATCTGCGGCCGCAGCCGACTGCCGCGCAGGGCCTGCACCGCCGCCTGGAAGGCCGGCGGAGCCGCACCGCTCCCATCCCGGTCACTCCCCTTCGCGTCGTCCATTCCGCCCGTGTCGTCCGACAGTCGTCCCTGTGCCGCAGCCATGCGGGAAGGTTAAGGGGAAGGGGGGCGTGGTGCGGGCCTAGACACCCTGACTCCGCCCCATGCCCACACGGACACCGCGCACTCGGCACTCGTCGCACCGTGCGAGACTTTCCGACGTGAGTGCACTCGAGACGCCGCCGTCAGCCACGTACGAATCCGCCTTCCTCAAGGCATGCCGGCGCGAACCCGTGCCGCACACCCCCGTCTGGTTCATGCGCCAGGCCGGGCGCTCACTGCCGGAGTACCGCAAGGTCCGCGAGGGCATCCCGATGCTCGAGTCGTGCACACGGCCCGAGCTGGTCGCCGAGATCACCCTCCAGCCGGTGCGCCGCCACAACGTGGACGCGGCGATCTACTACAGCGACATCGTCGTCCCGCTCAAGGCCATCGGCATCGACCTCGACATCAAGCCCGGTGTCGGCCCGGTCGTCGAGCGCCCGATCCGCACCCGCGCCGACCTGGCCCAGCTGCGCGACCTCACCCCCGAGGACGTCTCCTACGTCACCGAGGCCATCGGCCTGCTGACCCGCGAGCTCGGCCCGACCCCCCTCATCGGTTTCGCGGGCGCGCCTTTCACCCTCGCGAGTTACCTCGTCGAGGGCGGCCCGTCCCGCACGTACGAGAACGCCAAGTCGATGATGTACGGCGACCCCGAGCTGTGGGCCGACCTCCTCGACCGTCTCGCCGGGATCACCGCCGCCTTCCTGAAGGTCCAGATCGAGGCCGGCGCCTCCGCCGTGCAGCTCTTCGACTCGTGGGCGGGCGCCCTCGCCCCCGCCGACTACCGCCGCTCGGTGCTGCCGGCCTCCGCGAAGGTCTTCGAGGCGGTCGCGGGGTACGGCGTCCCCCGCATCCACTTCGGCGTCGGCACCGGTGAGCTGCTGAAGCTCATGGGTGAGGCCGGCGCGGACGTCGTCGGCGTCGACTGGCGGGTCCCGCTCGACGAGGCCGCCCGCCGTGTCGGCCCCGGCAAGGCGCTCCAGGGCAACCTCGACCCGACGGTCCTGTTCTCCTCCACGGAGGCCGTCGAGGCCAAGACACGCGAGGTCCTGGAGTCGGCCGCGGACCTGGAGGGCCACGTCTTCAACCTCGGCCACGGCGTCATGCCGACCACCGACCCGGACGCCCTGACCCGCCTCGTGGAGTACGTCCACACGCGGACGGCCCGCTGAGCCCTCACCACGTGTGCCGGGGCCGCGCCTTCCTGCCGAACAGCAGGCCGCGCGGTTCCGGCGGCGGGGGAGTGCCCGGCTTCAGCGGCCAGGCGAGCAGCATGCCGGCGAGGAAACCGACGACGTGCGCGGCGTACGCCACCGTGCCCGCCGCGGAGACGCCCTCGCCGGAGGAGTAGAACGCCTGGAGCACGAACCAGAAGCCCAGCACCAGCCAGGCCGGCAGTCTCAGCGGCAGGAACACCAGGAACGGCACCAGGACCCACACCCTGGCCTTCGGGTACAGCACCAGATAGGCGCCCAGGACGCCGGCGATGGCCCCCGAGGCGCCGATCAGCGGGTCTCCCGAGTCGGCGTTGAGGAGGGCGAAGCCGTACGACGCCGCGTAGCCGCAGACGACGTAGAACAGCGCGAAGCGCACATGGCCCATGCGGTCCTCGACGTTGTTGCCGAAGATCAGCAGGAACAGCATGTTGCCCAGCAGGTGCAGCCAGCCGCCGTGCAGGAACATCGCCGTCAGGACCGACAGCGCGGGGGACTTGTCGTAGTCCGGCGGGGCCACCACGCAGCCCGCCGCGCCCTGGGCGCTCGTGCCGACGTCGCCCGTGGGGACGAGCCGCGGCATCTGATGGTGGATCAACTCCTGGGGGACGGCCGCCCAGTGGTCCAGGAACGCCTGGAGGTGGCAGAGCTGGGACAGGCTGCTGTCGCCCGCCACCGAGCCGGCCAGGCCGGGCGCGAACAGGAACACGAGGACGTTCGCGGCGATGAGCGCGTACGTCACCACGGGGGTGCGGCGCACGGGGTTCACGTCATGGACGGGGATGACCACAAGGAAGTACTGCCCGCGATGGGCCGGGCGAATCGGTGGCGCTCCGGTGAACACCCGCACGCGCGCGTGCGTATGTCTCCTCAACCGCCCGCGGCACGGGGAAGGCGGGCCGCGGGGACTACGTGAGGAACAGCGATGAACGACCGTACGACGCCTGCGATGCACGCTCTTCCCGACGGTGAGGCCGAGCTGTCCCTGGTGGTGCGACTGCCGTGGGAGGACGTGGCCAGGCTCGGTCAGGAGGCCGGGCGGCTGGCGGCCCAGATGCAGCGGCCGGTGACGCTCGACGAGGCGGTGAGCAACCGGCTCAGGTCCGCACGGTCCGCGGCGCACGCCAAGCCGGCGGGCGAGCAGCCGTCGGCGATGCCTCCCAGCAGCAGCGCCTCCGTCTCGGCGCTGCCGCCCCGCCCGCCCGCCGACCAGGCCCGTCAGGCCATCGAGCGGATCAACGGAACGGCGTAGCCCTCAGGAGCCCCGCACCTTCGCCACGGCCTTCCTGGCCGCCACCAGCACCGGGTCCCACACCGGGCTGAACGGCGGCGCGTACCCCAGGTCCAGGGCCGTCATCCGCTCCACCGTCATCCCCGCCGTCAGCGCCACCGCGGCGATGTCGACCCGCTTGCCCGCCCCCTCTCTGCCGACGATCTGCACGCCGAGCAGCCGCCCCGTGCGGCGCTCGGCGAGCATCTTCACCGTCATGGGAGAGGCACCCGGGTAGTAGCCGGCCCGGCTGGTGGACTCGATCGTGACCGACACGAACTGGAGGCCCACCCGGCGGGCGTCCTTCTCGCGCAGCCCGGTGCGGGCGATCTCCAGGTCGCAGACCTTGCTGACGGCCGTGCCGACGACCCCCGGGAAGGTGGCGTAGCCTCCGCCGACGCCCGTGCCGATGACCTGGCCGTGCTTGTTGGCGTGGGTGCCGAGCGCGATGTGGCGTTCCTGTCCCGACACCAGGTCGAGGACCTCCACGCAGTCACCGCCGGCCCAGATGTTCTCGTGGCCGCGCACCCGCATCGCGAGGTCGGTCAGCAGACCGCCGTGGCTGCCCAGCGGCAGACCGGCCGCCTTCGCGAGCGTCGTCTCCGGGCGGACGCCGATGCCGAGCACCACCACGTCCGCCGGGTACTCCGCGTCCTCCGTGGCCACCGCGCGCACCCGGCCGTCCTCGTCCGTGAGCACCTTGGTCACGGCGGCGTCGTTGACCATGGTGATGCCCAGGCCCTCCATGGCCTCGTGCACCAGGCGTCCCATGTCCGGGTCCAGCGTGGCCATGGGCTCGCTGCCCCGGTTGACGACCGTCACCTCGTAGTCGCGGTTGATCAGGGCCTCGGCCATCTCCACGCCGATGTACCCGGCGCCCACCACCACCGCCCTGCGGCCACGCGTGTGTGCCAGCGTGTCGATGAGCGCCTGGCCGTCGTCGAGCGTCTGCACCCCGTGCACCCCGAGCGCGTCCGCCCCCGGCATGTCCGGGCGGATCGGGCGGGCCCCGGTCGCGATCACGAGCTTGTCGTACGACGTCCAGTACGCGGCCCCCGAATCGAGGTCACGCGCGCGTACCCGCTGCCCGTCGACGTCGATCTCCGTGACCTCGGTGCGCATGCGCAGGTCGATGCCCCGGTCCCGGTGCTCCTCGGGGGTACGGGCGATCAACCCGTCCGGCCCGTCGACGTCCCCGCCCACCCAGTACGGGATGCCGCACGCCGAGTACGAGGTGAAGTGACCCCGCTCGAACGCCACGATCTCCAGCTCGTCGGGGCCCTTCATACGCCGTGCCTGCGACGCCGCGGACATCCCCGCGGCGTCGCCGCCGATCACGACCAGACGTTCCCTCGTACCCTGCGTACGGCTCATGTTCATGCGAACACGCTACGAGGGCAGGGCATTTCGGTCCCGCGCGCCCCGCCTCCCCGCGCCGCCTCCGCACGTCACCCCGCGCGTGTCACTCCCGCTCGCCCGGCTCCTGCGGGCGCCCCGGCTCCCGAGCGGCCCCGGGTTCCTGCGGTCGCCCCGGGTCGGGCACCGGGCGGGCCATCGGCAGCGGGCCCAGGGCGGTGGAGACGCCCGCGGGAGCCGGCCGGCGCGGCAGCCGGGGCCGGATGAGCCGCAGCCACACCAGCACGAGCAGCGCGATCCCCACCAGGAACGGCAGCACGGCGGCCAGTGCCACCACGATCCAGCGCAGCACGGTCACGAACGCGTCCCAGCCGCCCGCCAGCGCGTCCACGACCCCGGGATCGTCGTCCTCCTCGGCCTTGACGACCGGCGACTCGGACAGGGACAGCGTGACGGTGGCCAGGCTCGTGCGGTCCTTCAGGGACGCCTGGCGGGCGAGCAGCGACTCCAGGTCGGCCTGACGACTGCTCAGCTCGCCCTCCAGGGTCACCACGTCGCTCAGCCTGGTCGCCTTGTCCATCAGGTCCCGGATCCGCGCCACACTCGCGCGCTGGGTCGCGATCCGGCTCTCCACGTCGACGACCTGGTCGGTGACGTCCTGCGCGTTCGCGGTGCGTTCCAGGAGCTTGCCCGCGCCCTCCAGGCCGGCGAGGACCTCGTCGTACTTCTCGACCGGCACCCGCAGCACCACCTCCGTCTGCTCGCGCCCCTCCTCGTCCCGGGAGGTGGTCTCCTTGCCGACGAACCCGCCCGCGTTCTCGGTGCTGGTACGGGCCGCGGCGAGCGCCTTGGGCACGCTCTCGACCTGCACGGTCAGGGTGGCGGTGCGGATGATGTGGCTCGCGGGCACCTGGGGCGCGGCGGTGGCCCGCCCGCCGCCCGCGCTGTCCTCGGCGCCGGCCGCGCCCTTCCCGTCGGCCTGCGAGGCGGCCCGGTCCTCCTTGGCGAGGCTGCCGCTGTCGCTGTCACCGCCCCCGGCTCCGCTGCACCCGGTCAGGGCGAGGGCCCCGGCCAGCAGGAGCCCCGACAGGACCTGGACGGGCCGTACGGAGCTGCGTGAACGGCGTGAACGTGGTGCGCGCATGGGCGTCCCCCCGAGGGTCGTGAACAACTGACGCTCCTTCGACGCCGGAGGGGGCGCGAACGTTGGACGCGGGCGGTCCCGATGCGGTCACGGTCAGGACTCGTCCAGGACACCGGGCCGCCGGTGGACTGTCGGCGGGGTCTGAGAGGCTGGGGCCATGAGCGGATCACAGGTCGTCGTCATCGGAGCCGGCATCGCGGGACTGGCCGCGGCCCACCGGCTGGCGCAGCGCGGCGCGCGCGTCACCGTGCTGGAGGCGTCGGACCGGGTCGGCGGCAAGCTGCTGCCCGGCGGGATCGCGGGCGCGCGCGTCGACCTCGGCGCCGAGTCGATGCTGGCCCGCAGGCCCGAGGCGGTGGCCCTGGCGCGTGAGGTGGGCCTCGGCGAGCGCCTCCAGCCGCCCGCCACCGCGACCGCCTCGATCTGGACCCGCGGCGCCCTGCGCCCCATGCCCAAGGGCCACGTCATGGGCGTCCCCGGCAGCGCCGAGACCCTCGCCGGGGTGCTGTCCGACGAGGGTCTCGCCCGCATCGCGCGGGACGCCGACCTGCCCCGCACGGAGGTCGGCGACGACGTGGCGGTCGGTGCGTACGTGGCGGCGCGCCTGGGCCGCGAGGTCGTCGACCGCCTCGTGGAACCCCTCCTCGGCGGGGTGTACGCGGGCGACGCCTACCGCATCTCGATGCGCTCGGCGGTCCCGCAGCTCTTCCAGGCCGCGAAGACCCACACCTCGCTGACGGAGGGCGTCCGCGAGATCCAGGCGAGGGCGGCCGCGAACCAGCAGACCGGGCCGGTGTTCATGGGCATCGAGGGCGGGGTGGGCACCCTTCCGCTCGCCGTCGCCGACGCGGTCCGCGCGCACGGAGGCGAGATCGTCACCGGCGCACCCGTGAGCGAGCTGCGCCGTGCGGCGGCAGGGGGCTGGAGGGTCGTCACCGGGGACCGCGTCCGGCACGCCGACGCCGTGATCGTCGCCGTCCCCGCCCCGGCCGCGGCG
Source organism: Streptomyces sp. NPDC091972 (assembly GCF_044756385.1). Classification (NCBI taxonomy): domain Bacteria; kingdom Bacillati; phylum Actinomycetota; class Actinomycetes; order Kitasatosporales; family Streptomycetaceae; genus Streptomyces; species Streptomyces sp. NPDC091972. Next base: position 67,368 of record NZ_JBIVSV010000012.1, on the reverse strand, counting down.
CGGCTGCTGCGCGCCGAGGCCCCCGAGGCCGCCGACGAGCTCGACACCGTCGAGTACGCCTCCATGGCCCTGGTCACGCTGGCCTACCGGCGTTCCGAGGCGGCCCTGCCCGAGGGCAGCGGCTTCCTCGTCCCGCCGGTCGACGGCCGCACCATCAAGGCGTCCACCTTCGCCTCCCGGAAGTGGGGCTGGATCGCCGAGGAGAACCCGGACGTCGTGGTCCTGCGCACCTCCGTCGGCCGCTACGGCGAGACGGAGATCCTGGAGCGCGACGACGCCGACCTGGTGGACGTCTCCCGCCACGACCTGCGAGCGGCCACCGGTCTGGACGCCACCCCCCTCGAAACCCGCGTCACCCGCTGGACCGACGGTCTGCCGCAGTACCCCGTCGGCCACCACGCGCGCGTGGCCCGCATCCGCGAGCACGTCGCCAAGCTGCCCGGCCTCGCGGTATGCGGCGCGCAGTACGACGGCGTCGGTATCCCGGCCTGCATCGCGAGCGCCCACGCGGCCGCGGACCAGCTCCAGGGCGACCTCACCGCCGTGCGGGAGCTCACGGCCAACCCGGTGCAGAGTCTGCACGGCGGAGCGGGAGAATAGGGGCCATGAGCAACGACGCCCCCACCCCCGAGTCCGGCAGGGTCCCGAACAAGGGCAAGCTGGCCAAGGACCTCAACGAGGTCATCCGTTACACGCTCTGGTCCGTCTTCAAGCTGAAGGACGTGCTGCCCGAGGACCGCACCGGCTACGCCGACGAGGTCCAGGAGCTGTTCGACCAGCTCGCCGCCAAGGACGTCACGATCCGCGGCACCTACGACGTGTCCGGGCTGCGCGCCGACGCCGACGTCATGATCTGGTGGCACGCGGAGACCAGCGACCAGCTGCAGGAGGCGTACAACCTCTTCCGCCGCACGAGGCTGGGCCGCGCCCTGGAGCCGGTCTGGTCGAACATGGCGCTGCACCGCCCCGCCGAGTTCAACCGCTCGCACATCCCGGCCTTCCTGGCGGACGAGACCCCGCGGGACTACGTCAGCGTGTACCCGTTCGTGCGGTCCTACGACTGGTACCTCCTGCCCGACGAGGACCGCCGCCGCATGCTCGCCGACCACGGCAAGATGGCCCGCGGCTACCCGGACGTCCGCGCCAACACCGTCGCCTCCTTCTCGCTGGGCGACTACGAGTGGATCCTGGCGTTCGAGGCCGACGAGCTGTACCGCATCGTCGACCTCATGCGCCACCTGCGGGCGTCGGAGGCCCGGATGCACGTCCGCGAGGAGGTCCCGTTCTACACGGGCCGCCGCAAGGACATCGGCGACCTCGTGGCGGGTCTCGCCTGATCAGCGGGCGGGTGTGACGGGCGCCTTCCGGGAGTCGGCCTTCGGCGTCGGCTCGGGGTGCGGGGCGCAGGCGGCGCGCCGCACCGGGAGGCGGCCCTCCAGCAGGTAGGCGTCCAAATACCCGTTGACGCAGGCGTTGGGGCCGCCCGCGATGCCGTGCGTGCCCGCGTCCCGCTCGGTCACCAGCACCGAGCCGGACAGCCGCCGGTGCATCTCCAGGGCGCCGTCGTACGGAGTGGCCGCGTCCCGCTCGGCGGCCAGGATCAGCGTCGGGGGCAGCTCACCGGGCCCGGTCCGCACGTCCAGCGGCTCCTGCCGGGTCGCGGGCCAGTACGCGCACGGCAGGTTCAGCCACACGTTGTCCCACGTCTCGAACGGCGCCACCCTCGCCAGCCGGGTGTTGTCCCGGTCCCACACCTTCCAGTCCGTCGGCCAGGACGCGTCGTTGCACTCGACGGCCGTGTAGACCGCGTTGGAGTTCTCCGCCTCCTTCGCCGCCTCCTGGTGCGGCCCCGCCTGCTGGATCAGCGGCTTCGGATCGCCCTTGAGGTACGCCGACAGGGCCCGCGCCCGGTGCGGCCAGAGGTCGTCGTAGTAGCCGGCGGACAGGAACGCCCCCTGGAGCTGCCCCGGCCCGACCTTGCCGCCGGCCGGTTCGGCGGCCAGCCGCGCGGCCGCCTTCTCGTAGCTGTGCAGCACCTCCTGGGCCGTGGCCCCGAGCCCGTACACGTCGTCGTGCCGGGCGACCCACTCCCGGAAGTCCGCCCACCGCCCCTCGAAGGCGGCCGACTGGTCCAGGTTGTTGCGGTACCAGACCTGCTCCGGGGCCGGGTTCACGGCCGCGTCGAACACCATCCGCCGCACGTGGGAGGGGAAGAGCGCCGCGTACAGCGCGCCGAAGTACGTCCCGTACGACGCCCCCATGAACGTCAGCCTCTGCTCGCCCAGCGCGGCCCGCAGGACGTCCAGGTCCCGGGCGTTGTTCAGGGAGGTGTAGTACGGCAGGGCCGCGCCCGCCCGCCGCGCGCACCCGCGCGCGTACGCCTTCGCCTGCGCGATGCGTTCCTTCTTGTACGACTCCGAGGGGTGCGTCGGCGCCTGCGTGGGTGCCTTGAAGAACTGCTCCGGGTCCGTGCAGGACAGCGGCGCCGAACGGCCCACCCCGCGCGGGGCGTAACCGACCAGGTCGTAGGCCGCGGCGAGCCCCTTCCACTCGGGCAGCGCGCCGACCAGCGGGAAGTACATGCCGGAGCCGCCGGGACCGCCCGGGTTGTAGACCAGGGCGCCCTGCCGGGGCACCCGGCGCTTGCTGTTGCGCGGGTCCTTCTGGGTGGCCCGCACCCGGCTGACGGTCAGTCTGATCTGCCGGCCGTCGGGACGCGCGTAGTCGAGCGGGACGGAGACCGTGCCGCACTGGACGCCGTCGGGCAGGTCCTCCACCGCGGGACAGGTCCCGAAGCGGACGCCGGCCGCCCCGGCGCGCGCCGCGGCGACGGCGGTGCCGTGGAGTTCGGCCGCGCCCGGGGCGGCCGGAGCGCCCCCGGCCGGTGCGGCGGCGAGCGCGGTCAGGAGCAAGGACCCGGCGGCCGTGTAGAGGGCGGGAGTTCTCATCGGTGTCCCTTCGGTGCGCGGCAGCGACAAAAGGGATGTTTCGTTCGGCTGCGGGGGAAGGCAAGCACCGCCCCGCCGATGTCGGCCCCAATGCCTCCGTGCGCCCCCGGGGGAGCTCGGTCGCGCCGGTGCGGACGCCGGTGTTCCGTGGTGGAGGCGGTGGTGCGCGCGCCGCGGCCGGAGAGCAGCCTCGTGGTACACGCGGTCCGCCCGGCCGGCGGGTTCTCGTCCTCCTGCGCCCGGCACCGGCCGGGGGGCGGGCTCAGTCGCGCCGGTGCGGGCGCCGGTGTTCCGCGCCGTCTTCGCCGGGCCGCGCTCCCCGCCGGTCCTCGCGGTGCGGGCCGTGGTGCTGCTCGCGGTGGGCGAACGCGGCGCGCAGGTCGGGTTCGCCGACCGCGCTGATGCCGCGTACGGCGACCGAGGTGAGGTACGTCCGCTCGTCCGTGCCGCCGGGGCGCCGGGTCAGGGCGCCGAGCAGCCGCTGTCCCGCCGGGGACGCCCAGCGCGAGTACGGATGGACCTCCATCCGTGCGATGGCCAGGCAGCTCACGGTCAGGGCGAGCGGCAGCGCGAACCAGAGCGCGACCAGGTGCCGCGGCATCTCCGACGGGTCGGGCACCAGCAGGGCGAGCGCGCCCAGCGCGACGACGGCCAGGGCGGCCAGCCGCACCTGACGGACGGCCGCCGCGATGCCGGAGCGGGCGCCGTCGGGCACGGCGAGGCCGGCGTCGACGAGCCGGTCGGCGAGGCGGCGCACCGCGGCGGCCGCGGCCGCGTCCGCCCGCACCGGAGCGATCCGGGACTGCCCCTCCGGCCCGATGGCCCCGATGACGGAGCGCTCCATCTCGTCCCGGCCGCGCGGGTCGACGACGGTCGCCCAGCCGGTGTGGGCCAGCAGCAGGCGTCGCTGCCGGGCCATGGAGACGAGCGTCAGATCGGCGACCCGCCGCGGTCCGCCGGACAGGAACGCGGCCTCGTACAGCGTCAGAGCGTGTTCCCGGCCGTCCGTGTCCGCGGCCGCCGCGCGCACGGCGGCCAGGCACAACCGCGTGCAGGAGGTGCCGGCGGCGGCCCAGGCCGGCAGCAGAAGCAGAACCCAGAACATGCCGCGTTTCTATGCCAAAGGCTCCTGGCGGCGCCATGGGCTGTTCACGATCCGGACGGAGTGTTGTCGGTGTGTGACGTTCCGTTTGTCCGGAACCGGCCTACGACGGCTCCGGATCCGGGGGCGGACTCGTGGCGGCCGGTGGGAGGGTGAAGGTGGGGGCGTACGGCGAAGGGGTGACCGGTACGACCCGGCCCGGATCGGCCGTCGGGCCGGGCGGGGCGGGGAAGTCGGTGGCGGGCGGGGTGCTGCCCGCGGCCATGTCCTGGGCCAGGGCGCCGAAGTCGACGTACCCCGTGGCCTCCAGGATTTTGATGTGGTCCAGCACGGTGCTGTTGGCGTCGTCGGCCAGGGCCCGGACCAGGGAGTTCTGGGTGCTCGCGCGGACCTCGGCGACGACGGAGAACACCCTGCCGTGCGCGAGGCGCAGGATGTTGGCGAACTGCCGGTCGTAGTCGACGCCCTGGGCCTGGTCGAGGGTGGCGAGCCACTGCTTCTGCTGGTCGTTGGGCTCGTTGGGCAGAGCGAGCCCGAGCTTCGACGCCACGTCACGCACGCGTGCGTCGAGGAACGTGTGCCCCTGCACGAGGTGCTGCCCCGCCGTCCGCACGGCCTGCGTCGTCCCCTTGAGCTGGGCCTGCTGGCCCGCGGGCAGCTCCCACAGTCCCGCCAGCCGCACCTTCGTGACGAAGTCCCGGTCCAGTGCGGACAGCGGCCCGTACGGCGTCGTCACGGTCCCGGCCCTGAGAACGCTCAGTCCGGTGCCGGAGCGGTCGGCGTACGACCAGAGCGGGACGAGGAGGGCCACGAGGGTCGCCGTCAGCCCGGCGATGATGACCCCGGTGCCGGTGAATACTCCTCGCCCTTGGAGGGGCGGTCGCGGTCGCATGGTGCCTCCAGTCACGGCACCGCACGCTTGTGGGTTCGAGGTGCGGGATGGACATATTACTGCCGGGTTCGTGCCGACCTCCCGTCCCGGACCCCCGGTCCCTCACCGCCGCAGCAGCACCTTCCGCGTGGCCCGGGCCAACCGGATGCCCGGCCTCCGGGACCGCGGTGCCGGGCCGGACCGCTCCAGCCACCACTCCCGCAGCTCGCGCCGCGCCCTGACGTCCCGCAACTCCCCGCCCAGCAGGAGGTGTTCGGCGAAGTCCAGGGCGTCGCGCCGGTATCCGTCGGTCATCGGGGCCCCCTGCGCGTACGCCAGGAACGCCGGCCGGTACCCCGCCCCCAGGATCACCGGCAGTTCGGGCGCCACCTTCGCCACCACGTCCGCCCGCTTGCCGGCGAGCGCCCGCGCCTGCACCCCCAGCCGCACCCGGTCGAACCCCTCCGGCACCGGCGTCCCGGCCACGAGCGCGGACAGCAGCGCGGTCTGGGCGAGCGCGAGCCGCTGCCGGGCGGGCTCGGTCGGGACACCCGACGGCTCCCCGGTCCCGGCGGCACGCCACACCCCGCCGGCCCGGGCACCACCCCCCTTCTCCACCGCCTCCCGGACGGCCGCCAACTCCCTCTCCAGCTCGGCCGGCTCGGGGAAGTTCTCGTCCCGCTCCAGCAGCACCCCCGGCGGCGAGACCCGGGACGCGAGGTCGGTGAGGATGTCGAGGACCGGGCGCGGCACCGGGTGGGCGTGGCTGTCGTGCCACACCCCGTCCCGCTCGAACCCGCCCGCGACATGGACGTACGCGATGGCCTCCAGCGGGAGTTCGGCGAGTGCCTCGGCCGGGTCCTCGCCGCGGTTGACGTGGTTGGTGTGCAGGTTGGCCACGTCGATCAGCAGCCGTACCCCGGTCCGGTCGGCGAGGTCGTACAGGAACTGTCCCTCGGTCATCTCCTCGCCCGGCCACGCGACCAGCGCGGCGATGTTCTCCACGGCGAGCGGCACCGGCAGCGCGTCCTGCGCGATGCGGATGTTCTCGCAGAGGACGTCGAGGGCGTCCCGGGTGCGCGGGACGGGCAGCAGGTGCCCGGCCTCCAGGCGCGGCGAGGCGGTCAGCGGGCCGCCCGCCCGGACGAACGCGATGTGCTCGGTGACCAGCGGTGAGCCCAGTGCCTCGGCCCGCTCGGCGAGCGCCAGGAGCCGCCCGGCGTCGGGCCGGTCGGCGCCGCCCAGGCCCAGCGAGACGCCGTGCGGCACCACGGTCACCCCGCGCTCGCGCAGCCGCAGCAGCGACTCGGGCAGGTGCCCGGGGCAGACGTTCTCGGCCACGGCCTCGACCCAGTCGATGCCGGGCATGCCCTCCACGGCGTCCGCGATCTCCGGCCGCCACCCGATCCCTGTGCCCAGTCGCTCCATGGTCCGTCCCCTCCTCGGCCGCTCCCGCACCCGCTCCGGTCGTCGCCCGCCCGGTGTGACGGAGGTATGGCCCCGGGCGCCGGGCGCGAACCGTGCCAGGAGGACGTTCAGAGCAACATTTGAGGTTCGGGCCGGCGCGGTCACCCGCCCGTACCGGGCCATTACCGCCGCCGCGCCGAGCGCCTCGCCGGCCGGGCGCAACGGCCGTGTCCCCTGCGTACACGAGGTGAAAAGCCGATCGCGGCACGGCCGACGGCGTCAGACGCCCGTGCCGGGCCACGCCTGCGGCTCCCGGCCCAGCAGCCGCAGTGTCTCCTCCAGCGGCCCGGCCCGCTCCGGAACCTTCAGCGCGGGCGCGAACGCGAACCCCGGCCCGCGGCCGGCCGGGTCGGTCGGAACGCGCCGGGCCACGACCGCCGCCGCGCCGAGCACCTCGCCGGCCAGACGCGGCCGCACACCGAGCGCGGCCGCCACGTCCCACGCGTGCACGACGTGATCGACGAAGTGAAAGGCGATCGCGGTACGGCCGGCGAACGCGCCGCCCAGCTCCGGCAGCATGAACTCCCGTCCGGCAGCGCCCGGTTCGGCGAACGCCGCGAGCACCGCCGTCGCGGCCGCGCGGTGCGCCCGGGCGGGCTCGCGCAGGTCCCCCGGCTCCCGCCAGTGCGCCGCAGCGCCGCCCTCGCCCCGCGCGGCGGCCGCGAACCCGTGGTGCTGCGCGGTCATGTGCGCCACCAGCCGCCGCAGGTCCCACCCCGCGCAGGGGGTCTCCCGCGCCCAGTCCCCGTCGTCCCCGGCCAGCTCCACCAGCCGCGTGGCCTCCTGTACGGCGATCCGGTCCAGTGCGACGACATCCATCAGCGCTCCTCGGCGATCACGTCCAGGGCGTACGCCCACACGGCATCCGGATCGAACTCCTCGAACTCCCGCCGCGCCGACCGCAGTTCACCGCGTCCACGATGTGCGCGGACGACCCGCGCGTGGTCCGGCCGGCCGGTGAACTCCTTCAGCCCCCGCTCGTCGGCCCATACGGACACGGACCCGGAGCGCCGGCGGAGCGGGTCCGCCCACAGCCACATCCCGACCGCGCCGGGAGTCGACGGCCAGGTGCGCCGCAGCCGCATCCCGGCCAGCGCGACGGCGAGGGACCGCCCACGGCCGTCGGCGGTGAAGTCGGTGACGGCGACGAGCACACGGTCGTCGAGCGGGATGGCGGGACCGGACTTCCAGCGGGAGCGAAGGACGCGTGGTCGAGGAGTGCCCATGCCCCGACCATAAAACTAAACGAACGATCGTGCTACTAGTTTTCCCGCCTCGGCCGGGGGCCGGTCCGAGAGGTGCCTCAGGCCTCAGGCCCGCAACCGGGAGGCGATGCCCCGCCGGGCCCTGTCGTAGGGCGCGGCCTCACCGTGCAGCAACGACATCGCGTTCGCCGTCTCCATCAAGGCGACGATCTCGAAAGCGAGTTGCGCCGGATCGGTGTCCGCCGCCAGCTCACCGGCGGCCCTCGCCCGCTCGGCGCACCGCTCCAGCTCCGCGAGCCAGGCGCGCTGCGCCTCGACCAGGGCGTCGCGGACCGCGCCCTCGCGGGCGTCGAACTCGGCCATGACCCCGTAGAAGAAGCAGCCCCCGGGGAAGACCCGCTGCTCGGAGTACCGCAGCCAGCCCTCGCACAGGCCCCGCAGCCGGGCCAGTCCGTCGGCCGCCTCGGCGACCGGCTCCAGCACCTCGGCGACGAAGATCCGCGAAGCCTCCCGCACGGTCGCGAGCTGCAACTCCTGCTTGGAGCCGAACAGGGCGAAGACCCCGCTCTTGCTCAGCTCCAGCTCGCCGGCCAGCCGCCCCACCGACAGCGCCTCAAGGCCCTCGACCGAGGCGATGTCGACGGCCCGGCGCAGCACGGTCCGCCGGGTGCGGTTGCCCCGCTCGATGCGTCCGTCGACCCTGGTCATCGCAGGGCCGGATGGTCCGCGACGACCGTGCACGAGCCGGGCGCGATCTCGGTGAAGCCGGCGTCACGCACCAACGGCAGGCCACTGGCGGTGAGTTCGGCCCAGCGCCCGGGCGGCGCGGTCCGTACGGCGAGCGGGAACCCGGCGTCCCGCCAGGCGGCCCGCTCCTCGTCCGACAGTTCCCACCAGGCCAGTTGGGCGCCGTGACCGACCTGGGCCATCGCCTTGCCGGCCGACATGTCGAGGTCCGGGCTGAGCCACAGCACGGGGGCGGCCGGGTCCGCCTCGACGGGCGGCTCGGGGTCGTCGAGATCCGTGCCGGAGACCTGGAGCCTGGCCAGCTCCTTGGGCCACCCGTCGAGCGGCACCGGCGGGAACACCCGCACCTGGGCCGCCTTCCCCGCCACGGTGATCCCGGGCAACGCCTCGGCCCGCCGCCACTCCGCCCCCCGGGCCCGCCGTACGACCTTCCGGATCCGGGCGTCCTGCCAGTCCCGCACGGCCTCGGCCCACTCCCCGTCGCCCGCCGAACGCTCGTCGGCGAGCAGGACGAGGACGGCGCGGGCGGCCGTCTCCAGTGCGTCGGTGCGAGCGGGCGGGGCGGCCTTCTCGATGCGGACGACCAGGGGCAGCACGAACTGGGGTGCCAGGTCGCGTGCGGTCGGCTCGGAACGAAAGGGGCTGTCGGTCGGGGGCGTCACGTCGTGGCTCACCCGGACAACCTTAAAGTCACCCGGAACAGGCCGTCCGCTGAGCCTCCTGCCACTCGCACACCGGGCACAGCGTGATGCCCTTGTACGACTCCGGATACTCGGTCGCCTCCCGGCACACTACGCATTCCGCGTACGGCGGCCCGTCGGCGACCGGCGGCTTCGGCACATCGCCGATCGTGCAGTAGTCCTCACTCATGCCTCCAGCCTAGGACCCGATCAGCTCGGACACCCGTACGAACCGGAACCCCCGCGCCCGCAGCTCCGGCACCACCGTGCGCACCACCCGCTCCGTCGTCGGCGCCGCACTGCGCGTGCAGTGCAGCACCACGACCGACCCCGGCCGCACGCCCTCCAGCACCTGCCGGGACACGGCCCGGGCGTCCGTGGCGAACGCGTCCCCGCTCACCACGTCCCACTGCACGGCGGTCACCCCGGCCGGGGTCAGCGCCTTCAGCGCCCGCCGGTCGTAGCACCCGCCGGGAAAGCGGAAGTACGGCTTCGCGTCCGGCACCCCCGCTCTCCGGAACGCCGCGTACGCCCGCTCCACGTCCGCCCGCATCCGGTCGGCGGGGACCGTCGGCAGCCCGTAGCAGTCGGCGGTGAAGGCGTAGTGGCTGTAGGAGTGGTTGGCGATCTCGAAGAGCGGGTCGCGCCCGAGGGAACGGGCCTGGTCCGGGTACTCCTCGGCCCATCGCCCGGTCATGAAGACGGTGGCCGGCACCCTCAGTTCCCGCAGGGCGGCGATCAGCCCGGGGTTGTCGAAGTGCTCGCCGGCGGCCGCCCGGGCCCCCTGGCCGGCGGTCATGTCGGCGTCGAAGGTGAGCGCGACGGTCCTGCCGCGGCCCCGGGAGCCGTTCTTGAAGACGGGGGTCAGGCCCCCGGGGCCGGGGGCGAGCGTGGGGGGCGCGGAGCTCGCGGCGGGGGCCGGCCGGGCCACCCGGGGGGCCGGGTGGGGAGCGGCGGCGCAGGCCGAGAGGGCGGCGCCGAGGACGCAGGCAGCGGTGACGCGCCGTACAAGGGTGATCACCGTATGAAAATAGGGTGAAACGCCCTATGTGCTGCTCATCCCCGCCGGTGACGTCACCCGCTCAGATGTCCCGCTGCTCCAGCGGCTTGGTCGCCGGGCCCTGGATCACCTTGCCGTCCGTGGCGAAACGGGAGCCGTGGCACGGGCACTCCCAGGCGTCCTCGGCCCCGTTGAAGGAGACCAGACAGCCCAGGTGGGTGCAGCGGGGCGAGACGGCGTGGAGGTTGCCCTCGTCGTCGCGGTAGACCGCGAGCCGGTCGCCGTCGACCCGGACCACGGCGCCCTCACCCGGCGGCAGCGACTCCAGCGGGGGAGCGGGGCGCAGCCGGTCGCCGACGAAGTGACGGGCCACCTGGGCCTGCGTCTTCAGGAAGGTCGGGGCCTCGCGGACCGTCGAACGCAGCCGGCGCGGGTCGTACAGCTCGCTCCACGCGCACTGCTCACCGGTGATCTGGGCCGCGAGCAGACGGCCCGCCATGATGCCGCCGCTCATGCCCCAGCCGCCGAAGCCGGTGGCGACATAGGTGTGCCGGGCACCCGGGTGCAGCGGGCCGACCATCGGCACGGTGTCGGTGGGGTCGTTGTCCTGGGTGGCCCAGGAGTGGGTGAGCTCGACGCCCGGGTAGTGCCGGGCGGCCCACGCGGACAGGTCGTCGAACCGGGCCCGGGTGTCGCCCGTGCCGGGAGTGAAGTGCTCGCCGGTCACGATGAGCAGCCGCTTGTCGGCGTCCAGGGGAGCCGTGCGGACCGAGCGGGTGCCCTCGTCCGGCGTGATGTACATGCCGTCCGGATCCCGCTCCCGGTCGATCGTCCCGGCGACGACCAGCTCGCGGCGCGGGGAGAGCCGGGTGAACAGCAGGGCCCGGTCGAAGATCGGATAGTGCGTGGCGACCACGACGTCCCGGGCCGTCACCGTGGCGCCCGTGTCCGTGGACAGCCGGCACGGCTCGCCCTCGTCGAGCCCGAGGACGGCGGTGTGCTCGTGGACCGCCGCACCCCTGGCGACCAGGTCCTCGGCCAGGGCCAGCAGGTACTTGCGCGGATGGAACTGCGCCTGCCCCGTCACCCGGACCGCGCCCGCCACCGGGAACGGCAGCCCGGTCTCCGTCACGAACGACGCCGGCAGCCCCGCTTCCCGGGCGGCCGCCGCCTCGGCCCGCAGTTCCTCGACCCGGCTCTCGTCACGGACGTAGGTGTAGGCGCTGCGCTGCTCCCAGTCGCAGTCCACGCCCAGCTCGTCCGCGATCTCGGCGGCCCGTTCGATCGCCTCGCTCTGCGAGCGCGCGTACAGCCGGGCACCCTCGGGGCCGCGGGTGCGGCGCAGCTTGTCGTAGATCAGTGTGTGCAGGGCGGTCAGCTTGGCGGTGGTGTGCCCGGTGACGCCGGCAGCCACCTGCCCGGCCTCCAGGACCGCCACCCGCCGCCCGGCCCGCGTCAGCTCCCAGGCCGTGCTCAGCCCGGCGATGCCGGCGCCGATGACGGCCACGTCGACGTCGAGGTCCTCGGTCAGCGGCGGACGGGGTCCGCCGGGTGCCGTCTCCAGCCAGTACGAGCCCTTGACATGCCGGTTCTCGGTCATGGACCCCGGGTACCCCGGGATTCACCGTTCCAGCAGCCGCCTGCGCGCTTCCTCCACGTCGAAGTCCGCCTCGGGGTAGCGCGGGTCCAGCTCCGACAGGTGCTCCAGGAGCAGTCGGCTGACTGCCCAGTTCCGGTACCACTTGCGGTCGGCGGGGATCAGGTACCAGGGCGCGTGCGGGGTCGAGCAGCGCTCCAGGGCCGTCTCGTACGCCTGCTGGTAGGCGGGCCACAGGGCGCGATCGTCGATGTCCGCGACGTTGAACTTCCAGTGCTTGTCCGGGCGGTCCAGGCGCTTGAGCAGGCGGTCGCGCTGTTCGCCGTACGAGATGTGCAGGAAGCACTTGACCACGGTGACGCCGTCGTCGGCGAGGGACTTCTCGAAGTGGTTGATCTCGTCGTACCGGCGCTCGATCTCGGCGGGCGGGGCGAGCGAGCGGACGCGGGCGACGAGGACGTCCTCGTAGTGCGAGCGGTCGAAGATGCCCAGCTCACCGGCTTGCGGCAGGGCCCGTTTGATGCGCCAGAGGAAGGAGTGCCCCAGTTCCTTGGGCGTGGGTGCCTTGAAGGCCTGGATGCGGCAGCCGGACGGGTTGAACAGGCCGATGACGTGCTTGACCGTGCCGCCCTTCCCGCTGGTGTCCATGCCCTGCAACACCAGCAGGACCCGGCGCCGGTCGCCCGCCGTGCTCGCCGCCCACAGGCGTTCCTGGAGGTCGGCGAGCGGGGCGGCCAGCTCGGTCATCGCGGCCAGGCCGGCCTGCTTGTCACGGGGTCCGGCCGGGGTCTCCCGGGCGTCGTGGGCGGCCAGGTCCACCGGTTTGCCGCCCGGTATCCGCAGCAGCTCGCGCAGGGCCGGCTCGGCCCCGTCCGTCGGGCCCTTCCCCGCCGCGCGCTTCCTCGAACCCTTCTTCGACATGGGGCACCCCTTCCGGTCCGGGTCCGGTCCCTCGATCCTGCGTCGGGGGACCGGAGGCGCGCCAGCCGTCGTGGAGGGCGGCTACCTGCGCCAGGGCCCCGTCACCGCGAAGGTCGTCCCGGGCGTGTAGCAGTTGACGTACATCGTCTGCCCGTCCGGGGAGAAGGTGACGCCGGCGAACTCGCCCCACTCCGGCGCCTCGGGCGTGCCGATGTTCTGCGCGTTGCGGGCCATCGCGTACACCTCGCCGTGCCGGGTGACGCCGAAGACGTGCTGGGCGCCGTTGCCGTCCTCGCACACCATCAGGCCGCCGCTCGGGGCGAGGCAGATGTTGTCCGGGGACTCGCCGGGCAGTTGCACGTCGGTGGCGGGGCCGAAGACGATCACCAGGGTGAGCCGGCGCGCCGAGGGGTCGTAGCGCCAGATCTGCCCGAAGTGGTCGGCGGCCGAACCGTCGGCGCTGCGCGCGAACGACGAGACGAAGTAGACGGACTTCCCGCCCCAGTAGCAGCCCTCCAGCTTCTGGGCGTGGGTGATGCCCTTGGGCCCGAAGTCCTGGAGCCGGATGGGGGTTTGAGCGGCCAGCGGGTCCGGTACGTCCACCCACTCGATGCCCTCGAAGCAGGCACCGGTCTCCTGGATCACGGACAGGTCCGGTACACCGGGCACCCGCATCGCCTGGAGCCGGCCACCGGCGCGCAGGGAACCGAGGCCGCCCTCCGGCCGGTCGGGCAGGAAGCGGTAGAAGAGGCCGAAGGGCTTGAGGAAGGCGTCCTCGGTCTCGTAGACGATGCCGCGCCTGGGGTCGATCGCGATGGCCTCGTGCTGGAAGCGGCCCATCGCGGTCAGCGGTACGGCGCCCGAGCGGTGCGGGTCGACCGGGTCCACCTCGAAGATGAAGCCGTGGTCCTTGGTGTAGCCGTTCGTCCCGGCCTTGTCCTCGGTCTCCTCGCAGGTCAGCCAGGTTCCCCAAGGGGTGGGCCCGCCCGCGCAGTTGACGGCGGTGCCGGCGATGGCGACCCGCTCCGACAGCACGCTGTTGCGGGAGTCCAGCGTCAGGGCCGTACAGCCGCCCTTGCCCGCCGGGTCGTAGGTCAGGCCCTTGACGGTGGGGACGGCGAGGGGCGCGGTGGGGCGATTCTCGTGGTTGCGGACCAGGTGGACGCGACCGTGTCTGCCGGGCAGGGCGGTCATGCCGTCGTGGTTGGAAGGGACCTTGCCCTCGCCGGAGCGGAGCTGGTCGCCCTCACGGGAGAGGACCTTGTAGCGGAAGCCCTTCGGCAGGTCCAGCAGGCCGTTGGGGTCCGGGACGAGAGGGCCGTAGCCGGTGTGGCCGAGGGACTGGGCGGCGGCGGTGCCGGCGAAGAGCTCGGAGAGGGCGCCGGTGAAGGCGATGCCCACGCCCAGGGCGCCGCTGCGGGCCAGGACCTGACGTCGTGTTGCGGACATGGCGAAGCAACCTTCCTGCTGGCGGACAGGACTGTGACGTCGCTGTGTCTATCACCTGGCTCGGCCCGCGGGAACCACGCGCGTAGCGTGTCCCGGCCCGTCAGCTCCCGCCCGGGTGCTCCTGCGCCCGCTCCAGGAAGCGCAGCAGCTCCACCGGGAAGGGGAGGACGAGCGTCGAGTTCTTCTCGGCGGCGACCGCCACGACGGTCTGGAGCAGCCGGAGTTGGAGCGCGGCGGGCTGCTCGGACATCTCCCTGGCGGCCTCCGCGAGCTTCTTGGAGGCCTGGAGTTCGGCGTCGGCGTTGATGACCCGGGCCCGTCGCTCACGGTCGGCCTCGGCCTGCCGGGCCATCGACCGCTTCATCGTGTCCGGCAGCGACACGTCCTTGATCTCGACGCGGTCCACCTGCACGCCCCAGCCGACGGCCGGGCTGTCGATCATCAGCTCCAGGCCCTCGTTGAGCTTCTCGCGGTTGGAGAGCAGGTCGTCCAGCTCGCTCTTGCCGATGATCGAGCGCAGCGAGGTCTGGGCCATCTGGGAGACGGCGAACTTGTAGTCCTCGACCTTGACCAGGGCGCTCGCCGCGTCGACGACCCGGAAGTAGACGACCGCGTCCACGCGCACCGTCACGTTGTCCCGGGTGATGCCCTCCTGGGCCGGCACCGGCAGCGTGACGATCTGCATGTTCACCTTGTGCAGCCGGTCCACGAACGGCACGACCACCGTGAACCCGGGCTCGCGCACCTCGCCCGCGAGGCGTCCGAGACGGAACACCACCCCGCGCTCGTACTGCTTGACGACCCGGGCCGCCGCCGCAAGGTAGACCAGGCCCGCGGAACCGGCCGCCACCGCCGCCGTCAACAGTTCCTGGAGCATTCCGACCTCCTCGTCCAGAGGTCCGTATGTCTGCTCCTGCAACGATATGCCCGGTGTCCGGTCCGGGGCCACGAGGACCCCGGACCGGGCGGGAGAGCCCTAGGCGGCGGTGGCCTTCGCCGGCTCCGGTTCCGTGACCCGCACGGGTTCCGTGCCGACCGCGCTGTGCCGCTCGGCCCAGTTCTCCAGGGCCGTACGGCAGGCGTGGTCCAGGTGGTGCAGACCGGAGAGGTCCAGCTCCACGGGTCGGTCCTGGGGCAGCGACTCCAGGCTGTCGAGGATCTTCGGCAGCCTCAGGAAGGTGGCGTTGCCCGAAAGGTGCGCCTGGATCGGGCCCGCGCCCTTGTCGACGATCTCCAGCTTGAGGTGCGAGGCCTCCCAGGCGGTCTTGACGACCGACAGGGCCAGACCGATCAGGACGCCCTCGAACATGTTCACCGCGACGATCGAGACGGCCGTGGCCACCAGGATCAGCGCCTCACCGCGGTGGCCGCGCCACAGCGACACGATCTCCCGGAAGGGGATCAGCTTGAAGCCCGCGTGGACCAGGATGCCGGCGAGCGCGGGCAGCGGGATCAGCGCCAGCGCCGAGGGCAGCAGGGCCGCGAACAGCAGCAGCCACACACCGTGCATGACCCGGGACGCCTTGGTCCTGGCACCCGCCTGGACGTTGGCGGAGCTGCGCACGATGACCGCGGTCATGGGCAAGGCGCCGAGCGCGCCGCACACCGTGTTGCCCACGCCCTGGGCCATGAGCTCCTTGTCGTACTCGGTGCGCGGACCGTCGTGCAGCCGGTCCACGGCCGCTGCGCTGAACAGGCTCTCGGCGGAGGCGATCAGGGTGAAGGCGAGGATCGTGCCGAAGACGGCCGGGTCGGCCAGTTCGCCGAAGGCGTCCGTGCCGGGCGGCTGGACGGAGGCCAGCAGGCCGTTCACCTCGACGGTGGCGACCGACAGACCGAGGACCTGGGTGGCCACGGTGGCCAGCAGGACCGCGGCGAGCGCGCCCGGCACGGTCTGCGCCTTCCTGGGGAGCTTCTTCCACAGCAGGAGCACCGCGATGGTGCCCGCGCCGACGGCGAGCGAGGCGAGCGCCGTGGTGCTGCCGAGCGCGTCGACGACCGCGCCGGGCAGCCCGAGGATCTTGTCGAGTCCGGAGGCGGGGGCCTTGAGACCGGCCGCCGAGTAGAGCTGGCCCGCGATGATCACGAGACCGATGCCGGCCAGCATGCCCTCGACGACCGAGATGGATATCGCGCGGAACCAGCGCCCCAGTTTCAGGGCGCCCATGGCGAGCTGGAGCAGTCCGGCGGCCAGCACGATGACGCCGAGGGCCGGCAGCCCGAACTCGGTCACCGCCTCGAAGACGAGGACGGTCAGACCGGCCGCGGGTCCGGAGACCTGGAGGCTGCTGCCCCGCATCATGCCGGTGACGATGCCGCCGACTATGCCGGTGACGAGGCCGAGTTCGGCCGGGACGCCGGAGGCGACGGCCACGCCCACGCAGAGCGGGAGGGCGACCAGGAAGACGACCAGGGAGGCGGCGAAGTCCTGCCGCAGGTGAGGGTATTTGGTCATCATCCCGGTCACAGACCCTCGAACGCGTCGGTCTCGGCGCGGTGGACGCGCACCGCGCCCGTGTGCACCTCGTAGTACCAGGCGTGCAGGGTCAGCCGGTCCTCCGCCAGCTTCTTGTCGATGAACGGGTAGGACCGCAGGCGCAGCACCTGGGCCAGGACGTGGTTCTGCACGCCCTCGGCCACCTCCGGGTCCTCGGTCGTGCCGGACGGGCGCGGGGTGGCGTGGTTGAGCCAGGCGCGCACGGCCGGGACGGCGTCCAGGTCGTCGCCGCGCACGAGGGCGCCGACGGCTCCGCAGTGCGAGTGCCCGCAGACCACGATGTCGCGGACGCCCAGCACCTCCACGGCGTACTCGATGGTGGCCGCCTCGCTGGTGGGGTGCTCGGAGGCGTAGGGGGGAACGATGTTGCCCGCGGTGCGCAGCTCGAAGAGCTCGCCCGGGCGGGCGCCCGTGATCAGGGCCGGGACGACCCTGGAGTCCGAGCAGGTGATGAACAGGACCTGGGGGGACTGGCCTTCGGCCAGCTTGGCGAACTCCTCAGGGCGCTGTCCGAACGTACGGGCGTTGTCGATGAGGGGCTGCATGTGGTGACTCCTCCTGGCGCGCCGTGGGGGGCGCGTCGGGCTTACCAGGCGCGCCGAACGGCGCGTCGGTTGACATGACAGGTGGGGGAACAGAGGTGGGGGACTGCTCTGCTGTCAGCAGCGGAAAACTTGAAGTGCCGCCGGAGCATGGGCTGTCGAGGGTCTCGACAGGCGGAACTCGCCTGCTGCCACCCGCTCGGGCGCGGCCGCCGGCTCCTCGGCCGACAGGGGACGCTCGGGCCCCTGAGGGGCGAAGTCGACGGCGCGGTGCCGGTCGCGGGTGCGCAGGGGACCGGTCGGGTCCCCGACGTGGTTGCAGTGGCGTTTGCCGGAGGCCTCGGTGTACGACGCCTTGCCGGAGAGCGTGGTTCCGGTCTGAGCTTTGGCCTCAGCCTGACGGCCTGTGTGCGCGGTTGCGAATCCCTCGGAGTGTGCGAAGAACGGGAGCGCCAGAAGGACGGCGGCGAGGACCGCTGTCACGGTCCGTACCGTCGTACCTCGGAACATGCGCCCCCCTCTCGGCAGTTCACACTTCTAGCCTTGACCAACCGTTGGTCAACGCTTGGTCAAGAAACACCTTAGCCCGGCAAAGTTGTTTGCTGGGTTAACTTAACGTTTCCGGCTGAAGAGAGGCTGAAGCGCGCCGGGTCGCTGACGCGAACTGGCTCTTGACGTGCGAGGTTTCGCTGATTAAGCGACGAGGCCCTTGGCGTCGCGCGCCAGCGCGGTCAGCCGGGATATCGCGCGGAAGTACTTCTTGCGGTAGCCGCCGTTCAGCATCTCCTCGCTGAACAGCTCGTCGAAGGGCAGCCCGGAGGCCAGCACCGGCACCTCGCGGTCGTAGAGCCGGTCCGCGAGCACCACGAGCCGCAGCGCCGTCGACTGGTCCGGCACCGGCCGCACATCGGTGAGGCAGACCGCCCTGAGATCGTCGGTCAGGGCGCCGTAGCGGCTCGGGTGGACCTTGGCGAGGTGCGCGAGGAGGCTCGGGAAGTCGTCGAGCGAGGCGCCCTGCGTGGCGTGCGCCGCCCTGGTGACCTGCTCGTCGGTGAACGGCGCCGGCGCCTCGGGCAGCCCGCGGTGGCGGTAGTCCTCGCCGTCGATCCGCAGGGGGCGGAAGTGCGCCGACAGGCCCTGGATCTCGCGCAGGAAGTCCGCGGCCGCGAACCGGCCCTCGCCGAGCTTGCCCGGCAGGGTGTTGGAGGTGGCCGCGAGCGCCACGCCCGCGTCGACCAGCTTGCCCAGCAGGGTGGAGACCAGGACGGTGTCGCCCGGGTCGTCCAGTTCGAACTCGTCGATGCACAGCAGGCGGTGCCCGGAGAGCGTCTGCACCGTCTTCTGGAAGCCGAGGGCGCCGACCAGGTTGGTCAGCTCGACGAAGGTGCCGAAGGCCTTGAGGGCGGGCTCGGCGGGGGTCGCGTGCCAGAGGGAGGCCAGCAGGTGGGTCTTGCCGACGCCGTAGCCGCCGTCGAGGTAGACGCCGCGGGGGCCGGCCGGGGTCTTCGGCGCCTTGGGCCTGCCGAACCCCAGGAAGCCGCGCCTGCCGCCGCCGGCCGCGTGCGCGCCGCCCAGGCCCGCAGCGAAGCCCTCGAGGACCCGGACGGCCTCGGTCTGGCTGGGCTGGTTCGGGTCCGGGAGGTAGGTGTCGAAACGCACCGAGTCGAACCGCGGCGGCGGCACCATCTCGGCGACCAGCCGGTCCGCGGGGACGTGCGGCTCGCGGTCGCACAGGGACAGCGGGGCGGTGCCGGTCATCGAACCGGACCCGGACGCGGCGGGGGAAGTAGACACGGTTCACCATGCTAAGCGCCGTGCCAGACTGCACGGCATGCGACGCCTGTTCCCTGTGACCGACGAGACAGCGATCCGGAGCCCCGAGGGGGAGGCCGGCCATGACTGGAGCCTCGCCGAGCTGGCGGCCGCCTACGCCTACCCCGAGCTCGGACCGGGCCCCGGGACCCCCGAGGTGTGGCTGCGCGCCAACATGGTCGCCACCCTGGACGGGGCCGCCCAGCACGACGGCCGGTCCCACCCCATCTCCACCGCGACCGACATGCGGATCTTCGGGACGCTGCGGGCCCTCGCGGACGTGGTGATCGCCGGTGCCGAAACGGTACGGCAGGAGGGGTACCGGCCCGCACGCGCGCGTGAGGAGTTCGCGGCGATGCGGGAGGCGGCCGGACAGGGCCCGGTGCCGGCGATCGCGGTGGTCACCGCGAGCCTGGACCTGGACTTCTCGCTCCCGCTGTACACCTCGCCCCTGGTGCCCACGCTGATCCTCACGGGCGCCGCGGCGGCCCCGGACCGGATCGCGGCGGCCGAGAAGGCGGGCGCGCGGGTGGTGATCGCCGGGGACGGGGTCGGCGTCGATCCCGCGCGGGCCGTCCGGGCGCTCGCCGGGCTGGGGCACACCCGGCTGCTGACCGAGGGCGGCCCCCGGCTGCTGGGGCAGCTGGTGGCCGCCGGGGTGCTCGACGAGCTCTGTCTGACCGTGTCCCCGATGCTCACCGCGGGTGACGCGCAGCGGATCGCCGGGGGGCCGTCGGTGGCCGTCCCGGCACGGTTCGTACTGGACTCCCTGCTGGAGGAGGACGGGTTCCTCTTCAGCAGGTATCGCAGGCCCTGACCGTCCGGGGGCGGGTCCGATCGGTACCGCCGAGGCCGACATCGGCGGAATCTGTCGTTCCGTTTAACTTCCGGCGGGCACACTGAATCCGGCAGTACCCGTGCGAGCACGGGGCAGGATGGTTTCCGCAGAGGCAGAGAAGGGGACGCCCGGTGTTCACAAGCGTTTTGATGATCGAGAAGGCCCTGACGTCCGCCGACGTGGAGTTCGTCACCACTTTGCACGGTGATGAGGCGGTCGCCTTCCACGTGCTGCTCCAGCCGCGCGGGGACCAGGCCGACCGGCTGCTGCGGGCCATCGACGACGTGGCGCTGGGCGAACTGGACGAGGCCGTACGGGAGCGGGAGACACCCGAGGGCGAGGCCGCCAAGGGTGTGGGGGAGCGGGCCCTGGAGGTGTCCCTCCAGGCGCTCAGGGCCTCCGGGAGCCAGGCGGAGGGCCGGCTCGTCGAGGACCACCCCCTGGACGCGCTGAAGTCCCTCGTCGAAGAGATCGGCGCGGACGAGGTGATCGTGCTGACCGACCCCCACTACGTGGAGGAGTTCTTCCACCGGGACTGGGCGTCCCGGGCCCGGCACAAGGTGGGCGTCCCGGTGCTGAAGCTGTTCTCGCACAGCAAGGCATAGGCTGGCCCCCGCATCCGTACCGCACCACTTTGGGGAGACACACGCATGGCACCCGGCCTTCCTACCGCCATGGACCGACCGCACTTCATCGGGATCGGTGGGGCCGGGATGTCGGGGATCGCGAAGATCCTCGCGCAGCGCGGGGCGAAGGTGGCCGGCAGCGACGCCAAGGACTCGGAGACCGCGCAGGCGCTGCGGGCGCTCGGCGCGACCGTGCACATCGGACACGCGGCCGAGCACCTGGCGGCCGACGCCACCTGCGTGGTCGTGTCGTCGGCGATCCGGGCCGACAACCCCGAGCTGGCCCGGGCGGCCGAGCTCGGCATCCCCGTCGTGCACCGGTCCGACGCCCTCGCCGCGCTGATGGACGGCCTGCGGCCGATCGCGGTCGCCGGGACGCACGGCAAGACCACGACCACCTCGATGCTGGCGGTCTCCCTGTCCGAGCTGGGCCTGAAGCCCTCGTACGCCATCGGCGGCGACCTGGACGCGCCCGGCTCCAACGCCCTGCACGGCGAGGGCGAGATCTTCGTCGCCGAGGCGGACGAATCGGACCGCAGCTTCCACAAGTACGCCCCCGAGGTCGCGATCGTCCTCAACGTCGAGCTCGACCACCACGCCAACTACGCCTCGATGGACGAGATCTACGCCTCCTTCGAGACCTTCGTGGACCGTGTCGTCGAGGGCGGCACGCTGGTCGTCAACGCGGACCACGAGGGCGCCCGGGAACTGACCCGGCGGGTCGGGGCGAGCGGCGTGCGCGTGGTGACGTACGGCGACGCCGAGGACGCCGACGTACGGGTGCTCTCGGTCGTCCCGCAGGGCCTCAGGAGCGAGGTCACCGTCGAGCTGGACGGCTCCCCGCTCACCTTCACCGTGTCCGTCCCCGGCCGCCACTACGCGCACAACGCGGTCGCCGCCCTCGCCGCCGGTGCGGCCCTCGGCATCCCCGCCGCCGAGCTCGCGCCGGCCCTGGCCGCGTACACCGGCGTCAAGCGGCGCCTCCAGCTCAAGGGCGAGGCGGCCGGGGTGCAGGTCATCGACTCCTACGCCCACCACCCCACCGAGATGACCGCGGACCTGGAGGCCATGCGCGCGGCCGCCGGTGACGCCCGCATCCTCGTCGTCTTCCAGCCCCACCTCTTCTCGCGGACGCAGGAGCTCGGCAAGGAGATGGGGGACGCGCTCGCGCTCGCGGACGGCTCGGTGGTCCTGGACATCTACCCGGCCCGCGAGGACCCGGTCCCCGGGGTGACGAGCGAGCTGATCATCGAGGCGGCGCGGGCCGCGGGCGCGGACGTGACGCCGGTCCACGACAAGGCGGAGGTCCCGGAGGTGGTCGCGGGAATGGCGAAGGCCGGTGATCTCGTTCTCACCATGGGCGCGGGAGACGTGACGGACCTGGGCCCGCTGATCCTGGACCGTCTCGCGAAGTAAGGGGCTGAGCTTCATGTCGTACGACGTCGAAAAGCCGGACGAGCAGTGGCGTGCGGAGCTGACCCCGGCCGAGTACGCCGTGCTCCGCCAGGCCGGGACGGAACCCGCCTTCACCGGTGAGTACACCGACACCAAGACCACCGGCGTGTACTCCTGTCGCGCCTGCGGTGCCGAACTCTTCACCTCGACCACCAAGTTCGAGTCGCACTGCGGCTGGCCGTCCTTCTACGACCCGAAGGACAGCGACGCCGTCGAGCTGATCGAGGACCGCTCGCACGGAATGGTGCGCACGGAGGTGCGCTGCGCCCGCTGCGGCTCGCACCTCGGACACGTCTTCGAGGGCGAGGGGTATCCCACGCCCACCGACCAGCGGTACTGCATCAACAGCATCTCGCTGCGGTTGACGGCCGACGAGGGCTGACACCGGGGCCCCTTCACCGGGCTCGGTGGCCGGTTTCGCCAACTCCGCCTGTCCGGCGCCCACTTGCGATGCGGTGGTGGGCGCGCGGGCGGGATACGGTGCGGAGTCGGTGATCCAGAGGGAGGCCCGATGCGCGTCGGGGGAGAGTCCGCGGTCCGGCCCGTGGTCGAGTTGCTGGTCGAGAACGCCTCGCGACACGGCGGGAAGCTCGCGTTCGCCGACGACCGGCGGGAGGTGAGCTGGGCCGAACTGGAGCTGCGGACACGACGGTTGGCGGGCTCCCTCGGGGTGGAGCGGGGCGCCAGGGTGGCGTTCTGCCTCGACGACGGTGTCGAACTGGTCGAGGGACTGCTCGCCACGGTCCGGGCCGCCGCCGTCGGGGTGCCGTTGAGCCCGCGCGGGACCCATGCCGAGCTCGCCGCACTGCTCGCCGACTGCGATCCGGACGTACTCGTCGTCGACCGGCGGCAGTTGACGCGCATCGCCAGCGTCGTCGGGGAGCGCTCACCGCGACTCGTGGTGACCGGGGCGGGACCGGTGCCCGAGGGGGTCGCGCACTTCGACGACCTCGTGGCCGACGGCCGCCGCTCCGCACCCCGCGACGACCTCGGCCTGGACGAACCCGCCTGGCTGCTCTGCACCTCCGGCACCTCCGGCACGCCCCGGGCCGCCGTCGCGAGCCAGCGGTCCGCGCTCTGGTCGCCGGTCGCCTGCTACCTGCCCCGGCTGGGGCTCTCGGCGGACGACCGGTTGCTGTGGCCGCTGCCGCTCGCGCACAGCTACGCCCACTCGCTCTGCGTGCTCGGGACCACCGTGGCGGGCGCCTGCGCCCGGATCACCGCGGCACGGGAGCCGGCCGCGCTGGTCCGGCTCGTCGAGGAGTTCGCGCCGACCGTGCTGGGCGGAGTGCCGCTCACCTACCAGCAGTTGCTCGACGCCGGACTCGGCGACGTGCCCTCGCTGCGGGTCTGCGTGACCGCCGGGGCACCGAGCGGTCCACAGCTGCGGGAGCGGGTCGAGGAACGGCTCGGCGCCCCGCTGCTCGACGGGTACGGCAGCACCGAGACCTGCGGCAAGATCGCGATGGAGTCGGTGGCGGGACCGCGGGTGCGGGGCAGCAGCGGGACGGTGGTGCCCGGCATGGAGGTGCGGCTCGTCGACCCCGGGACCGGGACGGCGGCGGGCGCCGAGGGCGAGATCTGGGTGCGCGGGCCCGGCGTGATGCTCGGCTACCGTGACGGGCCGGGGACGGACGCCGACGGCTGGTACCGCACCGGCGACCTGGGCCGGTGGGGTGAGCACGGGTGCCTGACCGTCACCGGGCGCGTGAACGACCGGATCGTGCGGGGCGGGGAGAACGTCGACCCCGTCGAGGTCGAGCAGGTGCTGCGCGGGCTGCCCGGAGTGCGGGACGCGGCCGTGGTGGCGCGACCGCATCCGCTGCTCGGCGAGGTCCCGGTCGCGTTCGTCGTACCGGAGGAACGGGCCCTCGACACGGGCGGACTGCTGCGGGCCTGCGCCGAGGTGCTCTCCGCGCACAAGGTGCCCGAGGACGTCCTGTTCGTCCCGGCCGTCCCCCGCACCGCGGCCGGCAAGCCACGCCGGGCCGTCCTGCGCGAGGGCCTCGCGGCCCGGCCCGCCGAGGACACCCTCACGGGGCTCGCGGAGCGGACGCCGGGGGAGCGGCGTGGGGTCCTGATGGAACTGGTCTGCGCGGAGGTGGCGGCGATCAGCGGGGCGGATGGGGTGGGCGAGGCCGGCGGGGCCGGTGGTGTCCGTGACCTCGGCAGTGCCGCCGGTGCCGGCGGGGCCGGTCTCGCTTCTGCCCCGGCCGTCCCCGGTGTCCCGCGCGCGAACGCGCCCGCGCCTCCCGGTCGTGAGGCGCCGGTCACCGATGCCGCCGCGATCGACCCCCAGGCCGCCTTCGCCGATCTCGGGCTCACCTCCACGGGGGCGATGGCCCTGGGGCGCCGGCTCGGTCTCCGGACCGGGCTGCGGCTCCCGGCCACCCTGGTCCGGGACCACCCGACGCCCGCCGCGGTCGCCGCCCACCTGGACGAGCGGCTGTACGGCCGCGGGAGCGGACGCGTCGGGCGGCCGTCCCGTCATCCGGGACCGGCGGGACCGACGCCCACGTGATCGGCGGGGAACCGGAGGCGGCCGAGGACCGGACCCGGCACCCGGGCACGGGAGCTGACGGCCGTGCCGGACGACGCCGACGCGGCCGCCCCGGACGTGGCACACCCGCTCGCGACCACGTGCGGCACCTCCGAGGTGGCACCGCTGGGTTCACAGGACCTTCCGGTGCACCAGCGCCGACATGCACAGCACCCCGGGCAGCAGGGGCAGCCACACCGTCAGGACGCGGTAGCCGATGAGGGTCGCGGTGCCCACGCTCACCGGGACGCCGTAGACGGCGAGGGTGAAGACCATGGCCGCGTCCACCGGCCCGATGCCGCCGGGCGCGGGCACGGAGCCCACCGCGCTGCTCGCGGCGAGGTACGCGAACGCGACCTGCGCCCAGGACAGCGTCACCCCCAGTGAGGCGCCGACCGCGTGGATCACGCTCGCCTGGAGCAGCGGCGCGGCCGCCGCGCCGCCCCACAGGGCGAGGACCCGGCTGGGCATGGTGTGCAGCTTGCGGGCATCGGTGAGGGCGGTGCGCACGAACCCGACCGCCGGGCGGCGCAGCGGGCGGACCAGGGTCACCAGCAGGAGGGTGGCCGCGAGTCCGAGTCCCGCGGCCACCAGGGGCAGGAACAGCATCCGCCGGTCCGGGACGAGATCGCCGAGCCGCAGCAGATCCGGCAGCGCGACCACGAAACCGATCAGCACGAGGGTCTTGGCGATCGGCCTGACCAGCGCGTACAGGGCGAGCGAGGCGGTGGCCCGGGCCAGCGGCACGCCCTGCCCCTGGAGGAAGCGCAGGGTGACGGCGTGGGCGCCGAGACTCGCCGGCAGCACGTGATTGGCGGCACCGGCGGCGAACTGCGAGGCCACCAGGAGCCCCGACGGCAGCCGCTCGGGCAGCGCGCCCTGCCGTACGACGGAGGCGGAGAGCCAGCCCAGGCAGGTGAAGAGGAAACCGACGAGCAGCCAGCCCGGATCGGCCGAGGCCAGTCGCGCGGTGCCCGCGGACAGGGCACGCCAGTCCAGCACCGCCCAGACGCCGATGAGCAGGAGGGGGAGCACGGTGAGCAGGCGGCGGGTGAGACGGGACAGCGAGCGGCGGGAACCGGCGGGAGCGGGGGCCGGGGCGCTGATCGCGAGCGGGGCCGGGGCGGCGGCGGGGAGCGGACCCGGGGGGCCTTCGAGCGGAAGCAGGGACACGGCGCACGTCGTCCTTTCGCGTCACACCCGTGGTGGGACACGGGACATGGCGGAGGCAAGGCGATGCAGAGGGGACGAGGGAAACGTTCCCGCTCGGTGTGACGTTCAAATGTCCGGCAGCCGAAGGAGCGCGGGCGGGTGGGCGACACGGCAAGGGGCGGACCCCGGGAAACGGGTCGCCCCGGCACCCGTGGCCGGGTGCCGGGGCGAACTCGCGGGCGGGTCAGCCCTGGCTGCAGTAGTCGACCCAGCGGTGCGAGGAGATGTTGTTGTTGACGCTGGCACCGAACTGCTCCAGGCCGGCGCCGTACGTGAAGCGGTAGTTGCCGGTGGTGGTGTCCCACCAGCGGTCGCCCTGGCTGATGCAGGCGTGCGCGCCACCGGCGTTGGGGGCCGTGTACAGGTCGACGGCGTCGAGGCCGCCCGCGTAACCGTTGTTCCAGATGTCGGAGGTCAGGTTGCGGCAGGTGCCCCAGTCGTTGGAGTTGCCCGACCACTTGCACTCACGGCCACCGCCGTACGGCTGGGTGTACACGTGCAGGAAACCGTCGGCGGAGGCGAGCTGGACCGACTTGGTTCCGTGCGCGCCGGACTCCAGGGCGCTGGCGCCGGTGGCCGGGGAGAAGAGGACGGCGACGGCCGCGGCGGAGGCGGCGAGGGTGAGGACACGCTTGACGGACATGGGGGGTTCCTTCGTTCGTGATGAGTGATCGACAGGTGGTGCGAACCACGGACGGTGCCGTGGTGGTCTGTGGGGAGGCCGCGAACTCAGTCGCCGCGTGCCACGATCGCCCGGGCGCGGGGCAGCGCCTCGCGCCGGAGCCGGTCGAGATCGGCCGTCGGCCCGGGGTAGCGCCGCCGCAACTCGGCCCGGTACGCGGTGTCGAGGGACTTCGCCACCGCCGACAGGTCACCGGAGCCGGCGCAGGCCGCCTCGGCCGACGCCAGCCGCACTTCCCTGGCGTGCGGCCACTCCTGGTCCGGGCGGGTGGCCGCGGCGCGGGCCTCGGCGGGGGTCGGGTACGGGAAGCCCTTCGCCTTCATGCAGCGCGCCCACGGCTTGACGGCCGCCCGGTAGCGCTTGTCGGTGAGCACCATGTTCACGCGCATGCCGGCGAGGCTGTCGGTGACCCGGGTGGCCCGGAACCAGGCCGGGAGGTCCTTGTACAGTTCCCGTTCCGCCTCCGCCACACAGCCCCGGTCGCTGTGCGTGACCTTGACGCCGTTCGGGAGGCGGGCGGAAAGTCCCTGCGCCTGGGGCCCGTTGAGCGCACCGACCAGTTCGGGGGCGCGGTCGGCGGGCATGGACCGGAAGTACCGCTGGTTGGGGTCGCGCAGGGCCTCCCGCTGCCGTTCGCGGTACAGGTCGGTGCCGTAGCCGTGCCGGGCGGCCCAGGCCGGGTCGTCGACGACGTACGGGAACCGGCTCGCCCCACCGGGCGCCGGGCGCTCCTCGACCCAGTACCGGTACCCGCGCTTCTCCATGCACTTCTTGATCAGGAGCTGCTCGGCGAGGTGGAGGGTGTCCTGCGGGTCGCCCGGGACACGGCGGCCGGCGGCGGTGCCGGCACCGGGACCGGGGGTGGTCTGCGACGCCGTCGTACCGTCGGCACACCCCGCGACGGTCGCCGCCAGCAGTGCGGCGGTCGTGAGGAGCAAGGTCCGGCGTGGCATCGTGCGACTCCCTGGGCGCGGTGGAAACGGTGTGTGCCTTCGAGCCGTTGACGCCTCCGGAGCCCCGTCCGTATGACCCGTGACGCACATGAATTCCGGGCGCGGGAAATATCGGCGGGCAGTCATACGAGCAGCCCCGGCAGACCGTCCCTCAGGTGAGGGGGCTCTCTGCGCACCGTCGAAATCCAGCCAACCGCCCTCTCCGGGGGAAGTCGGGAAGCCGGCCCCCGCGCGCCGGTGTCAGGCCCTGTCAGGGGTTCGCGGCACGGCGACCGACTGGCCTGATCAGGCCACGGCCGCGCGAGTCCCGTCGTCCGCGGACACCGCCCGTCGATATCGTCGAACACGCATCCGTGGGGCGGGCGGTACGGCGATCGGGGAACGATGCTCCAGGTACGTCTTCTCGGTCCGGTGGAGGTGTGGGAGGGGGACCGGCGGGCTCCGCTCGGCGGGGTCAGACCCCTGGCGGTCCTGTCCGCACTCGTCGTCCACCTGGGCGAGGTGCTCTCCACGGAACGGCTCGTGGACTGCGTCTGGGACGAACAGGCGCCCGCGACCGCCAGCGCCCTCGTGGCCACCCATGTCTCCGCGGTGCGCCGCGCGCTGGCCCGCGTCGGCGAGGCGGAGGTGATCCGCACCCGCCCGCCGGGATACGTCGCCGACCTCGACCCCTCCCAGGTCGACGCCCGCCGCTTCGAGGAACTGCTCACCTCGGCCCGCGCCCGGGCCGCCGGGGGCCGGGCCGAGGAGGCCGCCGAACTGCTGGCCGAGGCGCTGGGGCTGTGGCGCGGCCAGGACGCCCTCGAAGGGCTGGGCCAGTCGTTCGCGCGCATCGAGGCGGCCCGGCTGACCGAACTGCGGCTGGTCGCCCAGGAGGAGTCCTTCGGCCTCCAGCTGGACCTCGGCCGCGCGGACCGCGCGATCGCCCCCCTGCTCGCCCACGTCGCCGCCCACCCCCTCCGGGAACGGCCGCGCGGCCAGCTCATGACCGCCCTGTTCCGCACCGGACGGGTCTCCGACGCCCTGCGCACCTACCAGGAGGGCCGCGAGGTCCTGCGCGAGGAGCTGGGCATCGACGCCGGTCCGGAACTGCGGGCCCTGCACAAGGCCGTCCTCACGAGCGACCCCGCCCTGCTGGGCACCGGCACCCGGCCGTACGCCCCGTCCCCGCCCGGCCCGGGCGCCGCACCCGCCGGCTCCGGCGCACCCGCCCGCGATCCCGCCCCGGTCGGCTCCCGCCCCGGTCCGCCGGCGGAGGCGGCCGCCGACGCCTCGAAGGACCGGCAGCGGGCCGGCGACCGCACGGGGGCGACCGGTGCCGCGCCGGCCCCGTCCCATCTCCCCCCGGACATAGCGGACTTCGTCGGCCGCACGGACCAGATCGACTGGGCGGTCGCCCTGCTGGGGCGCGTCGACGAACCCGGCCGCACCGCCCCGCCCATCGGGGTGATCTCCGGCCGCTCCGGGACGGGCAAGACCGCGCTCGCCGTCCACGTCGGCCACCGCACCGCCGAACTCTTCCCGGACGGCCGCCTGTTCGTGGACCTGCGGGCCGCCGACACCGCCCCGCTGCAACCCGCCGACGCCCTCGCCCGGCTGCTGCGCGCGATGGGCGCAGGACCGGAGACCCTGCCGAGCTCCGTCGAGGAACTGACGGGCCTGTACCGCACGTTCACCGGCCACCGCCGCATTCTGCTGATCCTCGACAACGCCGCCGGGGAGGCACACGTACGCCCGCTGCTGCCGCCCGGTCCCGGCTCCGCCGTGCTCGTCACCAGCCGGCGCCGGCTGGTGGCACTGGAGGGCGCGGCCCACCTCGACCTGACCGTGCCGGACGAGGAGGAGGCCCTGGAGCTCCTCCGCCGGGTCGCCGGCGCGGACCGGGTCCGCGCGGAGCCGGAGCGGACCGCCGAGATCGTCGCCCTGT
The DNA here is from genome assembly GCF_044756385.1 of Streptomyces sp. NPDC091972. Classification (NCBI taxonomy): domain Bacteria; kingdom Bacillati; phylum Actinomycetota; class Actinomycetes; order Kitasatosporales; family Streptomycetaceae; genus Streptomyces; species Streptomyces sp. NPDC091972. The sequence continues at coordinate 38,298 of NZ_JBIVSV010000012.1, read as the reverse complement.
GCGGGCGGCTGCCGCTCGCCGTGCGCATCGCCGGGGCCCGGCTCGCCGCCCGGCCGCACTGGGTGCCCGGCCGGCTCGCCGCCCGCCTTCGGGACGAGCGGCTGCGGCTCAACGAACTGCGCGCCGGGGACCTGGAGCTGCGCACCAGCCTCGAACTGGGCTACGCCGACCTCGATCCGCAGGAACAGCGCGCCCTGCGCCGGCTGGCCCTGCTCGACCTGCCCGACTTCGCGGCCTGGATCGCCGCGCCCCTGCTGGACATCGGCACGGAAGAGGCCGAGGAGGCCGTCGAACGGCTGGTGGACTGCCACTTCATCGACGTGATCGGCGTGGACGGCACGGGCCGCGGCCGCTACCGCATCCACGACCTGGCCCGGGAACACGCCCGCGAGCGCTGTCTGTCGGAGGAGAGCGCCGAGGAGCGGACCGCGGCCGTGCGGCGCCTCGTGGAGTGCTGGCTGGGGCTGGCCGGGAAGGCCGCCGCCCGGGGCCCCGGCGGCACCGCGCGGTACTTCCCCCAGCCGGCCGCCGTACGGCCCGTCGACCCGCTCGACCCGCGGGCCGAGGAGGAGCTGCTCAGCCGGCCCGCCGCCTGGTTCGCCGCCGAACAGGCCGGTCTGCTGGCGGCCGTGGAGTACTGCGCCGACCACGGGATGGACCGCGCCGCCCGGGACCTCGCCGGAGCGCTGATAGCGAGCTCGGTCGCGCTGTACAACCAGTTCGACGCCTGGTCCCGCTCGCACATGGCGGCCATGGCGGCGGTGCGCCGCAGCGGGGACGGCGAGGGCGAGGCGTGGCTCCTCACCGGCCTGGGGCAACTGCGTTACGAACAGGACGAGTTCGAGGAGTCGTACGCCTACTACCGGGACGCCCTCGAGCTGTTCGAGGCCCACGACGACGTCCCGGGGGCGGCCCAGGCCCTCCTCGGCATGGCCACCGCCCGGCGCGAACAGGCCTGCTACCCGGAGGCGTTGGAGCTGCTCGGCCGGGCTCTGGAGGGGTACGCGCGGCTCGACGACCGGAGCGCCCGGGCCCGGGTGCTCTACGGCCTCGGCTACGTGTACCGGGAACAGGGCGACGACGACGCCGCCCGCGAGGTCTTCGCCCAAGCCCTGGAGCTGTACCGGGCGGACGACGACCGGCACGGCGAGGCGCTGGTGCTGCGCGCGACGGCCCTGTGCCACCGGGCGAAGGGGGAGTACGCCGACGCCGAGCGGCTGCTGCGGGGCGTGCTGCGGGTCTTCGAGGACCTCCACGACACCTTCGGCGTGATGTACACGGAGCAGTCGCTGGCCAAGGTGGAGCTGCGGCTCGGCCGTCTGGACGCGTCGCGCCAACGGCTCGGGCGCTGCCTGGAACTGGCCCGGGAGCGGCAGGACCGGTTCGGGGAGGCGCTGGTGCTGCGGACGCTGGGGGAGTGGCACCTGGCCGCCGGCGACACCGCGAACGCGCGGGAACCGCTGGAGCGGTCGCTGTCGCTGTGGGAGACGCTGCGGCTGCGGCTGTGGCGGGCACGGACGCTGTGGAGCCTGGCGGAAGTGTGGGAGGCCGACGGGGAGAGGGGCGCGGCCGCGGGGGCCCGGGCCGAGGCGACGCGCGTCTTCCGGGAGACGGGGGCGCGGGAGGCGCGGGAGCGGGCCTAGGCGTGCTCCGCCGGACGGGCCCTGGCCGGGACGCGGCCGATGCCGTTGCAGAACCCCTGGTCCGGCGCTTGCAGGCGATCTGCAGAGCATTTGCAGAGGACCACGCGACGCTCTTCCCGTGACAGACATCATCACGCTCGCGGACCCCAGGGTCGCCGCGGTGGCGCACGACGAGTGCGGGGAACCCCTCGTCGACCTGCGGGAGGAGGGGCAGCTGCTCCTCGACTCCCGGCAGGCCGACGACGAGGGGAGCTACGCCCACCTGCGGGCCGGCGCGCTGGAGCGGCTCGTGCGGGCGCAGCGCCTGCTGCCCGCGGGGATCCGGTTGCTGGTGGTGGAGGGGTACCGGCCGCCCGACCTCCAGCGCCGCTACTTCGAGCAGTACGCGGCGACCATGCGACAGGCTCACCCGGACGCGGCTCCCGAGCGGATCCGTGAGCTGGCGAGCGCTTACATCTCGCCGCCGGAGGTCGCCCCGCACGTCAGCGGCGGTGCGGTCGACCTGACCCTGTGCGACCGCGCGGGCCGGGAACTGCCGCTCGGCACCGAGGTCAACGCCACCCCGGAGGAGAGCGCGGGTGCCTGCCGCACCGCCGCGCCCGGCATCGGCCCCGAGGCACGCGAGTACCGGGCCCTGCTGGGCCGGGTGCTCACCGCCACCGGGTTCGTCAACTACCCGACGGAGTGGTGGCACTGGTCGTACGGCGACCGGTACTGGGCGCTGCTGCGCCGGGTGCCGGCCGCCCGTTACGGCCCCGCGGAGCCGCCCCGCCCGGCCTGACCACCGGAGCGGGACGGCGCACGACGAACACCGCGAGGAATCACGCAAGGACCACCGCGAGGGACCGCACGACGGACCACCGCGGGGGAACACCGCAAGGGGGAAAGAAATGCACCACAGCCACGGCACCTGTCCACCGCCTGCGCGCGAGGCCGGCGACCGGATGAGCCCGGGGGACTTCGACGCGTCCTTCACGGCCGACATGCCCCGCCTGAGAAGACGTCTGCTGGCCCTGACGGGCAATCCGCACGACGCCGACGACCTGCTCCAGGAGACCTATCTGCGGCTCTCCCGGCGGGCCCGCTCCCAGAGCCTGACCCAGCAGCAGCACCCGTACGCCTACACCTGCGCCGTCGCCCTCAACCTGCTGCGCGACTCCTGGCAGCACCCCTCCCGGCGCGAGCGCACCACGGACGAGCTGCCGGAAGCCGGCTGGGACGGCGGACTCGGCTCCTACGAGGCCTCCGCCACGGCGCTCGCACTGCTCGGCATGCTCTCCGAGAAGGAGGCCGCCGCGGTGATCCTCGTGGACCTGGAGGGACTCACCCACGACACGGCCGGGGAGCGTCTCGGCGCCCACCGCGGCACGGTCCAGCGCAACCGTCTGCGCGGCCTCGCCAAGATGCGTGCCGCCCTCCACAACTAGCCCGGGTGGCACACCTCCACGGGGGTGGGGTGTGCCATCCGCGTCTCCCGCCGGCGTCACCGGCATCCCGCTGACGCCCCTTCGACGAAGGAAGAGTCCCTTGCAGACCACCAGCACGCGCCGCCGGACCAGCGGCGCGATCCTGGGCGCCTCCGCCCTGGCGCTCACCGCGTTCTTCTCCGCCCCGGCCCACGCCGCCCAGGACGCCCAGGACGCCACCTGCGGCGTCCTCGCGCCCGGCGCCTCGGCCACCGCGCAGGCCGCCGTCGACGCGGCCTGCTCGCAGATCGGCGTCTGGTACAGCTGGGGCGGCGGCCACGCGGCCACCCCGGGCGCCAGCTACGGCTTCTACGACGGCTCGGACCCGGACAGCCTCCACGACGGTGAGCGCAAGGGCTTCGACTGCTCGGGCCTGATGCGGTACGCCTACTACCGGGCGACCGGCAAGGACCTGCTCAACGGCACCGCCGACGACCAGTACCACACCTCGCAGGCCTCGGCGCGGTTCTCCGCCGGGCAGGGCACCGCCCCGCTGCTGCCGGGCGACCTGATGTTCTGGGGCAGCGGCCACATCCACCACGTCGCCATGTACCTGGGCGGCGGACAGATGGTCGAGGCGTACGAGTCCGGCACCCACATCCGGGTCACCTCCGCGCGCACCGGCGGCGACTACGCGGGCGCCGTCCGGATCAACGGTTCCGGCACCCCGATCCCGCCGCCCGCCAACGGCGGCACGGTCTTCGAGACCTGGGGCACCGGCGTGCGCACCCACCGCTCGCCGAGCGTGGGCTCCGAGACCGTCGACACCTTCCCCGGTCCGACCCAGGTGTCGGTCCAGTGCCAGCAGCACGCGGAGACGGTGACCGCCGAGGGCTACACCAACGACGCGTGGGCCAAGCTCGCCGACGGTTCGTGGATGACCGTCATCTACATCAAGGGCCCGGCCTGGCTGCCCGGCGTCCCGGACTGCGGCGGCAGCAGCACCCCGCCGCCGACCGGCGGCAGCAAGGCGTTCCAGACCTGGGGCACCGGGGTGCGTACGCACAGCGAGCCCAACGTCAACGCCGCCGTGGTCGACTACTTCGCCCAGCCCACCACCGTCAACGTGGTCTGCCAGAAGCACGCCCAGGAGGTGACGGCCGAGGGCTACACCAACGACGCCTGGTCGAAGCTGACCGACGGCTCGTGGATGACCAACATCTACATCAAGGGCCCGGCCTGGCTGGGCGGCGTGGCCACCTGCTGATCCCACCCCCCACCCGTCCGGGCCGGCCGCGCACGGCCGGCCCGGACGGAGCCCTCACCACCCCGTGAGCAGCAGGTGGTTGAGGAGCAGCGCCAGCACGGCCTGCCCGGCGAGCCAGCCGCGCGCCCCCGTCAGGAAGGCGCATGCGGGCAGCAGCCAGGCGGCGAACGGCAGCCAGATCCGCTCGGTCTCCGCCTTGCTCATCCCCGACAGATCGGCGACGAGCAGGGCGAGGAGAGCGGCGAGCACCAGCAGGCACAGCCGCAGATCACCACGGTCCGACCCCCTGCTCCAGGGGCGCGGGGAACCGCCCGCCCAGCCCCCGTCCGGCCGCAGCCGGACGACGGCCCGCCGGAGCCCCGCCGCCGTCGCCGGCCCCACGATCAGCACCGTGCACGCGAGGTTCGCCCACACCCAGTAGCCGTACGGCCGCACCCCGCCCGCCCCCTGGTAGTACCGCGTGACCAGCAGCCGGTACGCCTCCCACCAGTCGAACCCCGACACGGTGAACAGCACCGGCACGACCAGGAAACCGGCCAGGGTGAACACCAGGGGCCGCCGGGAGGAGCCCAGCAGCAACACCGCGCCCGCGACGACGGCCATGAGGGTCAGGCCGTACGACAGATAGGCGGTCAGCCCGAACAGCAGGCCCGAGCAGAAGCCGTACAGCGGCGGCCGGACCCCCCGCACCGCGAGGGCGAGCAGGGCCACCGCCCACGCGGCCACCGCCGCGAAGTACCCGTCGGCCGACGTGCCCACCCAGACCGCGGCCGGGGCCAGGACCAGGAAGGGCGCGGCGCGGCGGGCGAGCGACTCGTCGGCGAGGGTCCGTACGGTGACCAGGACCGCGACCGCCGCGGTCGTGCCGACGGTGATGCACCAGGTCCCCGCCCAGCCCCCGCCGCCGAGCCCGGCCCGGTCGAGGAGGACGAAGGTGAGGGTGGCGCCGGGGGGATGCCCGGCGACATGGGCGCCCCAGTTGTCCGGCGCGTCGATCAGGATGTGCCGGGTGAAGTCCCGCAGGGCCGCCGGGATGTCGTGGAAGCGAGGGACGGCCCGGAGGTACTCGTTCCTGGTGGTGAGCTGCTCGGCGATGCCCCGGTGCCAGCCGTCCACGAGGGCCAGGGACCATGTCCAGGCCATGCCCGCGCCCCAGACGGCGAGCAGCAGCGGGCGCCAGGGCAGCCGGGCGGCGAGCGAGGGGCCGTAGGCCACCGCGGCGGCCGCCACGGCCACCGCGGCCGGGGTGCCGGGTCCGACGTGCGGAGCCCAACTCGCCAGCAGAGGTGGCCAGTCGACGCGGAGCGAGCCGTCCCGTTGCTGGATCGCCCGGCCGACCAGGACGGCGGTCAGCACGAGGAGCGCGGCGCACACGGCCGCGTACAGGTCACGACGAAGGTCCCGGTTCACCCGGACGACGCTAGGCCGCACCTCCGCCCCCGGACGGCTGACATGCGACGACGTCAGAGTTTCGTCATGGTTCGCAGGCCCGCTTCCGGGGTGCCGCGGACCTACCGTCGGGGCATGGCTCGGTCTCCCTTCACCCCCTCCTTCTGGCGCAGCCCGCTGCGCGGCCCCTGGCTCACCTCGGTCCTCGGGGTCGTCCTCCTCGGCGGCATCACCGTGCTGTTCGTGACGGGGCTGCTGTCGTACGCGGCCTACAACCCCGGCCTGTCGCCGGTGAACGACAAGACCCCGGACAAGGGCCTCCTCGGCTTCTACCTCTTCTCCTGGCCGACCGACCCGCACTGGCTGTACCGGCTGACCCAGGGGGTCCACGTCACCCTCGGCATCACCCTGATCCCCGTGCTGCTGGCCAAGCTGTGGTCGGTGGTGCCGAAGCTGTTCACGCTGCCGCCCGCGCGCTCGCTCGCCCATGCCCTGGAGCGGATCTCGCTGCTCCTGCTGGTCGGCGGCGCCCTGTTCGAGTTCGTGACCGGGGTGCTCAACGTCCAGCTCGACTACGTCTTCCCGGGCTCCTTCTACCCGCTGCACTTCTACGGCGCGTGGGTGTTCTTCGCCGCGTTCGTCGCCCATGCCGTGCTGAAGACGCCGCTCGCGCTCCGCAATCTCCGCCGGCTCCGCGAACTCCCCGCGGAAAACGATGAGTTGGTGTCACCGGAGCCGGCCGAGCCGACCGTGTCGCGGCGTGGGGCGCTCTGGTTCGTCGGGGGCGGTTCGCTGCTGCTGTTCCTCACCACGGCCGGGCGCAGCTTCGACGGCGTCCTGCGCCGCACCGCCCTGCTCGCCCCGCACGGCGGCGGCGAGCCCACCTCCGGTCCTGGCGGCTTCCAGATCAACAAGACCGCCGCGTACGCCGGGATCGACCCGGTGGAGACGGGCGCGGAGGCCTGGCGGCTGGTCGTCACCGGCCGCGACGGCCGCACGGTCCGCCTCAGCCGAGCCGAGCTCCTTCAACTCCCGCTGCACAGCGCGGCGTTGCCCATCGCCTGTGTGGAGGGCTGGTCGACCTCCGACCAGTGGTGGCGCGGGGTGCGGCTGCGGGACCTCGCGGCGCTCGTCGGGTACGAGGACGACCCGCCGGACCTCTTCGTGGAGTCGCTGCAACGGCACGGCGCCTTCCGCCGGGCCGCCCTGCGCGCCAACCAGGTCGCCGACCCGCGGTCCCTGCTCGCCCTGTCCGTCAACGGCGAGGACCTGACCCCCGACCACGGCCACCCGGCCCGGATCATCGTGCCCGCGGCGCCCGGTGTGCTCAACACCAAGTGGGTGGCGCGACTGACCTTCGGAGACCTGTGATGCGGATGCGGATCCCTCTCGGCAGCCCCCTGCAACTCCTCCTGCTCGTCTGCTCGTTCGCCCTCGCCGGGTACGCGGGGGTGCAGCTGCTGGCGGGGGACTGGTTCGGGATCGCGCTGTGGTTCGTGGGAGCGGCCGTCCTGCACGACCTGGTGCTGCTGCCGCTGTACGCGGCGGCGGACCGGGCACTGGTGCGGACGGCGGGGCGGCACGTGCTGTACGTGCGGGTCCCCGCCGCCTTCTCGCTGCTGCTCCTGCTCGTGTGGTTCCCGCTGATCAGCGGGCAGGTCGCGGACCGCTACGCCTCCGCGACCGGCCTGTCCCCGGACGGCTTCCTGGCCCGCTGGCTGCTGGTGACGGCCGTGCTCTTCGGCGGTTCCGCGGTGGTGTTCGTCCTACGGCGGCGGGGGGCGAGGCCGGTGCCGCGGCGCAGGGCGACGAAGGACCGGCCGCCGGCCGTCCACTGATCCACCGGTGCCCACCTGCTGCGGTCCGCGTGCCGCAGCAGGGCGGCAGTGCCGAGCCGGGCCCACGGGAACGGGCTTCCGGCCGCGCCGCGGGCGTCGGTGACATGCACCTGGACCCGCTCGTCGAGGTCCGGGTCGGTGACCGTCTCGACGATCAACAGGCCAGCGGGTGCGAGGAGTTGGGCCGTCCGGTCGAGCAGGGCTCGCGGGTCGCCGCCGATGCCGACGTTGCCGTCGATCAGCAGCGCGGTGCCCCAGCGGCCCTCGCCGGGCAGCGGCTCGAAGACGGACCTCCGCAGTGCCTGTCCGCCGAGCGCGACGGTCCGCGCGACCGCCGCCTCGCTCACGTCGATGCCGAGCACCCGCCGGCCGCGGGCCCCGAGCGCGGCGACGAGCCGTCCCGGACCGCACCCGACGTCCAGCACCGCGCCCTCGCAGCGCCTGAGCACCTCCAGGTCGGCGGCGTCCGCGGCGGCGCACCAGCGCTCCAGTTCCAGCGGGAGCAGCCAGCCGTCGGATCGCCGCAGGAAGAGGGGTCCGCGGCCGGTACGCAGGGCCCGCGCGTAGGGGTCGACGGACCATGTGCTGTCCGCCGTGTCGGGTCGCGCGGCGGGCCCGGGCCCCCGGAGGGGCGGGCATCCGTCCCACTGGCGTCCGATCCCGTCCGCCCGGGGGCGCGGGTCGCGGGGATCGCCACGGCGCCCGGCCCCGTCCGCCTCCGTCCCGCCCGCCGTGCCGTCGTCCGGCCGGCGCCCGGTCCCGTCCGTCCCTGCCCCGGCTGCCGTCCCGTCGTGCGGCCGTGCGCGTGCCTCGGTCGCCGGGACACGTGTCGCGATGCCCACCCGTGCCCCCCTCACCGCCGCACCCCCGCGAGCCGGGCCAGTTCCGCCGCGAACCGCCCGTGCGGGGCGGCCCGGGCGACCAGTTCCGCGTCCGCCGCCGTGTCCACGTCCCGCAGCGGGGGCAGTTCACGCACCCGCAGTCCGGCCAGCCGGGCGCGCTGGGCCGCTCCGGTGCCGGGAACCGACATCGGGACGCCGCGCAGCCGGGACGGGTCCGGTTCCGCCAGGCCCAGGGCCCAGAAGCCGCCGTCCTCGGCGGGCCCGAAGTACGCCTCGCAGTCGGCGAAGTCGACCGTGAGCAGCTCGGGAGTCACCTGGGGCGTGTCCATGCCGATGAGGAGGGCCGGACCGTCGCAGCCCGCGAAGGCCGCGGCCAGCCGTTCGTCGAGGCCGCCCGGACACTGCTGTACGACCTCGAAGCCCGGCGGCAGCCAGGGGCCCGGTGAGCCCTCCAGGACCAGGACCCGGCGCCGGGCCGGGGTGCGGGCCACCACGTCGAGGGTGTCCGCGAGGGACGCCTCGGCCAGCGCGGCCGCCTCCGCGGGCGTGAACGGCGGGGTCAGCCGGGTCTTCACACGCCCCGGCCGGGGCTCCTTGGCGATGACGAGGAGAGTGGTCACGCGTGCGCCCCCGTCTCGTTCAGGACCCGGCTCATGTCCCGCACGGCCTGCCAGGTGCCGCGCCAGGTGCCCGTCACCTTGGAGGCTCCGGTGCGCGGGTGGTACGGCACGTCGTGCTCGGCGATCCGCCAGCCGGCGTCGGCCGCCCGCACCACCATCTGCAACGGGTAGCCGCTGCGCCGGTCGGTGAGGCCGAGCGCCAGCAGCGGCTCGCGCCGGGCGGCCCGCAGCGGCCCCAGGTCGTGCAGTCGCAGACCGGTACGGCGGCGCAGCAGCCGGGCCAGCGCGAGGTTGCCCGCCCGGGCGTGCGCCGGCCAGGCACCGCGGGCCTGCGGGCGGCGCCGGCCGAGCACGAGGTCCGCCTCACCGGCCAGCACCTCGGCCACGAAGGGCACCAGGTCCGCGGGGTCCAGCGAGGCGTCGCAGTCGCAGAAGCACACGATGTCGGCCGTGGCCGCGGTCAGCCCCGCATGGCAGGCGGCGCCGAAGCCGCGCCGCTCCTCGCGGACGACGGTCGCGCCGAGGGCGCGGGCGATGCCGGCCGAGCCGTCCGAGGAGCCGTTGTCCACGACGAGCGCGCGCCAGCCGAGCGGGATGCGTTCCAGCACCCACGGCAGGGCCCCGGCCTCGTCCAGGCAGGGCAGCACGACGTCCACGGACGCCGCCGGTTCGTTCACTGAAGGGGTCGTCACGGCTTTCACCCTACGAACGCAGAACGGGCAAACCGGACTCCGGCTCCTTACGAAACAAGGACGTCGGCGGCCGCCCGCGGCACAATCGCGCGCGTGGTGCGAGGCTGGCGGCATGGAGCAGCAGCAGTACGCACAGACCCGGCCGCGGGTCCTCGTCGTCGACGACGACCCCACCGTCGCCGAGGTGGTCTCCGGCTACCTGGACCGGGCCGGATACCTCGTGGACCGGGCAGCCGACGGCCCCGACGCCCTCGCCCGCGCCGCCGCGCACCGCCCGGACCTCGTCGTCCTCGACCTGATGCTGCCCGGCATGGACGGCCTGGAGGTGTGCCGCCGGATGCGGGGGCGCGGGCCCGTCCCGGTCATCATGCTCACCGCCCGCGGCGACGAGGACGACCGCATCCTGGGCCTGGAGGTCGGCGCCGACGACTACGTCACCAAGCCCTTCAGCCCCCGCGAACTGGTCCTGCGCGTCGAGTCCGTGCTGCGCCGCTCCCGCCCCGCCCAGCAGGCCGGTCACCTGGGCGCCGCCGGTCTCACACTGGACCCGGCGGCCCGCCGCGCCCTCAAGGACGGCACTGAACTGGCCCTCACCATCCGGGAGTTCGACCTCCTCGCGTTCTTCCTCCGGCACCCCGGCCAGGTCTTCAGCCGCGAGGACCTGATGCGCGAGGTGTGGGGCTGGGACTTCGGCGACCTGTCGACCGTCACCGTCCATGTCCGCCGGCTCCGCGGCAAGGTCGAGGACGACCCGGCCAGGCCCCGCCTGATCCAGACCGTGTGGGGCGTCGGCTACCGCTTCGACGGCTCGCCGGAGTTCGACGCCTCCCCGAAGGGGGCGTGACCCGTGCGCGACACCCTCCTCATCGCCCTCTACGCCTTCCTCGGCGCCGTCGCCGCCGGACTCCTCGGCGCCTGGGTGCTGCTGCTGGTCCGGCGCCGCTCGCTCTCCCTGCACCTGACCGTGGTCGCCGCCGTCGGCGTCACCGCGATGCTGGCCGGCACCCTCGCGGTCGCCCAGGCCATGTTCCTGTCCGGGCACGACCTGCGGGTCGTCACCACCGTCGTCCTGATGGCCGCCGTGGTCTCGCTGGCCACCGCCCTGCTGCTGGGCCGCTGGGTCGCCTCCCGCAGCCGGGCCCTCGCGCTCGCCGCCCGCTCCTTCGGCGACGGCGGCGACTTCACCTCGCCCGGCGGCCCCACCACCGCCGAACTCGACGCCCTCAGCCGGGAATTGGAGGCCACCAGCGCCAAACTCGCCGAGTCCCGGGAGCGGGAGCGCGCCCTGGAGTCCTCGCGGCGCGAACTCGTCGCCTGGATCTCCCACGACCTGCGCACCCCGCTCGCCGGGCTGCGCGCGATGTCCGAGGCCCTGGAGGACGGCGTCGCCGCCGACCCCGCCCGCTATCTGCGGCAGATCCGCACCGAGGTGGAACGCCTCAACGACATGGTCGGCGACCTCTTCGAGCTCTCCCGCATCCACGCCGGGACGCTGGCGCTCAGCCCGAGCCGGATCTCCCTGTACGACCTCGTCTCGGACGCCCTCGCGGGCGCCGACCCGCTGGCCCGCGAGTACGGCGTACGGCTGGTCGGCGACCGGGTGGCGGCCGTGCCGGTGGAGGTGGACGGCAAGGAGATGAGCCGCGTACTCGGCAACCTCCTCGTCAACGCCATCCGCCGCACCCCCGCCGACGGCACGGTCGCGGTGGCCGCCGAGCACCGCCCCGAGGGGGTCGTCGTGTCCGTCACGGACGGCTGCGGCGGCATCCCCGAGGAGGACCTGCCCCGCGTCTTCGACACCGGCTGGCGCGGCACCCACGCCCGGACTCCCCCCGCCGGGGCGGGACTCGGCCTCGCGATCGTCCGGGGCATCGTGGAGGCCCACGCGGGCCGCGCCACCGTGCGCAACGTGCCCGGCGGCTGCCGCTTCGAGGTGGTGCTGCCGTCGGCGGCTTCCTGACGGAGCCGCCGGCGCCGCCGAAGAAGAAGACGGTGGTGCCGTCCGTGGCCGCTTTCCTTCACGGGCGGCACCACCGGTCCACCGCGGGCTACGCGTCCCGCATCCCGGCGCCCGCGAACTCCCGCATCCCCTCGGCGAATCCGACCTCCGCCTTCCACCCCAGCTCCGCCCGCAGCCGCGCCGAGTCCGCCGTGATGTGCCGTACGTCCCCGAGCCGGTACTCCCCGGTGACCACCGGCTCGGGACCGCCGTACGCCTCGGCCAGCGCCCGGGCCATCTCGCCCACCGTGTGCGGCTCCCCGCTGCCGGTGTTGTACGACGTGAGCGCGCCGTCCGCCGAACCCGCCTCCAGCGCCGCCACGTTGGCCGCGGCGACGTCCCGCACGTGGACGAAGTCCCGGCGCTGACCGCCGTCCTCGAAGACCCGCGGGGCCTCCCCGCGGGCGAGCGCGGAGCGGAAGAAGGAGGCGACGCCGGCGTACGGGGTGTCGCGGGGCATGCCGGGGCCGTACACGTTGTGGTAGCGCAGCGCCACCGCCGCACCGCCCGTGGCCCGCGCCCAGGACGCGGCCAGGTGTTCCTGGGCGAGCTTGGTCGTCGCGTACACGTTCCGCGGGTCGACCGGGGCGTCCTCACCGACCAGCCCGGGGGAGAGAGCCGCGCCGCACCGCGGGCAGAGCGGCTCGAAGCGCCCCGCGTCCAGGTCGGCCACGGCCCGCGGGCCCGGTCGTACGGTCCCGTGCCGGGGGCAGGTGTAGCGGCCCTCGCCGTACACGACCATCGACCCGGCCAGCACCAGCCGACGTACCCCGAGGTCGGCCATCGCGGCGAGCAGGACCGCCGTGCCGACGTCGTTGTGGGAGACGTACCGCGGGGCGTCGGCGAAGTCCACGCCCAGGCCGACCACGGCCGCCTGGTGGCACACCGCGTCCACGCCGGTCAGGGCGCGGCGGACGGCGTCGGGGTCCCGTACGTCGGACGCCGGGTCGGTCCGCAGGTCGTACAGGAGGGGCTCGTGGCCGTGTGCCACGAGCGCGTCGACGATGTGGGACCCGATGAAACCGGCGCCGCCGGTGACCAGTACGCGCATGGCCTCACGCTAGGGCCGGGCACGGCCAGGACCACCGGGCCGCGCCCGCACGTCACGGCTTCGTAAGACTCAGCGGCAGCGACACGGTGAACACCGTCGAACCCGGCTCGCTCTCCAGCCCGATCGTGCCGCCGTGCGCCTGGACCAGGGAGCTCGCCACCGCGAGGCCCAGGCCGCTGCCGCCCCGGTCCCGGCTGCGGGCCTTGTCGACGCGGTAGAAGCGGTCGAAGACCCGCTCCCGGTCGGCGGCCGGGATGCCGGGGCCCGCGTCCGCGATCCGCACCCGGGCGTGCCCGTCCCGCACCCGCACCCCCACCGACACCGGGGTGCCCGCCGGGGTGTGCACGGCCGCGTTGGTGAGGAGGTTGTCGAGGACCTGGCGTACCCGCTGCGGGTCGAGGCGCAGCTTCAGGGCCTGCGGGTCCTGCTCGACGGTCAGCGGATGGTCCGGGTGGCTCGCGCGGAACGCGTCGGCCGCGTGCTCCACCAGCTCCACCAGATCCACCTCGACCGGCCTGAGCGGGGTCTCCACCTCCGCCGCGTCCAGCCGGGCGAGCAGCAGCAGGTCGTCCAGCAGGAAGCCCATCCGGGCGGCCTCGGCGCGCAGCCGGGCCAGGTGCTTGTCGCGCTCCTCGGGGGCGTTGGCGGCCGCGTACTGGAAGAGGTCCGCGTACCCCCGCACGGACATCAGGGGCGTGCGCAGCTCGTGCGAGGCGTCCGCGACGAACCGGCGCAGCCGCTGCTCGGCCTCCGCGCGCACCGCGAGGGAGTCGTCGATGTGCTCCAGCATGGTGTTGAACGCCGTCCGCAGCTCCTCGACCTCCGGGCCGCCGCCCCGCTTGTCGGCGCGCAGCGGCAGCCGGGCCGCCGTCTCGGTGAGGTCGTGCGAGGCGATGCCGTGCGCGGTGGACGCCATGGCGCTCAGCGGCTGCAGACCGCGCCGCAGCAGCCTGCGGCCGACCACCACGAGCGCCAGCAGGGCCAGCCCGAACGCGATCACCTGGACGGTGATCAGTCGCCGTACCGTGTCGTCGATGTCGTCCAGCGGCGCGGCGCTGACCAGGACCACCCCGGGCTTTACCTCGCAGGCCCGCAGCCGGTACTCGCCGGCGCCCGCGATGTGCTCGGTGCGCAGCAGCTCGGTGTGCGCGGCGGTCTGCGCCCCGGCCAGGGCGGTGAAGGCGCCGACGTCCTCCGGCAGGTCGCCGGCGTCCTCGGGCTTGCGGAGCGCGGGGGTGCCGTCCGTCACGTCGTACACGGCGTAGAACCAGCTCCAGTACTTCTTGCCGGAGAGGGTGCCGTAGTCCGCGATGCTCTTGGACTGGGCGATCTGCGCCTGTGCGAGCTGGGTGTCGAGCTGGGCCGACAGGTAGTCCCGCATGTACGTGGTCAGCGCCGTGCCCACGACCGCGAACACCACCAGGGCCAGCGCCCCCAGCCCCAGCGCCAGCCGGGTCCCGAGCCGCATCCTCCGGTACGCCGACCGCAGCCGCCGGATCACTCGGCCGCCTGCCGGATGACGTACCCGAAACCGCGCACGGTGTGGATCAGCGGCTCGCCCGTGTCGTCCAGCTTGCGGCGCAGCCGGCTGACCACCAGCTCGACGACGTTGGAGCGGCCCCCGAAGCCGTACTCCCACACGTGGTCGAGGATCTGTGCCTTGGTGAGCACGGTCGGCGACTTGCGCATCAGGTACCGGAGCACCTCGTACTCGGTCGGGGTGAGCGTGAGCAGCTTGTCGCCGCGCCGCACCTCACGGGTGTCCTCGTCCATGGTGAGGTCGGCGACCCGCAGCACCGAGCGCTGGAAGCCGGGACCGGCGCTGCGCCGCAGCACGGTCCGCAGCCGGGCCATCAGCTCCTCCACCGCGAACGGCTTGACCAGGTAGTCGTCCCCGCCCCGGGTCAGCCCCGCCACCCGGTCGGCGACCGCGTCCCGCGCGGTCAGGAAGACCACCGGCACCATCGTCCCCGAGCGGCGCAGCCGGTCCAGGACGCCGAAGCCGTCGATGTCCGGCAGCATCAGGTCGAGCACCACGATGTCCGGACGGAACTCCGCGGCACGGCTGAGCGCCTCCTCGCCGGAGTTCGCGGTGACCGCCTCCCAGCCCTCGTAACGGGCGACCGTCGCCACGAGATCGGCGATCGGCGGGTCGTCGTCCACGACGAGGAGTCGTACTTTTTCCACCCGCTCATAGTGCTGCACAACGGCCGGAAAACGGGCGCCGGGGGAGTCCCGGGACCACATCGATAACCTCTTGAAAGTTGTACGACAGCTGATCGACAGCTACCGCCGGGGAAGCTCGGTTACCCAGGCCCCGATCAAGGAGCTACCTCCCGTGACGACCGTCCAATCGCCCCCCGCGCCCCCCACGGCGATCAAACGCCCCAGGGTGGTGGCCCGCACCGGGCTCTGCGCCGTGCTGGCCGCCAACGCGGCCGTTGTCGCCTGGTTCTTCGCCCAGGCCGGCTTCGCCTCCAACGCGCTCATCGTGCTCGGCCGTCTCACCGGCCTGTACGCCGCGCTCGTCATGGCGTTCCAGCTGGTCCTGGTGGCCCGGCTGCCCTGGCTCGACCGCCGCATCGGCATGGACCGGCTGACCTCCTGGCACCGCTGGACCGGCTTCGCCCTCCTGTGGACGCTCCTCGCGCACGTCGTCTTCATCAGCTTCGGCTACGCCGAGGGCACCGGCACGGGCCCGATCGGTGAGATCGTCGACCTGGCCGAGACCACCGAGGGCGTGCTCCGCGCGGTCGTCGCGTTCTTCCTGATCCTGGTGGTCGGCGCGGTCTCCGCCCGCTACGCCCGGCGCCGCCTCGCCTACGAGACCTGGCACTTCATCCACCTGTACACGTACGTCGCCGTGGTCCTCGCCTTCACCCACCAGGTCGCCGTCGGCACCACCTTCACCTCCTCGTCCGCCGCCACCGCCTACTGGTACGGCCTCTGGGGCGTCGCGCTCGGCTCGGTCGTCCTGGGCCGCGCGGTGCTCCCGCTGTGGCGCAACTGGCGCCACCAGTTCCGCGTCACCGCGGTCGTCCCCGAGAGCGACAACGTCGTCTCGGTCTACATCAGCGGCAAGGACCTCGACCGGCTCCCCGCCCGCGCCGGCCAGTTCTTCCTGTGGCGCTTCCTGACCGCCGACCGCTGGTGGCAGGCCAACCCCTTCTCGCTGTCCGCCGCCCCCGACGGCAGGACGCTGCGCCTGACCGCCAAGGCGGCCGGCGAGGGCAGCGCCGCCCTCAGGCACGTCAAGGTCGGCACCCGTGTCTTCGCCGAGGGCCCCTACGGCGCCTTCACCGCCCTGCACCGCACCCGCCCCGAGTCCGTCCTCATCGCGGGCGGCGTCGGCGTCACCCCCATCCGGGCGCTCCTGGAGGAGGTGCAGGGCCACGCCGTCGTCATCTACCGGGTCGGCTCCGACCGCGACGCCGTCCTCTACGACGAACTGCGCGACCTCGCGCTCGCCAAGGGCGCCGAGCTCCACCTGGTCACCGGCCCGCCGGTGCCCGACAAGCTGGCGGCGGGCGAGCTGGCCCGGCTCGTGCCCGACATCGCCGACCGGGACGTCTTCCTGTGCGGGCCGCCCCCGATGATGAAGGCGGTCCTGGGCAGCCTGCGCGAGCTGGACGTGCCCGGGCCGCAGATCCACTTCGAGCGCTTCAGCCTGGCGGGATGAGGAACAGACCGTGAAACGAGCCATACCTGTCGTCGTCCTGAGCATCGCGGGTCTGGTCCCCGTGTGGCTGTACCAGCCCTCGGCCGGCTCCTCTACCGTCCGGACCACCACCCCCGCGCCCTCGACGTCCTCCGCCGGGTCGTCCGGCACGAACGTGGTCACCACCACGACGGTCGACACCGAGAAGGGCCCCGTGCAGCTCCAGGTGACCTTCTCCGGCACGGAGATCACCGCCGTGAAGATGCTCCAGCAGCCCGACCACCCGCAGACCGAGGCCGCCGTGCCGAAGCTGGTCGCGGAGACGCTCCGGGCGCAGAGCGCGGACATCGACACCGTCTCCGGTGCCACGATCACCAGCGAGGCCTACAAGAAGTCCCTCCAGGCCGCGATCGACGACAACGCGAAGAAGGCGTCGGCGGCCTCGCCGTCCCCGTCGGCGGCCTCGCCGTCCCCGTCGGCGTCCGCGCAGTCCGCCCGGACCGTCGACGGCACCGCGGTGGACACCGAGAAGGGCACCGTCCAGGTCCGGGTGACCTTCGAGGGCGACGAGATCAGCGCCGTGAGGATGCTCCAGCAGCCGAACCACCCGCAGACCACCGCAGCCGTGCCCCAGCTGATCGCGGAGACACTGGAGGCGCAGAGCGCGGACATCGACACCGTCTCCGGTGCGACCATCACCAGTGACGGCTACAAGGAGTCCCTCCAGGCCGCCATCGACGCGAAGGGCTGAGATCTCCGATGCACCGCGTCGAACACGTCATGGGCTTCCCGGTCTCGCTCCGGGTCGACGACGAGCACGTCCCCGAGTCCGCCGCGGACGAGGTCTTCGCGTGGCTGCGCGAGGCCGACGCCCGGTTCAGCCCGTTCAAGGAGGACAGCGAGGTCTCGCGGTACGACCGCGGCGAGCTGTCGACGGGCGGCCTGAGCGCGGACCTGCGCGAGATCCTCGCCCTGTGCGAGCACTACCGTCTCGCCACCGGCGGCGCCTTCGACGTACGGCCGCCCGGCCGCCGTCTCGACCCGTGCGCGGTGGTCAAGGGCTGGTCGGTGCAGCGGGCGGCGGAGCTGCTCGGGGCGGCCGGGGCGACCCGGTTCGTCCTCAACGCCGGTGGCGACGTGGTCACCGCGGGCGGCCCCTGGCGGGTGGGCGTACGGCACCCCGACCACGCCGACCAGCTGTGCACGGTGCTGTCGCTCACCGACGGCGCGGTGGCCACCTCCGCCCGCTACGAGCGCGGCGACCACATCCTCGACGCCCGCACCGGCCGCCCGGCGACCGGCCTGCTCAGCCTGACGGTCGTGGCGGCGACGCTCACGGAGGCCGACTCGGTCGCCACGGCGGCCTTCGCCCTGGGCCCCGAGGGCGTCGACTGGGCGGCCTCCCTCGACGGCTGCGAGGTGTTCGCGGTGGACGCGGAGCGACGGGTCCTGCGTACCCCCGGCTTCCCGGCCGTCCGGGACGGTTCCGAGGCCGCGTGACCGGGCCGGCGAGGGCGGGCCGCCGGCGCGCGGTCATCGGTGCCTCGCCGGGTTCGAGGGCCTCCGGGTCCTCGCCGACGGCACCCGGACGGACGCATGCCTCACCCGTCTGCGGGAGCCCGTGCGCGGGGGGCGACTGCGCCCGCTGCGGCGATCTCGTGTGCCGCACGGCCGGGCGGCCCCTCCCCGGCCACGGGCCACCGTTCGAATGTCTGCAACACAAGCGGTCTAGACTCTGCCGAACGGCCTGCTGGACCGGCCGAATGCGGACAACTTCAGCCAGACCCGAAGGGTATTCGGCGCTTTGATACGGATAGATTCAGTCACCAAGCGGTACCCGGACGGCACGGTGGCGGTCGACCGGCTCTCGTTGGAGATACCCGACCGCTCGATCACGGTCCTCGTCGGCCCCTCGGGCTGCGGGAAGACCACGACCCTGCGCATGATCAACCGGATGGTCGAGCCCAGCGAGGGGACCATCCTGATCGACGGCAAGGACAGCCGGCAGCAGCCGGTCAACACGCTCCGCCGCGGCATGGGCTACGTCATCCAGAACGCCGGGCTCTTCCAGCACCGCACGATCGTCGACAACATCGCCACCGTGCCCCGCATGCTGGGCTGGGGCAAGGAGAAGGCGCGGGCCCGGGCCCGGGACCTCATGGAGCGGGTCGGGCTCGACGGCTCGCTCGCCAAGCGGTACCCCTACCAGCTGTCCGGCGGACAGCAGCAGCGCGTCGGTGTGGCGCGGGCACTGGCCGCCGATCCGCCGGTGCTGCTGATGGACGAGCCGTTCTCGGCCGTCGACCCCGTCGTCCGCAAGGGACTTCAGGACGAACTCCTGCGCATCCAGGACGAGTTGGGCAAGACGATCGTCTTCGTCACCCATGACATCGACGAGGCCGTCAAGATCGGCACGATGGTCGCCGTGATGCGCACCGGCGGCAAGCTCGCCCAGTACGCGCCGCCCGCCGAACTGCTCTCCCACCCCGCCGACGCGTTCGTCGAGGACTTCCTCGGCTCCGACCGGGGCATCCGGCGGCTCTCCTTCTTCCCCTCCTCCGGACTCCGGCTGCTGACCGCACCCGTCGTCGCGGTCGACGCCACCGCCGAGCAGATCGCCGCCCGCGGCACGGACGGGGCCCCCTACCTCCTCGTCACGGACGTGGACGGCAAGCCCCTCGGCTGGAGCGAGCCGCGGGACCTGACGGCGGGGAGCGTCGACGTCGCGCGCCTGCTGCCGTACGGGCGGCCCTTCGTCGCCGGCACCGACTCGCTGCGGGCCGCGCTGGACTGCGCCGTGCTCTCGCCCACCGGGTGGGCGGTCGGGGTCGACGCCGAGGGGCGGGTGGCCGGGGTGGTCTCCCAGCAGGCCATCGGCGAGGCGATCCGCGGGGCGCACGCGGAGGGCCGTACGGACGCGGCGGCCGCCCGGTGAACGGCTTCTTCGACATCCCGAGCGACCTCCAGCACAGCTGGCTCGGTCTCGTCGGCCTCCACCTCAGGGAGGCCCTGCTGCCGGTCCTCGCCGGGCTGCTGATCGCCCTGCCGCTGTCCCAGCTCTGCGTCCGCTTCCGGTGGCTGTACCCGCCCGTGCTGTGGGTGACGACCGTGCTGTACGCGATCCCGTCGCTGGCCTTCTTCGTGGTCCTCATCGACTACACCGGCCAGACCGAGCTCACGGTGATGATCCCGCTCACCGTGTACACGCTCGTCATCCTGGTCCCGGCGATCGTCGACGGCGTCCGTTCGGTGCCGCAGGAGACCCTCGCGGCCGCCACGGCGATGGGCTTCGGACCGGTACGCCGTTACGTCCAGGTCCAGTTGCCGATCGCCGTGCCCGCCATCATCGCGGGGCTGCGGGTGGCGACCGTGTCGAGCATCTCCCTCGTCAGCGTCGGGGCCCTCATCGGCAACCAGGGGGCGCTCGGCAACCTCATCAACGACGCCAACATCTACAACCGGCCCGAACTCGCCGTGAACGCCGTACTGACCATGGCGGTCCTCGCGATCCTCGTCGACGGACTGCTGGTCGCCGTACGACTGCTCCTGACGCCGTGGATGCCGAGCGGCGCGCGTGCGCGGCGCGCGCAGCGGCCCGAACCGGAGGTCGCCGCCCGGTGAACGTCCTCAACTTCATCAACGCCTTCTTCAGCGACAGCGCGCACTGGCAGGGCTACGACGGCATCCCCACGCGGCTCGGGGAGCACGTCCAGTACACCCTGGAGGCCCTCGCCATCGCCGCGGCCATCGGACTGCCGGTGGGGCTCGTCACCGGGCACTTCGGGCGGGGCGGCAACGCGCTGGCCTTCATCGCCGTCGCCGGACGGGCCCTGCCCACCTTCGGTCTGCTGGTGCTGATGACCCTGTCGCTCGGCTTCGGGCTGATCAACGTGATGACCCCGCTGGTCGTGCTCGCCGTGCCGCCGATCCTCGTCACCACCTACGAGGCGATGCGGTCGGTGGACCCCGCCCCGGTGGACGCGGCCCGCGGGATGGGCATGCACGAGGCGGAGGTGCTGTTCCGGGTCGAGCTGCCGGTCGCCCTTCCGCTGATCCTCGGCGGGCTGCGGTCGGCGGCCATCCAGATCGTGTCGACGGCCACGATCGCCGCGTACGTGTCGCTGGGCGGGCTCGGACGGTACATCGTGGACGGGCTCTACCAGCGCAACTACGAGAAGGTGGTCGGCGGGGCGACGCTCGTCGCCGGGCTGGCGCTGGTCACGCTGGCGGTGTTCTGGGGGGTCGCCCGGCTCACCGTTTCCCGCGGGGTGCGCAGGAGCGCCTGACAGGGGCCGCGGTCCGTCGCCCGGCGGCCGCGGCACCGCTGCGGCCGGTCGCGACCACGCGGCGGAGCCGCATGGGGATGCGGCCCAGCGCCCCTGCCGTGGTCACTCCCCGGTACGGGCCAACGCCTGCTCCAGTACGACCAGGAGGGCGTCCCGCACCGAACCCCGCTCCCTCGCGTCGAACACGAGCACCGGGACCCGGTCGTTGACGTCGAGGGCCCAGCGGACCTCGTCCAGGGTGTGCTCGACCCTGCCGTCGAAGGCGTTGACGGCGACCGCGAACGGGATCTGCTTGTGCTCGAAGTAGTCGACCGCCGCGTAGCAGTCGTCGAGGCGGCGGGTGTCGACGATGACCAGGCCGCCGACCGCGCCCTCGACGATGTCGTCCCACATGAAGCCGAAGCGCTCCTGGCCCGGTGTGCCGAACAGGTACAGCTTCAGGGTCGGGTCGACGGTGATGCAGCCGAAGTCCATCGCGACCGTCGTCGTGGTCTTGCGCGGGGTGTGGCTCAGGTCGTCCACACCGGCGGCGACCTCGGTGATGGCCGCCTCGGTGGTGAGCGGCTCGATCTCGGAGATCGAGCCGACCGCGGTGGTCTTGCCCACCCCGAAGCCGCCCGCGATCACCATTTTGACCGGCAGCGGCGGTCGTACGGCGGCGGAGGGCGCGGCCGAGGGCCGGGTGGCCGGTTCAGTCGGTGTCACGGAGTACCCCTCGGGAGTCGGGGATGGCACGCAGGCCGTCGATGAGCCTGCGCAGGACGGAGGCGTCGTGGGTGACGCCGGAGTCGGGCACGTGCACCGTCAGCTGCCCCGCCGAGCGCAGGTCCTCGGCGAGGATCCGCACCACGTTCAGGTGCAGCCGCAGCCGGGCCGCGATCTCCGCGATGGACTGCGGGATCCGGCACGCGGCGACGATGTCGTGCTGTTCGAAGGAGAGCCGGTCGAGCACGGCGAGCCCTTCGGCGGTGGCCACCACCTGGGTCTCGACGGGCATCGTCCGGCCGGACGGATCGGGTGCCACCCGCCCGGCGGTGACCAGGAACGGCCGTACGGCGGGTACGGGACCGCCCGGCTCCGGGTCCGGAGGCGTGCTGCCGTCCGCCATGACTGCGCTTCCTCCTCGGTCAGCGCTTCGACGCGGCGCCGACGCTGTTCTTGAGTTCGAGTACGAGCTGCGGACTGAGCGCGGCACCGGCGCGGTTCGCGAACAGCGTCATCTCGTACGCGATGTTGCCCAGCTTGGCCTCCTTGTCGGTGACCACGCCGAGCACGGCGCCGCTGCCGATCGCGGAGACCAGGACATGGCCGCCCTCCAGGTCGATGATGACCTTGTTGAGGCCGCCCAGGCCGTAGTTGCCGGAGGCACCGGCGGCCAGGCTCGTGATGCCGGAGACGATCGCGGCGAGGCGCTCGGAGTCCGCGTGCTCACGCAGCTCCGAGACGGCGATGAGCAGCCCGTCCGAGGACACGGCGATGGCGTCGACGACGCCCGCGGTCTCCGTCGCGAAACGGTTCAGCAGCCAGGTGAAGTCGGCTGCGGCGGCCTGCAGGTCGGCGGGCGTGTCACCTGTGGACGTGCTCACTGCTCCGCTCCTTCCGGGGAGTGGTTCTGATGGTGCGGGGGGTTGGATGCGCTCTGCTGGGTCTCCGCGTCGTCCCCGGGTACGGGCCGGGCGTGGCTGCCGGTCTCGCTGTCCCGGTGGGCGCGCTCCACGGCCGCCTCGAACTCGTCGAGCGCGTCGCGGACGGCCTCCGCGTCGGCGGGCCGGAGCGGAGCGGTCTTCTGTACGGCGTCGGCACCGACGGTGGTGCGCAGCGTGGCGCCGCGGACCCGGCGGCGCAGGGGGCGGGGGCCGTCGCCCGCCTCGGCACTCGCGGATGCCTGCCCGGTGCGGGCCTTCGGGATGAACGGGGCCGCGGGCGAGGAGGGTTCGGGGGCCGGGTCGCCGGAAGCCGTCTCGCGGGACGGGATGCGGCGGGGGAGCGGGGCGGGCTCACCGTCGGCGGGGGCGGCCGCCGTGACGCCGGGCTCCGGGGCCGCGGTGCTCCGGGGCGTCGGGCCGGTGGGCGCCTCCTGGCCGGAGTCGGACCGTGCGGCCGTAGGACCTGTCGGCCGGGCCGGAGCCGGGGCCGGTGTCGGGTCCGAGCCGGCCTCCGGGGTGCCGGCCGGTGCCGTGGGCGCTTCCGGGGCGGTGGCCGCCGGGACCGCGGAGGCCACCGGGCTCATCGTCAGCAGGAGGGAGGAGGGAATGGTCACCTCGGCCGTCACACCGCCGCCCGGGGTGCGGGAGAGGACCACGCCGACCTCCCAGCGGCGGGCCAGGGTGCCGACCACGAACAGGCCGAGCACCTTCGTCGGGACGAGGTCGAGGCGTTCGCGGCGGATGAGGCGGGCGTTCTCCTCCGCCAGGCGCTCCGGGCTCATGCCGAGACCGTGGTCGGAGATCACGACCAGCGCGCCTTCGTGGCTGTCCTTGACGATCACCTCGACGGGGCTGCCGGCCGGCGAGAACGACACGGCGTTCTCGACGAGTTCGGCCACCATCAGGGTGAGGTCGCCGATGATGTCCGGCTCGACCATGACCTCCGTGCCGGCCTGGAGGGAGACCCGCTGGAAGCCCTCGATCTGGCCGAGCGCGGCACGGACCACGTTGGTGAGGGCGAGCGGCCCCGAGTCGAGGACGGTCTCGCGGATGCCGGCGAGCAGCATCAGGCTGTCGGCGTTGCGGCGCAGGCGGACCGCGATGTGGTCGATGCTGTAGAGGCGTTCCAGCAGCGCCGGGTCGGTCTCGCCGCGCTCGACCGCGTCGATCAGGGCCAGCTGGCGGGTCGTCAGGTTGCTGACCCGGCGGCCCACGTTGCCGAACATCTCGGCGACGTTGCGGCGGCTGAGCACCTGGCGTTCGAGGAGCGCGACCGCGGTGGTCTGCACCTGGTTGAACACGTCGGCGAGATCACCGATCTCGTCCTTCGCGGTGACCGGCATCTCCTGGAGCCGCGGTGTCCCGGTGTCCTCGGTGTCGTCGTCGGCCACCCGGGCCAGCTCACGGCCCGCCACTTCGGCGACCTGCCGGGCGGCACCGGTGAGCGCCTGCACCGGGCGCACCACCGAGCGCCGTACGGCCACCGAGAAGGCGAGCCAGAGCACGAAGCCCAGCAGGGTCGACCCGAGCAGCCAGGCGGCGTTCGAGCGCGCATCCCGGGAGGCGGTGTCGGCGCGGTCGGCGATCTGGTCGATGAGCGAGGTGGTGGTCTTCAGCCGGGTCCGGGCCTGGGTGCGGTAGTCCGGGTAGGAGTCGAGCGCCGTCTGGAAGGCTTCCTTGATCTCGGCCGGGGTCTCCGCCTGGAGCGAGCCGGGGTCGATCTGGAGCTCGGCGTACTGGCGGGCGATCGTCGCCTGGGCCCTGTTGTGCTCGATGTCGCCGAGCTCCGCGGACTGCGCCGGAGTGGCGAACCGGCCGAAGCGTTCGACCTGGTGGGTGTACTCGTCGAAGGAGCCGATCGCGCCGATCAGCTCGATCAGGGCGTTGGAGTCGCCGGTCGTCGCGGAGAAGACGCCGGTCTCGAAGGCGCCGTGCGCGGCGTCGGCGCGCAGCAGCGAGTCGAGCAGGTTGCCGGTGAAGGTGGCGGCGAGGGCCGGGTTGCGGTCGAGCCCGAGGCCGTCGATCAGGCCCTTGGCGGCGTCGCTGTAGGCCGGGTCGATGTTGTCGGCGGGCAGGTAGGACCTCTCGATCGTGTTGCGCAGGTCCTCCAGGCCGTTGACCTCGCGCAGGGCCTCGGCCTCCTCCTCCGGCAGCCGGCCGCCGAAGACCTCCAGGACCTTCTCGACCTGGTTGTCCACGCGGATCTGCGCCTCGCGGTAGGCGGACTGCGAGGGCGCCTCGCCCGCCCGGCTGGACTGGTGGCGCACGGAGAGCAGGACGGCCTGCTGGTGCTCGGCCTCCAACTGCCCGACGAGCTTGGCCACCTGGGCGCTGTCCCGCACCAGCTGTGCCGCGTCCGAGGCGTCCCGGGACTGGCCGACCTGGTCGGCGAAGAGATAGGCCAGCAGTGCGGCGACCACCGCGAGCGGCACACCGACCAGGACGTTCAGCTTGCGCCGGAACGGCCAGCGCTCGGCGAAGTCCCGCAGCCCCCGGTTGCCGCGTGCACCGTCCCGGTCCGGCGGTGGTGCCGACCGGGTGGACGCGTCCACCTCGTTCGTGGACACCAGCCCTCCTTCATGGGTGTCTCGGCCGCCGCGCGTGAACGCTTCTGACCGATTCTGATCGCTACGGGACGGTGCGTAGGAACACCAGAGTGGCTCCCGCACGCCTGTGTGACCGGCGCCAACTGCGGCGAGACTACAGCCTCTTCGGACAGCGCTTGTGGCCGCCCTGAGTCAAGAATCCGTTACAACCCGCGTCGCTCCCCGCGTGCCGGTTTTGCGCTTCCTTCACAACCGACTACGAGTAGAGGCCAATTGTGACCAGGCCGCTCTTGACTGGGCTGGAACGGGCTGGATTGGATCAGTGCAAGGGCTTCCCCGCACGAACGCCCTGAACCCCTTGGCAGCCCCTGAGTTCCGGAACGGAAATCGTGACTTACACCGCCGCACACCGCAGGTCCCTCAGGAAGAACCCCGGCGTGGCCGCCGTCGCGCTCGCCGCCGCCACGGTGCTGCTGGCCGGGTGCGGGTCCTCCGACGACTCCTCCGACCCGCTGAGCGAGGACACCGGAGGTGCCGCGAGCGGCGACACGGTCGTCGTCGGCTCGAACAACTTCGCCGAGAGCATCCTGCTCGCCGACATCTACGGCGAGGCCCTGAAGGCCAAAGGCATCAAGGTCACCTACAAGCCCAACATCGGCAGCCGCGAGACCACGTACGGGCTGCTCAAGAACGGCTCCATCACCGTCCTGCCCGAGTACAACGGCTCGCTGCTCGCCTACCTGGACAAGGACGCGGCGCAGAAGTCCGCCGAGTCCGTGAACGCCGCGGTCAAGGCCAAGCTCGACTCCAAGCTGACGCTGCTCGACTCGGCGCCGGCCGAGGACAAGGACTCCGTCTCGGTCAACGCGGACACCGCGAAGAAGTACAACCTGACGGCCTCGTCCACGCTCGCCGACCTCAAGGACATCGCCCCGGAGCTGGTCATCGGCGGCTCGCCGGAGTTCCAGACCCGGCAGCAGGGGCTGCTCGGCCTCGAGTCCCAGTACGGCCTGAAGTTCAAGTCCTTCAAGGCCCTCGACGCGGGCGGCCCGCTCACCCAGGCGGCGCTCAAGAAGAACACCGTCCAGGCCGCGGACATCTTCACGACCGACCCGACCATCACCAAGGAGAAGTTCGTCGTCCTCCAGGACCCGAAGAACCTCTTCGGCTTCGCGAACGTGACCCCGCTGGTCTACAAGTCCGGTCTCACCCAGGAGGGCGTGGCCGCCCTGAACGCGGTCTCGGCCAAGCTGGACACCAAGGCGCTCCTCGACATGGACTCCCAGGTCCAGCTCGACAACAAGGACCCGCTGGACGTGGCCAAGTCCTGGCTGAAGTCCAACGGCCTCGGCTGACGGCCGGCAGGACGGAACGGACCGGGCCCGGCGCGGAGCGACTCCGCGCCGGGCCCGTCGTCATGTGCGGGACTCCGGGCCGCGGAGCCGGACGCGAGGGGGCGGTGCGCGGTCGGTGTCCGGGGTGGCTAGTCGACCGCCGCCGCGATCAGGAGGTCCAGGAGGGTGATCAGGACGTCCCGGGAGGACTCACGGCGGCGGGCGTCGCACAGGACCACCGGGACGGTCTCCGGGAGGGCGAGGGACTCCCTGATGTCCTCGGCCGGGTACGGGTGCAGGCCGTCGAAGCCGTTCACGGCGACGACGAAGGGGATGCGCCGGCGTTCGAAGAAGTCCACGGCGGCGAAGCTCGACTCCGGGCGCCGGACGTCGATGAGGACGACCGCGCCCAGGGCACCGACCGCGAGGTCGTTCCACATGAACCAGAACCGCTGCTGCCCCGGCGTGCCGAAGAGGTAGAGCACCAGCTCGTCGCTGATGGTGATCCGGCCGAAGTCCATGGCCACCGTGGTGGCCCGCTTCTCCTCGATCCCGGCGAGGTCGTCCACGTCCAGGCCCGCGACCGTGAGGGGCTCCTCCGTGCGCAGCGGGGTGATCTCGCTGACCGACCCGACCATGGTGGTCTTGCCGACCCCGAAGCCCCCGGCGATGAGGATCTTCACGGTGTCGGGTGCGGCGGGCGTACCGGCCGTCCCGGTGGCGAGCGTGTCAGAGCCGGCCAAGGCCTTCCCTCACTTTCTGCAACAGGTCCAGGTCCGGAGCGCGGGGTGAGACAGGGCGCGGCGGGTGCGCGGTGATCAGGCCCTCCTCCAGGAGGTCGCACAGCATGATCACGACCACGCTGACCGGGAGGTCGAGCAGCGCGGCCAGTTCCGCCACGGCGACCGGTCGGGCGCACCGGCGCAGGATGCGGGTCTGCTCGGCCTGCGGGCGCGGGGCCCCTTCCGGGGGCGGGACGACCGCGGTCACCGTCGTGATGAGGGTGAAGTCGGCGCGGCTGGGCCGGGTCCGTCCGCCGGTCAGGGCGAACGGTCGTACCAGCCGCCCCGACGCGTCACTGTCGGTCACCTCACCCGCCGGTGGGGCCGATGCCGGCCCGCGGTGCCGCGCTGAGGTGCTCGCCGATCTTCTTCACCAGCATGTTCATCTGGTACGCCACCACGCCGACGTCGGCGTTCGGTCCCGTGAGGACGACGAGGTGGGCGCCGGGGCCCGCGGAGGTGAGGACCAGGAAACTGTTGGCCATCTCGATGAGCGCCTGGCGCACCGGGCCGCCCCGGAAGTCCATGCTGACGCCCTTGCTCAGGCTCATCAGACCGGACGCGGTCGCCGCCAGCCGCTCGGCGTCGTCGCGCAGGAAGCCGGTGGACTTGCTGACGACCAGCCCGTCCTCGGAGAGCACGACAGCCTGCGTCACGTCGGCGACCCGCTCCACGAGTCCGGTGAGCAGTTGGTCGAGCTGGGTGTGCGTGGCGGGGGTGGGGCGTGTCATGGCGTGTCCTTCATGAGCGATCGGTGTGGGGAGTACGGGCGGCGACGGTCCGGTCCTGCGGGGTACGGGTCCCGTCGGGGCCCGGGGGACCGTTCGTGGCGGCGGTGCTCACTTCCTCGGGGGTCTCGAGCGGGTCGGGCCCGTGAGCGGTCGGCTGGTGCTCGTTCGGCTCCTTCGGCTCCTTCGGCTCGTTCGGCTCGGAGCTGAGGGCGGTCTGCGCGGTGGGTCGCTGAGAGGTGTCGTCGAGGGCGTCCTCGCCCCGGGCGCGGAGGGTGCCGCGCTGGAACCCGGCGAGCGAGGACGCCGCGTGCTCCGCGGTGAACTCGTCGGCGTCCTCCTCCTCGGGCACGGCCACGGCCTCCTCGCGCAACTCGACGGCGAGACTGGTCTGCGGCACCCGCCGGGGCAGGGGGGTGAGGCCGTCGGGACGGGGGGCGGGGGTGCCGGGCGTCGGGGGGAGGGGGCCGGCGTCCCGCTTCCCGGCCGCTGACCTGACGCCGGCTGCCGGCTTCGCGTCGGACTTCGAGTCCGTGCCGGGCACCGGCTCAGCGGCGGCGGCCGGCTTCTCCCGGGTCACCGACCTGGCCGCGGGCACCGACTCCGCCTCGGTGGCCGACTCCGTGGTGCCTTCCGTACCGGCCGAGGCCCCGGCCGTCGCCCCCGCGGTCGGCGCCGGCGCCGACCCGTCCCGGTCCACCGTCCCGTGCTCCGTCCCCTGCTCCTCGTCCCGTACGACGATCTCGTGCGGGATCAGGACGATCGCCGTGGTGCCGCCGTACGGCGAGGAGCGCAGCGTCACCTGGATGCCGTGGCGGTCGGCGAGGCGGGCGACGACGAACATGCCGAGGCGCAGATCGTCCGCGAGGGCGACCACGTCGAACTTGGGGGCCTCGGCCAGGTGGGCGTTGAAGGCGGCGTACTCGTCCTCCGACATGCCGAGGCCACGGTCCTCGACCTCGACCGCGAGCCCCTTGGCGACCAGGGCCGCCCGCACCGAGACGGGACTCGGCGCGGGGGAGTACAGCGTGGCGTTCTCGATCAGTTCGGCCAGCAGGTGGATCACGTCGGCGACCGCGGGCGGGGCCAGGCAGACCTCCTCCTCGGTGCGCACCTGCACCCGGTGGTACTCGGCGACCTCGCCCACCGCACTGCGCAGGATGTCGACCAGCGCGACCGGCTCGGTCCAGCTGCGCCGGGGCCGGCCGCCGCTGATGATGACCAGGTTCTCCTCGTAGCGCCGCAACTGGCTTGCCGTGGAGTCGAGTTCGTACAGTCCTGCCAGGACGTCCGGGTCCTGGTGCTGGCGCTCCAGCGTGTCCAGCTTGCTGAGCTGGAGGTTGACCAGGTTCTGGCTCTGCCGGGCGATGCCGAGGATCACCTTCTGGAACCCCCGCCGGGTGTCGGCGAGT
Organism: Streptomyces sp. NPDC091972; assembly: GCF_044756385.1. Classification (NCBI taxonomy): domain Bacteria; kingdom Bacillati; phylum Actinomycetota; class Actinomycetes; order Kitasatosporales; family Streptomycetaceae; genus Streptomyces; species Streptomyces sp. NPDC091972. The sequence continues at coordinate 9,159 of NZ_JBIVSV010000012.1, read as the reverse complement.
TCGACGGCGGTCACGACGGCCGTCCGCTGTGCGGCGTTGAACGCCTGGGCGACCTGCCCCAGTTCGTCCGAGCCGTAGTCCAACTCCGGTGCGGCCCGGTCCACATCGACCTTGTCGCCCCGCTCCAGCCGTGCGACCACGTCCGGCAGCCGCTCCTGGGCGAGGCCCAGCGTGGCCTCCCGAAGGCCCCGTAGCCGCCGGGACAGCGAGCGGGTGATCCGCCAGGACATGACGAGGCAGACCAGCAGGGCGATCAGTCCGCCCGCGCTGGCCAGGGCCGCCGTCAGCAGCTGCTCGTGCGCCTTGTCCGCGCTCCGGGTCAGCAGCGCCGAGGTCTGCTGCCGGATCAGGTCGCTGTACCGGACGGAGACCCGCTGCATCGCGGCGGACCACCGCTTGCCCGCGTCCGGCAGGGCCACCCGCCCGGTGCCGGCGGCCGGCCGCGCGGCCAGGACCTGGTCCTCGACCGCCGTCATGGTCCGCCAGTCCGCGCTCCCGAGGATCCGCTCGGTCTGCGTCTTCGCGTCGCCGCTCAGCGCGGGCACGATCTGGTCCTCGACGAGCCACCGGCGGGTGTTCACCAGCTGCACGAAGTGCTCCCAGGCCTTCTCGTCGAGGTGCCCGGACGGCCAGGCCAGGGTGAGCGCCACATCCTCCTGGGAGGTCAGTTCCGCCGCGTGTTCGATCGCGACGAGCGGCCCCGCCTGCGAGGTGAGGTCGCCGTCGTCGACCTGCGAGAGCTGCTGGAAGGCGTGGATCTGGTCGTCGATGATCGACGTGTACTGGTCGAGGGCCTGCTCGGCGGTGATGTCGGTGGGGTGGTCCACCTGGTCGCGGTAGTACTCCAGGCTGCCCACCGAGCCGAGGACCGAGTAGAGCTGGTCGGCGATGCGCGCGGGTGCCCGCTGGATCTCCTCGGAGCGCCGCACGAGCTTGGCGACCGCCGCGTCGGTGGCCGCCCGCTTCTCGTCGAGGGCGGCCCGGGAACCGGGCACCCCGGCCAGCCAGGCGGCGGACAGCGCGCGTTCCCCCTGGAGGGCGAGCGTGGCCTCGGTGCCCATCGCGCCGGTCGACCTGCTCAACTCGGTCTGCGAGCGCAGCCGTAGCCCTTCCGAGAACAACTGCGTGGTCGTCACACCCCACATCGCGGTGAGCGTGACGCTCGGCACCAGCGCCAGCATGATGAGGGAGAGACGTATGGAGCCGAGGCGGCGGCGGGCGCCTTTCCGGTCGGGCATGGTCGTCCTTGGGCGGTCAGGGGAAGGGGGTTGTCCTGCGGTCGGTCTCCGCCGTGCTCACTGCGGGACGGTCAACGGGTGCCCGCGGCGGCGAACTTCGCGACCGAGGCGACGTTCGTCCGGGTGACGAACGCGGGCCCGGTGAGCACCGGGGCCACACCGCCCCCGCTGACGTTGCCGTTGGTCCGGTACAGCCACAGCGAGTCCACGGCGAGGTAGCCCTGGAGGTACGGCTGCTGGTCCACCGCGAACTGCACGGTCCCGGCGCGGATCGCCTTGACCAGGTCGTCGTTGAGGTCGAAGGTGGCGACGCGGGCCCTGCTGCCCGCGGCCTTCACCGAGTCCACGGCGTCCAGCGCGAACTGCGCGCCGAGCGTGACGACCTCGTCGATGTCGGCGTCCTGGCGCAGCCTGGCCGTGAGCACGGTGTCCACGGCCTCGGGGTCGGTGCCCTCCACGTACACGTTCTCGGTCTCGCCGCCGAAGGTCTTCCGCACCCCGGCGCAGCGCGCCTCCAGGGCGACGTTGCCGCGCTCGTGGACGACGCACAGCACGTGCCTGGCCTTCAGGCCGTTCAGCTTCTCCCCGACGGCCGCGCCGGCCACGATCTCGTCCTGGCCGAAGTACTCCAGCAGTCCCTGCGACTTCCAGGCGTCAATACCGGAGTTGAGGCCCACCACCGGAATGCCGGCCGCCCGTGCCGCGGCCACCGGGGCCTTCATCGCGGCGGGCTTGGCCAGGGTCACGGCGATGCCGTCCACCCGGTCGCCGATCGCCTCGCGCACCAGCCGGGCCTGCCCCGCCGGATCGGAGTCGTTGGCGAACGTCAGATCGACGCCGTCCTTGGCGGCGGCGGCCTCGGCGCCCTTGCGCACACGCTCCCAGAAGGCGTCCCCCTCACCGCCGTGGGTGATCATGGCGAACCTCAGCCCCGAGGCGTCCGCTCCGTCCGCCGCGCCCGTGCCGGACCGGGAGTCGTCGCCGGCGCCTGAGCAGCCGGCGAGCAGCAGGGGGGCGACGGAGAGGAGGGCGGCCACGCGCAGGGATCTGTGGGGAGTCCGAGGTGGGGGAGGAGTGTTCATGGGGTGCGGCACCTCGCTGTGCGGCCTGGCAGGCGGAACGTGAAAGGGACCGGAACGCGGGCGCGTGGCCGGTTTGAACCTTCACTGGCCAGGAGCCAACCGCGTGTGACCGCCGGTAGTCAAGTGATCAGCCCCTTGTAGTGACTTCTCGGTCCCGCATCGTAATGATCTTCAGGTCGGCGTACGGGGGCCGCCGCCGCCCCTGCTCCGGCGGCAGCTGATTAGGATCACGCGTATGGCCGCAGAACCGACGATCGTCGCCACCTCCGGAGGACACCGCACGGGCGGCCGCACCATGGTGTCGTTCCACGCACTGGTGCACCACGCCGTCGACCTCTCCGGCGCCCACGGCCGCAGGCCGCGCGTGATGTACGTCGGCACGGCCATCGGGGACGCCGAGCACTTCACGGCACGGATGCACGAGGCGGCACGGACGGCCGGCTTCGACCTCACGCCGCTCCAGCTCTTCCCCATGCCCAACCTCGACGACGTCGAGGGCACCGTCCTGGAGCAGGACGTGGTGTGGGTCATGGGCGGCTCGGTGGCCAACCTGCTCGCCGTGTGGCGGGTGCACGGCCTCGACCGGATCATGCGCGGGGCGTGGGAGTCCGGCGTGGTGCTCAGCGGGGTCAGCGCGGGCTCCCTGTGCTGGTTCCGGGGCGGCACCACCGACTCGTACGGCCCCGAACTCCGCCCGCTCACCGATGCGCTGGGCTTCCTGCCGTACGGCAACGGGGTGCACTACGACAGCGACCCGGGCCGCCGCCCGCTCGTCCACCGGCTCGTCGCGGACGGCACCCTGCCGGCCACCCACTGCACGGACGACGGCGTCGGACTGGTCTACCGCGGCACCGAACTCGTCGAGGCCGTGACCGAGGTGCCCGGGAAGGGCGCCTACGTCGTCACGCGCGACGGCGACTCGGCGGTCGAGGAACGCGTCGAACCGCGCAGGCTGCCCGGCGTGTGACGGGCGTGCCCGCGCGGTCCGGGCCCCGGGAGGGGAAGGCGGATGCGCGGTCCGGCTGCGGGCGCGGCCCCGTGGCCGGGACTACTGGGCGGTCCCCGGAGCGCCGGTGGCCGTCACGGCCTGGGCCGTGTGGCTGCCGGTGGCGTCCTGTCCCGTCCCAGGCCCTTCCTGGGGTGCCAGCTGTGCCGTCCGGCGCCGCTCGCGGCGGCTCACCCGCGGCTCCTGGTCGGGCAGCCAGCCGAAGGTCAGGACGCTTCCCACGACCCCCAGCAGGAGGCCGACCATGAAGCCGCCCATGTTCGAGGTGACCCAGGTGCCCAGGGAGACCAGGACGCCGGTGATCGAGTAGAAGAGGCGCTGGGCCGGGCTGAAGAGGATCAGCAGGCCCAGCAGCACCATCAGGGTCGGCAGGAGGTAGCCCGCCACCCCCTGCATCCCGACATGGATGACGACCTTCAGCGAGGCCTTCATGGTGAGCAGGATCCACGCCCCGCCCAGGGTCAGCCACAGCCCGCCGAAGAAGGGGCGTCCGTTCACGAAGCGGGTGAACGCGTCCTGGCTGTCCGCGTTCCGCCGGGCGCCCACCGGCTCCTCGCCCTCCATCAGCAGGCCTTGCTGCTGAAACTGAGCTTGAGGCCGGGGAGCTTGAACACGCCCGCCGTGGTCGCGTAGTTGGTCTGCCGCAGGTCGCCGATGTGCACGGTGTCGGCCTGCTGGCTGAAGACACCGATGGGACCCTTCACACCCGCCTTGGTGAGGGTGCTGGCGTCGTTGCCGATCTCGATGTTGTCGAAGGAGGCGTTGCCGGACAGCTCGGTCGAGTCCGTGGTCAGGTCGGTCGCCTGGACCTTGTCCTTGCCCGCGCCCGCCTCGATGCGCAGGTTGGTGCCGCCCAGGTCGACGCTCTGGCACAGCTTGGTGAGGGTCGCGTGCTTGATGGCGGAGGTCACGACCAGCACCTGGCCGCCGGTGTCGCCGGCGTTCGGGCTGTTCTCCGCCATGTTGTCGAGGCCGCCGAACTGCTCGAACCCGGTGCCGTCGAGTTCCGTCGCGGTGACCGTGAAGGGCATGCCGGAGATGGCGAACTGGACGCCCAGCGCGCCCTCGGCGGTCAGGATCGCCATGCCCGCGGTGATCGCGACGGCCGGCACGGCCATGATCGCGGCCCGGCGGCCCCGGACCCGCCCGCGTCTCGCGGAACTGCCGGGGGCTTGGGGGGCGGAACCGCTTTCGGGAATCTCGGGGGTGGTGCCGACGGACGAGGCCATGTGCTGCTCCCAGGGCATAGTCGACGCACGAGGGGTTCACGTGCGGATGTGCGGCTTCAGTGGCTTGTTGTCCTGGCGCGGACAGCGGCTGCGGGGTACGTCTCCTCCCAACCCCCGGCGGCTGCAAGGGCTTTCACGTACTCCGCGGTAATGACACGGAAGTTACCGGCGGTTACGCCCGTGGGTCAAGCAAGTTGTGCGTAAAGGGTGTCGATTATGTGGCACCCGTGATCAACAACGTCGTCACCGATGACAAAAACACGGCGTTCGATGATCAACTCCCTTGCAGCACCTTGACGTTGACGAACAATCAGGTCTACAACTCTCCCTGGCCTCCCCGGATCCGTGGCGCCGGATCCGAGCCGTCGGGCGGCATCTGCCCGCGTCCCCGGACCATCTGTCCCGCACGGGCTCCGCACCGCCCGAGTCCGACCCTCCACGGCACCCGAACCGGCCGTATCCCCCTGGACCGCACCGGGCTCGCCCTCTCTCGCCCGGTCCGGCCGGAGCCCTCCCCCATAGGGCCCGGCCGGTCACCGGCCTGATGCCGTTGCCGGTCCCGTCACGTACGGAGAAGGCGTGACGGGACCGGCAACGGCGGGACGCCGACGCGCGTCCGCGCCCCCCACACCCACCCTCACCTCAGGAAAGAGGCAATCCCCCATGCGTATGCGTTCTCTGCTCTCCCTCACCGCCGCTGCCGCCGCCTTCGCGCTCCCCGTGGCCGTGGCCGCTTCCGCGCCCGCCGCCGCGGCCGATGTCGCGGTCCTCACCACCGGCGCGGTCGGCGGTGCCGATGTCGCCGAGGGCACGACCATCAGCGCCTCCCTGGCGAGCGGCACCACCGCGACCCTCTACTCCAGCTCGACCGGCACCAGCGGGATCACCTGCTCGGCGTCCACCTTCACCGCCACCGTCGGCAGCAACCCGACCGCTCCGGGCACCGCCACCGAGTCCCTGACCGGGCAGACCTTCAGCAACTGCACCTCGAACGTGGTCGGTGTCCTCGGCGTCACCAGCATCACGGTGAACAACCTGCCGTACTCCACCGCGGTCTCCTCCGACGGCACCGTCGCCGTGACCCCGGCGAGCGGTTCCGCCATCCAGACCACCGTCGTGCTGCGCACCCTGCTGGGCAGCGTGAGCTGTGTCTACCAGGCGGCGGCAGGGCTGTCCGGCACGGCGGACAACTCCGACAACAGCATCACCTTCGCCAACCAGCAGTTCAGCCGGACGTCCGGTTCCTCGCTGTGCCCCGCCAACGGTTTCTGGAGCGCCAAGTACAGCCCGGTGACCGCGGGCGGCGAGCCGGTCTACGTCAACTGAGCACCGTAGAGCGGTAGTTCAGCGTCGGCGCAGATGAAGCGCCAGGGCGGCGCCCCCGGTGAGCACCAGCACCGCGGCGGCGCCGCCCGCCATCACGGGCGCGGACGGTCCCGAGCCGGGACGTGCGTCGGCCGCCACCGGAGTGGAGTCGGGCACGGCGCCGCCCGCCGACCGGGCCACGGACGGAGTCGGCGAGGGTGCGGCGGACGACGTGGCCGGAGCCGGCTTCCGCGCCGGCTTCTTCTCCGCCGCCCTCGACCGGCTCGGCGAGGCGGCGGCACTCGCCCCGTCCCCGTCCCCGTCCCCGCCTGCGGCCTCGGCCGTCGCCGGGAACACCACGTCCGAGCACGAGTAGTAGGTGTCCGCCGTACTGCTGTTCTGCCAGATCGTGTACAGCACCTGCCGGCCCGTACGGTCCCTCGGCAGCGTCATCCTGATCCGGTACGCCCCGTCCGTCAGCGCCGGGTCCGTCACCCGGGCGAACGGCTGCTCCGGAAGATCGGACCACGAAAGCGGCTTCGACGGGTCGTAGCCCGGCTTCGTGAGGTACATGCGGAACGTGCCGGTGTGCGGGATCGTCGAGGCGTACTTCATGGTCAGGGTCGCGCCGGGGGACAGGCGCGTGGCCGGCCAGTCGGAGCGGGCCAGGTCGAGGCCCCGGTAGGCGGGCAGGCCGCCGCTGCACAGCTTGCCGTCGGGGATCGTCTGCCGGTCCCGGCCGTTCACGTTCGCGACCCTCAGGTTGTCCCACGCCGTGAAGGGCGAGCCGTTCGCCGACACGGCGGCCCGGCACGCCGCCGTGCCGGAGGACGCGCCGTCGGGGGAGCAGGCGAACACCCTGCTGACCGGGTCCGTGGGGGCGCCGTGGGCCTGCGCGGGTGCCGCCGCGAACACGGTCAGAAGGAACGGGGCCAGGGCGGCGGCGGCCGCCGCACTCGTACGACGGGCGGTTGTCCAGGGCATCCGGGCCATCCGGAACGCCTCCTCGGGCGGCGCGGGAACGACGGGCTTCCGTGCAGTACGGGCCACGGCCCCCGCGCGTTCACCGACGCACCGGGTCGTCCGCCGGAGTGCGGACGCGGGCAAAGGGGCCCTCGACGGTCAACCGGCCATCGCAGAGGGTCGGTTCCCGGCCGGATCAAGGGTTTCCCCTGTATCCCCATGACCTGCTCTTTGCCTATCGTTCGACCACAGCGGACCCACAGGCGACCCCGAACGGGTCCCGCTTCCCCGTCTTGGCCGGCCCCCGCGCGCTCCTGGCTTCACCCCCCCCCGCCGCTTCATCGACGAAGCGATTCGACTGCTGCTCCGCGCTGCCCGGAGCACGGCCCCGAAAGGCAAGCCCTTGCGTACCTCCCCCTCCCTGCGCCGGAAGCTGATATCCGCCGCCGCCGTCTCCGCCGCCCTGCTCTCCGTCGGCACGGCCTCCGTCGCCGTCGCCCAGGACACCCCCGCCCAGGAGACCGCCGTCCCGGCCGCGCTCACCGAGGCCGCCCCCGGCGTCCAGGCCGAGCGCCTCATCGTCGGCTACAAGTCCGGTGCCGCCGAGGCCACGTCGAACAAGGCCGCCGAGGCCGACGCCGCCGCCAAGGACGCCGACTTCCAGCGCAGACTCGGCACCGGCGCCGCCCTCGTCGACCTGGGCGCCGACCCCAGCAAGGCCGAAGTGGCCGACGCCGTCGCCGAGTTCAGGGCCGATCCGCAGGTCGCCTACGTCGTGCCGGACCGCCTCAACAAGCCGCAGGCCGACCCGAACGACACCGAGTACGCCAAGCAGTGGGACCTGTTCGAGGCCACCGCGGGCATGAACGTGCCCGGCGCCTGGGCCAAGTCCACCGGCGCCGGCGTGACCGTCGCCGTCATCGACACCGGCTACGTCACCCACTCCGACCTGGCCGCGAACATCGTCGCCGGCTACGACTTCATCTCCGACACCGCGGTCTCCGTCGACGGCAACGGCCGCGACAGCAACCCCGCCGACCCGGGCGACTACTACGCGGCGAACGAGTGCGGCGCGGGCATCCCGGCCTCCAGCTCCTCCTGGCACGGCACCCACGTCGCCGGCACGATCGCCGCGGTCACCAACAACAGCAAGGGTGTCGCGGGCATCGCGTACGGCGCGAAGATCTCCCCGCTGCGCGTCCTCGGCAAGTGCGGCGGCTACGACTCCGACATCATCGACGCCATCACCTGGGCGTCCGGCGGCACCGTCTCCGGCGTGCCCGCCAACACCAATGTCGCCAAGGTCATCAACATGAGCCTCGGTGGCGACGGCGCCTGCACCTCGGCGACCCAGACCGCCATCAACAACGCCGTCAGCCGCGGCACGACCGTCGTCGTGGCCGCCGGCAACGAGAACGAGAACGTCTCCGGTCACTCGCCGGGCAACTGCAACAACATCATCTCGGTCGCCGCGACCAACCGCTCCGGCGCCAAGGCCTCCTACTCCAACTACGGCTCCCTCGTGGACATCTCGGCGCCCGGCGGCCAGACCAGCACCGGCACCGCCAACGGCATCCTGTCCACGCTCAACTCCGGTGCCTCGACGCCCTCTTCGGAGTCGTACGCCTACTACCAGGGCACCAGCATGGCCACCCCGCACATCGCGGGCCTGGTCGCGCTGATGAAGTCCGCGAACTCCGCGCTGACCCCGGCGCAGATCGAGACCGCCATCAAGAACAACGCCCGTCCGCTGCCCGGCGCCTGCTCCGGCGGCTGCGGCGCGGGCCTGGCCGACGCGGCGAAGACGGTGGCGGCCGTGAGCGGCGGTACGACGACGGGGACGACCTTCTCCAGCACCACCGCCGTCGCCATCCCGGACAACGGCTCGGCGATCGAGTCCCCCATCACCGTCAGCGGCCGCAGCGGCAACGCTCCCTCGGCCCTCCAGGTCGGCGTCGACATCACCCACACCTACCGCGGTGACCTGGCGATCAGCCTGGTGGCCCCGGACGGATCGGTGTACAGCCTGAAGGCGGCGAGCTCCTCGGACTCCGCCGACAACGTCAACACCACCTACACCGTCAACGCCTCCGCCGAGACGGCCAACGGCACCTGGAAGCTCCGCGTCCAGGACACGGCCGCGCAGGACACGGGCACGCTCAACGGCTGGAAGCTGACCTTCTGAGCGAACTCCCGCGAACGAGGGGGGCGGGCCGGGGGGGGGGGGCCCCGCCCGCCCCCCCCCCGGGGGCCCCCCCGGGGGGGGGGGCGCCCCGCGACCGGTGCGCCCCCCACGTACCCGCCCGCCCTGGAAGCCCGCCCTCCTGCCCCGCCCG